>NZ_JBTLRW010000003.1:0-604682 GCF_054483875.1 Paenibacillus sp. BAC0078
CCTTAGCCCGATTGTACAGCTTCTGGCACAACCTCAACGTTCGAATCATGAGTTGCTCCTGTTTGGGAGTTGGATAGAGGCGAAACTGATAAGTGATTTGCACGAAAGGTCACCACCTTAATCGGATCATATGTTCCTATTATATCACACAAACATCCAACATCTATCCTCTTATTGGAAAAAGATAGGATGAATTTGACGCCCAAGGGCACACACAATAGAAAATGCATTTAGGCCGTTAAATCAATGCATTGATTGCACCGTCAATCCAAATAAAAATCCCTGATAATTCTTAGAGTTATCGGGGATTTTTCATTAGGAAGCCTTGCATCGCTTCAAGATTCTCCCGGTTAATATAGGTTTAAATATCATTGTACAAGTACGTGCCGGGCAGCTGGATGCCGCACCAGCCGCTTACATTGCATTGGCCATATTCATTATCCCCCACAGCAACCACCGTGCCGTCTGATTTAAGGCCGAGAGTATGAGCACAACCCGCAGCGACCGCCACAATATCGCGCCAGCCGCTTACCTCGCATTGACCATGCTCATTTGAGCCCGCAGCCGCCACCGTACCGTCAGATTTAAGGCCGATGGTATGATAACTACCCGCCGCTATCGCCACAATACCGCGCCAGCCGCTTACCTCGCATTGGTCATGCTTATTCCAACCCACAGCCACCACAGTACCGTCCGATTTAAGCAGGGCGGTATGAAGGTAACCCGCAGCGACCGCCACTATGTCGCACCAGCCGCTTACATTGCATTGGCGATACCGGTTATTCCCCACAGCCGTCACCGTGCCATCCAATTTAAGACCGATGGTATGCCAGTCACCCGCAGCGACCGCCACCATATCATGCCAGCCGCTAACATTACATTCACCTTCATTATTTCGGCCCGCTGCTACCACCGTGCCATCCGATTTAAGCCCGACGGTACGACACCAACCCGCCGCAACCGCTACAATATCACGCCAGCCGCTTACCTCGCATTGGCCATGCTTATTCCAACCCACAGCCGTCACCGTTCCGTCCGATTTAAGACCGATTGTATGAGCATTCCCCGTGTTCGTTGCCATATGAACATTACCAGCCGCGACCGCCACAATATCGCGCCAGCCGCTTACCTCGCATTGGCCATATTTATTATCACCCGCAGCCGTCACCGTTCCGTCAGATTTAAGCAGGGCGGTATGACGACGACCCGCAGCTATGGTGTCTTTAGGCCACCGTTTCACCTTTAACGCCGCTTCTTTCGGTGAACTGTAATCCATGTCTTACCTCCTTGTTCATCTTTATCATGAAAGATTTATTTTTAAAGCAGGACGGACACCATAACCGTCTATACTGTTATTCCCATAGCTGCGAATACTGCAACCTGGACCTGCAAAAAACGCACGCGAAGGCTTGTTTCCTTGTGTTCTCAGCCACCACCAGGAACAGCCAACTTCTTCGCCATCTCTGATGATATAGTTATCTTTGTTCGTTTTATCATATACATATAAGCTGCATCCATCGGGCTTTTTCGTCTTGGCAAAATCGGTTCCGGCAGCGCGCCTCAAATCCTTGCCGTGGATCTCAGATAGAGCTTTTATCTCGGCAGCGCTAAGCAGAAAGACCTTGTCCTCCGTATCCGGGCAGCCCTGTCCGTTGTCCGTGCAATGAGTCGTCTTTATGAATTGCTTTTCGGCGGCATTGAATGCGGTGTTATAAAATTCATCATTCAGCCACTCGCGCAAATCGCAGTCATGCCACGTAATTTCCATGCAATCACGCCACTTCAGCTCCGCGCTTTTGCCGTGATACCTCTTGCAGTCCAAAATATACTCACTCAAAACAAATAGCTCACTTCCTGAATTTTGAAGAACACGCCATGTAATCGCCAGTTCTTTACCGCCTACAGACTGCGGATACGTGCCGAACGTAATGAATTCGCCGGGCTTTAGGTTACGGTATGTTATAGCAGAATGACCCTTTTCCATTAAGTTTTCCTCCCCGATTTTTCATTCCAACTTCGATCATATAACATTCATGCAAGATTTCATTTGATATACCAAGAATCTGCCTTTCATTTCATAGAAATTACAAAAGGCCCGCTTCCTCCATATTAGAGAAAACCGGCCTTCTTTGTTAACCTCTTTTGTGAAACTGAAGCAATAGATTATTTCACTGGTTTCTCTACCTCAACCCCATTGAGAATCAGGTGCAATGTGATCTCTGCCTTGAGCGAATCGGAGACTGCACAGTACTTCTCCTCAGCCATAAGGATGGCTTTCCAGAGCCGGTAATCGGGAACATCCCCGTCTATATGAAAGTTCAGGTCAATCGCCGTAAATCCGGAAGGATTCGCTTCCTTACGCGTTCCATCCGCTTCAATCTCCAGGCGTGTGATCGCTGGCAGAAACCGGTCCAGTATCATCGTGATATCAATCCCCATACAACCTCCCAACCCAGCCAGCAGCAATTCCATTGGAGTCATTCCTTCGCCGTCTCCTCCGTATTTGGGAGTTGCATCCATCCCTACGGAATAACCGGAAGGGCCAGTAGATGTAAAGGTGCGTTTGCCTTTCCAAACAGTCGATACTTTCACCATATAACCTTCTTCCTTAAATTTCATTGATCTGACGTAAAAATTTCCGGGTTCGTTCCTCCTGCGGATCTTCAAAAAACCGCTGCGGAACCGCTTCTTCGATAATGTTTCCATCTGCCATAAAAATGATTTTGGTAGCTACTTCGCGGGCAAACTTCATCTCATGCGACACGACCAGCATCGTCATGCCCTCCTGTGCCAGCTCACGCATCACGCTCAGCACCTCACCCACAAGCTCGGGATCAAGCGCAGAAGTGGGTTCATCGAATAACATCACCGCTGGTTCCATGGCCAGAGAACGGGCAATGGCAACTCGTTGTTGTTGTCCGCCGGAGAGCCGGGATGGATAATAATCCTCCCGGTCTGAAAGTCCAACGCGGTCCAGCAGCTTCCGGCCGACAATTACGGCCTGATCCTTCGGCAGCTTCTTAACTGTGATCAAACCTTCGATCACGTTGCCAAGCGCTGTTTTGTGCGGATACAGATTAAATTGCTGGAACACCATCCCGCTCTGCTTACGGATGTTACGGGTTGCCTGCTGTCGCGCACGTCTGGATGCTGCGGCATCCACCACGATACCATTCACCTCAAAGCGGCCCCCCGAGATATCCTCCAGACCATTCAGACAGCGAAGCAGCGTGCTTTTGCCTGAACCGCTGGGGCCTAATACGACGACAATATCTTTTGCAGCTACCTGTATATCAATGCTCTTCAGCACTTCAAGATCCTGAAAATGCTTGGATAAGCCCGTAGTCGTTATCATGTTAACGTCATCTCCATGTTCAGTAAGCTTTGGCTAATCTCCGTTCAAACCGCTCCAGAATGAAGGCCAGTCCTGTACTCATAATCCAATACATAATCCCGATCCCCAGATAAAAAGGCATATATTGATAGTACTGGGCAATGAGCAGCTGAGCTTGACGCAGCAGTTCGCTGACCGCGATGACCGAAACGAGTGAGGTCTCCTTAAGCATGCCAATAAACGTATTCCCCATAGGTGGAATGGCGATGCGCATCGCTTGCGGCAGCACGATCCTGCGCATGGCCTGCCATGGCGTCATCCCCGTCGAATAAGCAGCCTCAAGCTGTCCCTTCGGAACAGACAGGATGGCAGCACGAAATGTCTCAGACAAGTAAGCCCCGGAATTTACACTAAGTGCAATATAGGCTGCTGTCAGGGAGCCAAGCGTAATTCCGTAATCAACAAGCCCATAATAAATGATCACAATCTGCACCAGCAGCGGTGTTCCGCGGATGATAGATACATAGAAACGAGCCATCCACCGGATGGGCTGATTTCCTTTAAGCCGGGCAATGGCCACCACTAGTCCGATAATCAGACCGAAGAACATGGAGACAATCGTCAGCAGCAAGGTAAGCCCGGCGCCCTTCAGCAAGAAGGGCAGGTTGTCGAACACAAGTTGCATAGGTTACTCCCCCCTTCCCGCTATAGGGCGCACTCCATTTTTATTTTGCAGGTGATTCATTGAACCATTTCTTAAAAAGAGTATCGTATGTCCCGTCAGCCTTCATATCCGCTAAAGCTTTATTTATGGCGTCCCGCAGCTCCGGGTTATCCTTGCGAAGAGCTACACCAGCCATATCGGATTTGATCGGTTCGCCAACCGCTTTAATCTGAAAGCCATTTTCATCCACAATCGGCTTCAAGGCATACAGATTATTAATTGTAGCGTCAATACGTCCTGCATCCAGATCCTTCAGTGAGGTAATGACATCATCATACGTCTTAATTTTGAAATCACCGACCTTTGGCAGCACTTCGTTACGCAGGTAGGCTTCATCATTCGTTCCAAGTCCAACCCCAATTGTTTTGCCCTTAAAGTCTTCCAGCTTCGTGATATCCGAATTTTTGGTATTGACGATTATTTTGACATTGTTCGTAATGTAAGAATCAGTAAAATCAATTTGGGCCTTGCGTTCATCCGTTATCGTAACCTGGCTAATGACAATGTCGAATTTCTTTGCCTGCAGACTTGGGATCAGCCCGGAGAAATCCTGAGTTGTGAATTCTGCAGTCACTCCAAGCCGTTTAGCTATTTCCTTAGCGATATCGGGGTCAAAGCCATCTACTTCTTTCTTTTCATTCAAAAAGGTATAAGGAGGATAAGTTCCCATTGTACCCACCTTGAGCACACCTGCTGCTTTGATTTGTTCCAGTTGATTCGTTGCCTTTGCTCCCGAGTCTGAGCTACCTCCGCAAGCGCTTAGAACCAGAGCGAACAAAGCCAGAACTGTAATCGTAGCCGCGGCAAATTTACGTTTTATCATCTTGTTTCTCTCCCTTATCTATATTCTTCCCAGTAGTCCGTAAAATTCGAAGTTAGCCAATTCACTTGCTAATTGCTGTGCAGATGCTTTCGCAACCTCAGTATGAATTTCTTCGGAGCCAAATAACCAGCGCGAGATCAAACCATCAAACATACTCATCAGCAGAGCAGCGCGAAGCTCTACCTTTAATCCCTCGGGCAGCATTTTCAGCTCTATCGCTCTTTCTATATTGCGGCGGAAGGCTTGCTCCATCGCATTTCGGGTAGCTGAAATACTATTCCTTATCGTTTGGTCGGCTCCATTCCCCATCAGAAGGATCTCCATAAGATGGCGATTCTCAGCGGCAAAATTGAACAGCCGGTGGAACAGTAATTCTGAGGCTTTTACCATATCCGCTATGTCCCCCGGATCTTGACGGTAGCCTTGAGCAATCGCTTGAAGCAGCTGTTCCTTGCCCGTTTCTATAATCTCCAGCGCAATGGCTTCCTTACTCTTAAAATGCCAGTAAAAGGTCCCTTGTGCCACGCCAGCCTCCTGAACGATGTCAGATATTTTCGTCTGATGATATCCGTTCCGGGCAAATTTCTCCAGGGCAATTTGCATCAGCTGACTTCTTCGATCTACGTTTCCATTGTTTTCATCCATAGGCAATCCATATTACTCCTCCCGATTGATCAGTCAGTCGTGTTTTTTAAATCCTATAGGATAACTGTGTAATTGTCAATGGATTCTTAAGAAAAAGAGTTTTGACTGTGTAATGGAGTAAAATAAAAGTCTCCAAAACCACTGTAACAGCGGGTTTGGAGACTTTGTGGCTAATAAGGGCCTTTCGTAACGTATAGGATGATTGTATGATTTATTTTCAGCTGATTTACCTGACAGACTTGTCGTATTGCAGATAGACCACATGGGTCTGCAGATATTCGTTCAAGCCGTGTTTGCCGTCTGCGCCGCCGATGCCGGATTTTCTCCAGCCTGCATGGAAGCCTTGCATCGCTTCAAAATTCTCCCGGTTAATATAGGTTTCCCCGTATTTGAGGCGCTTGATGGCTTTCATGGCGACGTTCAAATTCTGGGTATATAGGGAAGAGGTCAATCCAAACTCACTGTCATTGGCAAGCGCAATCGCTTCATCCAGGTTAGCAAAAGTAATGATCGGGATAACTGGCCCGAAGATCTCTTCCTGTACGATCTCCATATCATTGGTGGCATCGGTAATGACTGTCGGCTCGAAGAAGCTGCCGGTCCCCTCTACCTTTTTACCTCCGTATGCGATTTTGGCCCCCTCTTGCACTGCACGGTCAACCTTCTGCTGCACGGATTCCTGTGCCGCCTTGTTGATCAGCGGGCCCATATGAATATCCTTGTCTTTCAGCGGATCGCCATATTTCACCGCCTTCATAGCCTCAATCAGACGGGCAGTGAATTCGTCCTTGATCTTCTCATGCACATAGACCCGCTCCGCACAGTTGCAGACCTGCCCCGTATTAATCACCCGGGAATCCACAATCGCTTTGACAGCCAACTCCAGGTCAGCGTCGTCCATAACAATGGCCGGAGCCTTGCCGCCAAGCTCCAGACTGACCTTAATGATATTCTCGGCTGCGGCCTGCATCACTTGTTGTCCTGCCGGCACGCTGCCCGTTAGACTGACCATCCCGACTTTAGGATTGCTGGCCAATTCATTACCGACCTCTCCGCCTTTGCCCGTAACCAGGTTGAACACGCCGTTTGGAAGGCCGACTTTGTCTACAATTTTGGTAAAGGCCACAGCATTGTTAGGCGATTCGGCACTGGGCTTGACTACAATCGTATTTCCGGTGATCAGCGCCGGTGCCATTTTTCTCGCAATCAGAAAGAATGGAAAATTCCAGGGCAAAATGCCGGTAGTTACCCCAATCGCCCGTTTAAAAATAAAAATATTCTCATTATCACGGTCGCTTTGCACAATTTCCCCTTCATAGCGGCGCGCCCATTCTGCCATATAGTCCATATAGTCCGCCGTAAAGTTCACCTCTACAGTGGACAATTCCAGGGTTTTGCCTACCTCTTCGGAGATCAGTCTGGCAAGGCTGTCAGCCTCTGCCCGAATCCCCTCGGCAATGGCATGAAGGTACTTCCCTCTTTCAACCGCAGGTATTTCCTCCCAGGCCGACTGTGCTTCCTCCGCTGCATTAATGGCACGCACGACATCATTCCTTGTAGCTTTGGGAACCTGTGAAATTACTTCATCCGTTGCTGGATTGGTTACATTCATCCATTCTTTGCCCTCTGACTCCGTAAACTGGCCGTTGATATACATCAAATGCTTTTCCACTGACTCTCCCCCTCAAGGTAGATTGATCCATTGCTCTTTCCACAGTGTAAACGCTGCCAATATTTTTTGTCAACAAGATTCACATTTTTCATTTGTTTTTGTGTTGTTTTTCATTGACTTTTTGAGTTAAGCTATTCTTATCAAGATTGCGATTGGAGGGAGACAAATGAAAGTCAGTATTTTTTCGACTTGTTTAGTAGACCTTATGGCTCCGAATGTGGGAAAGGCTATGGCCCAAGTTCTCGAAAGACTGGGCTGTGAAATTGACTATCCGGCTTCGCAGGTGTGCTGCGGCCAACCCACTTATAACAGCGGCTATCTGGAGGATGCCAAGCTGGCCATGAAAAACATGATGCTCGCCTTCGAAGACTCGGATTATGTTGTGGGTCCGTCCGGCTCTTGCATCGCCATGTTCCATGAATACCCGAAAATTTTCAAAGGAGATCCCCACTGGGAATTGAAAGCGGTTGCTTTAAAAGAGAAATCCTATGAATTTACACAGTTCATCGTGCGGGTGCTGGGCATTACCGATGTCGGTGCAAGGCTTGAAGCAACCGCCACCTACCACCGTTCCTGCCATATGACAAGACTGCTGGGCGAAACAGAAGCTCCCTTCCAGCTGCTTGAACAGGTAAGCGGATTACAGCTTGAGCCACTCAAGAACAGCGATAATTGCTGCGGCTTTGGCGGAACCTTTTCGGTGAAAATGCCGGAAATCTCCGGGCAGATGGTCGATGAGAAATGCGGCTGTGTCATAGGCACCGGAGCGGATATTCTAATCAGCGCGGATATGGGATGCCTGCTTAACATCGGCGGGCGCCTGTCCCGCAAGGGCGAGCCCGTTCAAATTATGCATATTGCAGAGGTGCTGAACCACCAGCAGACTGCTGGCGCTGCCAAAGGAGGAAGCCGGGCATGAGCCTGCAAACGGATAAACGGGAGTTCAGCGAACGGACCACAGATGGCATAAGTGATTCATTCATGAGGAACGCGGTAAGCTCAGCGCAAGACAGTCTGAAGACCAGGCGCCTCACTGCCGCCAACACGCTTGGGGAGTGGGAGCAGTGGCGTACAGCCGGCCAGCAAATCCGCCAGCATACGCTGAAGCATCTGGATTTTTACCTGGGTCAGCTCGCAGATAATGTCGAGAAAAAAGGCGGACACATCTATTTTGCCAAAACCAAAGAGGAAGCAAGCAGCTATATCCGGGACGTCGTCGTACAAAAGCAGGCAAAAAAAATCGTCAAATCCAAATCGATGGTCACCGAAGAAATAGAAATGAACCATGTGCTGATGGAAGCCGGCTGCGAGCTGATCGAGACCGATCTGGGGGAATATATTCTCCAAATGGATGATTGGGACCCGCCTTCGCATATTGTGGCTCCTGCGCTGCACAAAGACCGGACACAGATCCGCAGAGTGTTCACCGAGAGGCTTGGATATGCAGGCGACGAAAGTCCCGAGAACCTTGCCCGGTTTGCCCGGACGGTGCTGCGGCAAAAGTTCCTGGAGGCGGATGTCGGGATAACGGGCTGCAACTTTGCCGTCGCTAATCTGGGAGCCATTAATCTGGTGACCAATGAAGGCAACGGTGATCTCACAGCCGCCATACCGAAAACGCATATCGCTGTGATGGGCATGGAACGAATCGTGCCCACGCTTGAGGAAATGGAGGTATTGGATAATCTGCTCTGCCGGAGTGCCGTAGGGCAAAAATTGACCAGCTATATTACCGTGATGGGCCCCTCGGCAGCCGGGGAGTCGGATGGTCCTGAAGAGTTCCATTTGGTTGTCGTAGACAACGGCCGCTCCGATATTCTGGGAGGCGAATTTAACGAAGCCCTGCAGTGCATCCGCTGCGGTGCCTGTCTTAACGTCTGCCCGGTCTACCGCCATATTGGCGGGCATGCCTACGGGTCCATTTATCCGGGTCCGATTGGAGCTGTGATTACTCCGCTGCTGGGTGGATACGATGACTACAAAGAGCTTCCTTTTGCCTCCAGTCTGTGCGCAGCTTGCACGGATGTCTGCCCGGTAAAAATCCCGCTGCATGAGCAGCTTATCTTGCACCGCCAGAAAATTGTAGCGGAGAAAAGAACTGGTGCAGCGGAAAGACTCCAGATGAAAGCGGCAGGCCGTCTGCTGTCTTCCCAGGCGCTGTTCGGCAAAGCCCTGCGGCTTGCGAACCCGGCTAGCCGGCTGATCAGCAGGCATGGGCGGATTGTAAGAGGACCGGGACTCATCCGCGGCTGGATCAGCGCCCGTGATCTCAGTCAGCCTGTCAAGCAGCAGGATAGCTTCCGGGCCTGGCTTGATCAACGGAAAGGAGGGTCTGTATAATGGCTGCATCGAACAAGGCTTCCTTTCTGAACCACATCGCCTCCAAGCTGGGACGGGAACGTATATATAACGTTAAGCGCCCGGACCTGAAGGACCTGATCCCGGGCAGCTACGGCAGCCTAACAACAGACGATCTGATAGAGATTTTTAAGGAGCAGTGCTCACACATCCACACTCAGGTAATCGAATCGGACCCGGAGACCTTGCAGGGAACACTCACTGATTTGATAGATGCAAATGGCGGAGGAGCTGTAGTCACTTCCGGAGATCCCCGGTTTGCCAAGTATGGGTTGAAATTTGCGAATGCATTCGTTTGGGAAGAAACGGCAGGAAGGGAGAAGAATATCAGCCGCTCCGAAGCGGCCAATACGGCGATTGTCTTCGCCGACTACGCGCTGGCCGAGTCTGGAACAATTGTCGTGGAGAGCCGTCCGGATCAAGGCCGCTCCCTTCATTTTCTGCCTGCCCATTATATTGCCATTATTGAAAAAGAAAGGCTTGTGCTCCGCTCCACCCAGGCAGCAGCAGCTCTAAACCGGCGGATTCAAGCGGGTGAGCCGATGGGCTCCTCCATCAATTTCATCTCCGGTCCATCGAATTCCGCCGATATTGAAATGCAGCTCGTCGTCGGGGTGCATGGTCCCTTGAGAGCAACTTATGTGCTTATTTAGCTTTTAGATGTGCAAAAGCCGTGCGGGCAATCCGCACGGCTTCATTTTACAGATATACAAAGGGCTCCTTCGCATCAACAAACGTAACCGGAAGGCCGCTCACCAAAGGCTTTAGCCATTCGGCCATATACTTCATTCCCCACTCTTCGGACCGCTCATGACCGATAACAATCATTGCTTTGTTCATGCCGAGCATAGCGGCGTCGTTAACATAAGCGCATAATGTCCACTCCGTGATATCTCCGCAGACCATGACATCCAGATTCTTGTCCCGCATAAGCTCCATAGGCATTTGCTCTCTGCCCAGGCCGAGACTTCCGCCTCCGACCAATATCCCGATGCGGGAGCAAGGCGTCTTTGGATTGCCGACGATCTGGATCACATCCATGCCGAGTCGCTGCTTCAAGAAGCCGGCCAGCGCTCCAACCGTTGTCTCTTCGATCAAATAACCCCAGGAATCCTTCTCGTCCAGCTTCTTGTCCTCCCATCCCAGTTCCTTAAGCAGGCCATCGTAAATCCGGTCGGTGTCAGCTAAATGCATATGATCGTGAAATCTCCAGATCGCAATTTCATGATCCTCAATCAGCTTTTTCTTCGCCAGATACACAGGGTCCTCCTGAAGCCAGTCCAGTGTATCCATTCCGGTAAAGTAGGTCGGCTCATGAGTAATAATCAGGTTCGCTCCTATGGCAATCGCTTCCCGGATTACATCCACAGTCGCCATAAATGTTGTGACGATTCCGGTGACTTCCATGCCTGCATGACCGCTCGCGAGCACATCGCAGGTCATCTCCAGCTTGCGGCCTCCGCAGCAATCTAGCAGAATTCGATCAATAACTTCTTGCACATTCATAAGCTGTATCTCCTTTTCATTCTATCTTTATCCTTTAACCGCACCTATTACAACCCCGCGGGTTAAATATTTCTGCATGAACGGGAGAACAAACAAGACCGGCACAATGCCCAGAACCGCCATCGCCATCCGCACGGCTGTGCTCGGCAGTTGTACAGCTTCTGCCCCGACCACACTGCTGGCCTGGCCGGAGTTCAGGAATTGAATGTTGTTCATCAGCTGGATCAGCAGATTTTGAATGCCATAGAATTGCGGCTTCGAGACGAAATATAGTGCGTTGATCCAATCGTTCCAATAGGCAAGCCCCATGAACAGCCCGACAGTTGCCATAACCGGCATAGACAAGGGAAGCATAATCCGAAAGAATGTCCGCAGCTCCGACGCCCCGTCGATCTGGGCAGCCTCAATGATTTCCAGCGGTACGTTGTTCTTAAAATAGTTTCGAACCAGCAGCACATTGAAGCCGTTCGACAGCAGATTCGGAACAATCAGCGCCCAAAGCGTATCCTTGATATGAAAATATTGGGTCCACATGATATAGGAAGGAACGATCCCCCCGCTGAACAGCATCGTGAAAAATATGATAAAAGCCAGCACATTGTGGTATTTGAAATCTGACCTGGACATTGGATAAGCAAGCATGCTTGTTATAAGCAGTCCAAACCCGGTGCCCAGTATCGTAACCAGAAAGGAGACCCCATAGGCTCTTATGAAGGTGTACGCCGAGGATTTGATATATAAGTAAGCTTCAAGACTTGTCTTCTCAGGAAAAAAGCTATATCCGTTTCGGAGCAAGGTCGTCTCATCGGTGAACGAAGCAATGACAATCAGAAGGAACGGTAAAAAAGCAAACACGGTCAGCAAAATCATCACGATCGCAGAGAAAATAACAAATGTTCGTTCCCCTCTGGTTTGTATCATAAGTATTTCCTCCTAGAACAAAGCATTTTCTGAGTTGAATTTCTTGACGATGGCATTTACCGCAAGCACAAGCACAAATCCGACGATAGATTGATACAAGCCGGCTGCCGCCGACATTCCGATATCATTAAGCTGCATCAAGGCGCGGTAGACATACGTATCAATCGTTTGTGTAGTGCTGAACAGCGCTCCCGAGTTCATAGGAACCTGATAGAACAGACCAAAGTCAGAGTTGAAAATCCGCCCCATGGACATAAGCACCAGCACAATAACCGTCGGCTTCAGCAGCGGCAAGGTAATCATGCGAATCTGCTTCAGCTTCCCTGCGCCATCTATCTTGGCTGCCTCATAAATGCTCTTGTCGATTCCTGCAATGGAAGCAAAATAGACAATGGAGCCATAACCTGCCGTTTTCCAGATCTGAACTAACACCAGCAGGTAAGGCCAGTACTTCGGCTCCGAATACCAGTTGATCTCTGGAAGTCCGAGCGGACGAAGTATGGAATGGTTGACGAAACCGCTGTCGGCATTAAGAAACGCAAAGACGAGTAAGGACAGGACAACCATCGAGATCAGATTCGGAAGAATCAGACCTGTCATGAACAGCTTCGAGTACAGTTTACTCAGCAGCTCCGACATCAGGATGGCGATGATAATCGAAACGATCGTCCCGAGTACAATAAAGGCCAAGTTGTAAAGAAGGGTATTTCTCGTCATAATCCAGGCATCACTTGTCTGGAACAAAAAGGTGAAGTTTTTAAACCCGATCCAGTCGCTGCCGAAGATTCCTTTAGCGTAATTTACATCCTTAAAGGCGATAAACACCCCGAACATGGGAAAATAGCTGTTAATCAGAAAATAAAGCAAGCCTGGAGCGGCTAAAATCAATAATGGTAATGTTTTTTTGAGTGGTTTGGATTTACGGTTGGCTATCATGCCGGACTTCACCTCCATTACTGAAAATAGAGCCTGATTACGACTCTACTTTCAGTAGGTTTTTTCGAGTTATTTGTTTTTCGCAGCAATCCACTGATCGAGCTGTTTCTGTTTGCTGTCGATAATCGCTTGGGCACCTGCATCTTTCAGCGCACTGATGAATTTTGGAATAATCGTATCCGGGTCTACCGATCCGCTGACAAGCGCCGGCAAGTATTGATTCACTACATTGTTCACAGCACTGATCTGCGTCTTCACCCCGCTTTGATCAAAGATAAATCCGAAATAAGGCGATCTTTCTGTATCCTTGTTTTCCTTCAGCTTAAATTCAACATCTGACCAATTGATCCCCTCAAACTGATCCTGGAGCGACTCCGAACCCACAATCCCGGAGCTCAGAAATGCAGTGTACGGTACTGTATTGGCGTCTTTGCCTTCCGGAAATTTCACATGGTGCTCGTCGACCTTCAGGTAATCCTCCCCTTCAATCCCAAAGAGGATAGTATTGATCAGATCAGAGTCGGAATAGAGCAGATTCAGGAACTTGACAGCGGCTTCCTGTTCCTTGGAGGTGCTGGACACCATCCAGGTTACGGCATTTACGGCACTCGTATCAAAGTAGAAGGGAGCAATTCGTTTGGTCTCAAGCTTTTTTCCGACTTGGGCGCTCAACGTTTTGCCTACCTCCTGACCACTGTAGCCTCCAATGTAGGAGAACCCGCGTCCGGAAGAAATCATCTCCGTTGCTGTTATCGTTGTCGTTGCCGTATCCTTCTGCAAATAACCTGCATTGAACCAGTCTCTCATCATCTTAATCCCGTTCTTGAAGACATCGGATTCATAGTAATTGACGACCTTTCCGCTATCGCCGATCACCACACCGACTCCGGTTGTATCTGTCAGATAATCCACCTTGTTCGAACCTTTCAGCAGATTAATAAGTCCCGTATCCGTCGGATTGACACTAATCGGTCCAAACGGAACCACATCGGGGAACTTCTTCTTAACGGCTGCGAAGACTGCTGGCAGATCCTCCACCGATTGAATCTTGTCGGCTGTTAAGCCCGCTTCCTTCAGCATATCGGTGTTATAGATAATATTGCTGGGCACAGCCATCCCTTTATTGACCGGAATGCCATAGATATGTCCATCCATCGTTGTAGTTTTGAGGATGTCAGGGCCAAAATCCTTCTCCAGAATTGCATTCATTTCTTTTCCGTATTTCGGCAGCAGGTCTTCAAGCGGAGCAAGCTGATTCTTCGACACATAGTTGGAGAATTGGCCCAGTGTTGTGAAGATATCCATTTTCTCGCCGCTCTGAAGGGCCAGATTAACTTTCTGGGCATAATCGGACGGACCGTAAAGGCGGAAATCCACCTTCACGCCGATCTTCTTGGTTGTGATCTCATTGATCGCGTTCGTCACCTTGCTCAGATCATCGGGAATCCGGTTGAAAGACGGCAGGGCAAATACGATTTCAGCTACTTTAGCATCCGCTGCTGAATTCTTTGAATCCGCTCTAGATGTATTCGAATTGCTACTGCAAGCCGAAAGAAGTGAACCGATTAATACCGTTGACAACAGCAGCGAGCTAATCCCCTTTTTACTTTTCATGATGATGCCTCCTCGTTCTGTGTTTTCGCTTTCATTTTACTTTTTTGAAGGATTCCGGGCTTTCAAAAAGACGGTATGTTTTTTCGAAAAACCGTACTGCAGCAAAAACTCCGCCTCTAATGCGGAAGCGGAGTTTCGTGTTATCGAACGGACTTATGCTTCGAACGATAAGCAATCGGCGTTTCTCCTGTCAGCTTTTTGAATACCGTAGAGAAATAAGATATCGTATCAAAACCGGTTTCCATTGCGATCTGGCCGATGTTTGCCGTACTCTCAATCAGCAATTGCTTGGCCGCGTTGATTCGGCAGTCGTTCAGATACTCCTTGACGGTCTGCCCCGTCTCATTCTTGAAGACCTTAGCCAAGTAATCCGCCGTTAGATATACGCTTGCAGCAACATCTTCGCGACTAAGCTCCTGCCGGTAGTTGTCATGGATAAACCGCTTCGCTCTCTCGACAACTCCTTCGGACTGCAGCACCTCTTTGATGGAATCCACCGTTTTGTCCGTAACCACCCTGGCCCACTTCATGAAGTCAAACACACTGCTCTCGGCACTCTGGGCCAATTGCTGGGTCACTTCATCGGCGAAGAGCCGATGCGCTTGAATATGATGTCGTGAGAGAAGCGAATAGACTACTTGCAGGAAATCCTCCCGGATCGAATGAAGCGTCACTGAATTCAGTTTATTCAGACTGGTCAGCACTTCCAGCTCTTTTTTCAGCCGATTAACAATCTGAACCTTCTCCCTTTGAACGAACAGCATGGTGAAAAGCTCAGCATCAAGGGTGAAGCCTTCCGCAGTATCATAATGAAAGGGGTCATTCTGAAAATGGACTTTTCCCCGGAAAATGATGTTGGACTCATCCAGTTGCTCGAGTTCCAGCTTTGCCTGCGAGAGTTCTGAAACAGCCACCTTCTCACTGAAATAACAGGTAGCCGTACACTTCAAATATTGCCTGCACATCAGAATGATATTCTCCGCACTTCCCTGCAGCCACGGCACCTCGGTCTCACCCTCGATAATAATCGCATTGTAGAACACATTATCGGCTTGATAGGCGATGATCCGGCCATGACTCACCTGGTTGAACAGAATCTCGGAAATCAGGTTGGAGAGCGCATAATGGAACAGGCTTTCGTCCCACCTGCTCTCAATTTGAGAGCGCGGAACACTCACGAGAAGCAGAATATAGCCGCTGTGCACAGACAAGGACAACTCCCGCTTCTGCACCTCACTCTGAATCAGGTTGATTCTCGGAGAGATAGTCGCTGTCAGCACATCACTCCAGAAGCCCTTCTCTACCAAATCTTTATTTTTCAGCCACGCAAGCCCCATTTTACTGTATTCGCCCATCATCATCTTTTTCTTCAGCGCCTCAATGGACTTGCGCAGCGCCGCTTCCAGCTCGTGCTTATCCAGCGGCTTAACCAAATAAGAGTCGGCATTATACGAGATCGCCTTGGAAGCGAAGCTGAAGCTTTCATGACAGGTTAAAAATATAAACCCGCCATCATATTCGTGCTCTCTGGCCCACTTGATCATATCAATACCGGAGCCTCTCGGCATTTCAATATCGCATATGATCAGATCGGGCGCGCCGCTATCGAATAATTGCTTCGCATCCTGTATGTTATAAGCGGTCAGTACTTCGGTAATTCCATATTCATTCCATTTCACAATACCGAGAAGAGCCTCAACCGTAGGTATATCATCATCAATCAACAAACAACGCATGTCTTCCCTCCGACTCTGTCTGCCGCTCGGCTTCTTGTATGGGTATCCACAATTCCACTCTTGCGCCGGACTGTTCAGCATTTGACAGCTTCAGCAAATCGCCGCGTTTGTAGAGCAGTTGCAGTGTTTTTCGAATATTGGTTATTCCAACCCGGCCTCCGTCCTCGCCGGCCTCTTCGGGTTCCGTGCTTTTCAGCCACCCGGAAGAGAAGCCTCCTCCGTTATCCTCGATCACAATTTTGACGAACGGGCTTCCGTCTCTTGTCTCTGTACGGGCGCGGATGAATATCGAAAGCATCTCCTTATAGAACATCGCATGCTTGAACGCATTCTCAACGAACGTCTGGATCATGAATTGAGGGATGCGCACCTGCCGGGCTTCATCACTGATCTCTGTCATATAGAATACTTGATCAGGATACCGGATTTCTTGCATTCGGATATAATTCTCGGCGTGCCTGATCTCTTCCTCAATCGAAACCTCCACAAGCCCTCCCTTGAACATATACCGGAGATGCTCGGACAAGCAGTGAATGAGACGCCGGATTTCTTCGTTCTTATTCTGATACGTCAAACTGGTGATCGTCGAGATCGCATTCAGAAAAAAGTGGGGCCTGATTTGCATCTGCAAATATTTGATCTCCGCCCGGCTTCTTTCGATCTGTTCCTCATACGATTGAATTTTCAAATCCTTGATTTCGCTGACCATAGATTGAAATGCGTGGAATAGCTTCATAAACTCCAGAGAATACGGGGTACCTTCGGGAACCTGATACTCAAGCTGTCCCTGCTCAACCACTTTAGCCGCCTTCACCAGCTCAAGAATCGGCTTCAATACATCCCTTGTGAAAAAACGCAGCACGAGCGGGACGACGATGGCCGATAGAACGGCCAATAAGGCGATGATCCACTGGATCAGCTTTAATCCCGACAACAGATTTCCCTTGGCAACCATATTGGTGATCTGTCCAAATTCCGCTATCGGTTCGGAAATGATCAGATAATTATGCTGATACTCATTTGTTAGGCTGCCTAAGGTAGTGTCGCCATCCTTCAGGACGATATTGTTCGCGGATAAAATAATCCCTTCTTTATTGCTCAATACATACCGGTTCTGATCGTTCCCGCCCCTGTTAACCATCGCTAACAGGGTGTCTGCTTTCACTAACGTTCCAAAGCTGACATCCGAATAGGTGATGTACCTGAACAAATAGTATTCACCCTGGATCTGAAGCACCTTCCATTCATCCGCTTCACTTGAGGGCCCGGAATTGAACTTTTGCTGGTTGATGAAATCCGTCAGAGCCAGCTTATCCTCAGATTGAATCCGATTGCTGTATTGCTCAAGCACGAGTTCATCGGAAAGTCTGATAAACATGCCATCGCTGGAATAATCGTTCGACATTTTAGACAGCAGCGTATTTTTGAGCTCCTGCGCTTTGAAGTAACGGCTGCTTTCATCCAGGTAGGCAAAATTCACTGCAGCATCAATGTTATTATTGAACACCTCGGTTAAATCTTTGGAGAAATTGTTGAAGTTATTATGAATGTTCGCCTGATAGAGGGCAAGCGTATTCCGCGAGCTCGTAAGGGCATTGTTCCGAACAACCTCAAGCGAGTAAATATTACTCAGAACGAGGACTGAGAGCAGGATCGCAAGAATAGCCGTCAACTGTACAGAAAATTTGAATACGATACTGTTCGTTCGAATCATACTCCCACATCTTCCTCCCCGGAATCCAGCAAGCCCCTGAGCCGACCCATAATTGATCGGAGCCCAGGGGCATAGGTGTATTAGACTTCAAGTTAATCTATATAGAGTCACTGTCTTACTCGGCCCACTCTAGTGCCGCTTCAATGTACTTATCCCAGAAATCCCAGGTGTGCGCTCCCCCGCTTTCAACGTAAGCATGCTCGATCTGTTCCTCTTCAAGGAAGTTATGAAACCGGCGGTTCACATCCAGCAGGAAATCTTCTGTCCCGCAGGCCATATAAATCTTCGGCAGCTTAAGTCCGTTCTCTTTCAAATCAAGAGCAAGCCTCTCCGGATCTTTGTCACTGCCAAGCAGCTGGCTCAGATCGCCAAAGACACTTGTATAATATTTGTAGCTGGCGATGCCATCTTCGTAATCCGGGGGAATATTCGCAATTTTATAAGGAATAAGTGCCGATGACAAGGCGATGATGCGGCCGAATTGTTGCCCATACTTCAGGCCGTTCCGAATCGCACCGTATCCTCCCATAGACAAACCGCCAATAAAGGTATCCTCCCGCTCCGTAGACAGCGGGAACATCCGGCGTGTGAAATCCACCAGCTCCTTGCCGATGAACTCCCCGAAACGTTCCTCCCTGTTCTCATCATCCAGATAGAACTGATTCTCTCCAGCAGGCATAAAGACGGCGATGTGATATCTATCCGACAGCTCCCTGATCCGTGAGAAGTTCATCCAATCATTGTGGCTTCCGGAATAACCATGCAGCAGATACATTGCTCTCAGCGGTTGTCCAGCCCGGGCCGGTGGTTTGAATGCTTCGGGCTGGTCGACTGGCAATAAAGCGCTGAACGTTACTTCCCGTTTCAGACATTTTGAATGAAAGCTAATTTGCAGTGTTGCCAAAATAATCACTCCTTAACTGAATTCGGATTAATCTCTTACAAATTGTAGTATGCCTGGATGTCTTCAAGCTTCGGCAGATCCACTACAGCTCCAGTATATCTCAATTTGAAAGCACTTACAGCAAAACCGAGATTTAGAGCATCCTGCAGTGTATGCCCTTTAACGGCTGCCGCATAAAATCCGGACCAGAATGCATCTCCTGCCCCTGTAGTATCCACGATGTCCGTAGCGAGCGTATCGAAGATTCTTGCCTCTCTTCCATTCGATACGATGGCCCCATCCTTGCCTAACGTCAAAATGACCAGCTTAGCCCCAAGCTCCAGAAACTTCTCCAGCTGATTGGATGGGGTATCTTTGCCAAACAGCCTCTCGGCATCGTCTTCCGATGGCTTGATGATATCCACCTTGGAGAACAAGGATTTCACATACTGTACACCATCTTCGCCCTTCTGCCAAATGCCCGGATGATAGTTAGGGTCGAAGCCAATCAGCGTTCCCTGATTTCTCGCCTCCCCAATTAACCGTTCGATGGTATGCCTGGCGGGAATTCTGGATACGGGCCAGCAGGAAAAATGAACAATCTTGGAATTCTTCAAAGCATCTTCAAGCGTTGGTGTATAGGCCAACTGATAGTCTGCGCTGCGATAAAAAATCGGAGCCGGAGTCGCTTTGCTCTTGGACACAACCACTAAGCTCGTGGAATCGCTGTTTCTCTGGATGCCATGCGGCTCCATTCCTTCTCTGCGCAGCCTGTCCACAAGAAACTCGCCAAAGCCGTCCTCACCCACAGCGGAAACCATAAAGGAGCTGATCCCAAGCTTCTTCACGTTGATTGCGATATTGGAGGGAGAGCCCCCCAGAAACTTCGTATATCCGGCAGACTGAAACGTATCATCATACTCATTGGAGATCATGTCAACGAGCAGTTCTCCGACCGCCAAAAGGTCATTTGATTTATCCTCAAAGGTCAGTCTGTCGTGAAAATCCATCATTTCGTTGCCCCCTTATATAAGCGCCACATCTAGCGGACACCTATAAGTGTAGCCGGACTCCGGGAACGATTTCTTCCAAAAATCAGTTCTTTTTTTACAAAAATACGGGCGGATTTTCTCTCTTATAATGAAAGTAACCGAAATCGGCATTAAACCAAATAATTCACAGGAATTCCGTCCTCATTTACATATTCAATAGCGGTCTGATACGTCTGCAGGCTGATAACCAGCTTACAGTACTTCTCGCCTTGCTGCCATAACAACCGGATCTCATCGTTTGCCGCATCCAGCACATGAAACTCTCCATCAAACGCACTGTACGTATTACGGAAGCGAATCAGCTTCATCAGCCGTTTCACGGCTTCTTGTTCGAGCGCATGCTCAATTTCTTCTACGGTATAGTTATGGCGGTTGATTTCGCGCCCTTCTCCCGTTGCTTTTACCTGTTCCATGTCATTTCCGCCGGCGAGCAAGCCTACATAGTACACTTGCGGAATACCCGGTGTGAAAAGTTGAATCGCTCTTGCGGCGAGATAAGCATTGTCGTCTTCATTCAGTGCGCTATAATACGTGCAGCGAATCTGATGAACATCAAATCCGTCTGCGGCCTTGTGCTCATCCGACAAGATAAGGCTCAAATTAGCGCCCCGCTCCACACAAAGATCGACCAGCTCCCGGGCCTCATTCGTGTCGATCAGATCGTCAAGATCCGGCTTAACCGGAATCCCGTCATGGCAATCGAGCATGGTAAACTGCTTGTGCGGCCGGGTCTTCAGATAGGAGTAGAGTTCCGTATTGGACCTGCCGGTAAGCGCCTCAAGCACCCGGTAAGGCAGGATGAAATCGTATATCCAGCACCCGTGCTCCGACAATTTGTATTGAGTACTATAATGTGCATGCACTTCGGGCAGCAGCTCAATGTCCAGCGAGTCCGCCATTTCTTTGATCCAATCGAGAAATTCATATATTTCCGGCTCCACAAAAAAACAACTGGTCCCCAGCTTCTTGATGACATACCCGACAGCATCGAGCCTTACAATTTTGACGTTCTGTTTCTTGAAATTTTCAAAAAATGACTGCAAAAGCCGCCGGGTCAGCGGAGAGTGGACATCCAGATCAATTTGCTCTGAAGGATCTGTCCTTCCAAAGGTCGTCCAGACCTTCTCTTCCTCACCGCTCCCGTTAATTTGAAAGGTCGAATAGGGCAAGGGCCTGCGCAGGAACATTTTCTCAATGTCAGCTTGAACAGGGCTCCCATTGTCCCAGATCTTGTCCAGTGTCATAAATAAATCGGCAGATTCGGAAGCCCTTCCCTTCTCAAGGAAGTCTTGAAAATACGGCGATTGCCTGGAGATGTGATTCACCATCAAATCCACCAGCACATCAAACTTTTCCCCAATGGCCCGGACATCTTCCCAGGTACCGAAGCTTGGCTCGATCTCAAGATAGGTGAGCGGAGCAAATCCCCGGTCCCCGGAAGAAGGGAATGGAGGAAGGATATGAATGCCGCCAGGGAAAATATCTGTGAAATGCTTCTGCAGCAGTTCATTCAGCACCTTCAGATTTCCGCCCATAGAATCGGGATACGTAATCAATTGGACTTTATTTTGGATAGCCATAGTCTATAACCTCCTGCAATATGCCTGGATGTCTTCAAGTTTCGGTGTTACAGCTTCTATATAAATTGAACCATAGACTTTCATATTGGGGTCTGGTCGTAACTGCGGGGAATGTTTGGACTTCCGGCCGCTGTTGTCTACAGATTTCTTCAATTTATACCGTTGTTCACGGTTGAAATACGCAGACAAAGGCGGTCGCTACCGCTCCTCCAGTTCCAAACTTCCCCTCCGCACTCCTGCCTTTTTTATGATTTTTTTAAGTTCAACTTATATAGACAATATTATTTTAGCCAGGCATGAGGCATGATTGCTTCCAAAAATCAGTCCTTTTTTTACAAAAATTCGCCTGAAGTCCAGCTTTCCGGCTTCAAGTGTATGCAGAATCCCGGTTCTGGAAAATGCAGCTCTAACCTTTGTCCTTGGTAGGATAGTGCAACACTGCCTTGCTCTAAGGCTCGTATGCTCACATTTTGCAATTGGCCGCCGTTCCACTCCATGTCCAGCTCGTATCCGCCGCGTGCCCGAACACCGCGGATTGACCCGGACGGCCATGAAGCTGGCAGCGCCGGGAGCAAACGAATCACCCCAGCATGACTTTGCACCAGCATCTCTGCGATGCCGGCGGTTCCGCCGAAATTACCGTCGATCTGAAATGGAGGATGGTTGCAAAACAAGTTCGGCAATGTCGATGAGCGCAGCAGTTCCATTACATTGTCATGCGCTTGCTCAGCCGCTTCCAATCTCGCCCACATGTTAAGAATCCAGGCCCGGCTCCAGCCGGTATGTCCCCCTCCGTTCTTCAATCTCCGCTCCAGCGTCGTTCTGGCGGCATCGGCCCAATCAGGCGTGGATTGCAGCGTGATTTGCGACCCGGGATGCAGTGAGAACAAATGCGAGATATGCCGGTGACCGGGCTCCACTTCCTCATAGTCGATGCTCCACTCCTGAATTTGACCGTATTGTCCGATGGCCGGCTGTGGAATCCGCTCCAGCGCTCTGCGCAAGGTCTCGCCGAACTCAAGGTCGGCTTGCAGGATTTCTGTACTCTCTATACAGCAGGCAAAAAGCTCACGCGTGATCTGGCTATCCATAGAAGCGCCGTAGCATAATGCTCCCGACTCCCCGCTTGGCAGGACGTAACGGTTCTCAGGGGATGAGGAGGGACAAGTGACAAGAGCTCCGCTCGGATCTTCCACCAGAAAATCAAGCAGGAACAAAGCCGCCTCCTTCATGGTCCCGTAGATTTTATGAAGAAACCCGGCATCTCTTCCGTACTCGTAGTGGTCCCATAAATGCAGGCACAGCCAAGCGGCTCCCATCGTCCAGAAGGTAGAAGTGACACATACATCCTGCGGGGCGGTATCTGCCCAAATATCGGAATTATGGTGGGCTACAAATCCCCGGCAGCCGTACATCACCTTGGCAGTTTCCCGGCCCCGCTCCCGCAGCCTTTCGATAAAATCAAATAACGGTTCATGACATTCGGACAGATTGCAGCTTTCCGCCGGCCAGTAGTTCATCTGTGTATTGATGTTGATTGTATACTTGCTGTCCCATATCGGAAGCATATCCTTGTTCCAGATGCCCTGAAGATTAGCTGGGAGCGAACCCGGACGACTGCTTGAGATCAGCAGATAACGGCCAAACTGGAAATACAGACTGACGAGCTCCGGGTCGTCCTCTCCGCTGCGGATTCTGTCCAACCGGCGGTCCACAGGCAGCTCAGACACAGACGATTTTTCTTCACTGCCTTGCAACGTTAGCTCCATCCGGCTGAACAGCTTCTGGTAATCCACGACGTGATCTCCACGCAGTTGTTCGTAAGATTTGGCCGAAGCAAGCTCAATTCTCCGCACGCATTCATCTTCCATTTGTTCCTTCATAATCCGAAAGTCCGTGCATGCCGAGACCAGAATCGTCGCTGCATCCGCTTGATCCAGCACAAACTGCCCCCCGGTATAGGAAAGGCGGCCGCCTTCTGCCAACACCCGGATGGCGCAGGCAAAACGGATGCCCTCCTCTCCGCCGCTTCTACCGCGAATAATCATATCTCCTTGCTTATTTACACCAATCCGGTCCAGATAAGCGTGAAATCCGACAGGGTGCTTCAGGATATCCGACCACGGCGAAGGCTCCAGAACCGAACCTCTGCCAAACAATAACCTGAAGGACAGATTACCGGGTACACTTGCAGTTAGACGAACGGCAAACACCTGATCCGGGTAACTTGAGAAATATTCGCGGCTATATTCAACGTGATGGGCGGTGTACTTCACACGGGCAATTCCTTGCTCAAGGTCCAATTCCCTCCGGTAATCTTCCACGCTCTTCTCTGAATCGCAGCTATCCAAGTACAGATCACCCAAGGTCTCATAATGGCGCTGTCCATCCGGCACACCAATCAGGACTCTCGCTGCCAGTTCCTCCGCTTCCCGGATCTGTCCCGATAACAAAAGCCTCCTAATCTCGCTCAAATGCTCCTTAGCGTCGGGATTGTTTCTCTCCATCGGTCCGCCGTACCAAAGACTGTCTTCGTTCAGTTGAATCCGCTCGATATTTGGTTTTCCGAACACCATGCCCCCAAGTGTCCCGTTGCCTAGCGGCAAGGCTTCTTCCCAATGTTCTGCAGGTTTGTCATACCAAATTTGATTTCTGTACATAATACCGCTCCCTTAAATCTCATATAGCGCCCCTTTGAAGCGCCCATCTCCTCTCTTATCCTAGCAACGGAACAGGTTACAGATGAATATATATTTCTAACTTCCATTTGTATATTTCTTACTTCTTGCCGTTTAACCGGAGTTGTAATCGGGCTAGTTGGCTTAATTTGATATTCGAGGAATTGTACAAAAAAACGTCAAACCAGGAATTCCATTGTCCTACCGCTACAAACAGTGATACGGTCACCATGGCTGGAATGGTCAGTGGCAATACGACACGAACGAAGGTGGTGGACTCTCCGGCGCCGTCAATCCGGGCTGATTCAAGAATGAAGCCTGTGAGCTTTCCGGTTTCCATGATTATGCCAATTTCATAAGGAGCTTCAAAAAAATAGCCGGCATGCCTCCCGGAAAATTCGCCAAAAAAAGCGCAAGCTCTCCTGATGAGAGACTTGCGCGGTAATTAGTTTTGGAGGTTCTCCGTTTAACGTGAGTTCTCGTTCGAATACGATTATTTAACATTCGCTTCCCAGTAGTCACCGACCAGACCTTCCAATATACTGCCGCCAGCCCAAGGCATTAGACAGAACCATGTGCTGGCCGGGGAGCCATCGCTGTAAACCTCCGTTACCAGCCCCTCAGAGTGGCAAAATCTCTCAGACATCCAGCCCTTTTTGCCATAGCCAAATTCCTTATCAAAACGGTTATAGGTCTGGCACCCCCAGCCGATCGTATCCAGCATCCGCTGCTGGACGTATGAATCCTCACGCTGCTGCACGAAGTAATACAGCTCATCTACAAGATTGCTCGACATCGGATGGATATGCGGATTGGCGACAGATGTGACGCTTCCCCCGCAGCTTGACCAGCCGATGGTGCTGAGCGGCGGCACCTTAACCGGTGAATTATAGGCGAATTTAAAGGTGAACTCATAGTCGATCGCATCCCTCATATGATTGAGATACAGCCCGTCACCAGTGAGGGCATGCAGGAATCTGACAGCCTTAATGTATGCCAGAATCCCTTCCGAATCCACCGCCTTATCCGCATCAAGCGGAGCCCCGTAACATTCCATGCGCTTCACATAGGTCTCATAATAATGCTTCTCGCTGCGTTTAAGGCTGTCCAGATGGACTCTGTCTCCAGTGAGAAAGCTGTAGTATGCCATGGCGGCCATGCACCATGCTCCGCTGAAGGAATCATATTCAAGCCCGGCACCCGTGTTCCCGGACAGGATGGCCGGATATTCATCATCCGAGTTTTTGCTGTTCTCCAATACGAGGAGAACCTTCTTCACAAATACCATCCAATCCTCATGGTGACAGTTTTTGACCCGCTTTTCATATTCATAGGCTTTCATAATATAAAATAAAGCCTGCGCGCACAGATAGGCTGAATGTCCAGGTGTACGCATCCCGTCAAACCACCAGCCTTTATTGCTCCATTGCCCGTCCTGATACGCCTCATAAGGCAGCCCCGATGAAGGATTTAAAGAGTTTTCGATAATATTCCGGATGCAGGAAAGCGCCTGTTCGCGCATAGGCTCGTCACCAAGCCGCAGGGCAGCCATCAGAACCGGAGTTGCCACAGGTAATCCATCGGTCCAGCTAATTGAGATAATTTTGTTATACCGGTAGCCGCCCGTTTCCTTATCCTCGTAGACAAAGGTGGAATAACTGCGTTCCTCGGGGAGCCATGCATATTGGTAGATAGCCTTTGATAAATCGCTTGCAGCAGTTCGAATATCGCTGCCCTGTCTTGGATGCTGATGATAGCGGTAATAGATTTCTTCAACCGCAGCATTGATGCCCAGCTCGGATTCAGCAGCGTATTCATATAAATCCAAAGTGAACTCCACAGACTCTGAGGCTGCCAGTTCAAAGCAATTCTCGCCAAGAGGTGCCCGTTCCTTGACCAGTCGCGATTTGATAAACAGCAGGGGAGCGTTCTCATACCCAAGCGTATACCCAACCGTTCCTTTGGCAAGCGAACAGGAATAGCCGCCATATTGATAGAATTCACCCGTAAGGTCCGGCTCCCACTGGGATTTGACCCCATCCTTGCTTATGAAGTATGGACTGGCGCAAAGGCCATATATTTTGCCGTTGTCATATACAAGTGCCGCTGGATGTGACAAGCGGTCGCTTCGCACCATCCACCAGGGAGAAGAAGGACGTACAGGATTTCCTTCTCTCAATCTGGGGAACTCATTAGGAACATTCTGTGGAGCCTCCCCGCGGTTTCGGCCATACATAAATGCCGGCAGAAAAAAACGCGGGTTAACTTTGGCAAACGGCAGCTCCACATGAATGACTCCCGACCACATTGTGCTGCTCAGATTTCTTACCTTTACCATTGCCTGAAAGGGCTGCTTGGCACTGCCGTCCCCGCCTGTGATCTCTACAGACGCGCTTAGTCCATGTCTATGCAAGCCTGCATATTCAGTATCCTCTTGATTTTTGCTTCTTGCAGTTACAATCAGCTCCATGATAATATCCTCCAGTCTGCTTTAAAACGCCTTCAATCCTCATCCCTCATGCCAGGATAATGACATTTTAAAGTAGCTCCAGAGAATAATCCTTGCAGATTTCGCTGAATTTATTGCGCGAACAGATCCGAAAGTGACATTAGTTTTTGATAATTTCTGTGGGGTTCATGCCGATTATTTTTTTGAACAGCGTACTGAAATAGGGTATGTTCTTGTAGCCGACCTGCTCAGCCACCTCATACACCAGCATATTCCGCTCCATGAGTAATTCACGCGCCTTCTCAATCCGTACCCGGGTCAGGTAGTTATTGAAGGTCTCTCCGGTAAAATTTTTGAAAATAATTGAAAGATGGTTCCGCGAAATGAACACCTTATCTGAAAGCTCTGCAAGCGTAAGCTCCTCAGCATAATGCTCATGAATATAGCTGGTCATGAAATCGACAATCTGTCTATGCTTGCTGCTCCCTTTCCACTGCCTGCTGCTGCAAATTCTTGTAATCTTGTCGATCAGCCAGCTTTCCAGTTGGTCCGGCCCGCTCAAGCTGCTAATCTCCTTGGCAATTTGGTCATGCGCGAACAGATTATCCAGTACAAGCCCGGATTCATAAAGCGAATAGGTTATAATTCCCCATAGCTCACTCCCGAGTATTTGTACGGCTCCCTGTGAAACTCCGTCTTGCTTCTTCATTTCCGATATAAAATCAATAACAAGCTGGTGGGCCTCGGATTCCTGCGATGCCCTCATCGCAGTGGCCAGCTTATATGAGAATTTGACCGGGAAAAGGGTGGCTCTTCCCTGATCGCCGCTGCTATTCTCCTGATATCTGTACACCTCGAAAGCCGGAGCAATCCGTAATGCTCTTTGATCCATTGCCCGGAAGGCCTCCTCTGTGGAGTCAGAAATCCTGGTCCATGTATCCTTAACCCCGCCGATTCCTATACGTGTCACAAGCTTAAGATAGCACCCGATACTGTCAATCAGCCCAATCCCTAACTCCTCCAGCTTCTTATCCAGCTCATCCGGGTGCACGGCATCCGGGTGAATGATTAATAACGCCCTGGTGCTGTGAAGCTCTGTGTATTCCACATCCGGAAATAGCTTACACGCGACTTCACAAGCGATATTGCTAACCGCAAACCGGAACAGATTCCAATCAGATAAGGATAAGCAACTGGCCCGTTCATCACGGATCAGCTCAATGCCGACCGTAACATGCTTACGTTCCAGCCAATAATGATAAGCCGGCGGAAGGTGAGTGTTGTCTTTGTAAGCATGGTCTAAGGTACCAACGGCTGCAGAGCGAACCCACTCTTTTTCAACAAAGGGCTCATACAGCTTCATCTTTAGCTCACTTTCCTTCTGTTTGATCCGTTTCTCCTCTTCCTCCTCCAGCTCCCCGATGACCTTGCTTAAGATTGACTTTAGCGTCGGCACACTGATCGGCTTGGAGACATAGTCGCTCACCTGAAACCGGAGTGCCTGTCTTGCATGTTCAAAGTCCGAGTAACCGCTCAGAATGATGATTTTGCCTTGAAAACCTTCTTTCCTGAGCTGCTCCATCATATCCAGTCCGCTCATCACGGGCATGTACAGATCAGTGATCACGATGTCCGGCTGGGCAACGCGAATCATCTCCAGTCCATCCTCTCCGTTCAAGGCCTCCCCAACCCACTCAGCCTCCAGCTCATCCCAGGGAATCACCCGCTTCATCCCCTTCAGGACTTGACGCTCATCATCAATGATTGCAATTTTCCACATTATCCCTACCTCCTAAAACTCTGTAAGCACCGAAGCGCGACGGTTTCTGCCATACGGCAGTGGAAGCGTTTACTATACTGGAACTGTCACCCGAGCGTTAGTCCTTTTTGGCAAGAGGTTCTGTCAGCAAAGGCAGCATAATTTCCACCCTTGTTCCGCCCTCTTCGCGTTCGCTCAGCGTAATTCCGTAGCACTCTCCGAAATACCCGGCGATTCTCTCTCTCACATTACGTATACCGTAACCACCCGTATGACGTTTATGAGGGCTGTCTTCAAGCTGCTTCAGTCCAGATCCGTTATCCTCAATGGTAATGTGCAGAGCATCGCCTGTTTGCTCCAGCAGGATAGACACACAGCCGCTGCGTTGCTTGTTGAATCCATGAACCATGGAATTCTCCACGAACGGCTGTAGCGTAAGCTTCGGAATGTATAATGTCATTAACTCGTCTGCCGCCTCAATCCGATACTCAAGTCCGTCTCCCCAGCGCAGCTGCTGGATTTCAAGATAGCACTCTATATGCAGAAGTTCATCTGCAATCGTGATAAAGCTGTTGCCGTTAGACAAGCCGATCCGAAACATCCGTCCCATCAGCTCCAGAATGCGGCTAAGCTCATCCTGCCCGGCCTCAATCGCCATCCAGTTCAGTTGATCCAGCATATTATAAAGAAAATGGGGATTGATGTTAGCCTGAAGCGCCTCAATTTCTGCTTTCCGCTGCTGTTCATAACGCCGCTCCAGCGAGAGATACAGCTCCTCAATCCGTTCCTTCTGCTTGCGGTAACCCGAGAACAAATAACCGAATTCATTCTCATAATCCACCGGAAGCTCTACATTGTCGCCGCCTACGGAGTACACGCGCATAGCGGTTACAAGTTTTTTGATCGGCTTGGTAAACTGCTTACTCAAAAAATCGGTCAGGAGCAATACCAGCAGCACTGCAGCGATACCAATCAGACCGATCCACTCCGCGAGCTTCAGACTGCTGGCCGTGATCTGATTCCAGGACGTGAATTCGATCAGCGTCCAGATTGAGTTATCCATCCTGGAATAGACGAGCAAGGTATCGCGGGAGCCGGTTGTTGCCGGAATATGGACGTATCCCGATTTATTGCTTTTAAGATCAATCCACTGGGACCAGTCATTCTGATCGAGCGTATCGCCAATCTTCATAATCTGCTGTCCTTCGGTATCCGCCATGATCCGGTTCGATCCGTCGGAATTGCCGGTTAACAGCTTCCTGATCTCGTTAGCCTTGATGTGGACAACAAGAACACCGAGATAGTCATTCTCATTTACTATTTTTCTGGAAAAGCTAAGCACAGGAATCTCACCTTGAGCGCTGGAGAAATTGTACTCCTTGGACCAGCAGAAATCACTCTTCACCAGACATTTTGACCATTCCTGCTTATTTAAATCCCCTAGCTTACGGAACTGAATATAGTTCTGCCGTTCACTTAGGATGGGGTTATCCATATAGAGGTCAATCCCTTGGATCATCGGAATAGCATAGGTCAAATTCGCAAGTGCGCTTTCCACACCTACACGTCTGCGGTACCTCTCAAATTCATCCTGCCTGTTCAGAAGAAAATTAATCAGTTCGGTGTCGCGGGAGCTGGACAGTGAAATCTGCTCGATCATGACCAGACGGGTCGTAATTTCATTATTCAGTTCATCCAGCAGCAGCTGCTGATAATGGGATGTGGTCTTCACAAGCGCTTTGGAAGAATTGCTGTAGCTTGTCCATGCGGTAACCACGATAACCGTAATAAGCACTATGGCAAAGCTATGGAAAAACAGACGGTCGATTCTATATTTTTTAAAAGGATTGGTCAAGGCTCCACCTGCCTCCTTCAGTTCCGGTTCAGACGCAATAAACGGTAAAGCTGCGAAAGTTATTCGACGCTTTACCGTTAGCAGACGGATGTTTTTTTTACATCTTATCCTTTTATCCCTGTTGTTGCAATTCCTTCAACGAAGTATTTCTGCAGGAACATGAAGACGATTGTAGCCGGAACAATAGACACCAGCGACATAGCCAGCAGTTGTCCCCACTCTGCTGCAGATTGAGAGTCGTTGATCATACGAAGCGCAAGGCCCACAGTATACTTGTCTACCGTGTTGATGTACAGGAGATGCCCCAGGAAATCATCCCAGTTCCACAAGAAGCAGAAAATTGTGACGGTAACAATCGCGGGAAAGGCAAGAGGCATAACCACTCTCCAGAAAATACCGAACCAGGAGCATCCGTCAATTTTGGCCGATTCATCAAGCTCTCTTGGAACACCGCGAATAAATTGAATCAGCAGGAAGACGAAGAAGCTGCCGCCTGCTCCTCCAGCAAGCAGATGTGGAATAATAAATGGCAGATACGTATTGACCCAGCCCAGCTGATAAAACAGAGCGTATTGAGGGATAATCAGCACCTGTCCCGGCATCATCAGCGTCAGCATCAGGATGGAGAACCAGAAATTTTTCAGCGGAAAATCCAGTCTGGCGAACCCGAAAGCAACCAGAGTGCAGGATAGAAGCGTTGCAATAATTACAGCGATTTCAAGTCCAAAGGTATTGAGATAAAAATCCGTAAACGTATGTCCGGGAACCGAAGTCCACCCTTTGGTAAAGTTGCTCCATTGCGGAGAAGACGGGAAGATAGACGGTGAACTAAGCTCGGTAGGGTGCTTCAATGAAGCTCCGACCCACCAGATAATCGGATAAACCATGATAAGGCTGAAGAGAATCATGAACAGATGACGAAAGGCCGGCTTCCATTTTGTTGTTGTCATTTACGTTTTCTCCCTCCAGTGTCTGTTTCATAGAATACCCAATACTTTGAGGTATAAGAGATCAGGATTGTCGCTGCAACGATGGCGATCAGCATTATCCAGGCCAGTGCCGAAGCATATCCCAGCTCATAACGGCTGAATGCCCGTTCGTACAAATACATCGCATACACATAAGTAGAGTTCATTGGTCCACCGTTCGTAATTACAAAAGCAGAGGTGAACATCTGGAAGGCGCCAATGACCGCCATGATTAAGTTGAAGTACAGTATTGGTGAAAGCATCGGCAGGGTGATTTTGAAGAATTGAGTCACTTTATTGGCTCCGTCAACCGAGGATGCCTCATACAGGTCATTAGGAATTTGCTTCAGCCCCGCCAGGAAGATCACCATTGTAGAACCGAATTGCCAGACTGTTAGCAGAATCAGCGTGCCAAGCGCCGTGTCGGGACTTGTAATCCAGCCTTTTCCTTCAAAGCCAAAGGCACCGATCAGCTTGTTGAAAATCCCGTCCACACCGAAGATGTTACGCCAGAGCAGCGAGACTCCGATACTGCCTCCAATAAGCGAGGGGAAATAAATTGCCGTGCGGTAAGCGCTTATTCCTTTGACCGCCTTGCTGAGAATCATTGCGACAAAGAGAGCCGCTGCGAGCTTCAAAGGCACCGAAGCCAGCACATACGTAAAGGTCACTTTCGCAGACTGAATGAATTTCGGATCGGCTGTAAAGATCCGCTCATAATTGCGGGTTCCGATCCACTTCATCGGCTGCATCAACGTGTAGTCGGTAAACGAATAATAGAGTGATAGGAATAATGGATACGCCGTAAGCGCTAGAAACCCGATCAGCCAGGGTGAAATAAACAAATAGCCTGCAAGCGGAGCGTTCCATCTGCTTCGGAAGTATGAGCTTTTTTTCGTCTTTGCAGCAGAAGGGGCTATAGTGGTGGCTGTGGAACGGTTCATCTGTGGTCACCTCTTGTGGTCAATTTTTATACTTTAAGTATATAATCCGCCCACTCCCCGCTAAATGAGAGGAATGCTCGAATTCTTTCAAAATATAACGACAAAAAGAAGCGGCATTCACCGCTTCCACATTAGCGAATTAATATTTTATCGTATTATTCTTCACATGCACTAGGATTTTACAATGATAAGCTTAATAATGTATACCTTATGACACTTTAGGAGGTAATATAATGAGCAAGTACGACGAAGCCATGAAGCTGCTGGAAGAACAAGTGGGTAACAAGGACGGCCTGATCTCCCTGTCCACCATCGCGCTGGAACCGGGGGCCAATGGCAAAAGCCGTCCCGCCGCCCGCATTGTGGACGCCTATTATGAGGACGGCGCATTCTACACTGTCACTAACGCGACCTCAGGCAAGATGCAGCAGATCGCCCAAAACCCCGAAGTCGCCGTTTGTATCATCGTCGAAAACTTTACGGCCGATGGTATCGGTGAAAACCTGGGCTGGGTATGTGACGAGAAAAACGCGGAGATGATGACAAAGCTGCGCACAATATTCGCCGAGTGGTATTACGAAGCCAATAACGACGAAGACCCTAACACATGCCTGCTGCGCATTCGCCTGATAAAGGGCCTGTGGAATGACGCCCATAAAGGGATCAGAAATGAGATTGATTTTGTCAATAAAACGGCAAATTAAGATTACTTATGAAACGGTTCATCGCGCTGTCTGCAAGTTTTAGGGCCACCCTCCGGGGATGGCCTATTTCCGGTTCTCTTGCTTATTCCTATTTATGAAAATTGCACGCCCTTGAAAATAAGATTAGTATGAAATAGCATACTATTGTGCAGATTGTCTATCAAAGGAGAGATTGATGATGCATCATACAAAAGACAACAGTCACGGATTCGGGCATGGCAAAGTGCTGGGAACCACATCAATGGGTGAGAGAGGACCTGAGGTAGATAAAAAAGAATGAGCGAATTCTTTAAATTGATGAAGGATGTCCGGTTCAGAAGAACCATGCGGATGATTTTTAAGTTCGCCTGGGGTTTCTGGTGGCTGGGCACGCAAAAGTATTTTATTTCAGGGCGGCGCTTGGAAGCTAAAACAAAAGCTTTCTATCAAAAACAGGCAGCATATTTTACGAAGACCGCAATGGATATGGGCGGATTAATTATCAAGCTTGGTCAGCATGTTAGTGCGCAAGTGGATATTTTGCCGAAGGAAATTCTTGATGAATTGTCAAAGCTGCAGGATTCCGTAGCGTCCGTCGATTTTTCCGAGATCAAACACAAGGTAGAGAGTGAACTCGGAGCATCCATTAACGAAATTTTTGCCGAGTTTAGTGCGACGCCTATCGCAGCAGCCTCCTTGGGACAGGTACACCGGGCGACCTTACGAACAGGCGAAGAAGTCGCAGTGAAAGTGATGCGTCCCGGAGTCGAGGATATTATTGAGATTGATGCGAAATCCATTGAAATTGCTATTCGTTTATTGAAACGCCAGACTAAGATTGCAGCCTTCATGGACCTTGATGCGGTGTATGATGAGTTCTACGAAACCGTTATGGATGAGCTCGATTATCAAAAAGAGGGGCGAAATGCCGAAGAATTTCAGATGCAGTTTATCCATCGCGAGGATATCGTTGTTCCAGGCATTCATTGGCCCTATACCACTTCAAAAGTGTTAACCATGGAGTTTTTGGAAGGTGTAAAAATCAACGATTTTGCCCAGCTTGAAGCTTGGGGCGTGGATCGGACGAAATTAGCGAAGTCATTGATGGAAATTTTCATTGAACAGATCCTGATAGAAGGGTTCTTTCACGCAGACCCGCACCCGGGAAATGTTCTCGTGCAGCCTGACGGCACCATAGCATTAATCGATTTTGGAATGGTCGGACGAATTGCCGAGGATATGAAGACGCAAATGGTAGCACTTTTAATGGCGGTGTATTTAAAAGATTCCCACGGCGCGATCGAGGCCTTGAACCATTTGAGATTTTTAAGACGAAATACAGATTTAGAGGTATTTTCAAGGAATCTTACGTTATTATTTGAACAAATCAACGGTGACACGTTTGACTTGAGTTTTGTGACGTCAGGTGACAATGCTGAAGAGTTACGTCATTTCCTCTATTCTCAGCCCTTTCAGCTACCCGCAAACACAACATTTTTGGGAAAAGCAGTGGGCACGATATATGGACTTTGTTTAGGACTGGACCCTGAGATTGATTTGATTGGGACCGCTAAGCCTTATATCCAAGAGGTTGTGCTTGACGATCTGCGGGGAAGCGTCTTTTCCAACGTTATAGATGAAGGTAAGAAACTTCTAAAAGGAATCCTTCCTACGACCAAGAAGTTCATTTCTGCAGTCGATAAAATGGATAGCGGAAATTTACGGGTAAAGTTATCGAGTTCCTTTGAGAAAAAATTGATCGATACGCAAAATAAGAATACAGGGCGGATCATTGCCACAATCATTGGCGCGGTATTTTTTCTGACTGCTGCCAACCTGTGGAATGAAGTGAATCATGTGGTTTCTTATGTGCTGGGCACTCTGGGGCTGCTCATTATGCTCGGCCAACTCAAAACGCGAGAAAACCGCCGTGAAGTAAGACATGCAAGGCAGATGCAGGCTATGCGTGAACAGAGTAGATTAGAGAAGCCGAGGGTTAGGTCGCGTAAATAATGGGCGGTGAGGAAGGAGGGGGCGGTATGCCCCCTTCTTCTTCCTATGACTGAATTTGTTATGTTCTATACTTTATCAATACAAATTTTGGTATAATGGGCTGCAAGTGAAGAACATTCATATCTTTCAAGGAGGTGGTTGTATGATTGAAAGCGACATTAGTGATATTCCCCCGATGATCAAGCCAAAAATGAAAAGGAGATGCTTTTATGAGTTACAACCCCGAAATTCCAAGAAACCGATATGATAACTATGGTGACCGTGAATGGACGCGCCTTGAAAAAGATGGGCATGGCGAACTTTTATATCAGGTACATCTTGATATTTTGAAGCGTTATCTCAAACTAACCGATAACGTGTTGGAGATTGGTGCGGGTTCAGGAAGATATACTAAAGATATTGTTGCAATGTGTGCGGAATTGACCGTTGCCGATATCTCTAGTCATCAAATTGAATTCAATCAGTCCAAAATGCGCGAGCTCTCACTGATTGACAGCATAAAGGCCTACCATGTTTTAGATGTTCTTGATATGAGTGTTTTTGAGGATTCATCTTTCGATTGCGTGGTCTGTATAGGCGGTGTAATCAATTATCTTTTGGACAAAGAGAAGGCGGGCATACAAGAACTTCTAAGAGTATTAAAGCCGGAGGGCATATTGATTGTAGGGTCTATGAGTTTCATTGGCGCTTCACTTTATTATCTTGAAGGCATACGGTATGAAAAGGACCAATTCGGGCTTGAAGCTACAAGGTGGCTTTTGGATACAGGGATTCAAGACGAAGAGCATTATCCAGTGGAAAGCAAGCATTACGTCCATATGATGAGAAGCACCGAAATGGATGCTTTGTTTGCTCAGTTTCCTGTAAAAGTTCAAGAGAGAAGCTCCGCCGGTCTCTTTACGCAAGCCGGAGATTCTGCTCTTGAAAATGCCCGCAACGACAAAGAATTATGGAAGCTAATTGTCGAAAAAGAAATTGCGTTTACCAAACTACAGGGCACTCTTGATTGTGGAATGAACCTCATCTACGTTGTGCAAAAGTTGTAATCTGCTCTACTATTCGGCATAAAGCAAAGCCCAGCCACGTTCCAGCCAGAACGTGGCCTACCTGCTCCTATGGCATTCATGCTGTAAAAAACTTGCCGCTACTTGTGGTACGGTTCCCCGCGCTGTCTATAACGGCAAGTTTTTTCTGTATTAAAAAGGTTCACCACTAGGTGAACCCAAATTTCCCATCTTAAAAAACCAGTATTTTAAATTTCTTATTTCATTAGAGGTTCATCTGATAGACTATTCCCCCTCGCCACTTGTTTCAATACCTTTACTAGGGAGCTTCCCATAATCAATCCAATATTCATACCGTTGGTCTAAAAAATCTTTTCTCGCTTTCGAGGTGTGCTTCATCTTCGATATTGCCTCTCTAAAACCTTTGCTTAAAACAAGCTCTTCTGCACAATCTGCACGGTATCTAAAAGTGGGGGGAATGTTTTTTACCCAATAGTTCTTATTCCTAACCCGACTAGAAGTAAATTCATAATAATCTCTAATTGGCCGAAGTCTATCAAAAGAAATAATATCAATATTATTCTTGCGTACTGCTGCTCTTTTCCCCCTCAATAATTCATTATCTTTATACTCAGCTCTTCTTCCATAAATTAAAAGAAACTGAGGGTCAAATTGTTTCTCTCTCAATGTTTGGGGTATATTGAAAAAATCAAAAAATAGCAATTGATTTTCTGGTTTATTCAAAATTGCCTGCCATTCATAAATCTGCCCGATAGCCTGTGAAAATGCTGCACTCATATTCCCATCTTTCAGGTACATTGTTTTGGCAGGCTTCTCAATCTCAATAAAAACAGGTACAAAGGTTAGACTATCGTTTGCCAACCACAGAAAATCAGGGAATCGACTAAAGGGACCCCCTATTTTAGGTTGAGAGATTAAAGTATGCATATATGGATAATGCCCGGATTGCCCAAAAAGCTCCAACGCTCCCGGAACAAAAGAAGGATTTTCTTCAAGAAATAATTGAAATGCTTTCTCGCTATTACTAGATGATTTAAGCAAATCATTATATTCTTTTAAAGAAATTTTTTCATACTCTTCCCAAGATAATTCTTTTGGAGGGTTTTTTATGACTTCATACTTTTTAGAAAAAATAACAATCGCCCCTATATCATTTAGAATTTAAATATTTAAGGTTTAATCAGGGGATTTATAATTTTACGAGCTCAGGTATTATCTAAGGTTAATTTACCCTGGTCCCCGTACGACAAAGAATACTCAATCTTTCCGGGAAAGATTCTATTGTTTATGACAAACTCCTTTGCGGCTACTACAGCGCAAGCTTTAGAGTAGTTTTGAAAAGGACTATCCCCCTATAAAACTACTCTATGCCTTCCTCTTTCCTCCAACGTTTTATAACGTCTGTAAACGCTACTTGCTTCCAAGGTCGCTCCCATTCTTGAGCGAATAATACACTTTGTGACTTGGGTTCAGGAACCGGCTTGTCCATCTTAATAATAGTAGGCATTATTACTGAATCACCGACAATTATGCACTCCCCTGGGCCTAGGTTAGGGAGTATGTCACTAAGATTTTTTGTACTATCTGGCATAAGATTTTTCACAAAACTTTGATCGTTTGGATTTGTTAAACGAAGCGAAACAAAGTTATTACATTGTGCTAATATCGTCTCAGATACTTCTGAAGGTCTCTGACTTACTACCATTATACTTAACCCGTACTTTCGCCCCTCTTTAGCAATACGTTCAATAGACCTTTTAGATGAATTATATTCAGCACCACCATTACGTGGAATATAATTATGTGCCTCTTCGCAAACAATCATTACCGGTATATCGTTAAGCAGATTTTTATCATGCTGAACCTTTGAATAGTGAAAACAAAAATCAAAGACTAGCCTCGCAATTAAACTCACGGTGATACTTAGTACCTCGAATGGCACTCCACTTAGATCAACTATAGTAACATTAGATTTTTTTAGATATCCTAAGAATTGCTTCATAACGTCTTCAAAATCATTAGTTGAGTATAGCCCTCCTCCTTCTTTGGTTGGACTTAAAAGAAAATTCAGTCTTTTATCAGCGAGTTTAGTTTCTAATCTCGATAAAAACCTATTGAATTCTCCATGAAAGGGGCCATTGCTAGCTTTATTAGCAGCAGCCGTTGATTGCGGTACAAATTCATGAGTGCCAGTAAAATAAAATTGTTTTCTATCCCTTATCAATCTATTATCTGTAAATTTTGGGCAGTTCTCTCCCTCAAGCTTACTGATTACTTCTCTATTCATATTTTCAATATAGTTATACACTTCATTGATATCAAAATAGACAGGTGTATCATAGGTAATATCAGTTACAGTAGGATTATGTTTTTCCTTGTTAAAAATAACAGCATTTTTAAACATTGAGATTTGATTATGGGAATTATTTTCGTTACTTTCTATGAATAAAGATTCTAATTCTTCTGAATTCATTAACCAGTAAGGCAGCTTCATCTTTTCCACTGATAAGTTATTAAGTGTAAAATTCTGTTCTTCTGTTAATGTAAATGCAGCAGAATATTCCGAGTGAATGTCAAAGATAATGATGTGCGAGTTCTTTTGTTGCGAGGAATTTATATTCATCGAGTTATTAATACCAACAGCACTTTGTAGTATTTTAGCTACCGCACAAGACTTCCCTGCGCCTGTAGATCCTACAATCGCAACATGTTTGCCAAAAAACTTATCTCCATTTAATTTTACTTGAATATGCTCATTTTGCGTTAATACACCCACTGGAAAGTTATACTCCGCACTTGCGCCAAATATACGATCAAGCAAATCCGCATCCATAATAAATACTGGTTCAGTTGGAACTGGTAGATTTTTGGCACCTCTATAAAAATTACTTTCAACAATAGTTCCTATTGGTTGTGATTCAATTATGAGCTTTAGATCATCATGAATATTGTAATCCATCGCCTTAATATTGTTAATTATACTTACTATAAAATTACTATTTCCATCTGCAATCTTTAAGTACTGACCGACTTGTAGCTTATCCTTGTTATCTTCTAAAGCCTTCAAACTTAATATAGCAACTACAACACAATCGGGCGAGCTTGATAAAACTTTGCCGACCACATCAGTCATAAATATCAGTCATCCCCATAATAAATTTAATTTGGTCAAATTGGCCCAGATTTATATGCTCAACATTTACATCTTGAAAATCGAGTTCAGGTATCGCCTCAGCAAACAAGAAAAAATCATCACCTTTTATTTCATTTAATACTTCGCTAACATTTTCATCGAATCTTAATAGCCTAACTTGAAAATCAGAATAAAATTGTTTTCCAATTTTAGCTCTTACAGGACCAGATAAAAATTTATTTTTGTCGAAGTATTCATCAGTTACTAGCCCATCATTATATTTAATATTTTTCTTATGTAATCTAATTCGAATTTCTTGGAAAACCTCAGGAGAACAGTCTAAGCAGAATAGTGGTGTCTTGTCATGCACCTCCTTAAAATGATATTTATTTACAAAGTCTGACACAAAATTCACTATTTCATCGTTAAACCTACTGATTGACTTTTCGGATAGCAACAAATATCTTGACCTAGAATTCTTATCAAGATTAACTTTCAATTGCTTCCTTCTAGTAATCAGCATTTTATCCAGCGTAAGTAAGGACCTTGTCCATCTTGTTATTGCTATCTTTTTAATATGTTGTAGTTCGCTCAATAAAGTGGATTTCTTTATTACTCTCAGTTCTGATTCATGTAGTATGCTCAATTCAGCAATTTTTTGGATAGCATTAGGATAAAATAAAGTATCAATATCATCTTTATTTAATTGATTTATTTCCATTAAGCTAATGATCTGCTCTATCAAAGTTTGTAAGGGAGCACCAAATTCCAAAGAAAATCGCTCTAGAAATGCTACTGTATCGATTCGACCATTCAATTTAGTTATGAAACGTTGGAATCTTTGATCACGCGATTGAAAAATAGTCTGAACATGTGTCTCATTTAATTCATAATTATTTCCCACAGTTTCGTTTGGAAAATGAGCATACAGCTTATACTCAATATTCATTCCTGGATTATCAAAATAATGTTCCATCATCTGAAGAATAGGTTTGTATACATTACTTAATGTGAAGTTTTGTTCTTCTTCATGATACTTGCATTGAATAGCAGTTGTCGTTCGTGCTGTCATAATTTCGATATCTTCAATAATTCCCTCTATAGAAATAGTTGAATCACTCTCATCTTTCAGAATTTCTACCAGAGTTTTATGAAACTGATAAATAAAACCTTGTATTGTGTAGTCTGCACTTCTAGACAAGTTATACACAACCCATCTTCCTATATTTTCCGTTTTCGTATTTATTGTACACAAAAGTTCCTATTACTGTATATGCATTTTTCGCTAAAATACTAGTTTATTCATCCAAATAAAAAACAGAATAAACAATGTAAAGAATCTTTATACCCATTGCTTTTCTAAAATTACAAAAGGAAAATAACTATGAACCCATATTCCAACAAAGGCTACTGGACTTTCTTAGCCAGCAGCTCAGCCCAGATGGGTCCATTCTCTTTGTCGCCCGCTCAGCGATCAAACTGACTGAAGTCGAAGGATGCGAGCCCAGTAACTAAATTCCAAGTCAAAGTTGCTCAGACCTTTCAGGACAACTCCGGCGTAAATCCCTACTTCGACGGCACCGACCTGTTCGTTACCGTCACCTGAGAAGATATCAACTTTACCCAAATAGAAGATTGGGCCGAGGGGCCAAAACTTGCCGCTACTTGTGGTACGGTTCACCGCGAATGATCTTGAACTAAAAAAACGAAGGCTGTCCCAAGCAGCCATTTCATGGCTTTTGGGACAGCCCCATGCATCCTTAAATTATTTTTCGTAAGATTGAGACGCTTCTTTTAACTGGTCATAGGCTTGCTCCGGAGTGACCTTTTTAAAACTCAGCTGATCCCGGATAAGCACCCAGTCTTTGTCTATAAAGTTCGTCCAGCCGCCTGCTCCGGGAGACCAGGCTTGACCATCCGGCTCTGTAGCGCGGAGAAGTCCTAGACCCACCTTATCCAAATCACTCATGCTCGCTTCCAGGGAAGCGGCAATTTCCTTATTGGCCGGCAGACCACGGAAGGTTTGCAGAATGTTCCCTGCGTCCTGACTATTTACGAACCAGTTAACGAATTTTTTAGCTTCTTCTGCATGCTTGGAATCTTTGGAGACGGCCAGGAACATGGATGGTTTCAGCCATCCGCCTGCTTCTTCTGCACGCGGCATAGTTACGAGCGCATAAGCGCCTGGCTTGATACTGTCCCAAGTACCCAGGTTATTGGAGAAGCTATACCGGAACAGCACTTTGCCTGCTGCCATCAAATCCATTTGCGGATCATTTTCCTTATCGGATGCATTGACATCAGCCGGAGGAACCAGCCCTTCATTGCGAAGCTCCTCAAATTTCTTGGTCCAATCTAAGAAAGTAGCCTGATCGACGTTGAAGTGGCCATCATCCGTAATAACCTGCCCTTTACCCTTAGCGTACTGGTAGGCGGAATACATAAAATAGTTGCCCGCATAGTCCAAGGTAAAGTATTGTCCGCTTGGCAGCTTGGATTTGGATTCCTTGGCTAAAGCAAAGAAATCATCCCAAGTCCAGCCATTTGCCGGATTTGCAATTCCGAGCTTGTCCATAGAGGCCTTGTCATACACCATACCGAACGCTACCGAGCCCAGAGGAACAGCGTATTGCTTGCTGTCACGCTGGCCTCCGGACAGTAATTTCTCATCAAATTTGCTTACATCAACCTCAGGCGCCAGCTCAATCAATTGCTTGCGTGACATCCAGTCCGGCATCCAGCCCGGATCAAGCTGAACGATATCCGGTGCATTATTGGCCGCAGCCTGAGTCGATAATTTGTCCAAATAACCATCCATACCTGAATATTCCGGTTCGAAGGTTACATTCGGATTGTTTTTTGTGTACAAATCCAGCGCAGCCAAGGTTGCCTCATGGCGTGGCTGGGAGCCCCACCACATGATACGCAACTTGACAGGTTCATTGCTTGGTGCAGCCGTTTTGGCAGTGTCAGTGCTAGCAGGCTCTGTAGTAGATCCGGCATTGTTTTTGGTCTCTCCGCCACCTCCACAAGCAGCCAATGTTCCCAGCAAGGCTGTCATGGCCAAGACAGTAAGAGAACGCTTCCATTTCAACATCTTTAACCCTCCTACTTCAACTCTTTATTGTCTAGCTTCAAAGTTATAGTAACAATTATGAGTTGAAGTTTATATGAGGGCAATGCACGATTTGTTTTAAAATCGCCCGGAAATGAGATTGTAGAGCTTAAGCGAATCTACTGGGACGAAACAGTGATACTATCAATATTCGGTCCTTCCGTACCGGTTGTTACCACCTTCACCGTATTGTTCCCGGTACTCATGGGGACCTGGATTGTTTTGTCGCCCCAGGTTGTCCAACTGCCGGTTGCTGCAAAGGCGGCACTGGTGATCACTTTCGCTCCGTTAACATAAACATCCAGATTTCTTGTTCCGGTATCCAGTGCATACCGGAACTTCACATTTTTCGTGCCCGCGGCAGCACAGTAGACACTGTTCCACTGAATGGCTGCATCGGTTGAAGCATTAAAGTTGACATAACCACTACCGCTATAGCCGGAATAGATTGTTTCTACAACGGCGCTATTCAATGTTGTGCCCGTCTCTGCTTCATAAGTGGTGCCGCTTCCAGTGCTGCCGCCAAGTTCACCTACAAAAGTTGTGACACTTTGGGCAGGAAGCTGGGCTGTAAAGGAGCCGTTCGACAAATTGATGGATGCACCGGCTGCAACCTTCCTGCTGGCATCAGTGATCCATGGGGATACGCTCGATGCAGTCCCATTTTGCAGGACAAAGTTCTGGCTTACCGCTGAAGTTCCTTTGTTAATTGCAACAATAACAACCTTGTTGTCACCTTTATAGGCAGAGGTGTAAATGTTGGTATCAGGATTCTTTGTCGCGTCAACCCTTACATATCCGGGACGGATGAATTTCGAGAACTGTGCCATGCTGTCCCCGCGCTTACTGATTGTACCGTCCTCATTCATAGGACCGTATTGTCTGCGGATGTACCACCACACATATGCCTGGAAATTTGCCTCTACCATGGAATTGTGCATATGATAGGCAACCTCCAAGGCCTCAGGCCAGAGATTCGCAGAGTTATTGTTACTATTCGGATAGTACACTTCCGTCATCCAGAGCTCTTTTCCCGCTCCTTTTTGCTCGAACAGAGGATACGGGAAATTATTAAACGAAGTGCCATAGGTGTGAGCACCAAGAATGTCCATATTGGCAAGAGCCTGCGAATCGTTCAAGATAGGGTCTGACATATTTTTCAGATAAGAAAATGACTCAGGCGCTATTACTCTGCAATTGATAGTCCCGGCATAATTTTTCATAAAATTAAGCATTTCTGCTGGGGTCCACCAGGTCCAGGTATGTGCATAGTCAGGCTCATTCTGGACAGAAATCGCATACAGATCCACACCATTATTCTTCATGTATGTGACAAAATCATTAAGATGCTGCGCATACGCGGCGTACTTATCATATCTCAGGCGTTTGGCTGATGTATCTCCGTTGCGGTTGAAGGTCTCAGTCATATCACTTGGAGGATTCCACGGCGAAGCAAACACGATGGCTCCATGCGAAATCGCATTTTTTGCAGTCTCAACTTCTCTATACCAATTGTTCCTATTGTCATCCACATAGATTCTCAGCACAGAAAAACCTAACTGATTCGCACCATTGCCAAAAGCCGTTTCTCTTTGCGCTGCTGTCAAATCTCCAATCCAAGCCGGGAGGTTGATTCCCCCAAATCCGCGGATCACTTGTTTTTCTGCCGATAAGTTAACGGTCACATTACTTGCTGCTGAAGCTTCAGGAGGTGCCGGCACAAGCATTAATGATAGCGCTGTTACACATGCCAATAATAGACTAATTGGTTTTTTCACACGTGAAATCATTCTTTCATCCCCTCATCAAATAATCTTCCCCATAGATTAAAAACTTTGAAAATGTGATTTAAACAACCTGCTCTGACCACCCCCTTTCGTACCAAAGACAAAAAATTGAACCTCCTTTTCAATAATCCTATATACTTGGAATATCCACATTAAATCGCTTACATATCACGGCTGCTGCATACAAAAATACTTGCAATATGCTTCCTTTCATGCTATTATAATGACATTTTAAAGAAATTTTGGAATTTTTTCATTGCGTATTCTGCTATATCTATTGCGCGAACAGATCAGGAGGTTACTCATGAACGAGCCCTTTGAGCTTCGATATGATCCCATAAAAAAAGATCTTCTCTATCTTCACAGGATTACTACATTTAACATGGGTACTTTCTATCACCGGCATGACGCATACGAGCTGTACCTTTTTCTTCGCGGCAACGTCAACTTTTATATTGAGAACAGCTGCTACCATTTGGAGCCAGGCGATTTGCTTGTCATCAACCCGGAAGAAATGCACCGTTCCTTCAGCCTGGATGAATCTGAATATGAACGGATTACCATCAACCTGCAGAAATCTTACCTGCATCGCCTTTCTACACCGGCAACTAATTTATCCGGTTGCTTCGACTTCCGTCCGAAAGGTAAAGGCAATATCGTTCATCTCGACGAGTCTGAGCTAAAGCAGCTTCTACAATTAACCGGTGATCTGGAGGGAGCTCTTGCTTCGGATGCGTATGGATCAGATATTCGGGCGAATAGCTATGTCGCTCAGTTATTAGTGCTGACTAACACTATTTTTCAGAATGCCAGCTTTATCCCTACCGATATCATGCCAGAGCTGGTCCGTAAAACCATGGATTATATCGAAGCTCATCTCGCGCAGGACATCTCGCTTGAACATCTGGCCGCTGCATTTTATCTGAATAGCACTTATATCAGCCGCCAGTTCAAAAAACATACAGGGTTAACGCTTCGTTCGTATATATTGGATCGCCGCGTCTCCCTGGCCAAATCCTATCTCTGCGAGGGTCTCAGCATCACTGAAGCCTGCTATCAATCCGGATTTAGCGATTATGCCAACTTTATCCGCAGCTTCACCAAGATCGCCGGAATCTCACCTGGAAAATTCACCAAAAAAAGCAATTTATAAACTGTAACTGAAGCAGCAGCTAATAAGCGCTTTGTGCAATGACAAGAGCCGTGCGGACAATCCGCACGGCTTCATTATTTTTATATCTATTCAAACAAATCGTCAATCGAACGAATCGTTTTCACTTCAATTGGCTCTTCAGATATCCGCATACATAAATAAGTCCCAATCCATATGACAGCACATAATAACACGTACGCTAACATACTAAATTCTCACCTTCTCTTGTTGGCTTAAGATACGGTTAACTCCCTCTGCGCTCATCAGCATGGTAAGAAGGAACACAAGCACGATAAACGGGAATAAGCCGATACTCACCTGTGTGGCGATTATGCCAACAAGCGGAGGAAGAAACGTCGTTCCCGTATAAGCGACAGCCATCTGAATTCCCATAAGTCTCGCCGAGTTGTCTCTTCCAAACCGGGTTGGCGTTTCATGAAGAAGCCCGGGATAGATAGGGGCGAGCCCAAGGCCAATCAGAATGAATCCAGCAAGGGAAAACGCGTCAGGCAGCGGAAGCAAAAGGATGCCCCCGCCTGCAATAGCAACAAGCTGACCGCACCGGATTAACACACGATTATGGACCTTCAGCGTAATAAAGCCTGTAATCATTCTTCCAATCGTAATCCCGCCATAATATAAAGAAATCCATCCCGCAGCCGTATCTGCTGTGATCTGCTTCGCGCCAACCAAATAACTGGCTCCCCACAGCCCCACCATACTTTCAACCCCGCAATAGAATAAAAAAGTGATCAGGGAAGGCTTGACGCCTTTGATGCGGAGCAGATTGGTTTTTATCTTATCCTCTGGCTGTACTAGAACGGATTCAGCCTGATCATGCTGCATGTCACTTGGTGCGGGCTCAGGCTCATGACTCGCCGCGATACGTTTCCATAGGGGGAGCGTAAGAAGCAAAATTACGACCAGTGTGAACTGAATTACGGCTACTGCTGTATATCCCCCTCTCCAGGAGTTATGATCAGCAATATAGTAGGACATAATAATCGGACCCATAGTTGCTCCTAAGCCCCAGAAACAGTGCAGCCAGTTCATATGATGCGCCTTATAGTTTGCAGCTACATAATGATTCAGCGCCGCATCTACTGCACCTGCGCCAAGACCAAGAGGAATAGCCAATATAACCAGCCACAACATTAAGGGGGCCATAGAAAATCCAAGCAACGCTCCGGCAGTCAGAAAACAACTGATCAGGGTCACTTTACCTGTCCCCAATCGCTCTAGCAAAGTTCCGCTTGCCAGACTGGATACGATCGTCCCTCCGGCTACAACCATTGACAAAATACCGGCAGAGCCAAGTGAAGCTCCCATTTCAGGCCACATCACCGGCCAGGCCGACCCAAGCAGGGAATCCGGAAGTCCCAAGCTAATAAATGCCAGATAAATAACAATCAGCAACCAAGTTGCCATACTCCACCTCCCTCATCATGAATGAATATTTATTGCTGCCGACATATTAAAATAACTTTATAAACTATCTTTATTTAGTATGCGTCTGTATCCTCTCCTTGTCAAGACAAAAGACAGAAAGAAACCCCTACAGTAAAATCCCAGGGGTTCTGCTGATCTTATTTAAATGTCAGGACCGGCTCCAACTCTTTGAGCGTTAGCCAGCGCATGCCTGCCTCAAAATCATTTTGAAAGGTCCCTTGTAAAATCACTTCAGGAAACGACGGCATCGGATGCTGAGTCTGATATTTTTCCCATGCAGTGTTCCAAGTATCTGCTCCCACTCTATCCTGATAGAGCACAATCTTGTCTGGAGCAAGGACGGCATTGACGCTTTGAAGGATCTGGCATACTGCGGCCACAAAAGCTTCCTGACCCATTTCACGATACCAGTCTGGACTCATGGGGAGGAACTTGATTTCTCCGGCCATGCCGTTTTTGCCTTTGACGATTTTTCCATCCAGATAAATCCCCATTCCGGGAGGGTACTTCGCCGGAAAATATATCCCCAGTATGCATTGCTCGTCTTCCAGCTCCTGCTGTGCGCAATACCCGCTTATGGCGGCATTTATATCATTTTCCACCCTAACGGGCAGTCCAAATTGCGATTCAATCTCTTCGCTCATGCGAAAGCCCTTCAGCTCCTGATGACTGCTAACCGTAATTTCACCATTAACGGCTTGTCCAGGAATGCCTATGCCAATCACTTTAATGGAAGGATACAAAGCGAGGAAACGTCCAATCACCTCATGGAAATGCTGACGGTCTAAAGCAGGAATTAAATATTCTTCTTTTTGCAAAATGTGATCTTCCAGGTTAACTACCGCTGCTGCAAAAAATTCCTGGCCCTCCTTCTCCTTCATATAAATGACGAGTGCAAGGCTGAAATCATAATTATAACGATAGGTCAGCGCGGGTCTTCCGCCGTTAGATGGAACAGTCTCATCTTCAAATAACTCTCCAAGGTCATGAAGCTCCTTGACCAGGGAGTTTACTGTAACTACGCTAAGCTTGGTGAGTGAGGCCAGCTGCGGCTTGGTCGCCGTTTCAACACGTTTCATCACTTGGCGCACATGATTTAAATTGATTTCTTTCATTAAATTGGCGTTTGCTTTCTTCATATGGCCTCCCTCTCTATGCACCATTTAGTCCATAATCTGAATAATCCACATAATATGATTTTACATGGATGCCGCCCGCTGTGCCACATTGCCCGTATTGAATACACATTGACAGTTTAATATCATGGTATCTATCATAGTATCTATCGAATATTCACGCATTACAGAGGTGCTGACTATGAATTCTTCGTGTTATGGGTTCAGCGGGCGTTCAATTTGTAGAGGGAACGGTTACAAGCCTCCGAATTCACATAAATGGGGGCCGGGTGTCCGGGATGTATACGCCCTGCATTATATAGCAAGCGGAAAGGGCTATTTGAAGACAGGCCAGGCTACCTTCCCTTTGAAGACAGGCGAAAGCTTTATTATTTTCCCTCATATGGAAGTGTATTATTATCCTGATCCGCAGGACCCGTGGGAGTATTTCTGGATTGAATTTAGCGGTGCAGAAGCATCGCGCCTCATGTCGATGATTAATATTGCGCCTGACCATCCGACCCTGGAGGCATCTCCTCAAGATTTCAAACCCTTGTTCCATATGGTCAAGACCGCCGGAATAGAACCGTTCGAACAAGAGCGTTCAGATGCAGGACTGCATCTTTTATTGTCCTATTACATGGAGTACTACCCTAGTGACCGAGCCTTTCTCACCAAAGACTACGTATTATCAGCAAGGGAATATATTGAAAGCAACTTTTGGAAGCCTTCATTATCTGTTCTGGATGTAGTGGAATTTGTGAAGATTGAGCGCAGCTACTTGTTTCGGTTGTTCAAGGAAGAAAACGGCATATCCATTTCCGGCTATATAACCGCCTTCAGAATTCGGCGCGCCTGCGAATTACTGGAAAATTCTCAGTTATCTATAAAGTCATTGGCTTATTCCGTTGGCTACCAGGACCCGTTATATTTTTCAAAAGCATTCAAAAAAGCAACCTCGTATACCCCAACGCAATATAGAACGGCACACAGCACGGCAAATACTGGCAGTCGGCTTAGCGAAACAGCACACAATTCCCGGATTCCCGGAAATATTTAATCAATTGCTCAATGGGGCCTCGTCCGCATTTCAGCTTCTCGCCAAGACAGTCTATGCATAGGAAGTCTTGAGCGTTTCGCGTAACAAGCTTCAGGTAAATCGCCACATCATCCGTCATTAAGGGAACTCCGCATATTCTGCATGTCCTATTCATGTTCATGCTATTCTTTAGACCAGTTTAGCCCGCACAATCAGGCAATCATGGGCTGGAACTACAGGAGCGTATCTTTCTTTATAAGCGCCGATTTCTCTATGCTCCCAGCAGTCATACAAGGACAGTGATTTACCTGAAGCATAAGGTATTCCCATATCCCAGAATTGCAACGACATTTCCCTTTGACCATCACTTAGATTGAAGAAGCCGATTGCAAGATCGCCGCCCGTTAACACTTTTACCAGCATAAAGACATCATCCGTATGGAACCACTGCGGCTCCGGCTTGATGCGGTAAGCACCGCGGCCTTCCACATCCTGATTAATGGCGATCAGGTCCCGGTTCAGCAGAATATCCTTGGTTTCCTGGTTGGCTTTGCGGATGTCGCTGCCAATCATCAGCGGAGATCCCAGCATGCTCCATAAGGAAAAATGGGTCTTGTACTCCACATCACTGCAACCGCCGATCTGACTTCCAATAAAATCACTGTTGCTGCCTCCGTACATACCGACCACCAGCATATCCATATCATTATGGCAATAGGCTCCTGTGTAGCACGCCTTATCCAGTTGCGATAAAGTTAAATTCTTGATGGACTCCCAGCTATCCTGAATATCCCCTGTGGACCGGTACATATGCGCTCCTGATTCACGAATCCAATGATATACATTGTCCTCGCCCCAATTACATGCTGAGAACAGAATGTCTCTTCCGCAGTTTTTAAGCGCCAGGCTCATTCGTTTGTACAGCAGCTCCCCCGACATATGTCTGGGCTTAAAGCAGTAATCATACTTTAAAAAATCGACGCCCCATTCCGCCAGTGATTCCGCATCCTGAAATTCATGCTCGAAGCTCCCCGGATATTCCGTTCGGAAATTTGATTGGATCAGCGACTAACCTGCCATCCCCGTCCCTTTCCTTCAAGCTCCAGCAGTCATCAATAACAATATACTCATATCCTGCATCCTTGTACCCCTCTGAGACAATGGTATCGGCGGCTTCCCGGATAAGCTGCTCATTAATGTCCCAGGTAAAGGTGTTCCATGAATTCCAGCCCATAGGCGGGGTCAAGCCGAGTTGCTGCTTATTCATAACAATGATTCATCCTTTCAGTGAGCTGCAGATTAGGTGCTGGAACAGCTGGTATATTCTTTATGTATTTAATCATACACAGCTCCACCAGGCTATAGCTTGACGTTGCTTTCACATAGACATTTGTTGCTTTTCTCCAGAAGAAATCAGTCGCTGCCACTGCTCCTTGCCGAGCAATGCCGATTTGTTCATCCTCAATCTGCTTACTGGCCTTCACCCCGTCTTTGAAGCTAAACTCTCTGTCAATCTGCCCCTGCTGACTTTTAAAATTAAGTTAATATTTTAAATTAATATTAAATAATTGAAAAATTGAATTATAACTGTTATTTCATTATGGTTTCATCTAATAATAGATCAATAACTGGTGAGGATCGGTCATTGTTTGAATGAAAACGATAATTTATTATAGTTGCATAGATATGTAAGCGCTATCAATCAACAGCTTCAACAATTTAAAGGGGAGTGAAACGATGCGTAGTCACAGCATGAGAAGTATTTCTTTCAAAAAATTTCTTTATATTTCGCCCTTCATGGTTTTACTTGCTGTCTTTGCATACTACCCGCTCTATGGGTGGGTGTATGCCTTCTTTGACTATATGCCGCCGATTCCCCTGTCACAGGCGCCGTTTGTCGGCTTCAAATGGTTTCATTCCTTGGTCGAAAACCAGGTCAAAGTGGATCAACTGCTGCAGGTCATCAAAAACACGTTTGGTATCAGCGGACTGAGTATCCTTTTCTCCTGGCTTCCCATGTTTTTTGCCATCTTCCTGACGGAGATCAAGGCCGTGCGTTTCCGCAAATTTATACAAACCGTAACCACGCTGCCAAACTTTATCAGTTGGGTATTGGTATACTCCCTGGCATTCTCCATGTTCTCCAGTGAAGGTGCGGTCAACGGCTTTTTGAGCCAAATGGGACTTATTGATTCGCCTGTACTCTTCCTGCAAAACTCGGACCATGTCTGGATTACGATGTGGTTATGGGCTACATGGAAAACATTGGGCTGGTCGGCCATTCTGTATATCGCGGCGATTATGGGAATTGATGAATCCCTGTATGAAGCGGCTTATGTGGATGGTGCGACAAGAATGCAGGTGATTCGGAATGTGGTTCTGCCAAGCATGCTGCCAACCTATTTTGTTCTCTTGATGCTCCAAATTGCCAGCTTCCTTAATAATGGATTGGAGCAATATTTCGTTTTTCAGAATGCATTTAACAAAGACACCATACAGGTACTGGATTTATATGTATACAATCTGGCCATGGGAGGCGGCAGCTATTCCGTTTCCGTTGCTATCAGTATGCTGAAAAGCCTGATCAGTGTTGTGCTTCTCTTTTCTGTAAACGGGCTGTCCAAAATGTTAAGGGGAGAGGGCATCGTATGAGCGACAACCAATTCTCCAAAAAAATTAAAATGCAGGTCAGTGCAACCGACAAACTGATTTCTGTTGCGAACTATATCGTGTTTTCTCTCTTTGCCTTTATTTGCATCTATCCGTTCTACTCGATCATTATCAATACCATAAGCGCAAATGACCTCAGCGCCAAAGGTGAAATTGTATTTTTGCCGAAGCAAATCCATTTCCAGAACTACATTGATGTATTTAAAATACCGGGACTGTGGAATGCATTTGTCATCTCATTGGGGAGAACGGTAATCGGAACCCTTTTGACGGTTGGGGCCTCTGCCTTTTTGGGATTCATGTTTGCTCAGGAGGATATGTGGGGGAAAAAATTCTGGTATCGGTTCACCATTATTACGATGTTTTTCAGCGCCGGAATTATCCCCTGGTACCTGACCATGAGATCCCTGCATCTGACCAACAATTTCCTGGCATACATCCTGCCATCCATCGTAGCCCCGTTTTTCATCATTCTTGTGAAGACGTTTGTGGAATCCACGCCGAAGGAGCTGCAGCAGGCAGCAAGCATTGACGGTGCCGGCACGATCACCATCTTTTACAAGGTTATCTTGCCTATCAGCAAACCGATACTCGCAACAGTCGCCATATTCTCGGCAGTCAACCAGTGGAATTCCTTTCAGGATACACTGCTGCTGGTGACTGACAGCAAATTATACAGTTTGCAGTTTATTCTATATAACTACATCAATCAGGCCAGCTCCTTATCCACCATGGTCAATCTGCAAAATGCCGGATCAACAGCCATGGCAAGTCTGGCCACCAAGCAAACCACCACGTCCATTCGTATGACAGTTACGATTATCGTTGTCGCGCCTATTTTGCTGGTGTATCCGATTTTCCAAAGGTTTTTTGTAAAAGGAATTATAATTGGTGCAGTCAAAGGTTAATTTGCACTATTATGATAAATTAATCATTTGGGGGGCTGTAAATGAAGAAACACAGCAAGCTGGCCAAAAATTCGATGCTGTTGCTTGGCATCTCTATCCTTCTGGGAACGGCGGCACTCAGCGGATGCAGCAGCAATTCGGGCAATACAGGCAACGCGGGTACAGCAACCGGGTCATCCAATTCAGGTGCAGGGATTGATCACAGTCAGCCCCTGACCATTACCGTGTTCGACAATGCGGCGAATTACCAGGGAGAGCAGACCGGGTGGTATGGAAAGCTGATTAAGGATAAATTCAATATCACATTAAATATTCTGTCTCCGCAGGTTGCCGGTGATCAGTTATACAAGACGCGGTCGGCATCGGGAGATCTGGGAGACCTCCTGATTATCGACAACAGCCAGCTGGAGGAATTAATTCCGGCAGGACTTATTATGGATATCACGGATAAGATCAAGAATACCGAGTACCTCTCCAAATATGTTGACAATCACTTCAAGCCCTTCAATGCTGCATTCGAAGCTACAAATCCTGAAGGTAAAATTTATGCGCTGCCGACTTTTGTATCGGACACTTCCCCGACAACCTTCTCGGAAGAAATCCCTTACTCCAGTCCAATTATGCCTTGGGATTATTACAAGGGGATCGGCGCTCCCAAGCTGAACAATCTTACTGATCTGATGAACGCACTGAAGCAGATGCAGGCGAAATATCCCAAGACGCCGGACGGAAAACCAATCGTCCCAATTACGCTGTGGAAGGATTGGGACAACGGAAGCATGGAGAATGTTCGTTGGTTAAGCAACTGGTACGGCTATGAGCAGCCTACCGGAACCTCGACAATTCAAATGAATGCAAAAGGCGATGTCGTTCCGCTCATTGACGACAACAGCATGTACAAGAAAATCCTCAAGTTCTATTATGACGCCAATAAGATGGGGCTGGTTGACCCCGACTCGCCATCTCAGGATTGGAATAAAGTCTCTGAGAAGCTTACGAACAAACAGGTTCTGCTCTTATGGTATTCATGGCAAAGGGGCTTCTACAATACCATTGAAAGAGGGAATAAAGGCGACGGCAATGTTGCCATTCCGATTGCCGATACCCATATTATCCAGAACAGTGATGCCTACTTCGGCAACGGCAGAGTATTTGCTGTCGGCTCGAAAGCGAAGAATCCTGACAGAATCATTGAATTTATGGATTGGCTGGCCTCACCTGAAGGTCTGCGCTACTACACCAATGGATTTGAAGGCTTCAATTACGAGAAAACGGCAGACGGCAAGTTCAAGCTGACTGAAGTAGGGCAAACCGCTTTCCAGGAGAATACTCCTGTTCCTGAGCAATACGGAGGCGGAGGATATCAGGACGGTCAGAGCAAGCTCAACACTATGATTATGAGCGATTTCGTAGTCGATCCGGAAACGAAAGAATTCTACAACAGCACTTACTGGAGCTCAACCATTGAGGCGAACAAGACTATTCTGACTACGGAATGGCAGAAGGCTTATAATGCAACCACTCCTACAGAGTACTATCAGAAGAACAATATGATAGATATTGTGCCGAACATCAATACAAGTCTCGGCTCGGATTCGTCAGACATCAAGAATAAACGAAGCCAGATCTCGGACTATGTTAAGAATACCTCCTGGAAAATGATCTTTGCCAAGGATCAAGCCGAATTCGATCAGCTCTGGACCAAGCTGAAGACCGATGTCGTCGGTCTCGGCTGGAATGATGTCCTTGCCACGGATACGGAAAGAGCACAAAAAATCATTAAAATGCGTGCCGATGCGGTCGCGAATAAATAAAACATTGCAAGCTAAGGGACGTTCTCAGGCAGATATGATATGGCTGCCGGGAACGTCCCCTTTTTGTCGTATATGGCTGCAAGCAGCGGGTACCTGCGGGCGATCAGCTAAAATATGAGCTTGGAGAACTGGTACAAGCCGTTCTTCCAGACCGGCCAATCATGATCACCGTGCTCTTCTACCCAGATATGCGGCACGGAATGCTGCGATAAATAGGCATGCGTCCGGTCACTGACATTCTTGAGATTGTCCAGATCACCGCAGGATAGCCAGAGCAGGCTGAGCAGCTCTGCTGCCTTCTGCGGTTCCGGCACCAGCAGCTCGGGCAGCTTCGTATTGGGAGCCGGGGAGAACGCCCCAACCCAGGCGAACCGGTCCAGATTGTTCAGACCGATATTCAGGGATTGCCCTCCGCCCATGGATAATCCGGCAATGGCGCGGTGCATCCGATCCGTCAGGACCGAATAGTTCGCTTCGATATAAGGAATAAGATCATGGAGCAAATCCGATTCGAAGGTCTCGAAGGCCTGTAGCTTGTCGGGAGCAAAAATATCTCCTTCCGCCCGGTCATTTGGCATTGCCCGGCCGTTCGGAAGAACGACGATCATGGGCTTCAGCATGTGATCGGCATACAGATTGTCCAGGATAATCTGGGGCTTGCCGTGATTGTACCATTCCTCCTCATCTCCGCCAATCCCGTGCAGCAGATACAAGACGCTGTATTTCTGTCCGGCGGAATAGCCGGGCGGCGTATATACCATGGCCTTACGGGTGCTGCCTACAGCTGCAGAGGGATATTCTATTGTACGGATCTCCCCCCGCTCAATGCCTTCCCGCTCCGTGTCATATCCGGCCGTTTGTATCGTATAATTCGGATTGCTCTCGTTCATTGAAGTTCATTCCTCTCTTAGCTATGAATGGATTGCCGCTTGAAATGCTGCTCGACCAGAAATTGCATCAGCTCACCCGGAGGCTCCTTCACAAATTCTGCCTTGTCCGCAAATACCATGCTGTAAGGCGCTTCCGGCGTACACGGCTTCCAGAGAGGCAGCTCCTCACCAGTGGAATCCTTGCCGTTCGGATCGCCTGTGCCAATGAAATAGGCAAGATAATTGCACATCTGGCGGGCAAGATCATAATGCTTGCCTACAAAAGGCCGCCAGCATTTGGCCAGCGTCTCGAAGTGAAACCACAGATCTACCGAATGGAAGGTTCCCGGATGATCCCAGCCCGGAATTTCGGCATCAAAAGTGTAATAATACATCGGGACACCGCTGCCGGAATCGCTATTGGCCTTGACCGCAACGCGGACCGCATATTCAACATTGCTCACGGTAGCCTTCTGAAGCATTTCCTCCAGCTTCCCTGAATCGGCAGCGCATAGCTTAAGGTACTCTTCCGCTTCCCCGCCGAACATTTCCACAGCCAAGGCTCTGAATTCGTCCACACTGCCGGTGACAGGAACTCCGAAAAATTCGGAGGAGGTATTTCCCAGCATGACCGGCACCTTATGGTGCTGCCCCTTCAGAAAAAGGTTGTACGGGTTGCCCGGACAATAGTGATCATCTATAGCCGTCCCCCAGAATTTGCCGTACTCCAGCATTTTATCGCGGATATAGACTGCACCCAGCTTCCGGGCCTCTTCAAGGGTCGATACTCCCATAAATTCAAAAAAATCTGCTCCCTGCTCTTCAGCCTCACTAAGTGTATGGTCCATCGGAGGCATCGGGTTGTTCGGGTACAGCGGAGTAAAGACCCCGCTCATAATCACAGCCCGCTGAAACAGCCCTTCATTCTGCGGCGAGGTCAGCTGGCTCAGCACACTCCCGCCGCCGGCCGATTGTCCCCCGATGGTGATTCGATCAGGATCTCCGCCAAAAGCAGCGATATTGCGTTTCACCCACTGCGTTCCCGCCTGCTGATCCAGATGCCCGAAATTTGCGGGAGCCCCGGGAGACTCGGCAGTAATCTCGGGATGGCACAAAAAGCCAAACGCATTCAGACGGTAATTCACGGTCACTACGACAATCCCCCGGCGGGCAATACGTTCACCGTCAAATTCCATTTCGGACGTATAGCCGACCTGAAGTCCTCCGCCAAAATACCATACAAAAACGGGAAGCTTCTCATCGGTTCTGACGGCCGGTGTCCAGACATTCAGGTACAGGCAGTCCTCATCCATCGGAAGATCGGGATCAACCGCCCATTCACGGGAATACACATTATTCTCATCTATGACGATCGGAGCCTGCATCGAAATGGGGGCAAATTCAAACGCTTTCAATTTCCCTTCCCAGTTATGCGCAGGCTGGGGAGCACGCCAGCGGTTCTCCCCCACAGGCGGGGCCGCAAACGGAATTCCCTTGAAGCTGGTAATGCGCGGATCAGCCGCAGGCAGTCCTTGGACAACACCATTTTCCACACTTACTTCTCTTAACATAGCTTTGCTCCTTTCAGGATATAAGCGCTTACCTCTTTGTTTATTCGATAAACAAAGTCCAAAATCCTCTTTATTTTTTCAGCTCACAGCCAAAAAATAACCATAAAAGATACTTCTGCCTACATACAAAAGGACCGGTTGCCCTGTACGGAGTGCAGACGGTCCTCTTTATACGCAGGCTCCAGGTAAGGGAAGACACGCTCTGCTCAAACGCCGAGCGCCGCTTACCCTTTTACCCCGCTACCATCATGCCTTTGACAAAATATTTTTGCAGGAACGGATAGACCATAATGATCGGCACCGAGGCCACAATCGTCATTGTAGCACGGACTGACATAGGCGTTACCGCGTTCTGCTGTCCTCCCGTTGCCCCCTGAATCATGCCGTCCAGGCTGGTTGTGCCGGTGGTCGTATTAGCTGCGGATATCTCCATCATGCTCCTTTAAATAGAGATCAGGCACGATAAAGCCGAATGCCCGGGGGTGCTCGTACACAATCGGAGTCTCAGCACAAAGCAGCTGAATGGCTTGCTGAATCCCTTCTTTCAGGTCTGCCTTGACAGGCATGGGCCGGTCTCCCCAGGGGAACACATTATTGACTTCCAGCAGCACATAAGTAAACGCCTTGGCCCCCGCCCATTGCTTTTCCCATACTTCAAGAAGGCCGTTCTTGGGTTCACCACGGATGAGGGCTTCGACCAGCTGCTCTCCCTCATGAATACTGAGCCGGTCCTTTAGCTGCTTCTGCACAGAAAACTTGTCACGAAATTTATGAAGCGCTTTCAAAATCTCGTTCTCATTAATCGGCTTAAGCACATAATCGAGTACGCCATACCGAACCGCCTGCTGCGCGTAACGAAAATCATTGTAGCCGCTGATGATGATAAATCCAGTGTCAAGCTGCTCCTCCGTTACGGCTTGAATCAGCCCGATTCCGTCCAGACTCGGCATGCGGATATCAGTAATAACCAGATGCGGCCTCTTCTTCCGAATTAAGTCCAGCGCGTCTTCTCCATTGTCCGCCTCATCTATAACCTGAAAGCCGCTGCTCTCCCAATCAATCATTTCAATTAATCCCTTACGGACAAACAATTCATCATCGACAATAATGATTCCGTACATCATGATTCACTCCCTTTCATCCTAACAAAGGAACCCCCGGCCTATGTGAACGGTCAAGGGTTCCAACTGCTATTTCTATGATTGAAGATTCGATTAAGCTAATCTGCGGTTTAACCTACGGTCACTTCAATGAATACTTTTTTCAGCTCCTGGTTCAGATCCTTATCCTCTGTCAAATCCAGAACCGGAACACCATCAATGTCAAAATGCACGCGGCGCAAGCCGGAGCTTCTCGGTCCGTCAATTCCCGGTCTTGCGTGGTAGGCGTTCCAAATGACCCCATCCTCGTCCGTCACATAGGAGTTGTGGCCCGGCCCATATTCCCCCGGCACACTTCTGGAGGTCAGCAGCGGATAATTCCCTTTGGTCCAACTGCTGATATCCAGCAAATCCGCGCCCTTCTCGGCTGTCAGAAGACCCACGACATAGGTTGCATCCACCGCCGCGCTGGCAAAGGTCAAGAATAATTTGTCACCCGAATAAAGGGCGAATGGACCTTCATCCACAAAGGTGTGATTATTAGCCCAGCCATAATCGGGCTTGGTCAGCAGCACCGGATCACTCGTCAGTCTCCACGGCTCCTGCGGGTCGATTGTCGCGATATAAATCCAGGCACCAAGATCGACAGGCAGGAACTCGCGCTCCGACCATGCGGCGTAATACTCTCCGTTCCATTGAATGATGGTCATATCGAGAGAAATGGTCTTGCCTGCTTCACACAGATACGAACCGTCTTTCTTCACTACACGCATGGGCATCGACCAATCGGCAGCACATACCGGATTACCACCTGCCCTTAGCTTCATGACATGCGACTCTTCATACAGAAATTCACCCGGTGTTGCTGCATGAAAAATATACAGCTCCTCCTCAATGATATGAAATTCCGGTGCCCACAATAGCCCGCCAATCTGCTCATAAGTATTCGAATCCAGGATCAATACTTCCTCGGCATTTACCAGTCCGGGGATCGTATCGGCTTCCCGCATATATAACGTGTGATTCTGGTCTGCATCGTTGGTGGCAATGAAATAATATTTTCCTTTCCATTTTGCAATACAAGGGTCCGCCCGGTGCAGCGCCATCGGAAACGGGTAATGCTCCTGATGGACTTCACCGGAAATTCTGTAGGTTCCCGCCTTGTTCCAATTGATCTCGTCCGTATTCCAATTCACCCTTTTCACTGATTGGGTGCCGTCGCTGTACAGAGCGGTAGCCCGGATGGCTGTCAAATCCTCTTCCGATGCCGCTGCCACGCGGTCCGGGACTTCAATCGCAATGTTAGTCGGAACTGTAAGCTTACAATAGAGCCTGTGGAATATTTCCTTCTGTACCGGGATGAAGTTGCGCGGCAGTATCCCTTCAATATCAGCAAGCACTGTATCCAGGGCAGGAGGCTGGGCCGATTCCGGTGCCGAGATATCCTTCAAGCTCATAATATCAGTAATAAAATTCTGATAACCGTTCCCCAGCTCATCGTTCCAGCGGATCAGGTAGCCCTTCCGGTCAGCATCGTACTCACAGGAGACATCGCTTACAAAGGTATCTGCCTTAAGATCCAGCAGTCCAATTTCGTTGTATTGCAGCAAATCAGCGGAAGAGAACAGCAGCACCTTTCCCTTGCTCTGTGCATCGGCTTCCCCCTCTGCCTCCGTACGAACAGCGATCACTCCGAAATTCCCCTCGGCTGTGTGGAACAAGTACGGGTTCTTCAAGCTTTTGGCCTGGAGTGAACCATCCTCATTCACTGTCGCCTTGGCGAATAAAACCCCTGAATTATGGTTCAATTCCTGAAAAAAAAGCCCGTCCTTGCTGTAAGCCAGATGCATGCTGTACGCCAGCTTCGGAGCATATACCATGTCCTCCTGCGGCAGCCGGGTATAGCAAAGGATATAATTCCGCTCTTCGTTTGGTTGTGGTATCATGAAACAAATGACCCTCCTTCATATTGATGATTCCTAATAACCAGAAACTCATAAATCAATGATAGAATCCAGAAATCTTCCCAAATACCCTTTATTTACAGTATAAATTATAGAGAGCTACTGAATTCCAAACAATGATATTTCCTGTCCATTAGTTGATGTATCCGAAGAAAGGAGGAGCCCATGCCCACAATTCGCTACGTAGAATATGATGCTGCTCATCCAAGCGATTTTGTGTACAGCATACCCGAAGGACTGGATGCCTGGCTTCTGGTGCTCACACAAACTGCGGCGTTGTTTGAAGTTAACGGAGACTTGAAGGAGTATCCCGCACACTCTGTTGTTCTCTATCCGCCTAAGCACACCATCTATTACCGCGCTTGTTCCAATAAATACGTTAACGATTGGGTCCGGTTCGATGCGGACGAATCCTATATTACAGAAAATGCTTTGCCTTTTGGTGTTCCATTCTCGCTGCCGGACCCCGGCTATTGCCATCAGTTGTTTCAATTGTTGACCCTGGAGAATACTTTTCAGAATGACTATCGGGAGCTTTCCATCGACTACCTGTTCAGAATCATCTTTAACAAGCTGTTCGAAGCGTCCCAAGACAAGCTGATTCCGCAATATTACAATCTTCTGGACTTGCGCAAGACTCTGTACAATAACCCGGGTCATCCTTGGACTGTTTCATCCATGGCCGAGTATCTGCACATAAGCGCAGGTTATCTGCAGACCATATATAAATCAACCTTCGGTATTTCCTGCATGGAGGACGTCATTCATTGCCGGATTCGGCTGGCCAAAGAAAAGCTTGGCTTTGGCCCGTACAAAATTGCCGAAATCGCAGCGCTCTGCGGCTATGCGAATGTGGAGCATTTCTGCCGGCAGTTTCGGCAGCTTACCGGCTATTCCCCCCGGGCCTACCGTGATAAGCTTGCCTCCAAAGAACCGAGAACCCCGGCAGATTAATAACTTGAGAGCGCCTCTTCAGGTTCAGCTTTCACCAAGGACTGGCAGCGCCGCATCATCGCGCAAGAACAGAGGAATCTGCTGTAGTGGCGCATCCGACACAATGACTTGGCCGCCTGCATATTTTTCACGGGTATAGACATGGGTCCACTGTGACCCGGACGGTAAATATACCTTGCGCTGTCTTTCACCCTCGAACAGCACCGGGGCGACCAGAAGCTCGGGACCGAACATATACTGGTCGTCCACCTCCCAGGCTTCCGGGTCCTGGGGGAAATCATAGAATAAAGGACGCATGGGCGGTGTTCCCTTCTCATGGGCCGCCTTCATCAGCCCGGAAATATAGGGCTTCAGACGCTCTCTGATCTGCATGAATTCCTTGAATATAGCATATGCCTCTTCCCCGTAGCTCCAGACCTCATTATCCGAGCCGCTTCCACAAACGCCTCCTCCCTTCGTTCCGGCAGGCTTAACAAAAGGCTGACGATCCCCGTGGAGCCGGAACACCGGAGAGAAGGCGCCGTATTGGAACCAGCGCACCATCAGCTCACGGAACGAAGGGTCTCCCGGATTGCCGCCGTGAAAGCCGCCGATATCCGTTGTCCACCAAGGAATTCCCGCCATGGCCATATTCAGGCCGGCCCTCACCTGAATGCCCAGGACCTTGAAGCTGGAGTGGATATCTCCAGACCATACCAGAGCGCCGTAGCGCTGGCTTCCCGCCCAGGCGGAACGCACCAGATTGATGATGCCCGATTGTCCCTCGGCGGACATTCCATCGTAAAAGGTCTGGCTGAACTTCACCGGATAGATATTTCCGATTTGCTTGCTGGAGCCGATATGATAACGGTAAATATCATGGTCGTAGACGCTTAGCTCAGGCTCCGCCTCATCGAGCCAGAATACCCGGATGCCTTTGTCATAATAGTTCTGTTTAATCAGTCCCCATAGAAACTGACGGGCTTCGGGGTTGGTTGCATCAAAAATAGCATTTTGTCCAAGAAACTGGAACTGTGTGCGTACACCGCGATCAGAGCGGAGCAAATATCCCTTTTCCAGCATCTCCTGATAGTTTTCGCTCTCCGTCTGCACAGTCGGCCATATAGAGACCATCAGCTCGATGCCCATTTTCTTCAGCTCCTGCACCATAGCCTCAGGGTCAGGCCAGTAGTCGGGGTCAAATCTCCAGTCCCCCTGATTCGTCCAGTGGAAGAAATCAATGACGATGACATCAATAGGCAGATTCCGGCGTTTATACTCTCTGGCCACCTCTAGCAATTCCTCCTGGGTACGGTAGCGAAGCTTGCATTGCCAGAAGCCCATGCCATAGTCCGGCATCATCGGCACCGTCCCGGTAGCCTTGGCATAGGCTTCCTCAATTTCGGCAGGGGTATCACCGGCTGTGATCCAGTAGTCCAGTTGCTTGGCTGAAGGGGCCGTCCATTCCGTAACATTCAGGCTGAAATGCGCCTGCCCGATTGCCGGATTATGCCACAGAAAGCCGTAACCGGCACTGGACAGCACAAACGGAACACTGATCTGGCTGTTGCGGTGGGTCAGCTCCAGGGAGCAGCCTTTCAAATTCAGAAATTGATGCTGGTACTGCCCCATGCCATACAGCTTCTCGGAAGGGTCCGCTTCCAGCCGGAGCTTCACGGAAAAATCGCTGCCGCCGGGAATGGCCCGGAGCTCTCTTCCGCCATATTTTAATTGATAGGTATCCTCCGTTTCGTTAAGCAACAGCTTGCCATGCTGGTTATAAAAGAAAATCTGCCCCTTGTCCGTGATTTCCGCCCGGATATTCCCATTTACGATCTTCGCACTTTCCTTGGTGATGGTGATTTCACATGGGGTCTGCGGTGCAGGCAAAAGCGCCCAATCCTCATCGGTAATTGCCGAATAGGAAGCGCGGATACGCAGCGAATGCTCTCCCCAAGGCTCGATCCAGACTCTCTCATGGTCATACTCTCTAATCAGTCTGCCATTCTCTTCACGAAACATAGCGTGATACCTCCAACAGTTCTATAATAAGGATGCAACCAAATTATAAAGAGTGCAGAACCGCTATACTATACATAAAAATACGCATCTATCATACGATATTACGTTTTATTGGAGGAGTTAAGAAGATGGGAGCTTGCGAGGACCAGCCTGATTTGTGGAAAAAAGAGCATACAGAAATGCCAGAGGATTTATTTCCGATCAATGTATTTCATATCTGCTTTCCTGACCGCTCCATAATTCCGCCCCATTGGCATGACCATCTCGAATGGATTCTCATTACCAAGGGCAGCTTCCGGGTCCAGGTCGGCCCAAATTCGAGAGAGCTGGTGGAGGGGGAGCTTGCTTTTGTCGGCCAGCCCCAGATTCATGCAGCCTATCCGACAGAGGATGGCAGTGAGCTGTATGCAATCGTCTTTAACGAAGCACTGCTGAACGGAATGAGGGATCATACTGAAATTCAGCACATCCGGCCGCTGCTGTCCGGTGAAATCCGGCTGCCCGAATTCTATTGCGCTGATGGACCGGTTACCAAGCCAATCCGGGATTGCCTTGAACGCATAGTTCACAGTTATCAGCACAAAAGCTTCGGCTATGAACTATGCATCAAAGGCGACCTGTTCTCTTCCCTGGGCCTTGCCTATCCGGTAGCAGAATTCAGACCGGCGAGCTCAAAGGCAGAACGCCGGGAGACGGGAATTCAGCCCGTACTGATTCATCTCAGCAACCATTTTCATCAACCGCTGACGGTGGAGGAGGCTGCCCGGATATGCTGTGTCACACCCAATTACTTCTGTCATTTATTCAAAAAAAACACAGGGAAAACCTTGATCGAATATGTGAATATGCTCCGGGTACATGAAGCCTGCAGACTGCTGCAGCTTCGCCGGCATTCCATCCAGGAGGTTGCCTATAGGGTCGGCTTTTCCAACCTGACGTATTTCGGAAGAATATTCAAACGAATCACCGCCATGACTCCGAGCGATTACGTTACCCATTTTTCCTGACCGAAGCTGATCTGCAGAGATCCGAAGGCTTACGCCTGATTCTGCCTATGATAATGGAAATAATCGAAATCGGCATAGCCGCCGGACAGCTTGGTCGCATAATTGAACAGGCCAATCCGGTACCCCATAAAATGATCCAGCGTGTATTTCATGTGCAGCGTCCGGCCAATCGTCTTCCAATCGTTTCCGTCCACCGAGTAAAAGAAATTGGCCTGATCCAGACTATTCTCAAAATTGAAATCAATTCTAAAATAAGCCCGGTCACCGGTGAACTCTACACTCTCCACTGTCTCCTCGCAGCCATCGCCGTCATTGACACACATGACCACGCTGAACTGGCCTTGCTCCCCGGCGGCGATCCCAACAGTGCCAAATTCGTTTTGCAGCGCCACCATACCCGCCCGGTCTCCGGGCTGCATGCCGGAGAGGTCCAGCACCGTCTCCGCGCTGCAGGCTGGACCTTCCGTTCGCTGCGTTAGCGTGTTGCGCGCCTGCAGGATGCTGTCCGCCGCTTGCCCGGTGCGCAGCCGCAAATGCCCCGGCCGCTCCGTGACAGACCATAGCCCGTTGTCGGGATTATGGTTCCACTGCCAGTTCAGCGCCAGCCGATTACTCGCATAGTCGAACTCATCGCTAATGACCAGCGGCTTCCGGCCTTCGGCAGGAAGCTTCGTCGCAAAGACCTGAGGCACCGTGCCGTTCTCCCCGATGACCGGCCAATCGTTCTCCCAGCTTACGGGAAGCACGCAGGGAATCCGCCCGACAGCATCATGATCCTGGAACAGCACCGCGTACCAATCGCCCCCCGGAGTATCAACAATGCCGCCTTGTGCGACACCGTTATTATGATAGCCCAGAGCATCATCCAGAATAACCCTCCGCTCATAGGGACCCAGAAGCTCGCGTGAACGGTAGCATAGCTGGCGTCTGCGCTGATTGCCGGTTCTCGGCCATTCAATAAAGAATAAATAGTAATAGCCATTCAGCTTATACGCATGACAGCCTTCGATCCGCAGCCCGATCTCTTCCCGTTCGCCTTCAAGCAGCAGCTGGTCGGTTCCGCCAGGCTTCACCTTCGTTAGATCCTCCGTCAGCTCCTTGATTCGGATATCGCCATTCCCGTAGATCACATAGTTGCGGTTATCGTCATCCAGCAGCAGCCCCGGATCATGATGAAGCCCCGGAATGACTGAACGCTCCCATGTTCCATGCTCAATATCCTCTGTCCGGTAGATATAGAACTGATCCATGTCATTGGATGAGAAGATGACGTAGTAGAAACCGTCCTTGTATCGGAGGGAGGCCGCCCAGGAGCCTTTGCCGTAAATGCCTTTGCCGTCCAGCAGCCGGTGGGCCTCGTTATCCTCAAAGGTATCATATACATAATTAACAATTTCCCAATCGTTCAGATTGACCGATTTCATGATCGGACAGCCCGGCATGGAATGCATGCTGGTGCTGACCATATAGAACACAGGCCCAACCCGGATAACGTCAACATCCGGGACATCTGCCCACATAATAGGATTGGTAATGATGGCGTTATTCAATATATTGCCCTCCTTGGAATTAGCCCTGCCGCTCTGTAAATTGCCAGTCTTCCAGCTTGAAGAGACCGGTCCCGCTCTTCCCCGCAAACACCAGATACAGGTGATGGACTCCTTCCGCTCCCTTGACCTCCGTCTTCAGCTCCACCCATTCCTCCGGCCCATCTGCCGCAGGTACAGACAGCTTGCCAACCAATGCACCATCCGGCTCATCCAGATGCAGTTCAAGGGTTCCGCCGCCTTCAAGGCCCATAACCGAAGCGCTGAACGCTTCCGCTCCCTGGCTTCCGAAGTCTACCCCGGATAACCCGATCCAGTCGCCATTGTCAATATCCGTTACAATCCATTCTCCGCTGGCTGCCTTGAATTCCGTCGTTACCCCCGCACTCCACCCCATCGTCGCCGCCTGTACGCGTTCATATGGGTTCAAGGATTTGATCTGCTGCACGCCCTTGTAGTCGGCTTCAATATTCTGGATGGTGCCATCCTCATTATGGGAGAGGCGGTTCAGATGCGTCGAACGATAGCCGTTCGCAATGCCCTGTGCCTTGGACAAGGTCTGTGCATGATAAGCGATGTACCATTCGTCATGAAATTGGAAAATCGCATGATGGTTGTTGCCGGATACTCCGAAGAAATGTCCCGGATTCTTCAGAATCGTCTCATGATATGTCCAGGGACCCATTGGCTTGTCGCTCGTCATATACGCGATCTCTCCCGCAGGAGGACTGCCTTCGGGACGTTCCCCGTCATAGAAGTTCGAGCAGTAGGTGTAGTAGTATACGCCGCTGCGCTTATGTATCCCGGCATCCTCGAACATGAAGGGGGCTGGAATAACCTCAGCAGTACCAACCACGCTGGTCATATCATCCCCCAGCATCATGACCCGTGCTGTACCAGGCTCGGCGAACTGTCCTTCCGGGACTCCGCCGCCGAAATAAATATAGCCTTTGCCGTCGTCATCAACCAGAACCGCCGGGTCGAACAGCCAGGTTACATCCTCGACCCCTGGAGTAGAGCGCAGAATCAGCGCCTCCCCGATGGGGTCGATCCATGGCCCCACCGGACTGTCACTCGACAGAACGCCGATGCCGCTGGCATTATTGGCGAAGTACAGGAAGAACCTGTCCTTGCCGCCGATCACTTTATGGACTGCCGCAGGCGCCCATGATTGGGTAGCCCACTTGGCCGCCCCTTCCGGTCCGGCCACCGCGATCTCGCCGTGATCGGTCCAGTTGACCAGATCACCCGAGGAAATTACCGCAATCTTATTGATGCTGCTGTAGGTATTCTCCTTCACCGTGCCGTTCCCGTCGTATTCCAGCGCATCATTGGTCATGTACAGATAGACCCTGTCCCCGAATACCAGTGCATAAGGATCAGCTCCGTATCTGTGTGCAACCAGCGGATTGCCGCTTGCCGGGACCTTTCCAACGGCCTGATTCAGTTGATTTGTCATTTGATTCCCTCCATTATTGTTATGCATTTCAAATTTCAGTGAATGTTATAATTTCGAAGCTGCCAGCGTGACAAGCCGTCCAAACGAAGCTTTGGGCTGCCTGTGCTCGTCAAACAGAAACGGCCAGTTTTTGCGTCCGCGCACCGGGAACCCGTCCAGCCAGGTGTAGTCATCGGCCACTCCCCAGAAGGTAACAGAATCAATGGCCCCTCTGTATTCCAGCAACAGGGCAAAAATCTCGGCATAACGTTCCTCTTGCAGCTTCAGCATCTCTTGTGTTGGCGCTTTCAAATCCGTTCGCTTATCCTCAAACCGGAACATCGAGAGGTCCAGCTCGGTAATGTGGATTCTGACGCCAAGAGAAGCGTACAGCTCAAGCGCACTGCGGATTTCGTCAATGGACGGACCATAGATATTCCAGTGGGCCTGCATGCCTATGCCGTGAATCGGCGTATTCTGATCGAGCAGGCTGCGGACCAGCTTGTAGATTTTGTCGCGCTTGACAGGGTCGGTCTCGTTATAGTCGTTGTAGAACAGCAAGGCGTCCGGGTCGGCCCGATGAGCCATTTCAAATGCCTGCTGGATATAATCCTCCCCGATGATTTCCAGCCACTTGGTATCCCGCAGGTATTGATCGGATTTATCCTCAATGGCTTCATTGACCACATCCCAGGCATAGGCCTTTCCCCGGTATCTTCCCATGACAGTGTTAATGTGGGTTTCCAGACGGCCGAGCAGCTGCTCTCTGGTGCAAGGCTCGTCCGCCGTATTGCGGAACATCCAGTCCCCCGTCTGATTGTGCCAGAGAAGCGTATGGCCCCGGACTGCAATGTTATGGGCTTCTGCGAACGCAAAGATGCTATCGGCAGAATCAAAGGTATAGATTCCTTCTTGCGGCTGGACTTCTTCCGGCTTCATTACATTTTCGGCGGTAATGCTGTTGAAATGCTTGGCAATGAAAGAAGCTTGAGCAGATACAACATCCATACTAACCGCTGCGCCAATTTTGAAGGCATCCCGGAACACTTCATGCAATGCGGGTAACCCGCTGCTTGCCTGAGTCATCATCTAAAGCCTCCTAATTAGAATAATTCAGACAGTTCAAGTCTATGATATCGCTTTTGTATGCGTTTTCCATTACCAGATTAAAGAAGTATACCCATCATCCTTCAGATCGAGCCCGGTTGCGGTAAGCGACAGGTTTCAGCGCAGTCCGTTTCTCGAACTCTTTTAAAAAATGGTGGTAATGCAAATAACCCACATGATCCGCAATGCTCCGAACGGTGTCGTTTGTTTCGATCAGCCGCCTTTTGGCTGCTTCTATACGCAAATTATGAATATGCTCAAGAATGCTGATTCCATGCTTCTTGATGAAAGCCTGGCCCAGATATACCGGATTGATATAGAAGTGCTCCGCAATCTCTTTTACCGTCAACGGCCTCGAATAATTATCCTTCAAAAAATACTCCACCCGTATAAGCGGATGCTCAGAGCTGCGGCCCTTATGCTGCCTAATATACTCCATGCAGGAATTCAACACTATCTGGAGAGTGTCTTCCAGCGCTGCGAGCGACCTTGGCTCCGTTTTAAAAAATTCAAAAGATTCGCCCCACTGCTCAGCCGTCCCTCCGAACTCCTGCACCAGCTCTATACTTTTCAGCATGATATCAATACTGGTCATCCGAACAACCTCAGGGGCAGTCCTATCCTGTCTGAACCTCCTGAACATTTCCTTTAATTTCTCACTAGCTTTCTGGTCTTGCAATCTTTCTACTGCACTCATCAGCTCCTCTATCAGACCTGCGGAAGGAAGATTATAACTAAGCTCGCTCCGGGCATCCGTCGCGGTATCAATGGGCCCGCCCCCCTCCGAATAGAACAAGTGACGAGCAGCGGCCCCAGCCGCCACCACATAGGAGACGGGCAGCTCCCGAAGAGACTGTACACTCGGACCTATACTCACAGACCCTTTCAAACTATTCTTGGACAAAGCGGCATATACCCGGTTAGCCAGCTCCGCCGTTCGTGCTGAGCTCTCCACGACAAGCCCCGCCTGATCGCCGGGTAAATCAATGAATAAGGCGCCCACCGAGCCGGCGACCTCCCGGCAGATTCCGGTGATATTGCTTTTGGGGCCATTCACATGCAGATATGTCCACCCCGACACCGCCTCGTCCAGACGATCCATTTGTTCGGCAATCTCCTCTTCCGGCTCCGCCCACTGCCCTTCAAGCATACGGGCGATCGCAACGGGAAGAAGCCGGTCCGCCAGCATGTTCTGCTGCATGTTCATCTTGATCCGTGTTTCCAGCTCGTCCGTAACAGCAGCAAGCGCCTTCTCCCATTCCGCTTCAACGGCAGGCTTCAGCAAATAGTGTCTCACACCATAACGGAGTGCTGTCCGTGCGTATTCGAACTCGCCGTAACCGCTGAGAACAATGAAGATGGGCTGCTTCAAATCCAACTGGCGTACGCGCTTGATTAGCTCAAGGCCATCAATGCCGGGCATGCGGATATCTGTAATTACAAGGTCCGGCGAACACTCAGCAACCGTGCTTAACGCCTCTTCCCCGTTCTCGCATGCTCCGCAGATTTCAAAGCCCAGCTCCTCCCAATCGGTCAACGTTCTTAATCCCTCTAATGCAATCGTTTCATCGTCAGCCAAAACCACTTTATACATGTGAATCCTCCAATTGTGGAGCCATTGTCAGATCTATGGGGATTTGAATTGTGATGGACGTCCGTTCATACTCGGTGCTCTCAATGGTAAACCCGGCTCTGCCGTCGTAATACATCATCAGGCGCCTATAGACATTCCGCAGCCCGATATTATTACCGGAATCTTGCTCCGATTGCAGGTGAGACTTGATCCATTCCAGCTTCTCCTTCTCGATTCCCTTACCGTTGTCAGTCACAGCAATTATTAGAACTGCGTCATTCATGAAAGCAGACACGTGAATCTTCCTTGCACCTTTGACCGACTGTAGACCATGCTTGCAGGAATTCTCCACCAATGCCTGGATGCTCATTTTCGGAATCCGGCAATTCAGTACGGCGGGGTCGATATCAATGTCGTAATTGAACCGGCTCTGAAAGCGGAATTTTTCAATCTGCAGATACATTTCAATAAAAGATACTTCTTCCTCGACAGTAATCAAATCGTCCTTCCAGCTCAGCAGCCTGCGCAGGATAAGGGCCAGATTGCGGATTACATCGGTGACCTCTTCATACTTGTATTTCTTGCAAATGACCAATATGGCGTTCAACGTATTAAAGAGGAAATGCGGGTCCACCTGACTTTCCAGATAGTTCAATTCGGCTCGCACCCGCTCAAGCTCCAGGTCCTTTTTCTGAATTTCCAGCTTATACACATCATTGATCAAATTGCGAATTTTCTCTGTCATCAGATTGAAGCTGCGGATCAAACCGCCGATCTCATCCTTCCCCTCATACATATCAATGCTCTCGAACTGTTCATATTTGACAAGCTTCATATGTTTGTAGAGCACTCTGACCCTCAGATTATAAGATTGTATGATCACAATCATCAATACAGTAGGGATAATTATCGTCATAAGGGCAAAAATCAGTGAAACCCGAAGCGCGCGGCTCATTTCATGATTGATCTCCCTGCCCTCCGGAGTTCCGATCAGCCTCCAGCCCTCCGTATATCCTGCATTCCCCAACGTACGGACGATTTGCTTGGACGGCTGGCTATCATCCGTATCAACGTTTAACAAGACGTTTTTATCCAGTGAGAGATAGGAATGATCCGATTCCAGCACAATGCGGTTCTGCTCATCCAGAAGCTTGAACCGCAAATAGTCGCGCTCTTTCTGGAACAGCTCCTGCACATTGTTGAGCCGCAGATCAATTCGCAGATATTTATGGTAGGGCTGTCCTGTAAAGTTATCCAATTTGCGGATAAGACTGACAAACACCTCCTGCTGAGGCGGATTGAGCGGGTTGGTTCCCTGATATGAAGTTAACAGTACCTTATCCGTGCCACTGGAAATTTTGCGGTACCATTCACTCTTCTTGTCGCTGTCTGACAATACAAAGTAACTGCCCCCGCTCTGGATCGTCGGATTCGTAGTATACACACCCATCCAGTAAATATAGGAATGCAGATTGCTGTATTGCCTCAGCTTATCTCTCAGAACATTGTTGTAGGCATCATAATACGCCTCGTTATCGGGATACGCATAATCCATGATTTCATTATAGGTACGGTCTGCAGCAACCGTATTGCTTATCGCCACACATTCATTCACGATTTGCATGAGATCGTAGACCACCCGATCTACAGAAATCTCAAGATTCCCTCTTTCACGTGCATCCACATTACGGCTGATCTGAACATAGAAGAGAGCGTTAATGCTGAGTATAGGGACAAGCACGCACAGCAGATAGATAAACAAAAATTTGAATTTGAGCGGGATATCATTGACGATGGCAGATGGTTTGCGTGTACCCTTCATGCCGCTCCCCTCCTCCCCCTTGAATTAGCCCTTCTTATACACCGAGGGCGAGACGCCATTTAGCGCTTTGAACTTGGCAGCGAACAAATCAGCGTCCGAATATCCCACACGCCCCGAGATATCCGAAATGCACATATCCGTCCGGCGCAGCAGCTTCTTGGCTTCCTCAATGCGGTACTCATGGAGAAATTCATTAAAGGAGATGCCGTAACGTTTCCTGATTCGTTGTCCCAGGTAGGCAGCATTCACATGCAAATGCTTCGCAATGTCCTGCAGCTTCAGCTTCTCCTGATAATGCGCCCGGACATAGCCAATCGCCGCCGTAACAAGCAGGTCCTCCTGATTGTTATCCGCTGAGGCGAACCATGCTGCAACTTCGTGCAGATCCTCCTCCGTCTGCCGCTCAAGCAGCGGCAAGCAGCAGGCGGTTGCCCGGGGCGGAAACCATTTATCCGCCCAAATTGCCGAGTCTCCTCCTCTTGCGTCTATTTCACGGAGCAGCTCAGCTTTGATATTACCCAAGAAAGCGTCGATCCATGCACTTGAAGTAATATCCGCCGAGAAAATTTTAAATACCTCACTCAGTTGGGAGCTTAATTGGTCAAGTCGCCCTTCGGTAACCGATTGAAGCAGCGATTTCTTCAGCCCTGCCGGAAGCATAATCATCTGATCCCTAGCCTGCTTCTGAAAGAAACCGATTTCGTGGTTGTTCAGATCGGGACGGCATTGTTCAGCAGCCAGCGCTTCATGATACGCCGCATTTAGAAATGCTGTGCCGTGATGCTCAAGGCTAGCGGAGAAAAATACCTGTCCACTGTATTGAGTCTGCACTTCATTGATCCAGCTTGCCAGCAGCCTCGGGTCAAGCTCCGGGCCTTCCTGCGGGGAAACCAGCAAGTAGCCATGCTTATGGCTTCCGGCCATAAAAGGATACACGGTTATATTGCGGAAAGTTTCCTCGGCATTCATGGAATAAACCCGGCTTCGCAAATACGGGCTGTTGAGTGAATCCCCTTGGACCAGTACACAGCATATCCGGGAGCCGGGATGTATATCCAGCGTCTCAAGCGCCGCCTTCACTTCCTCCGCAGTATTCTCACGCATTAGAAGACGGGATACGGTTTCGGCCTGCATATAGGCGGAAGCCCTTTCCTGTCTTGAAGCAAGCTTGCGCTCAGCATATATTTGTTCGGATACGGTTTGCAGCGCCTCTGTCAATTCTCTTTCATCCAGTGGCTTGGTTAAATAGTTCGACACGCCATATCTAAGAGCTTCCTTGGCATACGCAAAGTCAGCATAACCACTAATGATGATGAATTTCGGTTGGAAATCGCTTTCAGAAACTTTTCCAATGAGTCCAAGGCCATCAATTACAGGCATACGTACATCGGTTATGACCAAATCAGGCCGTGTGCTATGAATAAGCTGCAGCGCATCTTCGCCATCCAGAGCCTCACCGCACACCTCAAAATCCAGTTCCCCCCAGTCCACCAGGAATCGCAGCCCTTCAAGCATCAGCGGCTCATCGTCAGCAAACAGTACCTTAAGCATTGGCTTCACCATCTTTATTTCTAAATTTTGATTCCGGCAAGCTCACAGTTGTTGAACAGGAGAAACCGCTTCGGCCACTGCCGAAACGGTTTTTTACATATTATCCATTATAATATTTATAACCCAGTTATTCTTTAACACTTCCTAAATTTAATCCTACCACGAAATACTTCTGCAAGAAAGGGTATACGAACAAAATAGGTACTGCAGTTACGATAGTGATGGCTGCACGGATGGAAGCCGGTGTCACCATTGCCTGCACCTGATTATTTTGACCACCTGCCAGCAAGGAAGGATCGTTGTTCGTGCTCATGGTTGAATTCATCAGCTTCATCATTTCATATTGCAGTGTGCTTAGATTGATATCTGAGGAAGCATAAATGAACGTGTCAAACCAGGCATTCCACGCGCCTACGGCGATAAACAAGGCTACGGTTGCTACGACGGGAGTACACAGCGGAAAGATGATTTTCCAGAAGATTCTGAACTCTCCCGCCCCGTCGATCTTTGCAGACTCCGTGAGACCGGCTGGAAGAGACCTTATATACGTCCGCATGATAATCAGGTTGAATGCGCTGACCAAGCTTGGAAGGATATAGACCATAAAGCTATGAAGCAGGCCCAGCTCTTTTATAAGGAAGTAGTTCGGGATCAGGCCGGCATTGAAATACATGGTCAAGATGAACAGTAAGCTAATTTTTTTACGGAAAATGTATTGCGGCTGCGCCAGTGTATACGCCAGCATTGTAGTCAGAAATACGCCGAACACCGTCGAGAGCACTGTACGGGACACAGAGATAAAAGCGGCATGGTAAATCGTCCCTGAAATAAAGACTGCTTTATAGTTCTCCATAGTCCAAGCACGGGGCCATAAATATATTCCACCGGCAAGAGTGTCACTGCCGTCATTTAAAGAAACAGCCAGCGTGTGGAGGAATGGATAGAGTGTGATGGCAACCACAAAGAGCATGAAAAGCGTGTTGATCGTATTAAATACAATCGGCTCAATCCGGCTTGAACTTTTCGTCACAGCTTTCATATGGGCTTCCTCCTTTATATTAACCGCTCTTCGCCGAGGCGTTTTGCGATATAATTTGCGATAAATACGAGTATGACACTGACGACGGTTTTGAAGATCCCTGCCGCCGTAGCCAGAGAGTAGTTCCCCATAGAGATACCATACTTCAGTACAAAGATATCAATGGTTTGCGACCAGTCCACAGTAAGCCCGTTGCCCAGCAAGTATTGAAGTTCAAAACCGGCATCCAGAATATGCCCGATGTTCATAATCAACAAAATAACGAATGTGGCCTTAATCCCCGGCAGAGTAACATAGCGCATCTTCTGAAAACGCTTGGCGCCGTCCATAGACGCTGCCTCATACAGAGCAGGATCAATCGAGGTAATGGCAGCCAGATAAATGATGGTTCCCCAACCCACCTCTTTCCACACGTTCGAGGCCCCGACAATGCCCCAGAAATATTTGCCTTCACTGAGCCACATAATCGGTTCTTTAATTAAGTGAAGCTTCATTAAGACTACATTGACAATCCCGTCATCAATCGACAGTGAAGTGGCAACGATGCCCGCTGCAATAACCCAGGATAAGAAGTGCGGCAAATATGAAATCGACTGAACGATACGTTTGAAAAACTTGACTTTAATCTCATTTAGCAGCAGAGCAAGGCCAATTGCCGTAACCGTACCAAGCACAAGGTTAATAAAACTCATGGCAAGCGTATTGCGCAGCACCATCATAAAAGTCTCATCTGAAAATAGAAATTTGAACTGCTGCAGGCCAACCCATTCCTGCTTTGCGAAGGAAAGCGCCGGACGGTAGTTCTGAAAGGCCATCAGCCAGCCCCAAATGGGAGCATAGTTGAAGATAAGCAAATAAATAGCAATCGGTACGGACATAAAAAGAAGCTGTTTCTGCATTTTTAGCGTCTTCCAGCTAAGGCTCACACCGATTTCCGGATCGACTCTGCGTTTTCGGGTCTTCTGTGTTTTGACCTGTTTGTCCAGTACGGTATCAGACATGTAGTATTCCCCTCCTGTATGATCATTCTCTCCACACTATCCGGATTAATGAAGAGCGGGAAATACGATTTCCCGCTCTGTCTCCAGCTTTGAATTACACTACTTCACGCTCCAGTTTTTGATGCGCTGCTGGATTCCTTCATTAATCCGGTCTTCATATGCCTTAATATCCAGCTTGTGTATCTGGTTGACATAATCCGTCCAGACCCCATCAAAATCAGCCGGGCTGGCCATAATGGCCTTCGGCAAATATTTAATCTGCAGGTCATTCAGCTTGGACTGCGCAAGCTGGGCCGGCGAACCGTCCTTAAGAACGATGGAGTAAGCAGGGAAGTAGATATTATTTTCTTTGGGTTCCTTGAAGAACTCAGACCAAGATTTCTTGTTATACGCCTTCAAGATTTTCTGATCGTAAGGCTTCAGACTGTCGAAGAATTCCTGCGGCTGAGTTCCCGGATCTGCTGAGTTCCCGTCGCTGTAGGTCCCTTGAATTTTCGGCATATATCCATGCATGGTTGTGATCTTGTTAGCGACCTGCCAGCTTGTTTTATCAGCGTTCGCCCGTTGTTCCGGGGTCCGGTAGAACGTACCGTCTGGCTTCACCTCATAGTCTTCGCCTTTGATTCCCCATTGGATCGTTTTCTGCCAATCTTCTGTAATCATCTGATCCCAGAATTTGATAATCCGTACAGGGTCCTTGGCATTGATCGAAATCCCGAATCCGCGGTTGGTGCCGACCGCTCCACGGTCACGATACCATTCCTGCGCGCCCGGATAGAGCAGCGGGAAGCCGATATACGTATTTTGAATTTTGCCTTGGGAGATCAGGGACGTTTCGCCATCCTGGAAGTTCCAGTGCTGGTCAAACATACCGATGACCTTGCCGCTTGCGACCTTAGCCAGGTACTGGTCATAGTTCTGTACGAAGGCTTCTTTGTCCATCAGGCCTTGAGCGTTAATCTCATTGAGCTTCTTGTAATAGGTCTTGGCAATATCCTTATCAGCGAAAATTTGCGCTTTGTTGTTGTCTACAATAACAGCCCCGTCATTAGGGTGGCCCGATAAGTGCTCAGGAGCATTCTGCAGCGGGAACACACGCCAGTCGAAGTTGAGAGATTCAAATCCGATCATATCCGGGTGCTTCGCTTTATATTTTGCGATGATATCAAAGTACTCGTCCAGGGTCTTAGGAGTCGGATATCCCATCTCCTCAAGCACAGCCTTTTGAAGCCAGAAGCCTGGTCCCTGATAAGTCGGTTCAGTAATTTTACCTTGATATACGCCATAGCTTGGCAGAACGTAAATGTGGCCGTCGTTCTCGTCCTTAATCTGATTCCAGACCGCACCATAATGCTTTTTCAGGTTAGGAGCGTACTTCTCAATCAAATCCTCAAGCGGAATGTAAGCTTTGGCATTGATTAATTTGTCATCGCCCGACAAAATGTCCGGGTAGTCTCCTCCGGCAATCATTACCCCCAGCTTTTGCTGCAGGTCACCCACCAGAAATTCCATATTGAAGCTGACGCCGGTCTTGTCTTTAATCAGTTTGAGAATCTTGTTGTCCCCTGTAGGCTGCTGCCCGGGCCCCCCCATAAATACCGAGAATGTTACCGGTGAATTATCGTCCCCGGTTGCCGCCGGACTAGCGGTTCCTCCATTGGTTGCTTTGCCGTTTGTGCTGTTGGTACTGTTTGTGTTGTTCGAGCTGCAGCCGGTCAGTGCCAGTGCCAACGCTAATACACCTGCTGCTGCTGCCTGGGCGGAACGTTTTACCGTTTTATGCATTTGTTATGCCTCCCCTTTTTGGCTAGTTGCTTGTGTTTCTAAGATCACCTGGTGACATCTTTAATTATACTTTCCGAGAATACGCTTACAATTCATAAAGTATAGTTCTACCCCCCACAAAATAAGACACAAAGAAAACGCTTGCTTTTCTGTCCGTGTAAGACTTGCTGCGGTGAACCCGCCGCCCGGCAGAATAGGGCTGGCGTTAAGACGCCAGCCCCTGCCAGTACAAGCTTATTGAACGGACAAACTGGACACCCTCCTCCTGTACATTCTTTAACAGGTGAACGTATAGGAGCTTCCGGCTTCTCCGGTGAACGAAACGGAATCAAGACCGGGACCTTCAAGCCGGCAAGGACCGGAAACTGTGCAAGTCACAACCGCTTCCGTAACGATTCCCTCCGCCCAGGTGAAATCAAGGGTATACCCGCCCCTCGCCCGCAGGCCCTTGACGCTTCCTTCGCTCCAGCTTTGCGGCAGCGCGGGCAGCAGCTTGATTCCCTCGGCGTGGCTCTGGAGCAGCATCTCGGCAATCCCCGCCGTTCCTCCAAAATTCCCGTCGATCTGGAACGGAGGATGGTTGTCGAACAGGTTGGGCAGCGTAGAATGCTCCAATAGAGCGCGGACGTTCGCATAGGCCTTGCTCTCATCCTTCAATCTGGCCCAAAAGTTAATGATCCAGGCCCGGCTCCAGCCGGTGTGGCCGCCGCCGCTGGCCAGTCTGCGTTCCAGCGTCGTCCGGGCTGCTTCAGCCAGCTCGGGCGTATGCTCCACGGTGAATGCGTCGCCAGGATACAGCGCAAACAGATGGGAGATATGGCGATGCCCAGGCTCCACCTCTTCATAATCCTCCATCCATTCCTGAATCTGGCCGTACTTCCCGATTTGCGGCTTTGGCAGCCGCGCCAGAGCGGCGGTGAGTTCCTCGCGGAACGCCTCGTCCCTGCCGATAATCTCCGCACTGCGGATGCAGGCTCCAAACAACGCTTCAATAATCTGAAAATCCATCGAAGCCCCGGCGCAAAGCACTCCCGACTCTCCGCCCGGCAGCTTATAGGTGTTCTCAGGGGAGACGGACGGGCAGGTAATCAGCTTGCCTTCGGCGTCTTCCACCAAATAATCAAGCAGGAATCTGGCCGCCTCCTTCATCGTCTCATACGACTGCGTCAGAAAATAACGGTCCTGGCTGAACCGATAATGCTCCCAGAGATGCAGGCATAGCCAGGCAGCGCCCAGTGGCCAGAAGGAAGCCGGCAGATAGGTATCCTGCGGAGCCGTGTCTGCCCAGATATCCGTATTGTGATGCGCAGTAAACCCTCCGCAGCCGTACATGACCTTGGCCGTGACCCGCCCCGGCTCCCGCATCCGCTCGATCAAATCGAACAGCGGCTCATGGCATTCGGCCAGATTGCAGATTTCGGCAGGCCAGTAATTCATTTGCGCATTGATATTGATCGTGAATTTGCTGTCCCAGGCCGGGGTGAAGCTGTCATTCCAGATGCCCTGCAGATTTGCGGGCAAGGAGCCCGGGCGGCTGGAAGAGATAAGCAGATAGCGCCCATACTGGAAATAGGTCACTATCAGGCCGTTGTCCTCCTCACCCTTCTGGAACCGCTTCAACCGCTCGTCGGTCGGCAGCGCGCTCTGGTCCGGGTTCTCCGGCAGGGTCAGCGTAACCCGCCCATACAGTCCACGGTAATCTGCGATATGCCGGGCCAGCAGCTCTTCATAGGGAAGCTGACTCAGCTCTTCCAGCCGTCTTTTGGCGTAAAGCTCCGGATCGGGATGGCGGAACGAGGTTCCTGCGGCAAGCAGCAGCGTAACCGAGCTTGCCCCATCCACAAGCAAATACTCGCCTATGGTGCGGCAGATGCCATCTTCCGTGACTGCCTTCAAGACAGCGGCAAAGGTGCTGCCTCCCTCACCGCCGCAACCGCCGCCCATAGCCAATCCGCTGTTCTGCCATTTCCCTGTTTTCTCCAGGTATCTCCAGTTGTGGCGGTTGAACCTCGCTTTTAAGGAAATCCCGTTCTTATTATCAGTGGAAATTCGAATGGCAATGGCCTGATCCGGATAGCTGGCAAACATCTCACGGGTATACCAAGCCTCACCTATCCGGTAACTGATCCGGGAAACGCCACGCTCCAAATCAAGCCCTCTTCTGTAGTCTTCGGCAGGCTGTCCGTGACCGTCAAATGACAGCAGCAGTTCTCCCAGCGGCAAATAGTGCCGCTGCGCTTCGGGCAGTCCCGCCATCGACATTGCAGCCAGTTCCTCCGCCTCCCGCAGCCTTCCCTCCAGAATCAGCTTGCGAATCTTGGGCAAATGAGGCAGCGCGTCTTCGTTGTTGCGGTCGCGCGGGCCTCCATACCATACAGAATCCTCATTGAGTTGCAGCTTCTCCTCGGCTGTACCGCCAAAAATCATGGCGCCGAGCCGCCCGTTTCCAATCGGCAAAGCCTCGTTCCATTCCCGCGCCGGTTGGCTATACCATAACCGCCGCTTGTGTTCCATGCTTGTCATAATTGCTACACTCCTTAATCACCTTAGATAATTCTGCAATATACTGCTAAGGGGTCACCCTGATAAGAAACAATGGACCGACCGGCATGACCGGTGATTTCCACAGCAAATTGTCTGGCTGCCTGCATACCGGTGTAACTCCCGCTCCGCTTCCCTATCGTCAACGTACGGTCTGCTTCGCACCACTTCATCTCAATCGTGGAGTAAGCCCCGTTCTCATAGTTATAATTATCCCCTTCATCTTCATAAAGTGTGAACAGCGCATCCTTGCCGGAATATATTTTCAAGCCAATTACCGCTTCCGGCTGCTCATCCACGTATTGGACGTCCGGGCCAACCGGAACAATCGAGCCGGCACGGACAAAGAGAGGAATCGTCTCCAAATCGGCTTTGGCCTCAATCGTCAAGCCGCCCTCAATCCGTTCATCGCTCCAGTAATCGTACCATTCACCGGCTGGCAGGTAGACGCTGCGCAGCTTGTCGATACCTTGAAGCTCGCGGGAGCCGGGACCATAATACATCGCAGTTGTGACCGGCGCAACCAGAAAGGCCGGACCGAACATGAATTGATCGTCAATATTATGAGCGCGCACATCTTCCCGGTAATCGAAGGCCAGTGCGCGAAGCATCGTATAGCTATGATGTGCGACGGCTCCTGCCAGAGAATAGATATAAGGCATCAGCCTGTACCGGAGCTTCAGATATTTCACCAGCGTATCGTACATCAGCTGGCCCTCTTCGCCGAACCGCCACACCTCTCTTGGCGTATCTGTTCCATGGGAACGGAACATGGGTAGAAAGGCTCCTAATTGGAACCAGCGGACATACAGCTCGCGATACCCGAAATCGGCAACACCTTCGTCATAATCCCCGTTCCAGAACCATTGCTCCTTGTGCTTGCGCACGAAGAAAGCGCCGATATCCAGTGTCCAGTAAGGGGAACCCGTTACGCAGAAGTTAAGTCCGTCCGCAATCTGCTTTTTTAGCGTCTCCCAATTGGCTGCTATATCCCCTGACCATGTAATCGTGCCGTAACGGTGCTGACCGGCAAAAGCGGAGCGCGTCAGATTTACGACCCGTTTGCCTGTGGCCGCCGCGCGCTGGCCTTCATAGATGCCCTTGGAATGCAGCAGCGAATAGGCATTGATAAGCCCCGGATCAAGATAACGTTTGGATTCTGCCGTGTTAATCAGCATGCGCTGCTCCGGTTCCGGCTTCACCGCTCCCTTCCAGTCGGCCTCGAACGGCTCCGTGCAGTCACACCACCAGGCGTCAATCCCGTGGGAGAACAGTCCGGTATCGGCCTGATTCCAGTACAACCCGCGCGCCTCTTCCCGGAAGGCGTCATATGTGGCCTGATTGCCAAGCAGGAAACCACGCTCATTCATTTCCTGGTGGTTATCGCCGCCGGTACCCATAATCGGCCATATGGATACCATGAGCTTGGCATTCATTGCATGCAAGCTGCGCATCATTTCCGAGGGGTCAGGGAAACGTTCGGGATCAAACGTCTTTTGTCCCCACAAATTCCCCGTCCACGACTGCCAATCCAGAACGATGCAATCGAGGGGAAGCGAGCGGTCACGATACTCTTGCACTGTGGCAATCAATTCCTCCTGGGAAAGGTATCGTTCCTTGGATTGCACATACCCGTAAGACCACTTCGGAAGCATTGGCGCTTCCCCCGTCAGGTGCCGAATCCCGGCTATAATCTGATCAAACTCCGGGCCGTAAATCACATAATAATCCATTTCTTCATCCACATCCGTCCAGAGATACGAACCGAATGCATCATCATGAAAGGTCATGTACGAACAGGAGTCTACCAGAATCCCGTAGCCGCGCGTAGATACAAGAACCGGGACAACCGCTTTCATATTTTGCTGGTACAAATATTGATGACGGCCCCGGAGATTCATCATTCCCTCTTCATGCGAGCCAAGTCCATACAGGGCTTCGCCCTCCTGCCATTCGAATTCCAGCTTCGTATGATAGGCTTGTCTGTCGAGCTTGCGGTTTATTCCTTCCGCTCTTGCACGCAGACCATCCGCCCCCTGACCGGTTTCAACCTTATCCGCCGAAGCATCGAAGACCGTATGGTATACATCCGTTCGCTCCAGCGTTTTGCCGCCTCTGGACGGTTCCTTTGTCAGCAGCTTGCCAGCCGCATCCCAATAACTGAATGCACAGGTCATTTTGTCCACCCGAATCGTAAGGAGCGCTGTCGAAATTTCCAGATGATCAGGCTGGTCTGCAACCGTCCATTGAACAGCCTCTGCCTCCGGGTGACTGATCACCACAAGACTCTGTTTTCCGCTTAGCTCCGAGTCCAGGGTATAACGAATTCTGGCAATCCCCGGCGTGAAAAAAGCAATATGCATAATTCCTTCTGTTGTCTCCAGTCTGATACCATCCGAACCGGAGTACACACCCTTCAATTTCACATCTACTCCCTGCCTTTCATCATGATTTCGCTATAGTATAATGATATTATTATTGATGCCGGATGATCTATCATATATTTGCGAATTATCAACACAATATTACGATCTATAGGAGGACATGATGTACGAACACCGTTACCGGGAGGTCAAGCTGCACGGCCAGCCCGAATTTCCGCTTCATATCTATCAAGTGGAGCATCAGGCCAGCGTGCATACCATCCTGCCTGTGCATTGGCATAATGAAATGGAGATTATCTATCTTGCCAGAGGGACTGCCGCCTTCAATATCGAAAACCGTGAATTCGCCATTCAAGCAGGGGAAGCATTGATCATTCATCCGGGAGAACTCCATTCGGGGATTGCTACTTCCTGTGACGGCACTTGCTATTATTCCATCGTGTTCAAATTATCTTGGCTGTCTTCGCTGCAATCGGATCGAATCCAGGAGTTATTCATGGAGCCGCTCCTGCAAGGAACGGTCAGACTGCCAACCCTATTATCTGCTGCGAACGAAGCCCACTCCCGATTGCTCGAAGGTGTGCGGGAGCTTCTGATCCGCTACGAGCGCCAATCTACCGCTTATGAAATGAGCTTGAAAGCTCTCCTGCTGTTGTCCATTGCGGATATTTACCATTACGGATTGATGGAAATCAATCCTACGCCGGGAACTCGCCACGGGCGTGAATACAACCGGCAAATCAAGCAAGTGCTGGCTTTTATGGAGACGCATTCCAGTGAGAAGCTGGATCTGGATCAGCTTGCTTCCGTGGTATCGCTTAGCCGCTCCCATTTCTGCAAATTTTTCAAAAGCCAGACCGGAATGCGTCCGATGGAGTATTTGAACTATATTCGCATTAACAAAGCAGCCAATTTGCTCCGCAGTGGATCGTACAATGTATTGGAAGCCGCGCTGGAGTCAGGCTATCAGCATATCAGCTACTTTTCCAAATGGTTCAAATTTTATATGAATATGACGCCATCGGACTACAAGGCCCGTTATTCTTCCGGTCTTTAGCCAGCGGACACGATGCAGTAATATCCCTTATGATATGTTAAAAAAAGACAGCACCGTGGAATACTCCGGATGCTGCTTTTCTTTGATCAAGGCGTTTCGGTTATTCCAAAGTAAATGAGGCCAGACTGGCGCCTCCGTTGCCGGTATAGGTAAAATACAATGCTTGTACGCCGTCTGGAATGGCCACTTCAGTAGCATATTCCTTCCAGACATTCGTAAAGCCTACCGGTATCCGTCCAAGAGCCGGCCCGTCCCACGACGTTTTGACTACAAACTCGCCCTGGCAATATCCGCGCACCTTGATAGTGACTTTGCTGACTCCCTCGCACGCGAAATATTTAAACCCGGCGGTAGCCGAATCCGTCATATTGGCAATATAGCCAATTTCCTCGTCACCGTCTCTGCCATCCTGGGTAATCTTCGGAAACCGGCTGTCCATCCATGCTCCCATAGGTCCGAAGCCTCCGGTGTATATTTCCTGATCTTTGCAGAACAAATGGCAGGCCAGGTATGCCGGATATTCTCCACGGCCTTCGAGCGGCCCTCCGTTCGGACCGCAGGATGTAATCTCTACCTGTGGAATAGTGCCATCCTCACGGAATTCAATCCGCTCAATACAGCCCTGCCGGCAGAATGCCGTCCCATTGGTATGCCGGTGATAAAAAATATACCATTCGCCTCTAATTTCAACAATGCTGCCGTGGTTATTGCCGCCATAATACATCGGCTTGTCCGCCGGCTTGTACGTATTGATATGAAGATCGCAATTGCTGACTATGACTCCCTGATATGTAAAGCCTTTGGTCGGATGCTTGCTAGTCGCATAGCATAGCTCATGCATCGAGATTGAGGAATAGACAAAATAATAGGTATCTCCCCTTTTGCGGATGGAAGGAGCCTCAAAGAACTCATAGCCTTCGAATCCGCTCCCCTTACTGTAAGGCTGGCTCGGTGCAACGAACACAGGCTCTTCGACAATCGTGAGCATATCCGGGCCTAGCACCGTAGCCATTGCTCCGTGTCTGGATAGATCACCGAAGCCGCAGAATCCGGTGTACAGGTAGGTGTTCTCTCCTTCAGTCAGCACGCCCGGGTCAAACTGCGGTTCGTCGCCTTCCCTCTCCCCCAGGCGTGTTCCATCTGCATATTTTACATAGCCGTAGAACTCATACTTTCCTCCCGGCTTGTCACATACAGCTACCGAAACAACGGACACCTTGTCAAGCACATAGTAGAGATAATACCGCCCGTCCGGTCCCACCGTGACATCGGGAGCATACAGGCACATGCTTCCTTCAGGATTAAGCGGGTCGTCCGTAGTTTGGTAGATTACCCCTTCATACTGCCAATCCGCCAGATTGTCCTCCGGTGCCGACCAGCAAACATAGTCGTTCAAGCAAAAAGCGTGTCCGTTAAAACGGTCATGCGAGCCATACACATACACTCTGCCTTCAAAAACATACGGCTCGCCGTCAGGGATATATTCCCAGGACGGGAGATACGGATTGAATCCTTGTTTTTTTGCCATCGTAATTTTCATCCTTGTCATTAATAATTTTTGTCTGTTTATGCATTCACAATCACTTGCATGGAGCAATCGGCATCATCCGGGTGAACATCTCTTTCTTTCGCCACATCCATTACCGGTACGCCCTTGCGGTTAAAATGGACTCTGTGCATGGCCGAGCATCTCGTCCCATGCTTCACCAGCTGCTCTTCCCCGTGATACAGAATCAGCACATTGCCGTCATAGTCCCTGAAAAATGAATTATGCCCCGGCCCGTATATTCCTTCGATAGAATAATAAGACAATACAGGCGTGCTTGCTTTGGTCCACGCGTTGATGTCCAGATAATCGCTGCCCCGGGGGATGCTTAACAGCCCCAGCGCATAGGTGTAACCCGTCGCGGCTCCGCCGGAGTAAGCGATATACACCGTATCCTCCGTAAGAAGAGGATACGGACCTTCATTGTTAATGGTCCCCTGAACATTCTCCCAGCCGAACAGCGGCCGCGAGAGCAGCACCGGTTCACTGGTCAGTACCGCAGGATTGTCCTCATTTACCGTCGCGATATACAGCATGGAGCCGGTGTCTAGCGGTGTTCCGATCCCCTTGCGGTAGGACCAGACCAGACATGAAGTACCCTCGGCCTTGAAATAAGTCATATCCAGCGTGATACCGTCCTCCGCCAAATAGGCTCCGTCCGCCCGCTTCACACGAACCGGCATATTCCAATCCGCAGCCTTCATGATGTCGCCGTCCTTGTTCAGTTTCATGAGGTGGCACTGCGGTCCCCATTCCTTGCCGCCTACGGCGAACAGAATGTATAAATCCTCGCCGATGATATGAAATTCGGGAGCCCAGAACGTCTGGATGAAGTTGTGCTCCTCATTCAGATCCAGGATGACAGCTTCCTTATAACCGGGGGCGAATAAGCCGCTTAACGTGTCCGACTCACGCACATAGATGCCGATATCATTGACATTGTCATTGGTGGCCAGGAAATAATATTTGCTGTGCCACGGAAGGATTACCGGGTCGGCATACCCACTGGCCAGAGGGAACGGGAAATCATGCGTGACCACCTTGCCTTCTACGGTATACGTTCCGGGCGAGGTAAAATCAATGCCTTCAGTGTTCCACGCTACCTGCTTGTCTGCGGTAGAGCCGTCAGAGTAGACCGCTGTGGCTTTAATCGCTTTCAATTCATCTGCAGAGGCCACGCGGACACTCTCCGGCACACGGATTCCGGTATTGTACACCGGTGTCCAGGAAGCCTGCACCGAGCGGCCGATGCTGCTGTCCACCGAAATCACATTTCCCGGATTTGTTCCAGACAGCGGCTGATCCGGCCGGTCTATCACAAAGGCCTCCGCCGGTTCCGGCGGTGAAATACGGTCCGGCTGCACAAGGTCAGGCAAGCGGTTATAATAAAAGTTCCCCTCGTTGTCCTGCCAGCGAATCTCATAACCTTCGCCGGTGTCGTCAAGGCCACACACGACCTCTTTGACATACAGCTCTCTGTGCAGCTCGACCAAACCATGATAATGAAAGGCAACCAGATCTGGGGATGTCCACAGAAGAATATGCCCTCTGCTGTCTTCGTCATCATCTCCGAGTGCATCTACTCTTACAGCAACAATGCCGAAAGAACCGTCAGCCGTCCGGAACAAATACGGATTTTTCAAGCCTTTTTCATGAATCACGTTATTTCCATCCACGGTTGCCAAAGCGAACAAGATGCCATAGTTCCGGTTCAACGGCTGAAATTCGTTTTTATCATCCGTGCAGGCTAAATGAATACTGTTGCTCAGAGAGCCGGTGTAGTCCTGGTCTGGTTTGCGTGTATAGACGGTAAGCCTCATATGATTGTCCGACCTGTTCATCACAACATCACCTTTACAAATTTTTGGGCTTCACAGCTTGGTCCCTTACAGTATAGTGAAGCGGCTCGACCGAAGTCCATGACATATAGACATGTAACATTGATCTATTCTTAGATTATGGGCCCGGCCCGAATCATCTATAGATTTTAAGGAAAACGCTTTAATTTCTTTACCCCCGGGTATGTTATACTCTGGGCAAAACCCTATCTACTGGAGGATTGTTATGGAATACAGAAACCTGTTCCTGGAGAACGGAATGTCCGAAGAGGCGATCCGGCAAAGGCTTGACGACACCTGGAACGAATTGTTCTACGGCGCGCCCGATGTGCGAATCTACCACCCTATGGGTGACGATAAGGGGTACATCGTGGATACCGGCAATACAGATGTGCGTACTGAGGGCATGTCCTACGGGATGATGATGGCTGTCCAAATGGACAAGAAGGAAGAATTCGACCGTCTCTGGAAGTTCGCCAAGGTATACATGCAGCATACGGAAGGACGTTACAAGGATTATTTTGCCTGGCACTGCAAGCTGGACGGGACAAGGCTGTCGCCAGGTCCGGCACCGGACGGGGAAGAATTTTTCGCAATGGCGCTGTTCTTTGCCGCGAAGCGCTGGGGCGACGGCACCGAACCGTTCAACTATTCCGAGCAGGCCAGAATCATTCTCCGCGCCTGTGTACACAAGGGGGAGAACGGTGAAGGCGATCCGATGTGGGACCCGGCAACCAAGCTGATTAAATTCGTTCCTGAAACCCCCTTCAGTGATCCCTCCTACCATCTGCCGCATTTCTATGAATTATTTGCCCTGGAGGCGGATGAACAGGACAGAGCCTTCTGGAAAGAAGCCGCAACCCGAAGCAGAGCCTATCTGCAAAAGGCTTGCCATCCGGAAACCGGCCTTTCCCCCGAATATGCCAACTATGACGGAACCCCGGCCGAACCCCAGCCGCATGGAGATTTCCGCCACTTCTTCAGCGATGCCTACCGGGTCGCAGCCAATATCGGGCTGGACTATGAATGGTTCGGCTGCGACCCTTGGCAGGTGGGGCAGTCCAACCGGATTCAGGCCTTCTTCCGGGACATTGATGTCGCCGATTACCGGCGCTACACCATTGACGGCCAGCCTTTTGAGGAGCCGTCCCTGCATCCGGTCGGCCTTCTGGCAACGCTGGCCATGGCCTCGCTCGCTGCCGATGGGCCGGATGCCGGCCATTTCGTCAGGCTGTTCTGGAATACGCCGCTGCGCACCGGGGTCCGCCGGTATTACGATAACTGCTTATACTTCTTCAGCATGCTGGCCCTAAGCGGAAACTACCGGATTTATTCATAAATGGACACCACAAATCGCTCCTTTGGATATGGTGGAGGCACTGCCATCCATCCCCAGAGGAGCGATTTTCTTTTAACTGCTTTGCGCATCGGTCCGGTATTCCTGCGGTGTGATTCCGGTCCATTTTTTAAAAAATCGGGTGAATGATTGCGGCGTAACATATCCGATTAACGAGCCGACCTCCGCCACCTTCAGTTCCTCTCTTTTCAGCAGTGCTTTAGCCTGGCGGATTCGCATCTCTTCAATATACTCTGAGAGATTGATGCCCCGTTCCTGCTTGAACAGACGGGACAGATAGGAGGGATTGAAGTGGATCACATCCGCCAATCGGACCAGCGATAGATCTTGAGTGATATTCTCTTCAATATAGGAGCATACCTTGTCGATAGCGCCGGCCGCTCGCTTTTGCTCCCCGCTTTTCCTGACGGAAAAGAGGAGTTTTGCCGTGTCCTTCAAGAAGTCAAAGGCTTCTTCCCACGAACGGTGCTCCTCCAATTGCGTTAGACCGTGCGCACCTATCTGTTCATCGGGTTCCCATCTGTTGATATAAGACATGAGCATCAGTGCAAGGGTGAAATACAGCTCCGTCAGGTAAGGGCTGCCCCTCTCCGATTCATGACCGGCCGGCTCGACCATCTCGTCAAAAAGCCTGCAAAACTCATGTTTTCTTCCCGCCTCCAAATGTGCGGTCAAGGTCTCGGACTTGTCGCGCAAAGACCGGTCACGGACGGAATCAGGCATTACCGCCTCCGCCGGAAGCACCTTCTGCACCATCCGGTTTCCATCACCAACCCGGTAATGCTGGAATTGTCTTGTCTTGTCGTAAAAAAAGGGGAGCGCGGTCCAGGCGGACTCTTCTACGCTCAGTGTAACGGCAACCATTATATTCAGTGACTCCAGACATGCTTGCTGAATCAGCTCGAATGTCCCTTCCAGAAACATGACCATTTGTTCGAAGGCGTCCGTCTTTTCCGCATATTTTTGCCAGTCGGGCTGTATTAGCCAGATCAGGTCGCCGTACCGGTCAATTACCCCGAGACTGACTGTCCTCTCCTTCAGCAGCTTTTCCGACAGATACTTAACCGCAAGCGCCGTCTCCTGGCGGTCAGCATACGATTGGGAGGACTCCGGATAAGACAAGCTGCCGAGTGCTATCAAAACGGGCATAGACGCATCCAGCGGTATGCGCAATTGCCTGAAATCCTCCTCCACATCCTGCCCGAATTTGACACTGTGGATAAGATGGCGGAAATAGTCCCCTTGGGCCAATGTCTCAAGCGTATCCAGCTGCTCTTTCGATTGGCGGATCAAATGGTTCACCCGCATCGTGTCATCCAATTCCTTCAAAGCACGCTTCACGGCCTCAATCAGCTTCGGGTACCCCTCGTTCTTCAGCACATATTGAACGCCCGGAGCTTGAATCGCCTGATAGACATAATTAAAGTCACTGTGGCCTGTCAAAAAAACCATTTTACACTGGGGCCAGCTCCGGCGGATGTTTTCCATCAGCTCCAGCCCGTCAATTCCGGGCATACAGATATCGGACAAGACAATATCCACTCTCGTCCGGCCCAGCAGGCTCAGCGCTTCTTGACCGGAGTACGCTTTATAAATATCCAGATCGAGGTCCATTTTGCCAAAAATAACTGCCAGGCCATCCGTGATAATTTCTTCATCGTCAACGATAAGCATCCTGTACACCAGCATCGTCACCTCCAGCCAAAAGAAGGATGGTTACCTTAAGTCCGCCGAGCTCGCTCCAGTCGGCCTTAAGGCCGCTTTTCTCCCCGAATGTAATGCGAATCCGCCGGTGAATGTTCACCATCCCCGTCGTCTCGGCCTGCTCCTGATATACGTCAAAGGTCTTCTTCATTTGCTTCAAGGCTTCATCCGTCAACCGGTCGCCGTTGTCTTCAACGATGATGCGGATTTCGGGACCCTCCTGTTCAAAGCGGACAACGATCAGGCCATTCATGACTTTTTTCTCAAGACTATGCTTGAACGCGTTTTCAATGATGGGCTGAACAATCAACCGGGGAACAAGCACCGTCCTCAGCTCATCCGTCAGTGGAGCGAACTGGACCTGAATCCGCCTGGAGAAACGCATCGCCTGAATTTCTGTATACATTCTCGCATGATGAATTTCCTGTTCCATTGTCACCAGATCGGAAGCATTTCGGGTCACAAATTGAAAATACTCGCCGAGAAGCGTTGTAAGCTGTTCGATCCGTTCCGTGTCGCCCGTCTTTGCCATTGTATTAAGAATAAAGAAGCTGTTATATAAGAAATGCGGGTTGATTTGCGATTGAAGCTGCTTGAGCTCCGCTCTTTGGGCCATAATTTTCTGCTTGTATACCTGGTCGATCAAGGAGTGTAAATTCTCCACCATCTGATTGAAGCGGCTGTACAAATAACGGAACTCATCATTGGACTTATGCGCGATATGAATATCCAGATCGCCTTGCTCCATTCTTCTGAAGCCCTTCACCAGTGTCAGCATGGGCTTATGAATATACTTGTAGGTGGACAGCGCAAAAGCAATGATGATGGCAAGTGCGGCCACAACAAACACCCAGGCCCACGTATAAAACTTGCTTAATGGGGTCTTAATAACCCCCTCCGGTATAATTCGATAAATGGTCAAGCCCAAATCCGAAGAGCCTGCCTGGACAATATAATACTGATCCCCGGCTATCTTCAGCCTGTCGCCCGGAGGAATCAAACGAAGCTGCCGGTTGTACAACGACTGGTCAACCTGCGCCAGCCTCCCGGTCACGCTGGACAAGGCAACGCTAGCGCTATCCGACAGCAGCAGCGTGCCGCTGCCGGGATACGTATTGAATTGTCCAAGCGCCACTTGAAGCTTCTGGGGATCCAGCTCGATCTCCACCGTGAACAATGGCTCTGCTCCCTTTAATCCCCTCTGCTTCATGGCGCCAAGGAACAGCCCGCCGTTCCACTCAATAACCTGGGAACCGCGTTCCCCGAAGACGGAGCGGATTTCACGGAAGCGTTCGGATTCAAATTCCCGTACTCCGCCTAAGGCCGAAATCGTTCTGCCGATGGTCAAGATATGAACTCTTACATCCTTAATGTACGTACTGCTGTTTTGAACAGTGAACAGCCGGTTCATCAGCGAATTCAGGTTCTCTGTGCGCTCAATCGTCGCCAGCGTCTCCCAGGTCAGTGCCAGCTTGTTCAGGTATTCGTCCTCCAGAAGGCTGTACTGCAGCAATTTCATGCGCTCGATCTCATTTTCCATATCGTTCAGATAGAATGCGGTTTGAGCATTGGCAGACCTCATAATGTCCGCGCTTGCCGTCTGCACAATCCAATTGTACAGATAAACTGCAAATAACAGGATAGGCAGCATAATCAGAAGGAAGGTCACAATCAATCGTAGAAATATCGTGTTCCGCAGCGAAAAATCCTTTTGGAAAAACAATGGCAGTGCCTCCAAGAGTATTTTCTCTCAATTATATCCCGAATTCGCGGAGACAGACAGATTCAATTTGAACCTGTCCCGCGGTCACCCTTTCACGCTGCCAAGTACGATGCCTTTCACGAAATATTTCTGCAAAAACGGATAAGCCAGGATGATCGGAAGCGAACCGAGAAAGATCTGGGATGATTTTAACGTCCGGTCCGAAATAAGCGCCAGGTTGAGCATCGCGTCCCGCGACATGTTCGACAGATTCTGCTGGATTACAATCGTCTGAATATAGCTTTGCAGCGGATAATTGGATGGATTTCCCATAAGCAGCAATCCATCGAACCAGCTGTTCCAGTGCTCGACCATCGAAAACAAGGCAAGCGTAGCGAGCGCGGGCTTCGAGATCGGCACAAAGATAGACCACACCGTCCTCCAGTGGCCTGCTCCGTCTATGAGGGCCGCTTCTTCAAGCTCCTTCGGAATCTCCCGGAAGAAGTTAAGCAGCAGGACAACGCTGAACACAGGAACCGCGCCGGGCAGGACAAGCGCCCAGATCGAATCGAGCAAACCGTACTCTTTTATAGTCGTATACCAGGGGATAAGCCCTCCGTTGAACAGCATCGTAACAAAAAACGCCCAGGCATACACGCTCCGAAACCGGAGGGCATGGGCTTCCTTCGATAACGGGTAAGCGACCATAATGGTCAAGAGCAGATTAAGCGGGGTTCCGATGCCGATCCGCGTCAGGGAAACGAGCATAGATTGCCAAAATTCATTGCGGCTCATCGTATACTTATAGGAGGCCAGCGTGAATTCTACAGGCCATAGCCTTACGTATCCCGCCGAAGCTGCCGCGCTTGAACTGAATGAAACGGCTATGATATGAATCAAAGGCAATATGCACAGCAATGAAACCAGGATCAGAAATACGGCATTAACCACAGAAACCCAGTCAAGGCGTTTTCTTTTCCGGATAGGAGTTAGTTTTGCCTGATTGGGCGCCAACCGTTGCTCCAAGGTTCTCCCTCCTCTAAAAGATCCGATATTTTGCGAACCGGTAGGCCAGCAAATACGAACTTGAAATCAAAGTAAGTGATATCACCGATTTAAAGAAACCGACTGCGGTTGCCACCCCGTACTGCGCATCCAGCAGACCGATCCGGTACACAAATGTGTCCAAGATATCGCCGCTTTCGTATACCTGCGGACTATATAAATTGAACACCTGATCGAACCCGGCATTCAGCAATTGCCCCAGGCTGAGTACCGACAGAAGCACAATTACCATGCGTATCCCCGGAATGGTGATATGCCAGGTTTTACGCCAACGGCTGGCGCCGTCGATGGTAGCCGCTTCATATAACCCCGGATCTATTCCGGTGATTGCTGCCAGGTACACAATCGTCCCGTAGCCAAAGTTCTTCCAAATATCCGAAACGATCAGCGTAAAGGGAAACCAGTCATTGTCACCGAGGAAGAAAATCTTAGAAACTCCGAACCATCCGAGAACTTCATTTACAATTCCCCCGGAAGGCGAAAGAATATCAATCAAGATGCCGCCAAGCACGACCCAGGATAAAAAATACGGTAAATAGATCGCTGTTTGAACGGACCGTTTGACTACATTGTTCTTGAGCTCGTTCAAAAGCACGGCGAACACGATTGGAATAATCAGACCCAGAATAAGCTTGAGACTCGAAATAAACAGCGTATTCCACAGCACTTGCGTGAAATTCGGCAAATTCATCACATATTCAAAGTTATCCCAGCCAACCCATTTCTGGTCACCGAACAAGCCCTTGGCAGGAATAAACTTCTGGAAGGCAATCATGACCCCGGCCATCGGAATGTACGAAAATAAGAAGATCAGCACCAGTCCCGGCAAAAGCATCAAATGAAGCGGCAATTCCTTTAGCAGTTTCGCTCTCATCTTTATCCTCCAAATGCAAGCAAGATGGAATGGAGGAAGAACAAGTGATTTCTTCCTCCAAGTCAGATCATTTCTTAGTCGATGCGTACCATTCGTTGACCTCTTGCGTAATTTGATCTCCGCCCAGCTTCTGCCAATCCTTCACAAACTGGTCGAATTTTTCGATGGGCTCTCCTAAAATGATCTTGACGAACATCTCGTTCTGCTGCTTTTCAAGCGTTGTTTTGCGCTCCACCATTGTCGGAGTCGGAGCACCGACGAATTTCTCGAGCAGGAACTGGTCGTTCTTAATGTACTGGTCGGCTATGCCCATGGACCCTTGCTCTCCATAAATCCGCTCCCAGCCCCACAGCGCGAAGCCTTCCGTCGAGCCTGACGCATAAGACTCAAGCTTTTCCTGAATCGTCTTTGCTTCTCCCGTCAGCTTGGAGAAATCACCGGCCTTGCGGGCAGCGTCAATCTCCCGGAAAGCGTCTACATTTTTCGTAACCGGATATGGCGTAACCGGCGATAGCTGCCATACACTTTCCGCTTCCGGCGGTGCAAAGTACTTGCCGAATTCAGCAGTCTCGCCCCAGTTCTTCTCCAAATGCATATTGAACAATTTGATTACCGCTTCCGGGTGGGCAGTACCCTTTTTGACGGCGAAGAAACGGGTAGTGCTGAATTTAAGCGGCACCTTAGGGGTTTCCCCCGATTCCGAGACAATCGGGAATGCCTGCCACTGCGCATTAGGATCATTGTTGCGGTTGAGCTGGAGCGGCCAGATGGAGTTCCATTGCTCGCCATACTCCATCCCGATCTTCCCTGCGGAGATCAGCTCGGAGACCTTGCCTCCGTCCTTAACCCCGAATTCCTGGTCGAGCTGTCCTTTTTTGGCCATATCCTGCAGCACCTGGAGCGCCTTTCTCACTTCAGGCTGAATACTGCCATACACGAGTTTGCCTGAGCCATCGTCCAGCCAAATATTCGGATAGGCATTGTATCCGGCCATAAAGCCTTCCAGCCCCATCGCTCCGCCCCATAAATCTTTGGTAATTCCAAGACCGAATGTATCCTTCTTGCCGTTCCCATCCGGGTCCTTCTCCACAAAGGCTTCAGATATGGCAAGGACGTCTGCCATCGTTTTGGGCGGCTGCAGCCCCAGCTTCTTCAGCCAATCCGTACGAATCCAGATGTACATCGACCGCTCAATTGAAGATTCCAGGCTCGGAATCGCCATCAGCTTCCCGTCGAAGGTGGCCGCATCAAAAACACTTTTCCCTTCTCCCGAGAGCACTTTTTTGGTGAATGGGGAAGCGTACTTTTCATACAGCTCCGTCATATCCTCAATCTGGTCCGAATCCGCCAGCTGTTTGAGCTGCGTGGCATTGACCGGGGTTACATCCGGCAAATCGCCGGAAGCCAGCGTTACGTTGATTTTCTGCAGGTATTGGTCAGAGGTCTGGCTGCCCTTTACAACCCACTTATACTTGATCTTGATCCCAAGCTGATCTTCATACAATTTAGTCCAGCGGTTGTTGTCTATGGTTTCGTCCTTCAAGACTCCAAGCACATTATTCTCCACGACATCGCTGAGGTCCCGGACGAACGTTACTTCAATCGGCGGATCGTATTTCCCGAGCGGACTCTCGTCTGCGGCTGAGCTTATCTCCGGATTATCCGTTGAAGCCGCCTCCTTGTTTCCGCTCTCGGACTCGCCGCCTCCCGAGCAAGCGGACAGCAGCAGGGAAGCCAGCAGCAAAACTGAAGTTCTCTTAAGCCATACTGATCCTTTCTTTGTTTCCGTTCTCATGTGCAACCCCCAATTCAATTGTAGTTGTCTTATTGATTACGCTTTCATTATGGGGGAGCCAACAGGTATTAACAACGCTCACATCTTTACTTCACTTCTCCCGTGTTGACAAAAACTAGCGCCGCGCTTCACTCAGGCGTTGCAGGCATGTTCGACCCGCCGGATATACCGTCGTCATCGGTACTCCCCTCCGCTTCGCCCTCTTCGCGGTAGACGCCCGGCGTAATGCCCGAGTACTTCTTGAACACCTTGGTGAAATAGTGCTTATTCTCGAAACCAACCTTCTTTCCGATGGAGTTCACGGATAGCTCACGCTGTGACCTGAGCAGCTTCTGGGCTTCCTTGATGCGGTATGCGTTCAAATAACTGACAAACGTGTCACCCGTCACTTTCTTGAACAGGTTGCTGATATAGTTAGGATGAAGATTCGTCAATTCGGCAAGATGATCCAGGGACAGATCGTTCATATAATGGGTTTTGGTATAAGCCAGAATGCGTTTGGCATGCCCTGAGCACTCTGGATCAGCTTCGGAGGGAAGCTCCTGGTCAATACGCGCCAATAGAGCGGCAATCTCATTCTTGTCGATCGGCTTCAGCAGATAGTCCACCACTCCCGTGCGGAGCGCCTTCCGTACATATTCGAATTCATCGTAGCCTGTAAGGATAATAAAACGGTCGCACAGCCCGCTGTCCCTGGCCTCCTTGATCAGCTCGAATCCATTTTTCTCCGGCATATGAAGATCCGTAACCGTCACATCCGGCATGTAGTCTTTCATGAGATCTAGTGCCTCAAAAGCGTTGTTCGCCTTGAATACCTCTGTCCCGAGCGGAGCCGCTTCGCCGATAATCTTGACCAATCCGTTAAGGATAAGCGGCTCATCGTCAACAATCAATACTCTCATAACCGGTCTGTTCCTCCTTTTGCGATGATGATACTCAGGCATGTTCCCCGGTCCGGTCCGCTGTCAATGAGCAGCTGCGAGGAGCCGCCGAAGAATGATTTGATCCGTTCGCTGACATTGAACAGACCCACGCCTCCCTCGTTCTCCGCGACGGCTCTGTTGTCGCCCCCCTTTGCCAACCGGGAGCGTATTTCCATTAGCTTGTCCTCCTGGATGCCTGTTCCATTGTCCGTAATGGAGATGAGGATTTCATCTTCGGTTTCCCGGACTTGGAGCTTAATATGGACGGGCCTGAGTATAGCGGACGCCCCGTGAACGATGCTGTTCTCGACCAGAGGCTGGAGTATGAATCTTGGACAAGCAATCTGCTCCACATCCATGGCGACGTCAATCTCGTAAGTCAATCTGTGCTGGAGCCGCATCTTATGAATATTCAGATAGAAAATGACCGTTTCGATTTCCCTGGCCAGAACGGTCCGGTCTCCCTCCGAGGACAGGCTGTAACGCATCAGCTTGCCGAACCAGAACGAAATATCCGCTACTTCCTTGTCATTATTGGACTCAGCCAGCATCCGGATCGTCTCAAGGGTATTATAGAGAAAATGCGGTTTGATCTGGGCCTGAAGCACTTTATACGCCGCTTCTTTATTCCGCAGCTCGGACCGGTGGACGTTGTTGATCAGTTCGTCCATGCGCTTGATCATCGAATTGTAGGTCGAGGTCAGAAATCCGATCTCATCCTGGCGGTTCGGCTTATCGTGCTTGCTGATAAACTGCTTCATATTATCGTCGTCCACATTGCGCATATGTCTTGCAAGGAGCAGAATGCGCTTGGTAATTGTCGATGCGAGCGCATAATAAACAAATGACAAGACCGTCAGAAGTGCGATGATGGTAAAGACCAGGATGATCTCCTTGCGCTTGATTGTGCGAAACACAGCGTCAACCTTACCGGTCACGACGACCCGGGCGTCCAATTCCTCAATATACAACTGGTTCACAATTGTTTTATTGTTGATGAAATAGGGCCGGGTATCATCTGAACCGAGCTGCTTCCAGGTTGCCTTGTCAATTCCTGCCGGGGCGGCTTCCGCAGGCGGTACCCCCTGCTTGGGAAGCAGGAAGGCTTGCCAATTGTCTCTTCCCCCGGCCGCCTCGTACAGCTTTCGAATTAGACTGCTGCCGACGCGCAGCTCAAGAAGTCCAATTTTTTCGGTAAAATTAGAGTTGTAGATGTTCTGATAGAACATAAGCGAAGGTGTCGCCGCCCCCGGATCGGATATCATCCAAATTCCCTGACCGGGCTTCAGCCTGCGCGCGACCTCCTGACCCTGCGGATCCAGAGATGAGATATCCAGGAACCGGTCAGTAATCGGAAGCACCCGCTGTTTGGTTTTATAGATCCGAAAGCTCTCAATTTCCGGATTAATAAACAGCGATTGAGTGATAATCGGACTGATATAACGGTTATAGGTGTAAATGCTGTACGAATCGGAATCATACACTCCGTCCAGATAATCTGTGACATACGGGTTATATTGCAGCATACGCTGGATGGAGTCGATTCGGGTCAGGTCCATCTTCATATTGGCATGTGCCTGCTCCAGTATTTTTTGACGGCTTTGGACGAATTGATTGGTCAGGTTGCCGTAGATTTGTGAATAATAGTAGTAACCGAATATGACAACTGGAATAAAAATCAGGATGACATATCCCAAAGTGATTTTACGAACGATGCTCACGGCGACGAATCCTCCTGAATCCCGGATTGATTACTTCTAAACGTACCATGAACAAGCAAAATCCGGTAGAGGCATGGCGCCTCTACCGGTTGTCCTTGGCTTGCTTACTTGAACAAATCCTTCTTCTTCTCATAGACTGTGTTGGCCCAATCTACCAGCTTCTGCAGCCCCATATCCTCTGCTTTCTTAACCATACTGTTGTAATTTGCCACTGCTTCCTCTTCGGAGTTCGCAAGGTAAATTTTCACCTTCTCGTTTTTGACCATCTCGTCAATCTTGGTCTTAATCGTCTTCTCCTCAGAATCGGGCTGTGCCTGGATTAAGCCGATTTGCGGCTTATAAACAGTGATGGCTTTTGTATCGATCAGGGCTTGTGTCTTCTGTAAGCCGGGAACATAGGACAGCATGCCTTCCGTAACCCCGTCGTTGTACAGGTACCACCACTTGATGCCGTTGCTGTTAACGAAATCCGCATCGGAAGGGTTGTATTTCAGATCCGGATGCCCTTCCTTGTTCCAGGTCCAATGCTCCCCTTCGACGCCGAACATTGTCAGCTTCTTGCCCTCATCGCTTGCCAGATATTGAAGAAATTTGATCGAGGCTTCCGGGTCTTTATTGTTCTTGGTGATGAACGTTCCCGCAAATCCGAGCCCCGAACTTACAACCTTTGCATCTTTCGACAAGGCGCTAGGCAGCATTTTGAACGTGAATGAGCCGCTTCCGCTGCTTTTGATTTTTATGTTGTCCGTATCCGCTGTGGCAACCGTATGGCTGTGGGCAAACGCTTTTCCGTTGGTCGCATACTGGTCATCAATCTGATCGTTCGCCAGCGCGAAATTTTCTGCCAGAATGTATCCGTTGCGGTACAGACTGTTCATAAACTTGAAGAACTCCAGCATTTTGGGCTGTCTAATGGAATAGTCGACTTTTCCATTCTCTTCATACCAGCCATCCAGGAGGACGCCTGTGCCGAACTGTTGGAGGAAATATTGCTCCAGCCAGTCTTTGTCCATGATGAGCGGCACCATATCCGGGTATTTCTTCTTGACCATACCTAGTACTTTCACAAAATCATCCAGCGATTTGATCGGCGGATTGCCCAGCTCTTTCATGATATCTTCCCGCACGGCAATCCCCGGATGGCCGTCGCTGCCGATCGAATATTTGTTCTTCGCCATTTCCTCCTGAGTGGCGAAGGAATTTCGAATCGTGTAGAAGTTGCCGTCGTCCATAGTATGGATCGCAATTCTCGTCTTGTCGATCTTGAAATCCGGCGCATATTTCTCGATCAGCTCATTCCATGGATAGGACAGCTTCGAATCCGACAGCCGGTCTATGTTCGAATAGGTGAAAATAAGGTCCGGGAGGTCGCCGGAAGCAATCATCAGCGGAAGCTGCTTGTCGTCCGTTGCGACTGTAACCTTCAGCTTTATACCTGTTTTCTCGGTGATTTTATCTGCAACGGGTCCTTTCCATTCTTTCACCGGATACCAGGGAGCGTCGATGAACAGCGACAATTCCTTCACTTGTCCTTTGCTAGAATCCCCTTTTGCATCAGTATTATCCTTGCTGCCGGCATTGTCTCCTTGAGCTGCATTGTTCGATTTGCTTCCCTGTCCCCCGCTACCGCAGGCTGACAGGAGCGAGATCATCATGATAGCCGCCAATACTGCCGCAAGCATCTTGTAGCTTCTGATTTTTTTCAAACAAAACTCCCCCATTGTAATTTAATATATTAAAGCAAGCGCTTTAATATTGAAGCTGCTTGTTTAGCCCTTTACAGAACCAAGCATAATGCCATGCACGAAATACTTCTGCAGGAATGGATACACACAGATGATCGGTACTATGGAGACTACCATCGCCGTTACCTGCAATGAGAAGCTGGTAACGCCTGCCGAAGCACTGTTGGCAGCAGCAATCGCATCCATCGGAGTATTGCTCTTGTTAATGACCTCCATCATGCGGAAGGCAAGCGTCCGCAGGTTCTCCGACTGGACGAAATACGCAGAGTCCAGCCAAGAATTCCATTGGCCTACACCCATGAACAGCGCCATTGTGGCAAGAAGCGGCATCGAGACCGGCAGGATAATCCGGAAGAAAATAACGAATTCGCCCGCGCCGTCAATGTGTGCGGATTCCTTCAGCTCGCCGGGAATTTCCCGGAAGAACGAGATAGCAATGAGCAGGAAGAACGTGCTGAGCATCGACGGTATGATATAGACGCCAAACGAATTAAGCAGACCGATCGAGCGCAGCACTACGTAGTAAGGGATCAGGCCGCCGGAGAAATACATCGCAAAAATGATGATTGCAAAATACAATTTGCTGAACATCAGATCGCGGTGCGAAAGTCCGTAAGCTACCAGACTTGTCAGCAGCAGCCCCAATGCTGTACCCGAAACCGTCCGGACAACCGTGACTATGAAGGCACGGTACCACTTAGGATCGTCCAAAAACATTTTGTAATTCTCCAGAGTAAAGCTTCGCGGCCAGAGATAGACGCCCCCCAGAAGAGAATCCGATCCTTTGTTGAATGAGGCGATCAGAACATAATAGAACGGGTACAGCATAATTAGCATGATAATGAAAAGGACGGTATAAATAAAGCCGTCAAAAAGCATATCCTTTTGTCTTTGACTCTTGAGCACAGCTCTTCCTCCTTTCCCTAGAATAAACTTGAGCCTGACATCCGTTTTGCGATAGAGTTACTGGAAAATATTAATACTACCGAAATAACCGACTGTATTAAATCAATAGCCGCTGCGTAAGAGAACCGGCCGTCCTTCAGCCCCACCTTGAACGCATAGGTCTGCACAATCTCCGAAGTCGGATTATTGATGCTGTTGCCGAACAGGTATGCCTGCTCGAAATTGGAGCCCACCAGTCCTCCTCCAAGAATACTGCCGATCGTCAACACCAGCACCACCACGATGGTTCCCTTCATCCCCGGCAGCGTGATATGACGAATGCGGGCAAGTCTTCCTGCCCCGTCGATCTCGGCCGCTTCGTACAGCGCCGGATTGATTCCGGTAATGGCTGCCAGGAAAATGATTGTCCACCAACCCATTTCCTTCCAGACAGCGCTTCCGACTGCAAGTCCCCAAAAGTAGTTCGGGCTTGTCAAAATATTGAGCGGTTCGTGGATGAAGCCGAGGCTCATCAGGGCTTTGTTGACCACACCGACATCTGCGGACAGAAAGGCATAGGAAACACCGACCACCACGACCCAGGAGATAAAATGCGGTAGATAGCTGACCGTCTGAACGAACCGCTTGAAGGCCATGTTCTTCACTTCATTCAGCATAATGGCGAGCAGAATCGGCGCCGGAAAAGCGAAGATGACCTTCAGAAAGCTCAGGACCAGTGTATTGCGGACAATCTTGCCGAACTGATAATCGTGTACGAATTCATTGAAATACTTCAGTCCCACCCAATCACTTGTAAAAATCCCCTTAATGCCGCTTGAAATGCTGTAGTCTTTGAACGCCATCAGGATCCCGAACATAGGCGTGTACGAAAAAACCACCAAGAACAGCATACCGAGTCCGACAAATAAATGAAGCATCTTTTGTCTTTTGAACCGCTTCCATAATCTGCCGCTGCCGGTCTGCGGGCTACTAAGCTGCGTCTCCAGTTGCATATGCGACCCTCCTTCTATATGTAGTGTACTCTCCCGAACAGCGCCGGCATAAGCCAACATTCTTAAGAAAGCGTTGTCATTTTTAAATATGGATACGCTTCGAAGTATAGATGTAACGATCTCCCATGACAGAGACGCTGTCCGAATTGTACCACGCATGTTGCGAAACACATGTTCAAGTAATTGAATGAGAAACCCAAAAAGGACCGCAACAGCTTGCCCGCCAGCAACCTGTCACAGCCCTCCAACCCGCGTCTGACGCGGTCTTACGCCTGTTCTTCTTCTCCCGTCGCGATCGAATTTTCCGGGTAGCTGACCCAATCGCTCCAGCTTCTTATCCACCCAAGAGCCACTTCACCTCCGGAAAGCGGCTATCCGGTCCTTTCATTAAGCTTCCGCCTTGATTTTTCAGATACATATCGAAGAAATCCAGCATATAAGCATTGATAACGGAGTTCGCTCTTTCGGGCGCAATCTTTCCTGTAATGCCCAGCCTTTTGAAAATCGGAGAAATGAACTGTACGTCGGTAAAATTCAAATGCTCCGTATTTTCGATATAGAGGACTTGTCCCCCTTCGCCCAACGTTTCGCGCATCCGTTCAAGCTCCAGCTTTTTATCTTCCGTTACTTGATCCATCCACTCTCTTGTTGAGCCCATACGGTTAAGCTCTGCATCCGTGTAGGCCCGGTTATCCATCACCCTTTTTAATTTTTCGAATTCACTTTCCGAGTTGATGAACAAAAATGGCTTTCGCAGCCCCTCTCTGTCACGCAGCCGATAAAGCGCTCCATCAAGGTCTATTCCAACCGCGATTCGCGGATCGTAAGTAGCGTCATAGGCCGTCGCTCCGCCGATGGAATGACCGAACACCCCGACATGACCGAGATCAATCCTCCCTTGCAGATCACTTGGAATCTGCCCCGATTGGATGAGCTCGAATTGGTCCAGCACAAACGTCACATCGCCCGTTAAAACTTTGCCGAGCTTGTCGCGATTTCCGCTTTCCGTCCGGTAATCATGGTCGGGCGAGAATAAGTCGTTGGTTGTGCTGGTCGTGATCCGACCGTCTGGAAACTCGGTTGCAAATGTATTGTAGGTGTGGTCGATCACTGCCACGATATAACCGTGACTCGCCAGATTCTCGGCTTGCGACGTGTGGAGGAACCTGGAAGAGCCGTAGCCGGGATTCGCAAGGATCAGCGGGTATGAAGTCTGTGCCGAAGAGACTTCGGCTCCCGAATAAGCATGACTGGATACGTACTTCAGGTGCCCAAAAGTAAACCCGGGAAGGCCATAGTTCGCGGCCATATAACGTAAAATACGGGTATCGGGAATAAAGGGAGCGTACTTGCCGGTGCCAGCTTGAGCCGGATACCATACCTGAACCATCAATTCCCTCTTGCCTGTCGCGGGTTCTCCAAATGTCTCCTCCCGGTTTGGATCAATGAAATGAAAAACTTGCGTGCCTACCTTCAGCTCACCCGTTGGTGCCGGAAGGCTGAATACGGGAAACACATAGAGGAAGCACGCCGTTGCGATTAGCCCAATCACGATAAAAAGCCGACCCAGCACCCTACGGATTCGCGGGACCGTCCGAACGGCTTTCTGCGTTATGAAAACGTCTATAAGCGAAAGCATAAGCATCAGGATCGTAAATCCGTATAAAAATAAAAGCTGAACCCTGTATCCTTCGACAAGAAAATGTATCACTAAAAAAATAGAGCCGGCTCCGCTTGTCAGGAGCAAAGCTGATCTTCGGATACGTTGATTAGAAATGAACAGGAGCGCCAACAAACAAGCACTTGAAAAGAATAGCAGTATTTCAGAAAGCCTCACGCCAACTCCCCCTAAAAACTAATCCCATCGATGGATAGGATTAATATACAGGAGCAAATAGGTTGAAACTATTGATTTAGATTACAATTGCCTTACACTCCTCGTAAGGTTATTAAAGGGCTGCAACAGGTCACTTACTCACCACCTGTCACAGCCCCCAAACCCGCCTCAAACGCAGCCTCACGGCTCCCAAATGTTGACTCAAAACGCATTGTGCTCGAGTTGTGAATCCAACTAAAAGGTCAAACTGTCAATAATAGCTCCATGGCTACACGTTCCTTATCCGCAATCTCGAGCAGAAGCTCGGAAACCAGGTTCAGTTCCTGATGGTTCCCCGTTCTTCCTGTATGGTCGATCAAAGAAGACACGCTTACCCACATTGGAGCGATTTCCGTAAACAGCCAGTATGCCTGTTCTACCTTTGAGTCTCCAAACAGATCCACGCATTCTTTTAGAAAATCCCGATATAGGTTTCGAAACAAAGCGCCGCCGGTTCCCGCTCTTTCCATTAATAGCGCAGTCAAACATAGATCTTTCTCTAAATCCTTGCTTCTAGAAGGCCACTTCAAAACTTCATGGCTCATTTTTATAATGCCTTTATTCCCTATATTGCGAATAGGCGGATTCAAATAGTTTCGTGCATTCTCGGCTATGGATGATCGTATAGCGGGTATAAGCGGCGGAAGGGTACCGACCGGCTCAATCGTAAAGGAACGATTCCTGGAGCTCATCGGTCCCTTTGCGTTTCTAGCCATGGCCAAATGGGTCAAACTCGTCTTCACAAGTCCACCTTGTTGTCTTGTATCCGCCATGTAGGCGTATTCGGCATCCGCGCCATATATTACCGCATAATGTGCTGCAAAGTGCACTTTATTCGTGAAATAGTCCAAATAATAGGAGTCTAGTTTAAGCCCAACCGGAACTCCAAGTTCTATGTAGCTCCGTACATTCTGCCACGCTTTATCAACGGAAGAGCTCTCTTGCATCCTGATAGTTAAGTTGAGCTGGGATACCAGGCAAGCAGTCAGTTCGTCCGGCTTAACCCTCCCTCCTATAAAAGGAAAGTCCATCTGCTTCGAATCCCAATAAATAAATCCCAATCCTTGCCCGAGTCCGAATAACATCGGCTCCGATAGCCGAACTCCAGCAAATTGAAGCAAGTTGCCTATTGTTGTTGTCTCGCAATGTTCCCCTTGAAACGGAACGAAACCCTCAATGTTATTAGACATGTTCCTTAGTCTCCTCCATCAATTCGTTGATTATATTGGCAACAAACGCTTGCTCACTCTCGATAAGACTCATCGGATGAAGGAAAAGCGCTCTTACGTGAAGCGGCAATCGAGCTCCGCCTTGCGATTCGTACATCTGCCTTAAATTTTTCAATGTCTCTCCAAGAAAATCTAGCCGTTTCCGTAAAGCTTCAATGGCTTCTCCTTTCTTAACAAAAGTTAATGCGGCAAGCCCAAGATCGAAGCGGTTATCGCGCTCTCGTGAAGACGATAGGCTGGCAATAACTTCTTTTCTCAGCGTTGTCATCCCCATCTCCGTCATGGAGAATCGGGTCGGCATTGGTCCCTTACCCGATTTCTCGCCGGAATTCTCGTGCTCGACCAATCCTTTATCGTTTAATTTCTTCAGTCCTGCGTAAATTGAAGTCGTACCGATATTTGCCCATTCCCTATAGCCGCGCTGATCGATTAACTTATTGACCTCGTAACCCGAAGCTTGATTACATTCCGCGATAATTTGCAACAGCATAAATTCAACATTCGAAAGTTGATTCATGTTCAGACCCCTTACGTTTAATATTACACATATGTAATATAACACTAGTGAAATATAAAATCAATATAACGAAAGCGGCAGTGAAGTAACAACCGCCTGCAACTGTTTTCCTCGGGTTCTTGTTTGCAAGCTGTTGAACGAAAACACCAAAAAGGACTGCAACAGGTCACTTGCTCCTAACCTGTCATAGCCCCCAAACCCGCGTCTGACGCGGCTTCTCGGTTCTTACTCTTCTCCCGTAGCGATCGGATTCCCTTCATACGAGATCCAGTCGCTCCAGCTGCCCACGTAGAGTTTCACGTTCGAATATCCCGCTTCCGTCAACGCCAGCACGTTAGGGCAAGCCGTAACACCAGCCCCGCAGTAGACGATGATCTCCCGGTCAGCCGGAATGTCCCGAAACCGCTCCTTCTGAGCAGCCGCACCCTGAAAAACGCCGCCCGGCGATCCGTCCTCCCAATAGCGGTTGATCGCGCCGGGAATATGTCCAGCCTTGGCGTACTTCGTTGTATCCTCGCCGGTGTAACGCTGATGCACGCGCTCCAATCATTGCAGAGTTAAAAACGGAGGCACTTTCATTATCCATTAATTCTTTTCCATCCTTACATATCCTTCTATAAATAAATATCATTTTGTAGAGTATACTCCGTAGTTCTCATGATAGAGATGAGCGGATAATGAATTAAAAAGAAGGATACCTATAAATTCAGAAAGGATGGAGATTAATGAGGAGCCATTTAGAGCAGATGTATCATGGAAATCTATCTCCCGATGAAAAGGTTATACCCACCGATCCACAATACCGTCAGCTCAGCCGCAAAACATCTGAAACTATAGAGGCATGGAGGAAGCGGCACTCCGAAGAGGAGTTCAATGAGCTTGAGACGTTGCTGGAGTTGTACGGTCAAACCCATGGAATGGAGCTGGCCTCTTCTTTTACCTATGGATTTCGCCTTGGGGCAGGCATCATGGTCGAGGTCTTAACTGGAAAAGATGAGCTGGCTCACAAGCTGAGTAGCTTTCCTGATAAAGCTTAGTTATAGAGATTTCAAATAAGCATTCCAGTCGACTTGATTATGCAAGTGATATAAAAAAGCCTCCTCTGAGCTATCTGTATCTTAAACAGCAGATAGCTTAAAGAAGGGTTGGAGCACCGGATTTCTATATCTAAAAGGTAAAAGCAAAATTAGAAACCTTGATTTAGGTATTCCTGAACCTACACTAATTATCCCTACAAAAAAGGATATAAAACAATTGCTGTCGATCTGATGAAGTGCTTCTACCTATCCAGAATACCCTTTTGCACCTTCAACTAGAAAGCATCCCCCACCCTCTCCAATCCACAAACCAAAAAGCCCTCTCATGGAAGGCTCTGTACCTACTTTACGTTTCTCTAACTCTCTGTACAAGGTTGATTTCGATACACCTGTCAGTTCAGTGATCTCCTTCAACGTGCATTGCATGCTCTAATGCAGCTTAAATACTTGCTGCACTTAATTCACTGGTGTAGATGGTCTGTAAATTTAAATGAATAATCATATCATTAAAACGAATGAACATGCATGATAATTCAACCTGAATGTCCCTTTACATATCAAATGTCGCAAAACAGTAATTATGCGACATATACAACCAGTCAAAACGGGGAATATCATGCATATTCCAATTAATATTTATACAGTTATTTCACGTCTCTATCTTACAACTTTCAGAACTATTAAGGCATATTATTAAGGTCACTCACCTTGTATACGACAATGAAAGAATGGTAATCCTTAAAAACGAATTAACCCTGTATTTACTTGTATAGCATAATCAATACCTTTGGTTATTGTTGCATCTAAAGTAGTAATTTTATCTAAAAGTCGCTGTTTATCAATAGTCCTGACTTGCTCCGCCAGTATTACACATTTATCATCATCTATCGATACTTCAACATGAGTTGGTAATTTCGCTTTCCTAATTTGCTTAGTCACTGGAAGAATAGTAATGGTTGGCGAAAATTTATTTGTAATATCATTAGATACAACTACAACTGGTCTTACGCCACCTTGTTCAGAACCCACAACAGGAGATAAATCCGCAAAAAACACTTCACCTCTTTTAATTGCTAAAGTTGGCTTTGTGTTGCTACCTTCCATGATTTGATGTTTATGTGACTCAATAGGTTCCCAATGTTGCCTAGATGAACTTTTAGGAATATCTTTTCTTTGAAGATGTTCTTTGTTTTCTACCTTTCCCTTGCTCTCATGAATGCTTTGTAATAATTTATAATCTTTTCCAGATATCCATCCTGAAAGATTATCTCTTTGCTCTATCTCCCTTAAAGATTTAAAAATACTAATCTCTATGTCTTTATGATCATCAATAGGACTGACCAGCTTTGATTGAAGCAGACCTTCTCTGAATCCCTTATAAAGCTGAGGGTTGCTTTGCTCTGTCGCATCCTTGAATCCTATATTCTCAATTTTCCTTTGTATAGCTCGATCACTTAATACTACTGAAAATCTTGGCTTCTTTATCTCTCCGGCATAATCGTACTCCCAATGAGTATAACTCTTCCCAGAATCCTTATCTATTGAACCATATCTCCCACCAAGAATTAACATATAGGCGTCAGATTCTTCTATCCATCTCTTTATTATATCCTTTTGAGATTCATCCCCAGCAGTAAACAATTCCATCCCTGCTGGTATATGTCCAGCATTCAAGATCGCCTTTACAGCTACCTGTCGTTCTTCAATTAAATCTGTGAATGTTGAAGAAATAAATACTTGAAGTTTTTTTCTCATGCCGACTCCTTATACCCAAATTGGTTAATTCATAATTAGTTTCTTCTTTTAAATAAACTGCTTAAGTATTTATTTTTGTCTGAAGATTCCTTTATTTTTGAATGTATTAATTCTAAACATTGCATCTCCCATAAACGATATTTAGATTGCCTAATTACGAATCTATACAGTTCGGGAATTTCTTTGACTTTATTGAATCCAATCTTAAAATTCCCCATATTTGCTTCCTCATCGTCTTCATAATAAAGCTTCATTATACTAACGTCATCTGACATTTCATCAAAATTCGGCTTTGGAGGATATTCTACAATATTTGAATAATTATAGAGAAGGAATTTGAAAATCATATTAATTCGATACGTTTCATTTTTATAAGTATATGTAATTGCATCATTTTCGTTATTGATACCTTCAAGTCCTATCAAATTGCACTCAAGATTAATAGAAGAGTACAAGGTACTTAAAAAAAGATATAACTTTCCCTCTTCATCTGAGGCATTGATTTGCCCAAAAAAATCATCAAGTATTTCATTAAAAAGCCCGTATTCAAGAATACTACGATTAATATCAAATAATGTCTTGAAAACTATGTCTTGTTCTATACTATACGGCTTTTCTTCGAACAATTTACGTAAGACTTCTTTTTTGCCCTCGTCGTTTAACCCCTCAATACATTTGGCAGCAAAATATTCCTGAAAGGATCGATGTGAGAATTTATAACTAAATCCCTCCTCGATCAATATACAAACTGATTTGAGAAGGTCCTCTTTATAATCGTCTTCATTAAATTTTTTTTCTTCTATCTCTTTAGCATTAGAAATGTATTGCAATATTTTAGTATTGTTAAATGATATTTCATCCTCTAAATAACTAAAAAGAGAAATATAATTTAGTATTCTTTTAAATTCAGTAATAGAAAGAGTTGTAAATCTATCTCTTTTTAATCCCTTAGTTGCATCATGCTTTGAATAGAGCACATCAAAAGCCGCTTCATAAAATTCATGTTTTTTTTCAGGTATATCGGCATGTTGGTTAAAGGTCAGAAACATAATTGTTAATAACAATGGAATCGAAGCGAAAGAAGAATGAGTTTTAAATAGTGAATCTTCTAATGCTTTTATAAATTCTTGCTTAGTGGTCTCATCGTATTCAAGTTTTGTTATCATAGTTTTAGCCTGGCTTAGAGTCAAAGGAGTAATATCCATTTCTTTGAACATTACCCATTCATTAAATTCATTACTTTTTCTTGAAGAAACTATGTATTTGTTTGCTTGGTAATTATCAGTCAGGTCAATGAGTTCCCTCCTAACACTGTCTCTTTTAGAGTTTTCAATCTCGTCAAAACCATCTAAGAAAAATACGAACTTTCCCAAAAGCAATGATTTATTAAAATACTCCTGAGACAAATTAAAACCTAAATTTTTCAGAGAATTATAAATAGTATCTATTAAATTTAATTCTCTCCCGTTCATATCCTTAAGCTCTATATAGAGAGGGATTAAATCAGTCTCTAAAATAGTATTTAGAAAAGCATTTTTCATAAAAGTCGTTTTTCCAATACCACCAGTACCAGTTATTAGAATGTAATTTCCCAATCTCAGAATTTTTTTCACGCTTTCAGTTTCAATTCTTTGCTTGTTAAAAGAGAGACTCTGACTAACATAAAAATCCTTAAGAAATACTGATTCCCTATTGTATAATATAGTTTTAATTTTACTATACTTAGCATAAGCATTATTAAGATAATTTTTAAAAGCTATCCCACTCTCTAAATTTCTAGTGTCTTCTTTATCTTTAGATAATTTAAATACCCCTTTAACAATTCGCTCAATATTTCTTTCAAATAGCTCTACACCAAACTGCACTTGCTCCATACTCATCTTGAATCCTCCATTGTTTAGAATTTCCATCTCAAACTGAATCTATCTCTTATTGATCAAATTCATTTTAACGCTCTCTTAGCAGTCAGCTAGTAGTACTCATAAAAATTACTAGTAGAATGCCAAACGATATGACACAATTTAGAGTATTCCATAAATCTACAAAGATAGTTATAATGTCCTATACATATACTACCATAATACATAGTGAACAGGAGCAAGCCAATGCAATTTTTCATTGAGCATAGAGAGAAACATAATCTCATTCCATATCAACTTACGAATAAAGAGGAGTATTATAATGATCTCTCTAATATCGAAAGTAGTTGGACTGGTCGTATTGATGCCCAAATCGCTAATACTTTCATTCATGAAGCTGTTCAACTAATCGTGAATGCAATATCTGTTTATGAAATGGGCTATTTTGATTGTGCCTACTATTCCTTAAGACAGTCTATAGAATTATCAACCTCTATGGTTTACCTAATGGAATTGGGAATCGAGAAACGTGAAGAAGAATTGAAAAAGTGGAAAGCTCAAAGTACATTCCCCATGTTTAATCAGATGATAAAGTTCTTGAACACAAATGGAAATGTTTTTGCAGATATGAGAAATCAAATGGCCAGTTACTTCGTAGAGCTTCAAAGCGTAAAAGAACGACTTAACAAGATAGTCCATAAGTTAGGATTCAATACCTTCTATGTTTCACGAAATCATGCCTTAAATCAAAATAAAGACAAGACAAAATTTCATAATGAATTCACACAACTTACCGAGAAGTGTATTGGAGCTATAGCTGTACTCAGACTTGCTATTGATCCATTTCCTGTGCTACTTATGGATGAAGAAATTTATACAAGAACTGGGGATACGCTGACTGAACCATACACTGAAGAATTTGCAGAAAAATATATTGGCTTGAAGAATATCAATGCTTACAAACAAACAGAGTTCTATTCATCCTTGTATCAATCCATTATGGAAAACAAGAAGATGTTGCCTTCGGTAATTGATGTAATTAAGAACAATTTCATCGATAGAGAAATGATAGAAGAGATACTTACTCAAGCTGATCTATTGAGTTATATCGATTTTCTTGCTGTTTCTTGTTTTTTACTTTCTAACAAAATTGCACTTGTCTACGCTTACGATGGTCTCCAATTATACTTTTCCAACATCAAGTCAATTCGAAGAAAGTTTGGATTTAGTGCTCTTACATTCAAAGAGATCAAAGAATCAGAGACTCATTATAACGTTGTTTATGAAGAAGCATTCTTATCTTACGTGAAAGCAGACGGAGAAGACTTATATCTTGAACACAATGAGTCTTTTACTGAAAATGAATATACTAATCTCGTTGAAGCGCTTAAAGACTTGACCTCGTACCCTGAAGAAGCAAATTCATAATCTTTAGATATAATAATTCGAGATGGTTTCATTGTACAAATTTCCGAACACAAAAATGTATCCCTATTAGGAATGGAAAGCAACCTTATTAGTACCTCCTAATCAATATTTACTACTCGCCCTTCATCCTTACGTTTCTTGAACGATTTCACAGGATTAGAGTCAATTAGTTCTTGTTCTACACACCAATTCAGAAAAGTTCGCAAATAGACTAGTCGATTGTTATAGGTACATGGCTTAATACCCTCTTGTCCAAGATATTCAAACAGATTGTTTTTCAGATAATCCCCTGTCTCAAATGAGTTGCTATACCTCTTGAAGAAGAGCTTCACATGCTGCTCATAGTCCTTTTGTGTCTGTTCGCTGACTCCCTCTGCCTTCTTCTAAAATAGAAACTGCTTCAATGCCTCTGTCCAAGCACTGCTTTGATGTTTTTGATTTTTGTAATTCTAGCCATAATAAAAACTCCTCTCCAGAACTTGTGGTTAGACAAGCACTGAAAAGGAGTATTATCGTCTTGGTTCTGTGTGTTGTATTGTAATTCCTAGAGACACAGAACCTTAGGCTTTTAACGGAAGCTTTATTCAAGGGCTATAGTCATAAAACCCTTATAAATCAAGAATGCCGAGGACGGGGGTTGAACCCGTACAGTAGTTACCTACCGCAAGATTTCAAGTCTTGAAGTAGTCCCCTTAGCCCATTATCTACACCACGGAAAGCTCGAATACAAATCCTTAACCACGCGGGTCAAAGGCATTTTTTATTAGCTTTGCACTCTGCATTAAGAAATTTATATATGTAGCCGTTGTAGCGTAAGGTATCCAGAGCGTTACCCTCTGGAACGCCCCACACTCAACTAGTGGGCGAGGTTTAGTGTGGGGATTCGGCATATGTCAATGGGCTTTCGCCGTTCGGTCTTTTCTGTTCTTTGGAGGAAGTCGGAGGTGTGTGGACAGAGCCATCGCATAACAAATCGACTGCTGCAAACATGGCGGAACCGGTGATGCCGTAAAATGAAGCGGACGACGGCAGGGAACAGGATTTATTCCTGCTCCTCGTTGTCGGCGGCGAAATGGCACGGCAAAAATCTAGCCAGTCAAGGATTTAAAAGTAGAGATTTGGATTATTTCTGTTTTCATAGATTATAGAGCTTTTAATGCTTCCAACCTTTTTGCTCGCTCAAACGCTTTATGTAAAAATTCTTTAGCCGATAAATCCTCATAATCCCAATTCATGGCCTCTATTGCGGTCGCGCCTGAATACATGGATAATAAATCTTTGCCCGAATAGTAGTTATAGTGATGTCCACAGTCATAACAGAATCCGATTCGCAGGGAATCCACTTGCTCCAGCACATACTCTAAATTAGTAAGGTTCCGTAAATTCTCCAGCGCAACATTGACACCAAGCTGTTCAGCTTTTTCAGTGATTCTCTTGATTCTATCCAGTCCTAATAGGTTATATGGATTGTCTTCGTGGGGCAGGTGCACTACCATTGTCGGAATCTCAAATTCGGCGCAATCTGCAACACATTGCAAATAGCAGTCGGTTAAGGCTTCACCCTCCAGATTATCAAGCCAAAGGCAGTTTTCGTTTTGGATTGGCGTGTGGATATTTTCTATAAAAAGACCTGCTTCTTTTATTAATTGATAACGTTCCTTAATCGGCAATTCATAGCCAAACCAATCATAAATCACAGGAATTTACAGTTGGAATCTCCACAAAAAACAAACAGACATCTGTAAAATAATTGCAAGCCCCTCCCCGTTCAAAAAAAGGAGGTCAAAAAAGTATAGGTATCCAGTCAATAATCTTTATTTCACATCACTTTCTCCTCACTTAGAATGAATGGTGCAAGCCAATCCAACAACTATAAGGTAAATGGGGGGAAAGGTATGACAAAGAAAAAAGCGTCTTTTTTTCTGTCGTTATGTATGTCGATCATTTTGCTGGCAGCATGCAGTAACACCGTCGGCAACAGTACCGCGGGCAATGGTGCGGGGGATAAGCCCGCGAACAGTAATGAAGTGACCAGTTCCAATGAAGTAGATCCGTCTGATCCGGCATTCAGTGCTTTTAAAGAACCGGTGACGATTCATACGGTAACTTCCGAATACTCCTCGGCAAAATACCCCAAGGGCGACGATATTACCAACAACGTATGGATAAAACGGTATAAAGAAAAATTCAACATTGATGTCGTCACGGACTGGGTCAGCGATGAGTACGATACCAAGCTTAACCTGGCCATTTCTTCGAGCGATCTTCCCGATATATTCAAAGTCAACGCCTCACAGCTGCAGCAGTTGATCGAAGCCGATATGGTCATGGATCTGACAGAAGTCTTCAATAAATACGCCTCAGAGCGCTTGAAAGGCTATATGGAAGCCGATGCGGACAGCTTTGAGTCCGGCAAGAAAGACGGAAAGCTGTATGGCCTACCGCAGTTGCACTGGGGATTGATCGAGCAGCCGGATTACATTTGGATCCGTAACGATTGGAAGGAAGAGCTTGGCATCAAAGATCCGGCATCCGTTGCGGACATCAAGAACGTCGCACTTAAATTTATGGAAAAACACGGCGGTTACGGTATCGCTGTCGACCAGACGCTGGATTACCTAAACTTGCTGGCCGTTTCGTGGAATGCCCATCCGGATATGTGGATAGAGGACAGCGGCGGCAAGCTTGTCTACGGTTCTGTCCAGCCTGAAATGAAGGATGCACTCAAGGAATGGGCTGAGTGGTACAAATTAGGAATCATTGACCCGGAATTTGCGATCAAGGACTTCAATGCAATGAACGCCGATGTTGTAGCCGGAAAAGTAGGCATGCAGCCTTACTATCAGTGGTGGGGGTATAACCCCGGTGTCGATACTGTAGCGAATTTGGGCAAGGACGCGGTCTTCTATCCGTATCAACTCCCAAGCATCACCGGCAAGGAAGCCAAACAATCTATCTTCTTCGCAAACGGCAGCTATATCGTAGCCAAGAAGTCGTTCAAACACCCGGAAGCAGCCATCAAGCTCTTAAATGACTACGCTTACATCGTAGATGAAGCCGTCGGCAAAGAATCCAAAGAATTGTTATCCAGCTTGCTGGACAATGATATGGCGCATGTTGTTGGCGCTTTCCGCGTCCTCAATCCGAACTCCGATTATGAACAATTTGAGGCCGTATCGGCGGCTTTGAAATCTAACGATACCAGCGGTTTGACATCTGCGGGGATGTGGCAGAAATACAACAACAGCGTTGATTTCATAAAAAATGCTACACCGGGCGCGGCGGGCGATTACTTGCAGCAAGGATCGCCAAAGCCGGCTTACGGCCTAGCCAAGCAGGTGCTCGACAGCGGGAACTACATCAAGACCGCACTATGGGGAGCGGCTCCGGAGGCACTTGCCAGCTACGGGACAACTTTGGACGATATTCTGACCGAGGGATTCACCAAAATTATTATGGGTGCCGAGAGCATCGACTACTTCGATACGGTTGTCCAGAACTGGCAAACCGCAGGCGGAGATGCGGCCACTGAAGCCGTGAACGCAGCATACGGAAAGTAAATCGTGTATAAAAGGGGACGAGGGGTTCTCGCCCCCTTTTTATTTTTCGGATCACCTTATTTCTTGAAACGGAGGATTTGTAATGCTGAACAATTTGAAACAACAGCGCGCCTACCATCTGATGTTGCTGCCAAGCATCATCCTGGTGTTCATCTTCAGCTATATTCCTTTCTATGGCATCATCATTGCGTTCCAAAAATACAATCCTGCCCTGGGTTTCAACTCGCCTTGGGTGGGATGGGATAATTTTGCCCATGTGTTTAATCAGCCGAATTTCGTGCGGACCATCTGGAACACGCTGTACATGTCCGCTTTCAAAATCATCGGAGGTATCGTTATACCGGTCATTTTTGCCCTGCTCCTGAATGAAGTCGCACACAGCGCCATTAAACGCACGTTTCAGACGCTTGTATATATTCCGAACTTCCTGTCATGGGTAATCATGGCCGGTATTCTGCTTGACATCCTTAGCGCAGGTGGTATTATCAATAGCTTCTTGCATGTGTTCGGAATACAATCCATTCACTTTCTTGGCAGCCCTTCAATCTTCCCCTGGACCATGATTGTGAGCGATATCTGGAAAGGCTTCGGCTTCGGCACCGTAGTCTATTTGGCGGCCTTGACCAGCATCGACCCCGGACTGTACGAGGCCGCAGTGATTGACGGAGCCAAAAGATGGAAACAAACGCTGCATATTACCTTGCCGCTCTTAATGCCAACGATTGTCCTGATGTCTGTCTTATCGCTTGGCAGCGTACTTAATGCAGGATTTGACCAGATTTATAACCTGTATTCCCCTGTCGTCTATCAGACCGGCGATATTATCGATACCTACGTTTACCGCCTTGGGATTCAACAGGCGCAGTATTCGGTCAGCGCTGCTGTCGGATTGTTCAAATCCGTTATCTCCTGCATTCTTGTAGGAGTGTCATATATCTTGGCCTACAAAGTAGCCAACTACCGAATTTTTTAAGGAGGCCTTGTTATGATTCAAGACAAAAGCATGGGAAGACGCCTGTTCCATGTCTTAAACTACACCATACTGATCCTGACTTCTTTGCTCTGCATTCTGCCGTTTATCAACCTTCTGGCCGTATCCTTCAGCAGCAGTGCTGCCGTATCAGCCGGGGATGTGGCGTTCTGGCCGGTTGATTTTACAACCAAAGCCTATGAATTTGCCCTGACCGGGGGGAAGTTTTTCACTGCTCTGTGGATATCCGTACAACGGGTTGTACTTGGAGCGGTAATCAACCTTGCTTTAATGGTGCTTACAGCCTATCCGCTTTCCAAGTCGAAGCTAAAGCTGGCTGGGCGTAATCTATACATGGGATTTTTTGTTGTGACTATGCTTTTTAATGGCGGGTTGATTCCAACCTACCTCGTCGTAGTCAAAGCGGGGCTCATTGATTCGATCTGGGCGCTGCTCCTTCCCGGAGCTTTGCCTGTATTCAGCATGGTCATTCTCATGAACTTCATTCGCGGTTTACCGGAGGAGATTGAGGAGTCGGCGATTATCGACGGTGCGGGCCCATGGCAAATTCTGACCCGTATTCTGCTCCCCCTCCTGAAACCTGCGCTTGCAACGGTGGGTCTGTTCAGTATTGTCGGCCATTGGAACTCGTGGTTCGACGGCATAATATATATGAACAACCCTGATAACTATCCGCTGCAAAGCTATTTACAGACGTTACTACAGAGCTTTGAACAGATCATGCTCAAGTCAGGCACCGACTACACCCAGCTGCTGTCCATGATGAATGCCAGAACCGGACGTGCCGCCCAGATGTTCCTGGGTGCCATACCAATACTAGCGGTCTACCCATTCTTGCAAAAGTACTTTACCAAAGGCCTGGTGCTCGGCAGTGTCAAAGGGTGAAATATGATTGTTACCGTAGAGCAGCCCCTCCCCATGATTGGAGAAGGGCTGCTCTGTCTTTTGGGTCATTGGAGTTGGCTGGTTATGCCGGGCAGCCGAATGATAAATGTCGTGCCTTCATTTAGCCCGCTCTGCACCTCTATCCCGTAGGACTCGCCAAAATGAAGCTTGATACGACGCTGTACATTATACAGACCAATCCCCCTTGTCCCACCTTCCGGTTCCTTCGTCCAGCTGTCCACCAAACTCTGAATGACCTCCTTCTCCATTCCGATGCCGTTGTCATAAACTTCGATGGCAATGTCAGTGCCTTTGGAGTATATCCGTATGGTAATCACGCCGTCCTCTTCAAGCTCGGCAAACCCATGAAAGATTGCATTTTCGATCAGCGGCTGCAAAATCATTTTGGGAACCCGGTAACCCAGCAGCTTGTCTTCAATCTCATATCTCATATGAATGCAATCATAGTACCTGACATTCTGGATCGTGATGTAGTTTGATACATTTTCCAATTCCTCACGGATTGTTACCAGGGAGCCGTCGAATCTTGTAGCATATCGGAGCATCGAAATTAACGCTTCCGTCATGTCAACGATCTTGTCCACCTTTTGCATGGAAGCAATCCATTTAACAGAACCGAGGGTATTGTATAAAAAATGAGGGTTGATCTGGGAATGCAGCGCCCGTATTTCGGCTGCGCCTTTCTCGATTTCCTCCTGCTGGACCCTTTCGACCAGCCGCTTCAACTCATACGACATCTTATTGAAACGGTTGGATAAATGCCCGAACTCGTCCCGGGAGCCGATATGCTCTACTTTTTCGAACTGTCCCTTTTCGACCAGAACGATATTGTTCATGAGCTTCTTTATAGGACGAGTAATGACATTGGACAGAAAAACCGAGATGATCGCAGCAAATAGGGACATTACAATCGCCAGCGTAACCAGATTGCGGCCCAATATTTCGCCCTCACCGGTCAATTCATCCATCGGCATGTACAGGTAGGTTGTCCATTCCTTTTGGCTAAGCGGGCTGGTCACCACGATGTTCGCCGATTCGTCCGGACGGACGTTGTCCCGAAACAGTGTGCCTATCAAACGATCATCCACGTTGTATACAATTTTGTCGTCACTGTCAACGATCATAAATCTCGAACGCAGCGCTTCCTGCAGGTTTCTGTTCACGATCTCGATAAATTTGATGTCAATACTGACTACGATAACTCCTAAGAGCCGGCCGGTTGTCGCGTCATATATTTTTCTGGCGTGCGAAACCGTCAGTGTTTTATTATCTAGCTGCTTGTCGATCCGGGTTGTTAGCGTAATGGTTCTATCATTCTTATGCATAAATTTTTTGAACCACAGCTCGTTATCCACTTTATAATCGTGGTTAATAGGGTGATTGGGGCTGACGAACAAATCGGCTCCTTGGTTTAAATTATACAGGTAAATAGAGAATACGCGGTCTTTCATCATGATATAGTTCATTAAAGTATTGTAGGCCGCATTCTCATTTTGCTCACCTCCGTCGCGAAGAAAATCTTGGATTGGATAACTTCCCTCCAGCGTTGCCGATAAGCTGCTGCTTAGTCCGTTGCTGGCAAGCAGCGATATTTTTTCAATTTCCTTCAGAAATTCGTCGATGCGTATATTGGTTTGCTTGGCCAGATCCTCCATCAGTTTTCTGTAGTTGTGCTCTAACAACCGTTCAGTAGAGTGATAAGAATTGAAAGTCATCACAATAACCGGGAGTATAATCACTGTCAGGCAAATAACCATGATCTTCGTCTTTATGCGAACGGGCTGCCATCTCCGCATTGTGCACCTCTATTCCTTGAGTCAACTCGAAGTTTGGCTTTACTCTCGATACTCCTCGGGGGTGACGCCTACGATCTTTTTAAATATTTGGCTGAAATAGGTGTAATTATGGTACCCTACCCTATCAGCAATTTCGTACACTCTCAGCGTCCCTCCCTTTAAATAAACCTTCGCCTGTTCAATCCGGACATGGGTCAGGTAAGATATGAAATTCTCTCCTCTCTCCTGCTTGAAAATTCGGCTGAGATACGACGGATTGACGTTGATCTGATTGGCTACGCTCTGAAGTGAAATATCTTCGCCATAATATTTGTTAATAATATCAACCGCGAGCTCGGTATAGGTGCTTTCACGTTTGAAGCGGGCATCGGCATCAAAGCAATAAGCAATGTATTCCAGCATGCTCTCGTGAACATTTTCCCAGCACTCTCCCCGTAAAACGGTTTCATAAGGAGAGTGCTGGGTAGAAGAAGGGTGCGGTCTTTTGACGGCAAGTGATAATTGGGCATGCATCTTTTCCATTATTAATATATATTTCTCCCGAATGCTGTTCTCGTCAGCCCGCAGGGCTTCAAGCTCTGACCGGACCCTAACCAGAAACCGCTCCGCCTGTTTCTCATCCTTGCTTGCCCACATTGTGACAAAATCATATTCTTCCTCAAGGCTAATCCGTGATTCTATGGCTTCACGAACAGGCTCTTTGGCTGCATCTTCATAAAACAACACATTGTGTGTGCCTGTGAAGAAACGATTGCTCAGAGCAAGCTCAGCTTCCTTGTAGGCTGCTTTTAAGAACTTGAAACCCGGCACCACCGTACTTACTCCAACCGTAAGCGTAAGGTTCATGAAATCCTTTACAGAAGCCAGTATTTTACTGCACAGTCTCTCGATGTCACTGCGTACCGAACTGCTGCCAGGGAGCGTATTTACAAAAACCAGATATTCCGAAGAATTGCCAATGACGATTTCTTTGTCCCATTTGGATGGAATCACTTCTTCCATAATGTTCAGGATCGAAAATCTGAGCAGCTTCTCATCCTTCTCCACGTACTTCTTCTTCACCGCTTCAAAATGATTCACCTTCATAATCAGGACAACCAATTCGGCTGATTTTACGCGAATCTGTAGTTCATCCGCTTTAGTACCGGCAGCTTTTTCGCTTATAAAGCCGCTGATGAGGTCTTTAAAAAAGTTTTCCTTCAAATGACTTAAGCTGAGCGAGTAGTCATAGGGCATTTTGAAGAGGCCGCCCTGATGTTCAAGTTCTGCCTGCAGTTTCTGGCGAATGGAGATCAGCAGCTCAGCAAGTGAGGCGGGGGTGATCTCGCTTTTAATTAAATAATCTGTCGCGCCAAGCTTAAGGGCTTCCTTCACATAATGTAATTCATCAAAATTGCTCAAAATCACATACTTGCAGGTTTTCAGCGCGCTGGACGTTTCCCGGATGAACTGCAGTCCGTCCATAACCGGCATCTTAATATCTGTAATAATCAAATCAGGCGAAGTGGTTAGCGCGATTTCCAGCCCATCCTTCCCGTTTGCAGCCTCCCCCACAACCTGGAAGCCATACTCCTCCCAATCCATCATGCTGCGAATCCCCACCCGCATTAATAACTCATCATCTACAATCATCAGTTTATACATGATCATCCCTCGGTTGTCTCATTCTAATGCGCTTTCATACTTTCTTTTATTATATGATATATTCCCGACAAATAGATGTAAAAAGATTAAATGATCTTTGAAGCAAAGGGGGTTCATTGCAATAACAATTGGGCAGCCCCAGAAAAAAAAGCCGCCATTTAGGCGACTTCTAATGCGACTATGTTTTTGTCCTTAGACCCGAACCATTTGATGTTGATGCAAGGCATAATTATTTCTATTGACGCTAAGATCCATGTAGAAGCAAAATGTTAGAAAAGAAGTTGCCGAAGCGAAGCGGTATGTAATGAATCATATGGGTGAGAAGGTTGGAATGGAAGAAGTCAGGATTTATTGAACCAAACGGACCTGGCCATTGTTGATATAGCCGAGCAGTTAGGCTACGAAAATACCAGTTATTTCATAAAACTATTCCGCAATTTCTCCGGCAGGACTCCTGCGGAATTCCGGAAATCCATCTAATAATATAAACACGGCTGTTTTAATGACTTAATTTTTTCCCTATGGGGTGCGCTGCACCCCTTATTTGTAGTTCCAGAGAAATTAATGCTCAGTTTGAACAATCATCTCCTTTTTAATGAATACCCGTTTAATCCATGCGTACAACTGGGCAAAAACATAAACGATGGAGAAAGAGCAGGCCACAGTAGTTAGATAGACCAGCATAAGGGCAACGAAGAAAGGCAACTGGTCGATTAAGCTACCGAACAAGTGTAGAACGATGTACAGAATAAAGACATTCGCAGTAAATGCCCGATAAGCATACGTAGATAGCCATTTATAGAATGGAAGCGCGCGCGAGTTCCGGAGAATCAGATGTCTGGCCAGCATATAGATCAGGGCGATGACGACCAGGCTGTACAGGGTCATGGACGGTTTCAGATAGATGAGATTGCCAAAGCTCATATCCTCAAATCCGAAGCTGAAGAACTGGCGGTTGGTCCATATGAGCAGTAGCAGCATTACCGGGATAAGAATAAATTGAATCCGGTGAAGTATCCCGTCGAACCGTTCCTTATACACCCAAGCAATTCCGCCCAGCAGAGCATAAATAAAGTAGCTGACGAAGACGCGGTCCAGATACCGTAAGCTGGTAGCATAAACACCGTGGAATACATACGTATCATACATCCATAGCCAGGCCCCGAAGATGATGAAGCTTACGACGAGCAGCGGGATGACCCGTGACGGCTTCGCCAGGAACTTATAACAGGTATAGATCAGCACCGGCATCAATACCTGGAATTGCAGCATCATGACCGTATACCAATACTGCGGTGAAGAGTTGCCGACTACGTAGGACTCAATCAGAGTCCAGAATGATGTAGCATGACGGTTGACCTGTAGACTTGGTATGAAGATCAGGCTCGCCGAAGCCCACAGGAAGTACGGGATAACCAGTTCACTGAACTTTTCCTTGTAAAAATGGCTTGGCTTCGTATGCTGGTTCCCTCTCACCATTCCGTAGACAATCGCGAAAATAAACACAGGCGCGGTATATTTCACGAGATTGTAGATAACAGCCAGTAAGGCCAGATCCGAATTACCGTGGGCATGCTTCAGGAACATTCCCAGCACACTTTGCAGAATGGCCCCGCTGACGGCAAACACCTTGAGTATATCGCTTTCGTTAATATTAAGCTTTGGTTCAGCTATGTTCTCCATAGTACGCACATAACCGTCTGAGGATGAAGATTCAGCGCTCAAACGATAGTACTTCCTCCCTTTTTGCTATTAATAGAATATTTTCACCGCCACGGATTCTTGACCAGTCTCGGACCATGTGCTGTCCGCAGCACCACAGTGTCCGCCCGCCTGCCGATGATTTCACGCAGGACATAGGCTCCTTCCAGCAGCTCCAATTGGATATCGATCCGGACTCCGAGCTTATCCAGCTCGCGCAGCAGAATTTCGGCTTGGCTGTAGTCGATGGTTCCCTCACTGTCGATCACAAGATCGAGATCGCTGGTGTCCTTCATGGAAGGATACCCCGTAACCATCTCAAAGCCCGCACTGCCGGCCGGTCCCCAGCGCCAATCCTTCATCAGCTCTGCAACTCTATCCATGATTTTAGGGACTGGGAGCTCCTGTCTGTCAGCAGAAAAAGCCGTCCACATCCGTTGCTCTGCAATATCATAAGGTGTAATAATCCGGCCAATCCCCTGCGGGGCAAGGAGGGCAGCCTCCCGCTGATTGCGCTGTGCTCCCCGAATCCCTACGGGAATGCTTCCATCCTCAGGATGCTCCGCCCTCCGAACAACTACAAAGGGGGTGCGCCTTATCGAGGCGGCAGCCCACTCCTTGTCCTCAGCTGTGCTAATGCAGGCTGGATCGGTTACTTCAATTAGATCATGAGTGCGGATTACCATTGCCCGCGCAATACACTGCGCACCTTGAGTGTTGCGGCGCGGCCGCCCGCCAGTGCTTCCTTTGTCTGCAAGCGGAAGCTGAGATCGCGGGGAGCTCCTTTGGTTGACTCAATCGCTTCAAGAATGATCTGTTCCACGGCGGCAAGATCTCCTGCCTGAGGTTCATCTGCCGCGATACCGGACAGCAGTTTATATAGTGGTCCCAGTGTGCTGTAGCTGTTCACGTCGTAGGCCATGGCCGGAACCTTTTTACTTGCCTCCTCCACCTCTCCGATTGTCCGCTTTGTAATCCGCGCAGCGGAGGCTTTGGACATCGCCTGAATATTGATCTTATTGTCATTAAGCGCGATCAGTCGATTCGCTTGAAGCCCGTGGGAGAGGAAGGCTCCGGAGATGGCATTGCCGACAATAACGCCGATGACGGGATGACCCTGCAGTCTTGCTGTTGCATAAGCATCGCTGCTGGCTGCGAGCGCCAGGCTGATGCCGACCATTTCTTCTTTATAGCCATAGGCTTGGCTTGGCACGTCAATGACGGCGATGATCGGGCGCTTGATCTCTTTGTCTTCGTCCTGCTTGATGGCATCTCTTACGATTTGGGCAAGTGTCCAGCCCTCCAGCAAGCCGACCTCCCCTTTTCTGGCCCGCTTAAACCGGCTGCCGGGGTCAGGTACGACTGCGATCACCCGGCACAATTGTCCGTTCTTCATGACATCGGCAGCCAGCACTGAAGGAACCCTGCTGACCGGATGGGCAATCCCTGTCAACAAGGAGAACCAGTGGTAGCCTCTGCTATCCGAAGCGTCTGCCATCCCCTCTTGCGCTAATGGAACAGGCTGCGAGGCGGAAGTCTGCTGCTGGTAGAATTCCCGGTAGCGTTCAGGCGTCCATTCCGCGTCAGTGTCAAGCTCGTTCAGCAAACTAAGATAGAAATCTACTTGCTCAGTTTTGGCAGGCTTGGCCGGCGCTTCAAAAGCTGATCTGACCGCCTCGATTACCGCTTCCGTTGCGTCTTCCACTACCTCATCAATCAGACCTGTAGCCAGACGCTGGTTAGCGCCAATTGTATTCCAGATCAACGCCTTGTCGCTGGCATCAAACTCCATAACGCCGGCTTCCTGTTCGATAACCTCAGGACCGTTTAGTCCGAGGCGGGCTTTCTTGGTGGCAATGAGTGTCGTGAACAGCTCAGCCGTAATGGACATTCCTCCAAAGGCTCCGACACGTCCGGGGATAAGCCCCACTACCGGAACATGCTTCCGTAGGGCTACAATTTGTGTGCAGATTTCCGAGATCGACAGCAGTCCGTAGTTCGCTTCCTGGAGCCGGACGCCACCGGTATCGAAGATCATAACCGGATACAGGGTGTTCCCCTTATGGTTCTCTTCCAGCGCCAGCTCCAGAGCACCGGCAATTTTGGCGCCGCTGACCTCCCCGATGCCTCCACCCTGGAAGGCTCCTTCCATGGATATAACCAGAACCTTCCGCTTGCGGATTTCCCCGAGCGCCAGTACAATTCCGTCGTCGCTCTGCGGGACGATCCCCTGCGGTTCAAGGTGCGGGGATTGAATATTGTCCAGCGGGCCAAGCAGCTCACGGAATGTCCCTTGATCAAGCAGCGCTCTGGCGCGTTCACGTCCGTTCAGCTCTACAAAACTATTCTGCATAATCCAGCACCTCCAAAACTTGCGATAATCTTAATGCAACTACCCCCGGAGTGGCTCCAAAGTCATGTACTGTAACTTTTGCGCAAATCGGATAACGTGTGAAGAACCGCTTTAATACGTTGTTCCATACCTGAGCGAATCCATCGCTCCCGGTGAGTACGCTTACTGTAGTGAATTCGCCTTCCACCGGTTCCATAATAATCTCCAGATCCCCTGACCCAACAACACCGATATGCGCCGGTTTCTCAATCGGCTTCGTAGTTTTATATTGAAATTGCAGTTTCTCCATCTGCAGGAACACCTCCATATATAATTTCAATTCACAAGTAGAAACGGCTTTGTCGTCCTTTTAAAAGACGGTACCGTTGCAGCGAGAAATAGAAGGATAATTTATAGCGCGAAGCATATAAATCTTATATTTCAAGAAACAATGTAGCGGCGAGAAGATCAGCGCTGCCTCCAGGAGAAAGACGTCTCGTGCTGCAATATTCAGACAGCCGGTGAAATATCTTTCTGCCCGTTTGCGAGCTGAAGCCGCCTTCGCTGAGGAACGCGCCGGACATCCGCCTGATTGCCATCAAATCCGCCCAGCTCCCGCGGTGCAGGATGCAGGTGTCTTCCACTGTCGACATCAGAGCCAGAAGTGCCTCAATACGCGCCTCTTCTTCAGTCTTACCGCCAGCTCTGGCCCGGAATAAGGCAGGCAAGGCAGCTTCCCTTATATGGGGGAACCCCAACTGCGCTTCCTCTGCGGCACCTGTCACCTTGTATTTCCGCTTTACAGCCTGGCCGTTGGTAGGCGCAGTTGGCACATAGCGGTCTTCGAATGAGGCAAGCTGTCCGGCAGTGCTCATGATGCGGTACGGATCGCGTTCCTGAGGACAAGCTGCGCGTGCACTAGTCAGCAGACCGAGTGCCCAGATTGCCCCTTTGTGCGTATTCACACCGCCCGTGGCAGAGAGCATCTGCTTCTCTCCCTCACGGCCGATTGAAGCAATCTGCTCCCGCAAGGACTGATTCACCGGATGAAGATACGAGACATCCGCGATTCTCCGGAACGTCCCTTCTAATGCCCGGGCCGATTTGAGCATAAGTCCGATAGACATATCCGTATGGGAGCCGCCGCTCTTGGCGTCAACAAGTCCAGGCTTCGGTGTAAGCTGCGCTTCCTCCACAAGAGCCTGCACGGCCTTGACGGCCAAGCCGGCCCCGTACGCTGTACTGCCTGTGGCGGGCATAGCTTAGGACCAGGTCCGGAATTTAGCCGGTGGCTGGTACAAGCCATCCGACCAATCCACCAGATCATTAATAGTCTGTGCAGCTAGAAGCGAGCGTTTGGCTTGTCTGCGCATGATGCCGAGATCCTCCGGCAGCGCTACAATTCCTCTGCCGCGGAGTTCAGTCACATCCTTCTCGCTGCTCTCCATGCCGAGTGACGTAACTCCGGCAATAGCTGCCAGCGCCTGCTTTCTTTCCTCCATACTGTCCGTTTTGTACAGGTAGGCGATTCCTTCTTCTGTAACTACGTGAGTGACATCGTCCCCGTATATCATCACCGGCGTAGTTGCCAGGCCGGTTTGATCCCTTACCTTTATCGCATCCAGCGAATCCACAAAGACTGGCTTCTTATTGGCGCCATAGGTCTCGATCATCTGCACGACGAGCTTCTGGCCTTTGGACAGCTCAGTCGGATGCTTGATCATATCAAGCCAAGCCGGCGTTGCATGCCGGCGTCCGCGGGGATCATGTCCCATGTTCGGCGCTCCGCCGAAGCCAGATAAACGGCCTGCGGTTACGGTCGAAGAATTGCCGAGCGGGTCCATTTGCAGGGTCGAGCCGATGAACATGTCCACTGCGAACTGGCCGGCAACCTGACCCATCGCCCGGTTGGAGCGCATGGTGCCGTCTTTGCCGACAAAGAATACGTCAGGGCGGGCCGAGATGTATTTCTCCATACCCACTTCGCCGCCGAAACTGTGGATGCTCTCCACCCAGCCGGTTTCAATGGCGGGAATCAGCGTCGGATGCGGGTTAAGCACCCAATGCTTAGCAATCTTCCCTTTCAGGCCTAACTGCTCTCCGTACGTTGGCAGCAACAGCTCGATAGCCGCAGTATTGAATCCGATGCCGTGGTTAAGCGACATGACCTGATGTCTTCCATAGATACCTTTGATCGCCATCATCCCCATCAGGATTTGCAGCTCTGTAATGTTCTGCGGGTCACGGGTGAACAGGGCTTCCAGCGCATACGGCTTGTCTGCTTGGACAATAACATCCACCCAGGATGCCGGAATATCCGTTCTGGGCAACACATCTACAATTTCGTTGACCTGTACAATAACTATGCCATCCTTGAAGGCGGCAGCTTCCACAATCGTCGGCGTTTCTTCCGTATTGTAGCCGGTATACAGATTGCCTTCGCGGTCAGCTTTGTCGGCAGCCACCAGAACCACATCCGGAATCAGATCGACGAACAGACGTCCGAATAATTCTAGGTACGTATGAATGTCGCCGAGCTTCAGTGTTCCATCCTCAATCATCTGGGCAACCCGCAGGCTCTGGGAGCCGCAATAAGAGAAGTCCAGTTTCCCCGCAATGCCCTTCTCGAAAATATCCAAATGCTCCGGTCTGGAGATGCTGGACATAATCATGTGCAGATCGTGAACCTTCTCCGGATCCACTTCCAGCAGCTTTTGGGACAGGAAAGACGCTTGCTTCTGGTTATCACCCTCCAGGACTACCCTGGCGCTAGGCTCAAGCAGCGCCTCCATTAAATCGACAATTCGTGACGGATCGACGTATTTTCCATCCAGCCATTTCTGTACTTTGGTTAATTTCTCAAGCTTCTTGTCGCGTTTTTGTGACCAGGAACGCAGCACTTTATTCATTCTTCCTGCCCCTTCCATTTTCTGATTAAATACTGAGCCGCTTCGGGTCCCACCTCATCCACGGCAATCTGCCGGGTATCCGGGTGGGCTTGCTTGACAAGCCGGGAAAGCGTATTGCCTGGAGGCATTTCAACGAAGCAACCGGCTCCGGCTTCAACGCATACACTTGCCATATCCATCCACCGCACGGGATACGCCACATTTAAGGCCAGATCCTCCGCAATCTTCTCCTGGGCCCGGATCATTCTGCCGGTATGGTTGGATAAGTAAGGGATCTTGGCATCCTGCAGTGGAACCGCAGAGATTAATTCTAATAACTCCTGGGATATACTTAACATCAAGGGAGAGTGCGAAGGTATAGGGACCTTCAACAGTATGGTTTTGGCCGCTCCCAGTTCTTTGGCATGCTTAAAGGCAAGGCTTATTCCTGCCAAAGAGCCTGAAACAGCGATCTGCTGATCCGCATTCATATTGGAGAGGTACACAGGCGCCTCCAGGGTATGAGAACGAGCGACAGCTTGCCCGACTTCATCTTTCGTAAGTCCGATAATCACTCCCATCCCATAGCCCCGGGTATAAGCCGTCTCCATCAGATTGGCCCGCCGCCATACGATCCGCAGCGCATCCTCGAACGAGAGAACGCCGGCAATTACCGCTGCGGGAAAAGCTCCAATCGAATGGCCCGCCACGAATTGCGGGGTGATGCCCCGTTCAATCAGGCAGCGCGCCGCGGCGACTTCCTTAACGAACAGCGCCGTCTGAATCCAGACGGTTGAATCCAGCGCCTCTGTATCATCACGGGGCTCAGTCCCTAGGACACTTGTTGCCTTTTTCACATACTCGGGTATGTCTTGCAGCATACCGGGAACCTGTGACCCCTGACCCGGGAACATAAATACAATATTCAGAATCACACCACCTTTAGCCTTGTGCGGATTCGAGCTCTTTACTTTACCAATTGTATAGAGCAGTCAAAACCCTGTAAAATACATAGATACATATATTATTGATAACCCCCGGGTTATATATAAAGGAGCCAAGTTCCGATGGAGTTTCTGCAGCTCAAGTATTTCCAACTCACCGCAAAGTATCAGAATGTGACCAAGGCCGCGGACGAACTGTTTATTTCCCAGCCGGCGCTCAGCAAAATGATCCGAAATCTGGAGACAGAATTGGGTGTCCAACTATTTGACCGCGAGGGGAAGCATATTGTGCTGAACTCATACGGAAAGAAGTTTCTCAAGAGGGTGGATCAGGCGATGTATGCCCTGGAGCAGGGCCTAACCGAGGTCAAGGAAATGAAGCAAGAGAAGATCGAGATCGTTACACTCTATATTGCTGTAGGTTCCATGCTGCTGCCGAATATCGTCCGGCAATTCCGTGACCGCTATCCGCATATCCGGTTTAACCTGACCCAGCACCCGGCCCAGATTAAGAAGGGAATGGCTTATGACTTCGCGATCACATCCGAAAAAATCGAAGGAAACGAGCAAATCGTTCTGTTAGAGGAAGAAATTCTGCTCGGCGTTCCCGCCTCCCATCCGCTTAGTTCACTTAATACTGTAGCCTTAAAAGACCTTGAACATGAAAAATTCATCAGCCTCACAACCGGAAACGCGCTGCGGAGAACCACAGACCGTTTCTTCTCGCACATCCCGTATGATCCGGATATCGTATTTGAAAGCGATGATCCGGCTACAGTAAGAGGATTAATCCAATCCGGCCTCGGCATCTCTTTTATTCCTTCCGTACTGTGGAGCAGGGTAGTAACGGATGATATCAAACTTATCCCTATAAACGAACCTCTTTGCATGCGTACTATCTATTTGTCTTGGTCAACCGAGAAGAAGTTTACGGATACGGAGAAGTCGTTTTTCGAATTCATTCTGCAATTATTTAGGGATATTAGTTCTTCGGGGCATCAGTAAACTAAAAGAGATGACCCAAAATGGAAACAGAGGTCATCTACTTGCCTTACAAAAGAATAAGTACAACCGCCAGAGAAATTCACTCTGGCGGTTCAAGCCCCATACGTCCGTGCAGGAAAAGCGACGGAAAGCGCGGCCTCTATGCACAGCGGACACAAATGACGCTAAAGGCTATAGCGTAGAATAGTAGAGAAGATTGAGGCAGTTATACACGATATGCACCACGACTCCTGGCCAGATGGAGCCTGTCTTACGGAAAAGTATACCCACCAGGATGCCGACCATGAATGCGTCTAACAGGATGACGGTGAATCCATGAACAACGCCGAAGATCGCAGCGCTACCGACTACGCCAGCCCATGCTCCGTAACGGTTCAACGCATTGGCAATCACGCCACGGAATACAAACTCCTCACTAAGCGGCGTGAGGATGGCGCCAGTGATAATCAGAACGAAGAGCGAGAGCGGGCCGCCTTGCGCCGCCGTCTGGAAGTCCGCTTGGGTGTTCAGCTCGGTGATAAAGTGAAAATATACCCCTTCTATAACGAAACATCCCCCGAACGCGACAACACCGAGGGCGGCTCCGACAAGCAGCCATTTCCGTTCGGTCATCCGGAAACCGAAAGCACGTAAATTGCGAACCCGCAGGGCGTAGGCTGCGAACAAAGCCATAAGGCCAACAAGACCATTGCCTACACCCCCGATGTTAATTCGCAAGATGGCTTGCTCATCAGGAATTTGCATCATCCAAAGACCGAGGATAACAATGCCGATCAGATAGAGGAACAGTGCAGTTAGCATCTCTGGCCAGCCAGGCCGGGCTTGGGGCATATCGGACGTGGAAGGGCTACTCATTTCCAGCCTCCGATAGCGTTGGTCGCAACGTTCTCAATTGTTGCGGCCAGTTCTTGTCGCTTGAGAGTGTACAACACACAGGTGCGCTCCGCATGAATTCGCGGCTAATCCCGGTCTTCCTCTCGAATGCTAGTTGGCACCAGTTTTTACTCATGCTAAAAACCTCCAGTTTAGTAAATTGAATGTCAAAAACAAAAAACCATTTCACCTTATCTCTTTGCCCTTCCGCTCTCTGTTTTCATCTGTCTTTCCATACTAATCATTTGATTACGTAATTTATCATCCCGAATAACTTTGGGGCCTACATGACCGGGAATGCTGTAAGCTTCTTGATGACATGAGTACAATGACAGTAGTGGCGACTCAGGACAACTCCTAATCCCCTCCTCCTAGTTGTTCGAATTGGCTGCTCATTCCTATCCTACCAACCTCATTGAAACGGAGCCTAAACGAATCTATGAACTGTAACTTAATTTCGCTCCCGCCGTTTAGGTTCTGTTAAAATAAGTATGCTATTTTGAAAAAGGGTGAAAACAATGACAAATCTATCCGATATTAAAATCGCCATCGTCGACGACGAGCCTTCGATTGTCACCATGCTGCAAATGGTGCTTCGCAGGGAAGGGTTTTATCAGCTGCACGGGGCTTCCACTTGTGCGGAAGCCCTCGACCTAGTGCAGCGTGTAGTCCCCGATATCGTCCTACTCGACATTATGCTCCCCGACGGCAGCGGACTAGAGCTCTGCTCCAAGCTCCGCGAATACGGGAACCCGTATATACTGTTTCTGACGGCCAAAGCGTCCGATCTTGATGTCCTGCGAGGCTTCGCCATGGGCGGGGACGATTATATCACGAAGCCCTTCAATCCCCTGGAGGTGACCGCAAGAATTCAAGCGCGCATACGTCGGCTGGAGCTGGAAGCCTCGACGTCCAGTCCGGCGAAGCGGCCCGATCCGGGGATTTACCGGTTCGGCCGCTTCACCGTCAACGAGGCAGAGGGCGAACTGACTGTGGAGGGACAGCCCGTTCCTTGCCCCGCACAGGTCTTCCAGCTGCTGCTGCACTTCTGCAGGTATCCCGGCATCGTATTTTCCAAAACACAGCTCTACGACAAGGTTTGGGGGATCAACGGACAGGGCGATGATTCGACCGTGATGGTGCATATCCGGCGCATACGGGAGCGGATCGAGATTGATCCTGGCAATCCGAAGCTGCTGCTTACTGTACGCGGGCTCGGCTACAAGCTGGTGAAGGAGCCGCAGGAACGATGAAGATCCAGCGGCGCATGGCATTCCACTTCACGTATCAATTGATCTTTTATGCTCTGGTGATTGTGACCATTGCCTTGGTTGCCTGCATCATATTTTTCCAGAACATGACGAGTAATGAGATACGCCGGAACTTTCCGGTTGGCGTCCTGCAACAGATCGCTCAAGAAGCTCATTACAAAGACGGGACGCTTCAGATCTTTCCCGAGTGGAACAAGCTCATCGAGGAGAAAGAAATGTGGCTGCAGGTTGTCAGTGCAGAAGGAGAGGTAGTCTACAGCGTCAATACAACTCCATACCCTACGCTACCGACCTCCTACTCCATCGCTCAACTGCTCGATCTCCAAGAGACACGGACGCTTGGGCCGTATGCTGTACACACTCAACTGAATTTTTCTTTCCAGGACCCGCTTCTGTATGTGCTGGGCTACCAAAACCCTGACCTTGACCAGCTTGTGGCCTGGTTCGACGCTTACGGACAGCATGGCATTGTGCGTAGTGAATCGGTTCCCCTCTTGGACCAGCGGCTGCGCGAAACCGGCAGCTATCTGCAGGTGATCGATCCCAAGAGCCATATCGTACAAGGCATCGGCGATGGAGCATACGTACAGAAAGCGTATCGACCGCTGGATATCCTGGCCATCGAGCAGTCTCCCGACAACTATGACGCAAATATTGTCGCCCATCGGGACAAGCTGAGCGGAATGACATGGATCTTCTATACGCCCCATACAGCAGGAGCCCCTCTGAAGCATCCTGTCATGGAAACGGTAACGCCTAGACTCGTCTGGATTGCAGGTCTGATCCTGCTCTTGGCGCTGTCGATTTCCATCTGGCATGGCTACCGCTATGGGCGGCCACTGATTCTGTTCGCAGGCTGGTTCGAACGAATGGGCAAAGGGCATTACGACGAGGTGCTGACCGCCAAGGACAAGCGCAAGGTATTCCGCCGCAATGGCACAATGCGAACCCGCAACAGGCTCTATCAGGAAGTCATTCAATCCTTCTATCAAATGACTGGTCAATTGGCTCAAACCGAGAAGGAACGCAAAAGGCTTGAGAAGGAGCAAGCGGATTGGATGTCAGGGATTTCCCATGATCTGCGCACGCCCCTGGCCACGATTCAAGGCTATGGGTATATGCTAGAGAAGTTGCCTGAGCAATGGAGCCAAGAGGAAATGCGGATCATGGGCACGACGATCAGGGAAAAGGGGGATTATATGCTGGAGCTGATTTCCGACTTTTCTTTGATTCATCAGCTCAAGCAGAGCGATTCAATCATGGAGCTTCAGGAGATAGACTTGGTAGAATTGGTTCGCTGCTCCGTGCTGAAGTATGTCAACGACGCCACGATGTCTGAGTATCAGTTTCACTACATTGGGGAGGAGCGTCCCTTGCTGATACAGGCGGATGTAACTTGGTTGCAGCGGCTGATGGACAATTTGCTGTCCAACGCTGTGAAGCATAATCCGCCGGACGCAACCATCACTGTCTCTCTTGGCAGGGTTAACGGCAAGGCTTGCATACGGGTAATCGATAATGGTAAAGGGATGGACGAGGAAACACTGCATCATTTGTTCAATCGCTACTACCGGGGAACAAATACCGAGGAATCGACGGACGGCTCCGGGCTTGGGATGAGCATCGCCAAAACCATCGTGGAAGCGCACGGCGGCGACATCCAGGTGCAATCTAAAGTGGGGCAAGGCACGAAAATTGAGATCCTCTTGCCCTGCTAAGCGTTTTGATGGAATCATCCTTTCCTAATTTAAACGCTCAGCTGAGCAAAATCAGGATTGATCTTTTAGAATCTGACGGATAATTCCCCGTCCATTTTTCTTCGGAGTCCCTTTTTCTTCGGAGTTATCCACTTATTTATGTATTGTATAATTTCCTTAACAACAAACAAGGGTTCCAGCCCAAATAAGCTGAAACCCTTGTTGTTCTAGTGCCGAGGACGGGGGGCGAACCCGTACGGTACTAAGTACCGTAGGATTTTAAATCTTGAAGTAGTCCTTTTAGAACCTTTTCTACGCTACGAGAAGGTCGAGCATAAAGCCTTTAACCATGCGGGTTTAAGGCTCTTTTTTATGTTCCATACTCTCTATGTTCGAGGATTTGGATATGGAGACATGTTAGCAAAAATGTTTGCAAATGCAGAATTACCTTTTAATAATTTGAACGTACCAATATTATTGAGAAACAGAAACTTAAATGTAATTTTTACTATCTGAGATCAGTTTCTTTCTATAAAAGGAGTTTTTTCGCTAAGAATGCTGATGAATCCAGAAACATAAGGCTTAATCATCGGTAAGAGTTCAGTTTTATACTTATTTAGGATGGGATCATTAAATGAGTTATTACTAATAGAATTGACTTCCTGATCATCTTTGTACTTTGTAAATGTCGTTATATAACTTTTATCTGGGTTTTGAAACAAATCCAAAGTTATTTCAGAGACTTCTTTAAAACTATCGGAAGAACCAAATATTCCACTCAAATATACCATAGAATTTATATCATAGTACCTCTCAACAGATACACCTTTGTAAGTGGTATCTTCACCTTTTCCATACGTCCAATAATTATATGTAATATAGTCGAATTTTTGATAATTATTCAAGTCATTGCTAAAATTATTCTTCCAATCATGCCAAAAATTAGTGTTAGCCCCCGTTAATTCTATGTATATATCAATTTTGGGCTCTTCATAATGAAGAAGAGAAGATTGGTTATCGTGTTCTTCTGAAGTGAATCCCTTAATAAATTCCCCTTTTTTAAACGTGCCTTTTTTTACGATAAAAATACTAGGCATTTCGAAATCAGATTTCTGGAAAAGGGTTCTCTTAAATTTTCCTTCACCATCTTTTAGATCATTGCTCCATTTACCCTCATAGACCTCAGATGAACTATAATCTTGTCCATATTCATCATCATTAATTTGATAATTGGAGAATTTTCCATAGCCCGATCTTTTCCCATTTACCCAATCCCCAGAATATGTCTTATTTTCTCCCCATTTCATTGATCCTTTCCCATGTGGCTTTCCGTTTAATACCTCACCATAATAAGCAACACCTTTCGAAATAGTTAAACTTACTTTTTTACTAGCCGCTTCCACTGAAGATTCATATGGAATCATTATGAAAATAATTAATCCGATCAAAATAATATAAGCTCTTCTCACATATTTCTCCCCTTTTTATTAACTTAAAGGGATATTTCAACATTACAACAGATAATCCCTTCATTAAACTAAAATATTGACAAAATCTAGCTAATTAGTGTTTAGCAATATTCATATTGCAAATAGGACTCTTTTTTAGGGAGCCCTATTTGCAATAACTATCTAAGTAATTGAATAAGAATGCCTGACCATATTAAGCAAAATACAATAATTGGTGACCCAATACTGTTTTTTTATAGCGGCCATCCGTCACAAGAATCATTAAATGATTTCCCGATTTCTCGAAAATTATTTGCAGTCACGAGCTCCGTACTTTAAAAATTTTTAACGTATGTTTGTGATTTCGTCAATACTCTAAGTTCGTGATCATAAATAATAAAGCAATCAATTAACCAGGTATGTTGCTACTAAATGGTAAACTTTTAATGTATTCTTGCATATAAGTCCAATCAGGGTCTCCATTTTTATCAACAGGGAGTTTAATCCTTGATTTTCTCATTCGTTCTAAATGCCATTTACGACCATAGCTGAACCTATACTTTTCCTTTTTTAGTATAGTATTAATAAAAAGAGCTATCTGAGGGGTGAGGTTGAATTTAGGGTAGAGCACATTAACATCGTCTGAACACCAAAAAGGTTCTGGCTGATAAAATGCATCAGCCACACCTGCACCATTGTAGTTAACAGTTATAGTATTACCAGGATGAATTGGATCTTGTCCTATTCTCCTTGTTAACCCATTGTTCACAGATACCGCACCTACAAATGGGGTCGTTCCCACTGTCATATTAGCTTTTGTAAGCCTTTTGCCTTTCTTAAGTTCAAACAACTCTTCGAGTTCAAACCAGTCCCATGTCTCAGCAGTCTTTAAAAAAACTGTGTCGTTATCATGGAATGGCCTTTTTAAATCACTTAAATCCTTTACTGGGGTCTTAAGGACCCATTCGGGAATTGCTTCAATAGCTGGAATTTGAATATCTTTTAAAGTCCGATTTGCTTGTCTGCCATAGTTGTAGCGAAACTTATTCGCTCTAATGCAAAGACAATAATATAATTTCTGTTGTATTGTTAAGTCAAACCTAGGTTTTAAGTAGTATAAATCCCTACCGCTATAGAAAGGTTCTGGTTGCAAAAAGGTTTCTAAGACAGAGCCCCCTCCAGCAACTGTGAGTACTCCTGCTTCGATAGGCTTAACAGCATTAATCAGCTTCACTCTAGCAGATACACCATTATTTTTTGCAGTTCTTGACACAAAAGGAATACCGTCTTTGACTATTTCTAATCTATTTAATTCCAAATTGACTCCATATCTAACTTCAAAAATATCTTCAATTCTCACCGTCCTCATTTACTCTAAGTTCCTCGCTTTCATCTTCAATTTCCTCTGACTCCACTTCTAGTCCGTTGGTAAGACAGAAGGTTAAATAGTTCCTTATTTCTCGCTCAAATAAAGCATTACTGATATTTGAGTAATCTGTCTCCATGTATGCTTCTGCACACCACTCATCTTGATGGGTAACGTATTCAGTAACACTCTCACCAGCTTTAACATCACGATTTCTAAATTGTTCTACCCAGCGGTCGCGAATCTCAGGCCATGTGTTGTTTTGATCAACACGACCCCTATGTTTAGTTTTTATAAATCCATCGTTCTTCCAATATCCAAACCACGTCTTCTTGTTGCTTGTTTTGTGAGGAATTCCAGCAGTAAATAACATTATGCAGGTAACTACACCAACTGGGTAAAAAAGTTCTTCTGGCATGGTCATTACCGCTTCTAGAGTATGATGTTTCAATATCTGCTCGCGCATTGGATGTGGAGAGATGGCGCAAGACATTGGCACAATCGCTATTCCTGTACCACCTTTTTGGAGACAATCAAGCATGTGATTAACAAAAACCAGCTCATGTAGGTCAGCATCCCCTTGAGAATAAGGAGGATTTAACATTCCAACCTGACATTTGTGTGTTTTTATTGCTTTTGTGATAGCTTGATCAAAACTTGATCCTTGGTATAGATTGGCTTTTCCGTCACCTCGTAAGATCATATTACTCGCAGCCAAAGCGTACATATTTGGTTGTTGTTCGACCCCGACAAGACACTCTTTCTTAATATACTCGCGCTCTACTTCTGTACCGGAAAGTTTAATCATTTGCTGCATGGAAGAAATCAGAAACCCACCTGTCCCAGCGCAAATATCAAGCACCTTTGTAGCAATAATTTTAGGCTTCCCCTGATCATCTATCTCAGTTCTAATACTAAGATTAGCCAACTGTGCAAACAATTCGGTTACATGTCTCGGTGTTAATACAATACCTAATGCTTTTTTATCTCCACCTGTATACTTCAAAAATTCACCATAGAATTGGCCTACAACATCAAAGTCGTGGTAGATACTTACGAAGGGCCAAACTTTATCGTTAAGTCTCTTAATCAGTTCGTGTAGCGTACCTTTTGGAAACTTTGGTGTTGCCTTCCCCAACTCTGGATGTACTGCAATAGTTGAGTAAGGTTGTGACATGTTATCTTTTTTTGAGTTGGGTATCTTAGCCTTTTCAATTTCCTCTCTGATAACATGCATCCATTGCTTTTGTAAGTCCTCAGGACTATACTCGCCAAAACTTTTAGCAAAAGCAGCGTTTTTCAATGCAATAAGAGTTCCACTGACTATTAATGGTTTCTCACTTTCTGTTAGCTTTGCGTGATCTCTCATGAAGTCATGTAGTTCCCTTGAAAAAGCCATTAAGTCATCATGCCGTTGTTGAGCTACCTCAGGATCAAATGAACCATGTCGTATGTAGTCCTCATAGGGAATAATAGTATCAATTTCACTACCATGCTCATTCGTAAATACTTTGTAATCATTTGAACCCTTAGGGAATAAGAAAGTCGAAATCTTTAAACCAGCCCTTGTCTGCCCACTTGCTGCAACAGCGATAACATTATATGACTTACTCAAACTTTTTGCATAGTGAAGAACCCCGTCTACAGCAAACTCAACTGGCTTATTTCGCGTAAGGCTTTCGTGATGCTTGGTACTGGCCTTGCATTCAAATATAATCAAAAAGTCAGGTGACGATAAGGAGCTTATTATAAACTCTGGAGCACCTTTTCCCCCTTTTCCTGATTTGCTAGAGCTTTTAAGCAGTTTAGTTACTTCTTCTATTTGACTCTTCTGCTCTTCAACAATGATATCGCTATCAGCATTACCATAACCAAGAGCCCTTAATGAATCTCGAACTATATTTTCTGTAATCCTCTCGTTTGCCATTTCCTATCTCCTGTTCCCCCACTTATTTTCCATTAACTTTGTGGAAATACGACAATAGTTCTTATTATAACAAATTATATCAAAAATAGTTCATAAGTTGATATAACCTATGTTGGTGAGTAGGTCTTGATTACTCATTGTAATTCCTATATTCGATTTATTATCCAACAATTACACTTTAAAAGTTTATCGCTACAAAATTTAGTGAACTGTCATTTTTTAAATCTATATTATAATTTTGAATCAATACAAATTAGCTTTTAGAAGGGGGAACTAAGATGAATCAAGAAATAAAAAGTTTGCTATTAGAATCGTTAAGAGAATCTCAAGATAGTTACGCAATCAAAGAGTTATTTGAAAAATTTCCAATCACAACAGAATTAATAACCGCAACAGAACAACAATTGCAATCAGTAAAGGGTATCGGAAGAAGCAAAGCAAGACAAATTACAGCTATGTTTAAGCTCGCAAAAACGCTTACCTACCCGAAGATGTCTAACGATGCCATCCGAAGTCCCAAAGACATTTATAACCTCCTCGAACCGGAATTTCGTTTTGAACAGAAAGAACACTTCATCTGTCTTTACCTCATACCAAGAACCGCCTAATCCCCAAAAAAAGTTAATCCATTGGCTCTCTAAACACCGCTATCGTTCATCCCAGAGAAGTAATCTATGCAGCGATCAGACGCAGTAGCGCCTCGCTCATTTGCGCTCACAACCACCCAAGCGGCGACCCGGAGCCAGTCAATTGAGAATGTAAATTTAACAAAAGGCCCCATAACTGCTGGGGAAATCATCGGAATAGAAGTCCTTGATCAAGTAATTATTGGCGGAGATCACTTCTACAGTCTGAAAAGAGCATGGTCTTTTCTAACTCCGCTTTGTACGTCCCTCACATAATCAGATGTAAAATATCTTCCTTAAATGCTTTTATCCACGGTTTAACCACACTCCGTATCAATTCTCTACTGTAGGCATTGAAATACTATATTCTGTTGATCTCCTACCAAAAAATTCTATCGTTTGATTGGGGGTGAAGGGGAAATGAACAGCATCGAATCTATTGGGGAAAATATCAAGATTCTACGGTTGAAAATGATTTCGACCAGGAGCAATTTGCATTAAATGCAATAGTTAACATATCCTAACATTTGTCAGTTTGAGCGAGGAGAAAAGAACCCCTTAATGAAAAAAGGGACTGTCCCTAACAGCCATTCACATGGCTCCTGGAACAACCCCTTTTATTGGTAGGGAATATCATTCAATTTTTATCCAACCCGACAGCCCTAACCCTCAGGCTCATACTCCACCAGATCAGAAAGCTTGCACTTGAACGTATCGCACAGCTTAAACAAGGTCTCCAGCTTTATGGATTCAAGATTAGTCTCTCTGTACAGTTTATTAATCGAGTTACGGCTTAATCCAGACCGTTCCATCAGCTCGGTGATGTCGTCAATTTTGTGTTCAGCCATTAGTACTCTCAGATTGCTTTTTAACACATTTGCCCCTCCAATTCATTAACCTTATTGGGATAAGTTTTCACTTTACAATTAACCTCTCAGAGTTATATAATGACCTTACAGAGTTAAAAATGGAGGTTATAGTTATGTATGATTCGATAGAGGTTTTAACCCAGCCTCTAATCCGCATTCGCTTAGAAGAGTTGTACCGTACACTTTCAAAATCAAACCCTGACTATACCAAACTATCCGCTGAATGCGATCAATGTCTCCAGCAAATACGTCAAGCAGTTTCTGAAGATATGCAGCATACGTTATTTCTTTACGAGGACGCTCAAATTTCTCTTCAAGCCATTCTCGAATGCAGCATTTATTTGCAGGGGTTCAAAGATGCGCTTCATCTCTTCAGCGAACTGCAGTTTACCTCTCGAAATTAGCTGTCCTCTTTAATTAGTACTCTAGTTGTAGTACTTTCATTATCCATTTAATTCGTCTTCAGTCTTACATATCCTTCTCCATACCTTCTAAAAAAGACAGCTCCCACAATACCGGGACCTGTCATGTAATGTAGGTAAAAAGAAAAAGCACATCGTCTAGAATGTGCTTTTCTTTTCAAGAATCAAGGATGCCGAGGACGGGGGTCGAACCCGTACGGTACTCACGTACCGCAGGATTTTAAGACATGAGTTTTCATATCAATGGAATGGAACAAAGCTCAAAATTCCAGTCACATCAAGGTTTCAACCCGTTCTTGTATTGTTCTCGTTTGGACTGGTTTCTACTGGCTGACCTACAGTCTGCCCCCAGTTTGTCCCCAGTCCGCCACCTGATTTTGTTCGACAAGAGCCACATATTCTATAGACGGAAGTACCACTTTTACTACAACCGGAGTTTTGATCCCTTGCGTAGAAATTAAAATCTGTGCAAGGGTTTTTGCTGCTTCATGGGTTATTGTCTGTTTAATATCTATTTGGTGTAATTGCATGCCGCACTTCCTTTGCGCTCATTAATTATAATGTCAAATAAAAACTAAATGCAACTCTATCGATTCCTTGAAACGATCTGATTTCGAATTAACACATTTGTCAATAGGAATTTAACGCGCGAACCAGGTTATCATTTTCTTTAAATTGTGTTACATTAAAGATGAATTTTTGATAATGTTTTTCACTCAAGGGTTTGTCTGCCAGGACAAACCCTTGACCTTTTATACATGTTAAATCTCTCATAACATGCTATAATTTCATTGATATTACCAACACCTCCTCTATAAGGAGTTAAAGCCAAGTGGTCAAAATCTCCCGCGGGAGATGCCGACTGAGGTACCTATTAAAAAGGGTTAATATGAAACAAACAGAGTTGTCTCGTCTTTCCGGTTACAACAAGGATGATGATCCAACAGTGCGGAAAGGATTCTCAAGACACCAGATTTCCAACTGGGTGAATAATAAGGAATTCATGTCCTACGAAGCCGCAATGATTGTATCTTATCTCATTGGCTGCCAGATGGAGGAACTCTATGAACGTATCATTGAACCCTGAGCCAGTCGGCTCTCCCCGGGAGTTTGTATAGCTATAACTATACAAATCATTTAATTCCCTGAGGCTTTATTCCTCTCTGCATAATAATTTTGTATCTTTATCCATTTTACCATTTACTTATGGCGTAAAATGTCGATACATGTCATCGCTAGGTGTGTTTCGTACCCGGGTACGAAATTTCTTGACATGATTTTCGTTATATGTATAAAAAAGACGCAATCATGAGGATTGCGTCTTTTTTATCAAATTTTGGATTACATCCAGCTTTCTCTTATTTTCCGCTATTGGCACAGGCTCCACCCCGTCTCCGAAGTGTGCAATATAAACACCGAATCTACCTTGTTCAATATCTCTTATTTCGTTAACATTGACAAACAATCCGCTGTCTAATTGCATGAACCCCTCTGTTCTGAATGCATGTTTAGTGGAATCGTAAGTTCTGGTGTGACCATACTGACCTTGCCTGGTACTGAAAAGTGGAGCATATACTTTTCTTCTTGGTTCAAAGCTAGTTATGTAGCAAAGTCCGTCAAGCGAGTATATGCCATGATTTCCAGTCTCTTTGCCATCTACGACTTCAGTACCGATGATATGAATATTCATAGGCGGCCACCATTAACGCAGTTCCTTAGGCAATGCTTGGCTGCCGAAGAACACTTTCATTGTAGTAGCACCAGATCTCTCAAGAGCAACTGATTTTCTAGCATCACTCTCTAAAATTTCAGAGATTTTTTTTACGAGTTTTTCTATCATTCACCCGCACCTCCCTTCTTTTCAATTAATGATGCTGCCTGGACAGCAAAAACCAAAGCCAGGACTGGAGAAGATATAAGTAAATTCGCGAAGACTAGCACTAAAGATAGCAATTTCTGCCGTGCGCCTCTCTTGGAATAAATTGCTATAACCAGAACAGTTAAGTAAGTTAATAATACCATAAATCCAGAAGATATTGGAAGTATTGGTGATATGGTAAATAATGACACAGAGAATATTGTGCATGCAGTTAGCGACATGTGCCTTCCTCCACTTAAGTAACGTAAAGCTGCGCACCCTGTCATGGCAAGAATAGAGCCCGGCAGTTTATCTGTAAATAATCCCATGATTACAGTTAAAATAATTATCGAATAATAATTGATCTTTCGGCCAATTTCATAAGCCATAATATTCACATTAGACTCCGGGACAACAGAATGAATTTTTCGTGATATCTTTAAAGCTGTATATTCAATCAATGGTCAAATCCCTCCTATTTGAAAAGTAATATGACAGTCCGAAACTTATTAAGATAGATGGAAATACAAGCAGCGCGCTAATGTTAAATAAAACAAGGAGTGAAAGAGCCACTACTACAAGGGTAATTGCCACTGAGATGTTTAACGCTTTGTACTTTAGTAGATCATCCTTTATTAAGAAGTCATGTGGAGGAACCGGTATGAACGAGAAACCATAACCGAATATTTTAAGTACTCCAGATATAATGCAGGTCAGTAGTATAGAGACTACTTGAACCGCTTGAATCTCAACTCCTTGCGATTGGTACATAAGGCTTTCTCCAGATCCGCCAATAGTCAAGAATCCAGCCATAACAATGAATTGCAATGCTATATATGCATTAAGACCAGCTCCAGCAATCAATGCTGAGTAGAACAATTTTATGCTCATGACACATCTCAGAAAAACAATTATGAGTACACACAGTATCGACAGATCTAGCCAGGGGATGCCGAGAACAACCCTAACAAAGTAGGAAATAGCAGATGATGTTAAACAAAAGATAGATATAGGTAACAAATATACTTTCAATGGTAGTCTATACAATTTGAGCGATAACGTAAGAACAGCAAAGACGTCTAACATTCCTACAAGCACATAAAGCACAACTGTCACAAGCAACACCGCCTGACATAATTTTCATTCATTTGCTTAATTATATATCCGTCCCAAGGATTACGTATACTACTTCTTTACTACGAAATAGGTCTATCAGGCGGCATTATCTTAGTACCCTTTTACCAACCTCCCCGAACGCCGTAGCCAATCCATCTTAACTAGGATATCTGCCTCCCAGGAAGTATCTTTCGTCGATCTGGCCTGGACTAGTTGGTTGTTTAAGGCGTTATAGTCCCAGCAGTATTTTGAATTTTCATAGAGACAGTACTGAAGCTCTATCGCCAATTCTTCGCTTAAAGCTCCTTTCAGGTTCTCTTGAAAGATTTCTGCTAACCTTTGATGTACAGGCAACATATCAATCACTCCTATGCATTGTGAGGACGCGCGCAGTCCTCTAATGGCGGATTCCGCGACCATCCCAGCATAATTGTCCGGTAGGTTTCGACCAGCCCCGCAGCCGGTCCAAGACGCTCTCAGCGCTCATCAGGCGGATTAGTAATAGGATTTGTTGTATTTATCTTTCGCCTCTTCAACTGTTATGAAATCAAATTCTCTGTACACAGCTCCAACCACCTGCCGGATCTGATCCTCTGACCAGCCCTTGCGCTCCAGCCCTGCTATGATGTAGCCCAGGCACACCCTGTTACTCCATTCTTCCATATCGCTCATTTCCTCCTTTAGAGGGGCCGTAGCCCCATAATAGTCAATTCATCTACTGGAGCCATCGTCAGGCGGTGGCGGGCCGTTTTACCCGCCCCAACCTTTTTGAAGGTTATAACGCTCCTTAAATTGTTTTTTCACCTCGGACACCCCACCCTCCTTCTCGATTTCGTCCCAAGTTAAGGTGACGTCTTCAATGACCTTTTGCTCCATTTTGGCGAATCCGTCTGCCTGTATCACATCAACCATAGCCCTTACAATGTATCTATTTCTGTGTCTCAGCCCGTCTACCTCAACATCTAAAATATTTCTGATAAAATGCTCACTTGATTGCAGTTGATTCATACCTTTATCCCTCCCGCGTATGCCCGCCGGCAGATTCGTTTGATTGACTCTATATTAGTGTCGTTTAATGTCTTCATCTTATCACGACTCCAAATTAGAGTCAATACTTTATTGACACATATTTCGTGTCATTGTATGCTTGTCCTGAGGTGGTATTATGAAGAAAGTCAAATCGAACCTAAAAAAACTTGCCGATGATAACGGCAAGTCAATTAGGCAAGTTGCAAAGGATATAGACTACCGCTTTGAAACTGTCCGGCAGATGTACAATGATGAATCAAAGCACTTTCCTCGGGATCTCCTGGATAAGCTATGTACCTATTTCTCTTGTGACATAAATCAGTTGTTAATCTGCGATGAAGACGAAGAAACCCCGCCAGTATAATTCGCTGGCGAGGTCTCAGCATTCCCCTTCACTATAACACGCATAATAATGCGCATTATTTTGTTGACGCGCATTATTATGCGTGTTATGATAGTATCAGAAGGGAGGGAGGCAGTGGGAAAACAAGTCACAGTAAGGGAAATGCTAAAAGCCTTGAAGGATGCCGGATTCATTCCATCACCTAATCACAGCGGACGCGGAAGCCATCAACGATACATACACAACACAGACCCAACGCGATACGCTGATATTAGCATCCACGCTAAAGGCCAAGTGGTTCCGAAAGGAACACTCAAGAGCATAGAACGAACTTCCGGGGTTGAGTTTTAACCCCGGGGTTTTCCCTTATCTCCCTTCATAAAAAAGGAGCGTGAACAAATGGCAATTCTATTGCCCCGCTATATTTATCCCGTAGTTGCTGAACAAGGTGAGGATGGCGGGTATGGCTTGTACTTTCCGGACTTCCCAGGCACTGCCGTTATGGCGCCAGATATTCATACTGCAATCAGAGACGCTAAGGACATGCTGATTAACCTCCTGCTGGACATTGAGGACAAAGGGGAAACCGCCCCCTCTCCTTCTACTCCTGATCAAATTCGGCTTGAAGATCCGAGCGATAAGATTGTATTCATTGATGTTTATATGCCGCCATTTCGTGACGAAGCCGCGAATAAATCTGTTTCAAAAAACTGCACTATGCCAAAGTGGCTACGAGAAGCAGCAGACGATGCCGGCTTGAATTTTTCCCAGATTCTGCAGAATGGTCTGAAAGAAGCACTTGGATTAGATAAACGGCAATAAATTAAAAGAAAACACAGGAGGGAGAAAGATGGCGAGTTGGAAAAAGCTTGGGGAAAACAAATACCGCCTGATTGCTGAAGATCGAATTGATGGTAAGCTTATTCGCAAAACGAAAAATGTAACGATTGAAGAAGTGCTAACTTCCAGAAACCTCACTGAACTAGCAATGCGATTTGAATTTGAATGTTTTCCAGAAAAACTTGCGCGCTATAAGGAAAGTAATCCTATCGAGTAAGCAATGCCCCGCCATAATCGGCGGGGTTTTATTTGTAATCTAGTCGTTTGAATCATTTTTCTGGCGCAGCAATTTTTAATTGTGAAAGAATACGCGTTGTATATTTCGTGAATCGGATACTGATCTCAGACCGCAACACTTCCCTAACAATACCAAATCGGTCATCATAACCGCGACAAACATAATGATGATAAATAACCCCATCATTAGTTTCGTCGCTATATATTTTTATATTCCGTTGCCGTAATTCCCGATTGACCTTGGACAAGTCCTTCGTAACGTAATCCATTATGATTTGGATGACTTGCTCAAAAAGTTGCTTAAACAAATGTGTTGAGCTCTTAAGGTCCTGTAAACTTTTATCGCACATGGTCAGCATATAGGGGAACATAATGGCATCCCGAATCATGGTCAGTTCTTCAGTCGTTATTCTCCCTGTCTGCAGACTTTTATTTCTGTTCTCATATTGCTCCTGATGATCCGTTAAAAGCATCTTTGATTTCCATCTCTCATTCCCGTCGAGTTTGCTCATGCTGTGGCTCCTTTACGTACTTGCTGCCAAGCGAGTATATTGGCAGCTAAAAAGACCCGGGGCGCACCGGTAGTTAAGCAGGTCGCTCTTATACGTCCGTCACGGATGCCGAGCACCTCAATCTTCCGTTGTGTGATCTTTCTAGCTTTGTCCTGGTATATAATTTTGATGGTTTGACCAATGTGCATATGCATTTGATCCCCTCCAAAAATAAGAACGTTTGTTTGTATTATAACCAAACATACGTTCTATATACAACAAGTAACTTATTCACTTACTGGGATAAAAAAGAATTTCATCGTATTCACTCACTTTATTACAGATATAGACATAAATGTTTAGACATGTTTTTAATATGAATGTAATCTATTATTTGAAAATGTAAATAAGGGGAGAGTTCATTTTGAAGAAGCTTATTTTACCAGTCTTATTATCTGTATTTTTGCTGTTTGGTTACGTGTCCAATATTTTTGCAGAAGACACTCCTAATGCAATTAATTTAATTCCAAAAATGACTTCGAATACTAGTCCTTCTGGAATAGCAAGTGCAAGTAGCGAATGGGGTACAGCGCATCAGGCTTTTAGCGCCTTTGATGGAATTATTAATGACAGAGGTTGGGCATCGGTACAAGGTACCCCTTACGGATGGATTTCTTATGAATTCCCACAAGTTACAATAGTCAATAAATACTCTTTACTGCCACGTGTTGATAACATTGATTATAAGACAGAGTCACCTAAAGATTGGACATTTGAAGGATGGAATGGAGAAAATTGGGTGATTCTTGACACTCAGAAGAATATATCAGGATGGACTCAAGGAGAGCCAAAAATATTTTCCTTCACAAATCAAATTGCTTTTATAAAATATAGATTAAACATTTCAAAAAATAATGGAAAGGCTGAATTTGTCACACTAGGTTCATTGAAAATGTATAATGCCAATCCAGAACCTACAAGCACTCCATCACCAACAGTTATTCCAGAACCAACAAAAACACCTGAACCGACACCAACAATAACTCCAACTCCTGAAGTGCCATCAGGTAATCGAGCTATTCTAACCGTGACGCTCACTACTGGTGATGATAAAGAATTCGACCTTCCAATGTCCGAGGTCAACGCATTTCTTGATTGGTACGACAGCGCAAACGGAACAGAAAAATATGGGATTAACAAGCACGACAACAATAAAGGCCCATTCACCAAGAGAACTGAATACGTAGTACACGATAAGATCCTCACATTTGAAGTAAGTGAGTATACAGCTCAATAAACAAAAACAAACCCGTCAGGCTTATTAAGCCCGGCGGGTTATTTTATGTATGCTCTAAATTCAAACCGTTGCCGAATGAACCTCGCTCCGTTAATCTTGATCGACTCTGGTGTATATCCCTCTACAATGCCGCCATAGTCCATCAGGTGGCCTATGGGGTCTGGATCTTCCCGATACCAGACGGATACCTTTGATTGCGACAAGGCTGCAGTCAGGAAGTCCGTGTCGCTCTCCAGGACTTTGTATGTAGTGTTCATTTTAATTGTCTCCTGTAGCCTCTTCTACAACTGAAGCAATTATCTTAGATCCATTAAATAAGTCGTCTATTGCTGATTGTGTTGAAATTTCTTGAGTTGATAATCTATCTCTGCTAGCCTTTACTCTTTCAGGAAATCCGATTTCATCAGCAATTAGTACAAGGAATTTACCTACGCCGTCGATTAGCAAACCTAACCCCTCAACATAACGTTTATAAAGCTCCCTAGATTCAGCATCGAAATCTTCCAGTTCCTCTATTTCAAGGAAATTAAAATTACTGTTCAAAACAGCTAGCTTTGATAGCAGTTCCTTATTTTGATATTTCTCTTTTGAAATATGATCTAAAATCTGATTAACAGAGTTTGATAGATTAGGCAAAGTCTGTGATATATGGTTTAAAAGAATCGGGTCTACATTCTTACCCACTAATTCTCACCTCTTTTTTATTGCCGCAATAAGGACAATATGAGTACCTTGCATCCATTTCACTCATACAGTGTGTACATACTTTTATTTGTAATTCTCCACATGAAACACAATGCTTTTTATGGGGCATTAATACTTTATTACATTTAAAACATCTTTTTAAGGCTAAGCATACTTCTAAAGCGCGATCAACTTTTTCGATTATGTTCGAGTCAACTTCTCCAAGAAAATCACCTATTCGGTCTTTTTTACTCAAAACCCGAATCTGGTTACAATCAATTAAAGATTCTTTAATTAGTCCATTCTTACTACTAGGGAAGACACGGACAAACATCGGCATTTTTAATCTTTTTGCTGTTACTTCTCCAGTTATCGGTACTGCTATAACCGTCGGTCCCAACTCATTTCCGATATCATTAGACACAATTAGAACCCTCCGCTGCTTCCCTTTCTCGGCTCCACGGACGGGTTCTAAATCAGCAATATAAATTTGTCCTCGTTTAATTTCCACTTATTTGCGTCTCCTCATAAAAGACGTCTAATTCCTTTTCGGCTTCTTCACTTGAGTAAAGTGATTGATCCGCGCACAATAAAAGTTGCTCGCTCTCTTCTTGATAATACATCTTTAATCCTTCATAGTAGTTCTGATCATCTAACATAGCTGAAACTTGATGAATTCCCATGTATTGCTCCATTTTGAACCTGGCAGTACTCAAAACTAAGCTCGCCGCCATTAATCTCGAATATAACACTTTATCTTGCAATATTGAAGATGACATACGCGATCTCCTCCTATTCATATTTTCACCTCCAATTACTAAATTGTCAATTAGTCAAGTCAAACTAATCTATGTATCATCTTAGCCAATATATTCAACAAAAAACAAAACGATACAACCAGCTGTTACTGGTAGTTGCTTAAAACAAGTCACTTTTCAAATGAAGACTGTTTCCGGGATATTTTCGGGCTTTATTAGTATGTCCGCCAGCTGAAGTCAGTATGCACTCTTCCCAACTTCTGGATTCTGGATCTATAGCAATTTTTGGCTTCTACAAAATAAGTAAAAGTACTAATTACTTTTACAACTACATTCCAAAATAATGTATGTCATCATATTCGATCTCTTACTTAGTATAAGCATGTGTATTGATCTGCTCACGAAAGCCTTTGTAGGACAAATTACGCAAAAAAGCCCACCAGCCGGAGCCAGTGGGCATAAAGTAATCATATTTTACGATATAAAGATAACCGATTCTGATCGTAATAAGGTGATCCCGGGCCCCAATCGAAATTATCAGATCCAAGTACTTCCTGATAGTGGTCGCGTTGCAGGATATAGTTAAGTCCTCTTCTGCTAGAAATTTCAGCGAGCTTCACGATGGCTATCTCCTGTATGTCCTCCACCGGAATCATTTTGGAGATATGTTCTCTTTGCTCTGCTGTCAGTTGCGACATAAACCAATCAGCAGTCTGTATTGCTTGTTCCCGCTCCTCGATGCTTAAACCAGTAAAGTATACGTTTGGCATACTGCACCGCCCTTATATGAGATACCTCAAGTATATCACGGCACACAGATAAATTCCCAAGCGTTTGGGAATTTACTTATTTCCTTTCAGTCGGGCTGTCAGGCCCAGCCGGTGCAGTACCGTAAATATCCGGGCTTCTGTCTTCGTGGCTTTGTCTGGCGTATCAATAACCGGCTTACCGTTAATAACAGATGGCGTGTCATGCAAAGCCTGAATAGCTTCCAAGGACCATGCTGGCGGCGTGGTGTCCGTCAGCTCCAGTACCGCCGTCTTTAGCTCTTTAATCTCCACGGCCTGCTGCAGCGCCTGATCCTTTAGTGTATCTCTGCTATTAGTCAACGCTTCAACTGCGGCCTCCAGATCTTCAATCCGTTTTTTATCCTCTGCAGACATTTCGTCCGCCTCCCCTTTTAGTGTTTGGATTTTTTTGATCACTGCATCCAGTTGCGCTTGTGTTGGTCGCTTGCCTGCGCGGAAATCCGCTGTGCTCAGCCCGTAATCCATCTGCAAATGGGGGAGGTCCTTGAAGCTAGTCCAGTCACCGCCCCACTCCCAACCAAGGCGCTTAGCATCCGCCACAACCTCATCCCAATCGGCAATCCCATCGCCGTCACCGTCTCGCTTGGTGTCCCAGCTCACGCCACCGTCAGGCAGGAGCAAAGCAAAGTCGATAGCAACCCCGAAATTGTGGTATGAGTACCCTCCCCGGGCATTGGTGACAATCTGCCCAGGCTTGGTCCGTCCTTGGGCGTACAGGCCGTCTTGCTCCGAAATTGTCCGCAGCCCCTGGGTTATGACAATTGGTACACCGTGGGCGTAAGCAAACTCAATTAGCGCCTCGGCGGCAGCACGGTCAGCCGAAATAAGCCCACTCAGTTTAGATGTGGACTTGGCTTTCACTTGCTCCAATGTGAGCGTCATTACTCGTCACCGCTCTTTTTGGTAGTCTGTTTAACCAATTGATTACCGTAGACCGCTACAGCTCCGCACAGGATGCCCTGCAAGATACTTTCAGGGCTGAAGCCTAGCATCAGGCACACTACAACGACTGCAGCCAGCGTGACCACGTAGATAATCGTCCAGTCCGGTACCCGTGGGGTCTGCTTGAGAATATAACCGATTACCCAACAAACAGCTACGACCATCAATAATTCCGGCTTAATAAAATTAGCTACTGCATTCCATTCCACAAAAACCATTCCCTTCTATTCTTCCAATTTGTCAACCCTCTTTTGAACTTGATTGATTCTCTCTTCGGCCCGCGTGACTCGCTCAGCCAATTGATCAGTACGTTTTCCTTGCACCCGGACGTCTGCCCGGATGTCGTCCACGCCGCGCTTGATGTACTCAACATCTGTACGGAGGGCAGCACCGCTGCCAGCCTCCTGGGCAACGTCCTTTTTAAAAGCGGACGTCCTGGTTATCCACCCTAGTACAACTCCACTTACTGCTGCAACTATTGCTGTGACCGTTGTAAACTCCACTCCCGTTCCTCCCTTCCTATTTGTCCGTTCCCTGCCCAGGAACTTCATTTTGTGGATCTGTTTTGGATTGCAGCGCTGCCAGCATCTCGCCAATCCCTTGGTCTACCTTCTGTAATATCTCAAGCTGTTGTCCTGGGAAAAATTCCAGCACAGTAATGATTGTCTTAATCAATTCATCCTCCGGTCTCGCAAGACTGACAGACAAATCTAATCCTTTAATGACTACCATGTATTTCCGCCTCCTTTCAGGCAAAAATAATAACCGTCCATTTTTGAACGGTTATGCGATGCCGGATTTATTTTCATACAACTTAATCAGCCATTCTCTGCCTAATTGAGTAAAGCGCCGGTGGTAAACAACTCTTCCGCTATCCAGAACTTCTTGTTTGATTTCCACATAACCATAATCAGCGTATTTGCTATAAAGTAGCCAGGTCTCATTTTGTTTGAACTGAATATTCCGTTCGCCCAGGTCTCTGTTAAGAGCTGCTGCAGACTTGAAACCAATCTCTTTTGCAATTTCTGTGGCGGTGTATGTCTTGTTCACATGCATCAAAATAGCATTGGTCCGTTCGGCCTGAATCCGGGCGGCTCGTTCCTCCTTAAGTTTCGTCAGCAGTTCAATACCGAAATCAGGGTTGTTCAATATGTTGTCGATTACGTTGTCCGTTGCGTAAATTCCGTGTTTTTGGATTGATGGAAGAATATCCTCATACAACCAATCTTGAAATTCAGCAGCTTTTGGCTTTTCGGATTTACCAAGGATGCGATTCAAGGCCAAATTCGTGATGAAAGTCTCTCCTGTATTGTGTATTTTTCTAATATGGCGATTCACCATATTAGAATTTCTCACTAAGAACAATTGATTCTCCTTGACGAACTTTAACACTTCGGCTGTCGCTGAAGTCCCTTGATATTCTAAGGCAATGGCAACATCTTTTGCACAGATCAAGAAATCTCCTTTGAATTCAATATCAACATCTGCTTTTGTAAGAACCGTCACTTCGTGCTGTTCTTCAAAGAAAAACATACTGCTTTCGCTCATTAATACTTCCTCCGTTCAAATTTGGACATAAAAATAAGCCTCCGAGTTATCGAAGGCTTTCATACTTATAGCTTAAGGCTGTTGTTATGCGGTTGAACTACGGATATCGTAAGGTCGGGTGCAAGGTGAACCTGACCTTCATCAAAAACAAAATAAAGGCCCCTCTATAAGAGAGACCTTCTTAGTTATAAGGATATCTTTGTTTACATACTGTATTACTACGGGTTACTACTTAATTGCTGCGAGTTGTGCTTCCAAGTCAGCGAGTTCCTGCTGTAGTGTTTGCAATTGTGCCTTAGATCTATCAAGTGCGGTCTGCCAATTAGGTATAGACGTTGATTTCGGGTTCTCTTTAATCAAAGACTCCCACGTGTTAATACTGACTTCGTTTAAAGTTTTAATTTGTTCCTTTTTTTTCTCGATAGCAGCAATTATTTCTTCTTTAGTGGCATCCTGACCAACATTACCTTCAACGACATTCGAACCCTGCATAAGAATCTCCTTTCCTTTAACCGACAAAGGCACACCTGCCGCCTCTGAAATCGCACGTACAGGCGCATAAGCTGAGCCGTCAATGATTGCGGCATCAGCAATCTTCTTACCATCCTTCACAACGGTATAGGTTCCAGATACTTTCTTGCCCACAAGACCCACACCGTCAGCAAAGGCCGAAACGCCTCCAAATATCAGTGCGCCGACAATAACACCGGATATGAATTTTTTCAAGACTATCGCTCCCTTGGCAAAGTTTTCTATATCCCTATTATCGTCCCAAACTGATAAAAGTTTCAATCTTTTACTTTGGAATATTTTCTTGGGATAATAACGCTCCAGCCCTACTCCAAAGCTTAAGGTTTCGTGTGGTTGGATCAAAGGTCAAATTAATAGCTAAACCGTTGATTGCTGCCCAGATCGCATCCAATTCCCCTTGGAGAGTTACTCCTGTATTATTTCTAACTTTGGACCACGTTTCAAAATTAACATATCCAGTCGAGGCGGTAATATTTACATTATTTCCAACTAAGGCGAGGTTTGAATGTGATGATATCGCAAGACCAACTCCCGGTGAACTATAGATCGTAGATTCATTCCCGTTTGCTAGAAATCGTATTTTTGACACGCCATTATCATATGCAGGAATCAAAATCCCACTATCAGCCGATGAATATACACCGAAGGCTATAGAATATGGGTCAATCTCAACACGCGGGTATAAACCCGGCAGATCAGTCAAAAATCGAGCACCTATAATAGTTCCTCCATGTATTTTTCCACTAGCATATATATCTCCTTCAAATGTACCTCCTCTTGCATTAATAGTTCCTTGGAATGTTCCATCTGCTGCATAAACACTTCCGGCTGAGTTTACGACAAATCTTCCGTCACCTACATTAATAGATGAACCGACGATAGCTCCTCCAGAGAAATTGGAGTTTGCTATTGAGGCTGAATTGGCCGTCAGTTTATTCGCTATCAAATTCCCGGCCATGTCGACCCGAAACGGAGCTTCATTGAAGTTCGCATGTCCTGCCGCAATTCCGTTTGTATTAATTTGAGTAACAGCATTGCCGGTACCGATCAGCATGGAGACAAAGTTACCGAATTGTCCTACAACAGTTTCTGCCAGAACACCATCGGCCGTAATGGCTGCGCGAATGTCGTTCCAGCCATTGGTAGATACCCCAAGGCCTGCAGCAGTCAATCTCACTTGCCGTAACGGGTTGCTTTTGTCCTGAGCGAGTATCCCTCCCTCTTTTGGGTAAAAGAGTTCTGTTTTGGAGTTATTAATATCCACAATAACCTGCTTGGCTACCGCTTCAAAAAGTTCTGTCCGAATTCGGCCATTTGAATATAAGTTATCAACTAATTGCTTACTTTTATTTAAGTCTGCAATGATATCGTTATAATCTCGTAACATGACATTCGCTACTGTGACTTGAGCATGCTTCTCTTTGGTATACGGATATTCGGTAAGCTCGGTGATCCTTGCTTTAAGATTTTTCATTTCCATATCTGGATCATATCCATAGGCGATGTCTCCAAGATTTGGTTTTGGTTCTTCCCTGTCGATTTTGAACAGGTCCGCTCCATCTACTGAGATTTCAAAGGAAGGGATTTCTTTGTCCCGCAATGTTTTCCGGGTGACCTTCAGAAGCTCTGAAACGGCGTTGTTCAGGTCTAATTCGGGATCAATATCCTGTTCAATGATTTCGTTGTCGAAGTACGGAACGGAATCACTTCCCCAGGTTGCGGCGTAAGGTGAGATCAAATAGTTTACTTTCAAGATCCCGTCAACGATAGCCCCCGGAACGGCCTCTAGCAGCGCTCTCTCTTCGCTTGTTAGGATGGATGCTGGTTGACCTATCCAAGTAGTTCCGTCCTTCATTTGGGCAAATAGGCGTGTCGTAAGGCTTGAGGCATCATCTTTAAATTGATCAGAGACAATGTTCTTCTTGATTCTGTATTGTAGGCCATTGTCTGTCCCAATTTGTTTCTTCAGGTGTATCACAAAGTTATCCGGCTCCACCTCGCAGCCATACATTTCTATGATACTATTAAGTGCTTGTAGGCAGTTCCCTTGTCCGAAATCTTTTACATCATGAAGATCAAAAGTATCGTCGATTGAAAATGTGAATCTTCCGCCCGTTGCTGCAGTGATTAGATTTGTCAGTTGTGAGATATGAACGCCATACGCCTCAGCGATATATGAAGCATACGGAAACTTATAATCTGTAAGTTTGAACATCACATGAGTGCACATGATTGAGGCCGTTAATTTCCGGTCTTCACGGACTCTTGAACGGCTGTTGATGACATAATACTGTCCACGCTCGTCCTTAACATGGCCCTTTAGAAGCAATTTCTCCCGGTAATCTTCACTGTTCATTGGAACAATAAATTGTAACTCATAGTCCGAATTAATCCGGCGTTTGCGTTCAATATCATACGCACTTATGAGTATTCCTACGCGTTTCATGTTTTTATCGTAGGATTGCAAATAATTCATTCTCACTAACCTCCTAGTACAAATATTTATCTCGGTGAGTGACGCGTATCAGAACCGACCTACTAGCTGCTGTATCGGTATAGGTAAGTTTGTTGTCGCCAAGCACCAAGTCAAAGAAATCACCTTCCATGTTGTGAATAATGTTCTGCCCATTCTTGGTGATCTTCATTTTTTGGCTATCTATAACAATCCGATCACCAGGAGCAAAGTTTCCTTCGAAGGAAATGATGTCAGTGTGAAAGTAACGAACCTGGGCGTGAAATTCCGTCATAACCTCGAAGGCTGCAGATATGGGCATCTCAATGCCAATTTCAGTTTGTATTTCTGTCATTGTTTCAATGGAGGCGATGAACGGTATCTCCCGAATCATATCCGCCTGTAACTCTCCAATTACTTCAAAGGCTAATCCGAAAGGCATTTCAAGGTTCAATCGAGAATCCACTTCAATTATTGGTTCAAACATCACCGAAAACAGCACTTCCGCTACATATGGCAGGTTAAATGGTGTGCGATTAAAGGCTCCAGCAAACATCGTATCCCCTCCTTTTGCTCAGGAAAATTTTCCTTAACCACAAAAATAGCCCCCGGAAATCCCCGAGGGCAAAATAAAAACGCCTCTATGGGCGCTACTGACTTCTATTCCTGTTTCTCCGGATCTGGATAGCTAAACTCCAACGCCTCAGTCGCCGGATTTACGCGATAGCCGTCGATACCCTGAAACTCCTCTGCGTACTGTCCATATTCCAGTTGCAGCACGCCTACTGTTTCAGGAGTATGGTCCGCCAGCTCACGGTATGCCGTAAAGTCCTCCTCGATGCTGGTCAATACCACGCTGCCGCTACGCTCTCCAGTGTTTAAGATTACGCTACCCGTTGCTGGGTCGTAATATATTCTCATTCCAATTTCCAAGCTGTATCCCTCCTTTTAGGCTCCATAGCATTCCCACGTATACGTGACGTTGACCTGCTGCCAGTATCCGAAGTTTACTGAGAAGCCACCTGCATTGATTGACCATGATACAGCCGCTGATGTAACACCATCATCTATTGTCACGACTTTATCAGGCGACCATTGCAAGCCTATGTTGTTCAGATTGCCGGTAGCGACAGGCAGGTACACGTACTGCTTTGCAAACCCGCCCGCCGATGATCGGATAATAATCGTTCGCGGAGTAAATGCCAATCCGGTTATGGTCATTGAGTCCCAGGCGTTGGGACTTGAATACGTACCAGAAGCAAACGGCTTGCCCTCAACCAGAGTTCCGACCATATCAGCCACCTGCACATTTTTGCGTACATTGTTAGGAGTAAGACCCGGAACTCCTGCGGTTACCCATGTTGACCCATCATAATACCCTGCCGGAGGCTGAATAAAAAATCTGTCTCCGGCCCATACCGTGGAGGCATTACCCGGCATGTGGATGTTTTCTGCTGATCTATTCGGCATCGCGCCTGCCGTCCCCGCTATCGTCGTACCCGTGAGCACGCTGCCTGCTGGAACACTCACGGCAGCTACCGTAATAGGCACATCATATATCCCCGCTGCTTTGACGATGTTAGACGGCCCTGGCGTAACCGTCCCGCCTGTCTGCACTGGCAGCGTCCCGGTTACGTCTCCCGCGTCTGTTGCTGCTTTTTTTCCCGCGCGAATATCTCCAGCCACTGCATCACCGGAGCCACCCGCGCTATCTGCCAAAAAATCCGTACCCACACGCCGGAAGGTGTACGGCTTGCCTGCTACGAGCTTACCCGCTGCATACGCTACGCCCTTTTGGTCCTTGAGCGCTATTGCACCCAGCCCGTTAATATTGAGCGTTGGGTTAGCTGCATTGGTTGCGTTAAATACGGCTGTAACGCCAAAACCTTCAACAATCCCTGCAGTTGGTGGTGGCGTTAACGTACCAGCGTAGGCTGTAGGTCCGCCCGTTGTAAGTGGGATATACCCGGGCTGTCGAACGTAATCGACCTGGTGCGCGGTAAAGTCCAGCCGCAGATTATCTGTCTTGGCCTCTGCATAATCAATGGCAAAGTCCTGCCTATCATCGGCCTGCCGCAGCTCCGCGACGCTCTGAACCACATCGGAGACAACGCCGCCAAGACCAGTCCGCCAGGTTGCCGCTGTCTCTACGACATTGGCGCTCAAGGCGTATTTGTCCAGGGCGAGGTAGGTGACGTAATAGTCCTTGGACGCATCATAGTCGGACGGAGACAGCCTTGCGTTAGGACTACTATTTATGATCCATCTGGAGTCCAAGTCAGCACCTTGATACACGCTCAAAATCTTTGATGCCAACCTTTTCAGCGCGGCAGCTCCCCAATATGCTGTATTAGTGCTTGAGACGATGTAATAGTTACCGCTATCCAGTTTAGGCACAACCTTCTCGCGCTGAATAACTCCCGTTTCGACGCTAATCTGATTGCCTCCGGGATGAAGTGTAATGCTTCCCTCCGCGTTCGGAATGGCTACCGGCGCGGCTACGTTGGCAAGAGCGTAATCCAGCACATACGGTGTCCATGCTGTTGTGATTGGAGCCTGTGCTGCCGGTACGGTGGTCACTGCTCCGGTATTGCTTGTCGCATCCATCGTGGTCCAGGTTTTTGTGCCGGTCCCGTTATAAGCAGTGCCGAAAGTTCCATTATTCATACGATAACCATAGAAATAGGCCGAGATTTCCGCAGATGACGGCGTGTAAGAGTCGCCCCAGCCGGAATCTGCTGTCGCTACCCGTACGTACAGAGATGATCCGCCCAAATAGTGAGAGTCTGCCTCGGCTGTTCCGGCAGACTTTACAGGCGCTCCATTATATTTCAGCAACCTGCTATAGCCGGACATTCCTGCCTCGACCAGCGTTGTGCGGACCTCTTTATAACCCGTTGCGCTTGATATGGATGTCCAAGCAAGTGCTCCTCCCGCAACAATATCGCGCTTCAATCTATTTACATACATCCACTCTGTACCCTGTGAGTACACGCTATCTCTTATACCGCCTACCTCTCCAAGAGTGACGGGGAGGATAGCCGTTTGCGGCTCTGCTGGCGTAAACGGTGTAGCTACGCCGCCAAGTTCAAGCTGCCAATTTTTAAAGGTAGTTATACCTGCTCCAAGTGAGGTCATATAGATAATAATTTGATTAACGGATGATCCTAAAGTAAATGTCCTTGAAGGAAGTGTGGCATTCCCGTCCACAATCTGTGTTCCTGATCCTGCTCCCCCGTACTCTTTAATAACATAGTAGGCAACGCCTGTGATTTCAGAAAACTTTATTGTATACGTGGCTCCACCGACCACTGGCAGAATGTATGTTGAGTGTTGGTTATCTGCCGTAGCCGTCAGTGTCAAATCATACGGCCCATTGACACGCGCATTGGCGTGAAGTGTGCCCGGTGTTCCCGGAAACAAATTGCGCCCTTGCTTCGTAATCGCCGCGCCCTGTACGTGTTGCTTGCCGTCTACATACGGTAGATAAGCGTCAATGGCCTCGCCTGTAATCGTAGTGCCAATGGCGGCGTACTCTGCGGCTGTGACTTCATATAGTCGGATATCGTCAATGTAAATAACACCTACACCCGCAGAACCGCAGCCGGCTAAAAGTCTGAACCCATTTCCGACCAAGGCGTTTCCGCTCGGCACTTTAATGTAAATAAATTGCCAACTGCCGACTGTGCCTAAAACAACATAGGAGATATAACGGGGAACGAATGTCCCCACATCCCGAAGAGAGATTTCAGCGGTCGTTGTAGCAGACTCGATGAAGACCCATACTCCGATAAGATAATTCTTAGCTGTATCCAACGAGAAACTGAAATCCCGATAGATATAACTATTTTTAGTTGCGTCTGGGGTACATTTGAATGAAGAAGACCCCGACCGCTTTTGAGTTGTAGAAACTGTAGGAGCACTTCCAGAAGTACTCCACCCCGTCAAACTCTCCCCGTTGCCTGCGCTCCCCAGCAGGTTAACCAGTGTCCGCCCATTAACCGCTAAATCAAGCTCGCTGCCGTTTTGGTCTGCGGTGAGCACTGACGTTCCTGGTCCAAGGGTTTGAGTAAGGTCTACACGGCCCATTCGTGCGTCCAGGTCTTCGATGTTGGATTTAAATGCGTTATGGTCGGCGGCTGTGTAGTATCGCGCAACCCGCGCCGCAATCGCCCAGCTCCGCGCAGTTGTTCCGCCGAATCCCCGCGTACAGCCCGTTAGTGTATTGCCGGATATGCCCGTATAAAGTACGACTTCGGCGGTATCATCCGTTCCAATCGTGATTAGGTTCGGTGCTGCCGGAAGCGCTGCGGCTGATATTACGGTTATCGACGTGGATGCTGCGGTTATGGCTGCGGATAATTCCGTTCCAGGCGAATTGTTCATCGCTAGATACATCGTTTGTTGTGCCATTTACGTAATCACCTCCGTTATTGTGCGAATCGGACTAGCGTGGAGCCAGACGGAAACTTCGGTTTATCGCCAGCAAGAATAGTCCGAGCATTGATAGCCTTAAAGAACATTAAATTCCCCCCAGCGGAGGCTGTTCGAATGCCAACATGCGTCACAAGACCCCAATCCGCAGTAGCATCCGCAAAATCGACTTGTGCGGATGATTTAATTGTCATCATCCCATTTTCAAGGGCTGCTGCCGCGAAAGAAACGGGCCTACGAGCGTAACCTCCTCCACTCACTTCTATGCCCGTGTCCGCTGCCGTGGGGTCACTGGTGTAAAGCGCAAGATAAACTGTCGCTGGAGGCGTCCAGGCCGTTCCCCGCAGTGCTAAATTCAATATTTGTTGCGCTTGCCAATTGGATATTTGCATTGCCATAAGCTCACTCCTTAAATTTCGTATTCATTGCTGATCACAAATTTTGAAATCGTTGTCGTTCCGGTGTTTGTTAAAGTGATTACTGGACTTGATCTTTCATCACCTTCTGAGTTAACGACTATCATTTCAGGCGAAGAGGTAATCGTTGTTTCAAATACTTTTTCTTCCGATTCGGGGAATGGATTTTCTCCCATCTTTATTGGGATGGTTAGTTCTCCATCGAAGATAATCTTGGTGATGTCCATTGTTCCGGCGTAACGTCCAATGTATCGTTTGCCTGGTCTATCCGAAAAAGTGAATACGATATCACCTTTACGGATATTAAAAAGAGCCGCCACGAGGGCGACTCTGTTGTGATAATCAATTGTTGAATCATCGGCCATTATAATACACTCAAGGTTGAATGTTCGGGGGCCATAGGTACTCCCAAAATCCACTGCTCCATCCCGGTCTGCGAGTTCGACTGAATTGTCCTTTGTTGGGGGAAGAACAGGAATATTGTGAGATTTCAATCCAAGTCCAATCGAATCAAAAGTAACGCCGTCTGCCGTAGCTACAATCAATTATTTCGCCCCCGATCTGGCCTGTGCTCTTCGAACGAAATTATCTCTTTCATTCCAGTAGACCCTAATATCTGATTGGTCCTCAAAGTAATTATCTCCTGAGGATAGTTCGAAATGGTTGTGTATTTGCTGCGGATATGAACCCCCTGATGCTGCTGGCATAGAGAACTGAGGCATTGAGAAATTAAGGGATGGCATTTTGAAATTCATTAACTTGATGAGATTGTCTTGCTGCCGTTCATTCACAACAATCTCACCGGCATGCGCTTCTACCATCACTTTCGCTCCGCGCGGACCTTGGACTTCCCCACCCTCTTTGAAGCTTTGAAGTTTCTCTCCGTCGTCTTTAATAATTCCATATTTCTTACGTAATTCTTCGTTTCTGGCATGAAGCCGGGCCATCTCTTCCTTATTTCCTGCTGCCTTGGCTGCTTCCCACGCATCTTTATTGGCATTGTACTCTGCTAAATCCGCTACTTTCTGTACTATGCCGCCTACGCCTACCACTGTGTTATTTGGTAAGAATGAAGTACCATCCGAGTTGCTTACGGTTGGTGATAGAGTAGTTATTGCACTCATTTTTGCCTGGTAATCCGCAATAAACTGATCCAGTTGTTTAAGGATTTCGGCGTTCTTTTCGGATTCTTTCAGCACCTGGATATTCTTGAGAACTTCAGCTCGATTTGCCGTGTCAGAAGAAAAACTTTCGAATGCTGAAATCAGATCCTCATAATGAGATTTGGCGGTTTCAATGTCCTTATCGAATGCTGCTTTCTTGGTGTCTCGTTCTTCCTCCAGTGCCTTCTTTTGTTCTTCAAGGCTTCTCTTTGCTAACTCACGGTCATGATCTAACTGAAGCTTTTCAATATCCTTTTGGACCTGTTTCCGCTCTGCAATTCCGTCTGGACCGACTGCGGACGCCAGTAGCGCTAACCTCGCTTGTTTTTCAGCCAGTGCCGTTGCAAAATCCACATCCGCATTAAGTTCCTGCTGTTTGCTGAGTAGATCATCAATCGCCTTAATCTCAGCATCTTTCCCAGCTACATATGCATCCCGCTCGGCTTCTATTGCTTTGATTGCTGCATCCCGGGTTGATTCGATTTTAGACTTATAGGTAGATCCCAATGTCTCAACGGACTTCGTTTGATCTTCAATCAACTTCTGCCGGAGTGCATAGACCTGTTCGTCAGCTTCCAGTCGCTGATCTGTACCTACGCGATACATGGCTTGTACTTTTAACCACTCCTGCAATTCCTGGGCTGTAGTGACCTGCCCCATTGCTTTACGGTGGTTTAAGTCCTTTTGGAAGTCTGAGAAGCCTTGCTCGATCAGCGCTTTCTTCTGTTCATAAATATTCTGTTCAAGAGCAAAGCTTTGTTCTGCCGTTCTATTCTTGTCTTTCGCCATTCGTTGATAGGCCAGCAGCTCCATGTTAATGATTTCAACTTTACTCTTTCCGGCCATCTCCATTTTGTTTGCTTCTTTATCAATCCAATTCGTGGAGTTGGTATAGCGCAGCTCGTTGTATTGCTTAGTTAAGTCATAGACTTGTTTTTGAGCTTCGGCCTTTTGGTCCGCTGTAAGATAGGACTTCTTTACTTCCTTGGTATAAAAGTCGAGCGAAGCCTTAACCATTTCAACTTCCTGCAGGTTGGCCTGACGCATGCGCTCTGTTCTTTTTTCCAAGCCCGCCTTGTCTTCGTCATACCGCTTGTCGCTTAAGGCTACAACGTCCCGGCTCCATTGTTTCATTGCGTCCTTGTCTTCGGCCAGATAAGTGGCATGCCGCTTCTTCAGGCGTTCATAACCGGCTGCTTGTTGGTCTATGGTCCACTTCTGACGCTCAGCAACATATTTAAAGTTGTCCAGGTCATCGGAGTAAGCTTCTTTTCGCGCCTCTGCTGCCTCTTTGGCGGCTTGCTCAGCATCCTTCTTCGCCTTCTCTGCCGCCTTTTCAGCAGCGCTTTTTCCGCTCTTGCCTTTCTTATCACTATCTGCACTCACCCCAAAATTCGGGTCTTTATACAAAGCGCTTAAAGCATTTATTCTATTTTGATAATCAGCTTGTTCTTTGGCGTAAGAGTCGTAAAGCTTATCCAGTTCACTTTTTGTTGCAGTTTCTTTTTTTGCCTTCTCATCCAATACGCCGCCTTTATCCTTAAACGCTGGCTTGAAATATTTAAGATCTTCGCCCGATGTCAAAACATCAGAAGTAACGCCATTGACGGCTGCTTTCAACTGAGCCAAATTCTTAATAGCTTCAGCTTCGATCCCATAAGCCTTTAGGCGCTCGTCAATCGCCATTCTGGTGTTAAAGGATGAAGCCTTTTCAGCCTTGAGATCGTCTATCGCCTTCTGCACCTTGGCTTTTCTCAGGACCTCAATAGCATCTTTTTCGAATCTCCACCCATCAGCCGTTTTATAGATTTCAGTGGCTAATTGCGGGTATTTCAAGATCAGGTCCGCCGCCGCAGACGCATTCATTGATTGTTCCCCGGTCATCTCTTTCAGGAGTGTGTTCATCTCACTGATTGCCGAACCGTTATTCTTAATCTGTTCCTGCAGATCAGCAAAAGCATCCGCTTGATTCTGGGCTGTTTCTGATGATGTACCCGCCTTTCCGGCGAATTGATCAAATTCAACGGCAGCTTGGCCTAATGATACACCCACTTCTGTTATTGATAGAGTAAGCTTGTTATTTTCTTGCTCTAGAGTTTTGATCTTTTCTTCTAATTCCACTGCATCTTTTTTGAATTCTCCTGTACCTAAAGCCTTGCTGATAGGATTAGCGATGATTTTCTGTACTTTTTCAAGTTCTTTGGTAGCCTCGGTAATCTCTTCTACCTTTTTCTTCTGCTGATCGTATAGGTCAGCCTGTTGATCTCTTAGAACATTTTGTCTTGCTTCATTCTGTTTTAAGATAAGCTTATTTAATGCTTCTACTTGGGTCTGGACGGCTTTGTCTGTGTACCCCGCAGATTCAAGTTGCTTGGCTCCTTCTTTACCCAGGGTAATAACCAGCGCCTGAGACACTTCATCAAGTTGCTTTTTAACCTGTGCCTGCTTTTGTTGAGAGAGATTGGCAGACTGAAGAGACGCTTCCAAAGACTTATGCGCGTCAACAAGTTTTGGCAAAAGCTCGATTTGCCGCTGGTATTGACTGATCATTTGTTGGCTCGCGGCCTCATCATCTTTCAATTGCTGAATGCGATCTCGTTCGGCCTTTTCAGCTTTTCCGCTCTGGAAGATATAGATAGCTATTGCACCAGCCAACAGCGAAAGCCCGGCAGTTGCTGCTGCCATAGTAACTGTCGAGGTTGCTTGTGCTGCTGTCATGGCTGCTGTAGCCGCTGTAGCGCCTTCTGTAGCTACTGTAAGCGTACCTTGAGCAACTACCGCCCCCTCTGTTGCTGCGGTTCTTGCAACCGTTGATAGCGTCGCTCCCTGCGAGGTAACAATATTCACTTCATTAGCTACCGTATTTGTAGCAATCGCAGTTGTTTCTGCGGTCTTTGCCGCCGTCAGGACTTGTATAGCTGTTACAACGTTCATGATCGGTGCTCGCAGCGTTTTGTACGCAAGCAGCAACCCCGCCAGTGCAGCCGTTCCTTCAAACACTCCTGAAGGTACTTTGGTTAAACCAATCAATAGTTGGTCAATGGCGTCAAGGACATCTTTGATTGTCTTCCGCAGTCCATCGTCGCCGGCATTATTGAATATTTCGAGCAAGGATGCTTTTGTCTGTGCCGCTTTCCGTGAGATCGTATCCATCTGCACCTTGAGATATTCCAGCGTAGAACCGGTAGAACCGATGGATGCCGCTGTACCGAGTAAGATATCCCCTGCGTTCAGTGACGCAGCCAGCTTCGCATACTGGTATACCCCGCGCGAGATATCGGCATAGGATTTTGTCAGATCATAGTTCTTGTCGATGACCTTCGTGGAAAGGTCAAGCAAGATATCATCAGCTCTACGCCATTGTTCTTTGCCGTTAACCACTTCTTTTGTTGCAACGCCGAGACTTTCGATTTCTTTAACAGCCTTATCCGTGCGGATCGTACCGAGAACCGTTTTCCACATGTTGCCTAAGTTTTCCCCGGATAGGGCGGTGTTGCGGATACCGGATGAAATCAAACCGTTCATCATATCAAATGAAACGCCTGTTTCCGCTGCAATTTTACCTGTTCGCTCGAATGCAGCCCCTAAGTCCTTCGCCGGCGCCATCGTGTCATGAGCTACTTTTGACCAGGAGTCAAGAATACGCCCGCCGAGCACCGCAGCATCGTTGGCATCTTTGACTTGAACACCATACTGCGCCAACGTGGACTCCATGCTCTTCGTAGCATCTTCAAGGCTTACCAAATCGACTGTAGACAGCATGGTAGACTTGCGAACCATTTCCTGCACTACGCCAGCATCTTTGTACATACGTCCCCAAAGCCGCGCTGATTCGGTTACATCAGTTATCTCTGAACCCAAGTCATGCGCTGTTTGAATAAACTTCGTCGTTTCCTCATGAAGCAGTTTTGTATTCATTACCGCTTCTTTTGAACCTTCATTGTAGGTCAGGAAATACTTTTCATTGGTTTGAACGTACCCGGCCATATTGGACTCTATATCTACAAGTCCCTCTCTCATGGCTTGCTGTACTTCATGGATACCTCGATAGACGGTGTTAAACACAAGAGCATGCGCAGCCATTTGTTGCAGCCTAGATGCCCATGCCGATGTTGTTGAGGTCATATCCCCGCCAATGTTGGACCCTGAAAGTTTGCTTGTCTGGTTGGCGGTCTGTTCCATTGCCCTGCGAATCTTCTGTTCTTCCTGAAGGACCTTCTCCCTCATTTGCGCTTCTTTGATTTCCCGGGACCGTAGAGCCTTAATCCAAAACTGTTCATAGGACGCTGCATTAGCCCGGGCTTGCTGGCTTTCGGATTCTCCCAATTGAATCAACTTGCGGCGAATTGATTGCTCTTCCATCAGTACGCGTTCTCGGGTTTTATCTGTTGTACTGTACCCGTTGGCTGCATTCGCTTTCACTGCACTGGCTGCAGCTTTATTTTGGAGTGTGGTCATTCTCAATTGATGTTCGCGTTCTTGCTGTTCTACGGCATCATATCTCTTCTTAATAATTGCTTCTTGTGCTGCAAGTTTGGCATCTACAATCTTGTTAGCCGTATCCATCTGATTTCTCTTTGCGTCAATCAGCGCAGTTTGAGCATTACGCTGCTTCACCAATGCTTCCGACTCAGCCATGATCTTCTTGCGTCGTTCTTCTGATGTTAACGCCACTTTATCGGCCGCTGCGGCTAATGAGGAATAATTCTTGGTGGTGACGGTTATTTCTTGATTCAATACCTTGAAGGTCTCTGCATTGCCTTTTACCCCTTGGTCTATCGCCTTAAATGCTGGCAACATTTTGGAGGTATCCAGGCTAAGCCTTGCTTGAACAACATCTTTGCCCATGTCTGTCAATGTATTTTCACCCCTTATTTTTGCTAAGGAAATTTTTCCTGAACTGAATGGATTGACCGTATATACAGAAAAAGAGACCTGCCGTTTGGTGACGGAGGTCTCTTAAATTTATTTTTTGGGGTAAAACCCCACGTCAGAAAGATACTTTACTTTCTTCGGTTTCTTTTCTTCAATTTCCCCGCCATGCAGGATGATTTCAAATTCCCTGTTCTTATTTTTGGCTTTCATGAGGGTGCGGATTTTCGGAATCGTCATGTTGATCCACTCGCTATCAGATATGCCATTGCCTACACATAAGGCCCATATTTCAAGCCAGTTGGTTTCTTGTTTGTCTTCCTGGTCTTCGTCATCTTCATCCTCGCCAGCCTCAGGATCTGGAGGGAATGACTCTTTATAGAAATCGGTCTAGGAGTGTATCCAGCACCTCAACATTTGCCTGTTCGTATTCTTCGTCGGTTAGTCCATCAACTAGCACTAGACTAAATGCTTCTCGGTATGCTGCTTCGACCGCTGGGAAGTCAATTGTTTTGACCTCACCATTGACTTCGCCGGTCCATGCGTCCCGCCCGATGGAGTAAGAGAAACTATACTGTTTGTCCTTCATCAATTGCCGGACTTTGCGGATCAGCCCGATGCTTCCGATCTTAACGTTCTTTACAATGCCTTCAGCCAGTTGTACTTCATCGCCAATGTTAAGAGTTTGATCCATTTGAGTGTCCAATGAGTATTCCTCCTTAAAATGAAGATTCCCCCGCCATTAAAGCAAGGGAACCAATTTGATATTTAGATCAGATACCGAAGATTAGTTCAACTGCAATAGCATCTGGATTATCTGTTGAAACGTCTGGTTGCATAATCTCAAGTGTCATTGTGTTTGCAGTCGGCTTTTTCCGCTCCTGAGAAACATCCAGCGTGCCACCCCCGAGAGCTTTCCAAATGGTCAATTGGCAAGGCACCGGATTACCACTCGCATCATCAACGAGTTCAAAACGATGGACCAGTTTAAATGGCTTCGGTCTGCGTGTTCCGCTCAGTTTACTCTTCGTGGAATCTTCTTTCGTCCATGAAAATGTAATGACGATAACCTTGCCGTTATTTGCAGCATCGGACGTAACCTTACCCGCAGCAGTAATCATGTATTGTACTGCAGTTGGTGCTGATGCTGCGCGAGTTAAAGGGACGAGTTCCCCGGTGTCAGTATCTTTTAGAAACACCTTATCAGTAGCCGCTACGAAAGTTCCGCCGTATTTTGTGGGAGCCTTGACTGTGTAGCCATTAGTTGGGTCCAAAACTCCGGTTTCAGTCTCGTCAAACTTAACTGGTCCACGTTCTGTTTCTGCCCCTTGGGATATTTCCGCCAAAATAGTCGAGAATCGCGGAATTTCAATACTGGCTTTGTCTGCCAAATCTTGGGCAGTATAGTGGAAGGCGTAACCAGACTCGCCACCCATAACCTTCTGCCAATCCAACTGAAGTTGCAGCGAAACTTTTGAAATCTTATCATCCAGGTACTTCAGTGTTCCGTCTGCTTGATAAACGGAAACAGTGCCCACGCCATCAAATACTAATGGTCTCATATGGTTGTTAGCCTCCTTATGGCATAAAAAAGAACCAGTCAGTTTATTTGACTAGCTCCCATAATCTCAAATCAATTTCATTAATGCGCTTATATTCGTCAGTTCCTTCATACCCTTCAACCGATACTGCGTTCTCACCCATGATTCCAAGCTTTTTAGCAAGTCTAACTTTCTCTTTGATCAGTTTTTCAAGTTCTGAAACTTCTTCTTTTGGATCTGGATTTTCCATCATTGTGAGTCACTCCAATCTTTGCGCTACGCTTTTCCAAGCGTTACCTATTGCTTCGCCTGTCCTTGCGGTATTCCGTACTATCTCATTCAATAGTTTAACGAATTCTTTATACATGCCTACTCCTCAATTCATACGGATATAGTCAACATCATAAATGCCCTTATAGCCTTTGACTCCGCTGATGCCTGTTGCAAAGTCCCCATCATAAGCAAGGACGCATAGAAAGGAGTGAAATCCCGGCTGAACAATCCTTCTATCATGGAACAGTTCAAATGAACGCTGAAACAGTAGCTTTGCTTCATATCCCGTTTTACCGTAAAAGTCGATGCAGAACTTCCCTTGGAAGACTAATGGATTGCGCCCATATTGTCCTGGCATGATGTATTGACAGATATGAGGCACGGTCTCTTTTGTCACCACGATATCTGGCTCTACGCCCTTCGTAAAGCGCTTGACCATATCTTGGGATGTTGCGGCAGGTGTAAGACTCAAAAGGGCCATGAACGCCGCGTCAGCCTTGTGTGTGTTTTGAATAGCATCAATCAGATGTATGCTCATCGCTTGTCCTCCAGAAAATACCGATGGTAAGGGAAGTTCGTAATGACTTCGCTCAAACCTTCAAGGATGCGTGCTCGATTGGATTGGATCGCAATCCTCAAAAAGTAAGTCGGTGGTGTTGGCTTGAACTTTGGGTCGATATCTCCGCGTTCGGCTAACTCTTCCAAGTCAACTCCAGCGTAGCCACCGCCTGAGAACCGCATTGTACCGTCAATGCTCTTGTAGTTCCCTTGCCCACGTCCGACAACCACTTTGCTGCTTCTTGATCTCAGTCGGTTCCAGGCATCGGAATTCATATAAGTGACCAGTCCGGGGTTTTGACTGCTGTCAGCCATCAGGGAGCCTTTACCAAACTGTTCAAGCCATGCCTGCCAATAGTCCGCTGTGATATCACTTTGAATCATCTTGTTTGCCAGCACAAACATGTTCATTTCGATCTTGTCTCGAACGGCTGGATAGTATCGTATGCCGCCCTTGGCGGTCAGCAGCACCAGTTTAGTGAGCCCTGTTATCTCGACAGCCAACTTTCTCTCCAAGTCTCTGGAGGCTCTTACAGCATCATATCCGGTAATCATCGCACACTGTTCGATAACTGCACATGCAGGAGATTAGGGTATTTAACCACATCAACAGCATCCACCTGATAAGCCTTACCGCGTAAAATAACCTGATCGGGATGGATTGCGTCTTGTGGGTCTTTTATATCAACCGTTGTTTGTAATTGCAACGTGTAAGTAGTGGTGGGCAGCAATCCCGGATCATCTTGCCGCAACCGCGCTGAGACGTATTGAGCAAAAGCCTTTACGTTCTCGGCAGTCGGTCTGTATTCTTCCGGTCCTTTAGGATTGTCGTTTTCATCATACTCTTGAGAGTAGCGATTGACAGTGATAACTGCATTGGTCTTTACCAGAGAGCAGTATTTATCCTTCTCCGTAGTTGGCCGCATGGTCTGAACGAAGAATGAATCTCCGTTTTCGATCAGATCTCCCGGCTTCACGGGTGAGGTCTCAGCAAATACGCCATTGTACATGTACTCTTTACCAATAACCGCTGTACCTCTGTTCTCGCGGGATAAAATAACTACATCAGCCATTCCATTGACTGTGCAAGGTGAATGGCGGTGTGCAAATTGATAAAACATGTTTTCACCTACCTAAAGGAACGATGCTGATATTCCGAGAGCAAATCTGCTATCTCAGGAGTAATCATGTCATTCCCGAAATATTCAATGCTGAAGTCAAAATCTTTCTTTGATTTTACATTCGTATCCGGGTTTCTGCTGAGTTGTGCAATAATTAGGCCGCACGCCACTTTTACCTTATCAGGGATTGGGTCCCATCCACTGGTATAGGTAACTTCCAACTCAGTGTAGGGAATTCCAAAAGGCGAACCGCCGCATATTACCGTACCTATTTCCTTGTCCACATCCAAAGTGCTAAGATCAGCGGTGACGAAGTTTGGCACTCCAAAGAAGTTGTCTCCAGTAACGCCGTATGCAGCTCGACCATTTACAGCCGTTACTTCCTTCACTGGATAATAGGACAAATGCCCTCTTTGGTTTGTCAGCGGTATCCGCTCAGTGTAGGTTGTAACGCCAATCTCACGCTTGCATCGTCCGTCTATGATGGCAGACGCCCTAATGATTAACGGAAGCGTTAATGCCGTTCCTACAGGAACGTAGTCATCGTCTGCTGTAGTTAGGTATTGGCTCATTCTGCATAACCATCATTGACTAGTTGGTCCGCAAGTTCATCGGGCAGTTGTGCTTCCCCATCTACAAAGTTCACAACAACATCTTTAAAATGAATGGTATGGGGCCCTATGCACTGGCTTGGTGTACCCCGAAGCCTAACTTTTCGAGTCATTGGGTTTCTTGTGTCCATAAATGAACTGCGCGCATCATTCAACATTATTGTTTGGGCTTCAAACTGACTCGGACTTGCATCCTCGGTGATAACCAATGCTTCTGCTGCAGCAACTGCTTCTTTAAATAAATCTGCTGATTGCTGAGGGTATTGACCTCTATCATCGCCAATTTCCACCTGTGATAACAATGCCGTAATTTCAGCAATCGTATCTTTCAACTTATCCAGATTCGATTTTGCCAACTGAATCATCTCCTTTTCATAATGTAGGGAGACACCATATTGAATGCCTCCCTGGTATTCTATTTATTAGGCTACCGCTGCGATAGTCGGACGCTCGATAGTACCATATGCATGGGCGTAACCTGGGCCCTTGGCGACAGGAGCGCCGTATTTGATACCTACATACTGCTCCTGAAGGCTTCCTGTTGTGCCAAGTTGGAACAGATAAATTCCTTTCTCGCCTACATAGTGGTATTCAATCATCGGCTCTGTGACGATTGCAATGCCGTAGTCTGTGTTGGAAGCCGTGGTGGTATTAACTTTTGATGGAATAAATGGCTCAGGAATGATCGGCAGCAAGCCTGCTGCAGTCATAATTGCCAACACTTCAAGCCCAGCAACTGTTGTCTTTTTCAGGTTGCTGATCTGAGTTTCATTATTGGCGGCATTGCGCTCTTCTTCCTCCAGATAGTGATGTGCAATCGGATGGATGTAAATTGCTGTCGGCATAAGTTCGTACAACTCACTCGCTACCATCGCAGCCACTTTCGCACGAATAGCCGATACAATGGATGCAGTCGCCCCAACAGTGAATGTGTTAGTGATTTGATTAGGAAGCCCCACATATTGGAGGGATGTAGGAACTGCTAGCCCTGTATCAGTACCTCTCCAAAGTGCCTTGCCATGGGTGAGTCCGATGCCGTTAAGCATATCGTTCAGGTCTTTTCCTTTAAGCTCAGGGAAATTGTTTTGTTGCTGTCCAAGCGTGATGTCATAATGTCCGAAGTTGACTTGGTTAGTCAGGGCTTTGATTTTCACACCATGAGGAGTACGCGGATTGCTAGTGGCAGTTGCCGATGGATTACGCGGATCGACGAACGCACCACCATTGACAGTATTTTGTTCGTAGTACGTTGAAATATCGCCAGTCGCCGGAACATAAATCATTCTTCCGTCCAGAATTGAAGATCGGCGCAATACGTCTGTAATTTCCTTTTGGTACTCATCTGTGATGATCGCGCCAGGCCCCTGGAATTGAGTGGCAGCAGCAATATCAACGAACTGAGCTTGTCCTACGCGGTTGTTCATATATTACACACTCTCCTTCTCGGCAAATTGAGCTTTTGCCTGCATTTTAAGTTTTAAAGATTCCGACGTTGGCAAGTTAAGTGCATCAACGGAGGCGCAAAATGTGCGATAATCCGTTTCGCCGTCACCTATCACCTTGCCGCCATGCTTCGCCAGCAATTCGGCAGCTGAAGCCGTCTTGCGCTGCGGTTCTGCCGGTGAAGTGCCTTTGCCAGCCTTCAGGTCTGCAACTTCTTTTTCAAGAGCCGCGGCCTTATCCTGAGCAGCTTTGAGAGTAGCAGCAGCTTCTTCTTCGGCAGTTTTGATTTTCTCTTCTTCCTTCGATGCTTTCATGCTTGTTACGTCCGTTTTAATGGACGCAACCTCAGTTGCAACAGTTTGAACACTTGCCGCCAGTGCCGTCATACCCTCCGTTACGGCTTTCAGCGAATCTTCCATGGCTTTAATTTGTTCTGGTGTCATATCGTTGACATCCTCCTCTTTGGGTTTATTGTTTTTTGCCGCAAAACTCGTTGTTTTATAAGCAGCAGCCTCGGCAAAAAGGATTGCAGCGCCGGTGCCGCAGAACTCAATCACATCAAGCACGTTGTACATGTCTGGTGCATCCTGCACCGAAGCTTCCATTTCTAGCGAAGCTCCAAATTGGTATTCACTCCAGTTGTATTCAGCCGCTAGGCCGTTGTAATAACGAATGGTAGCAACGACATCAGGGAAGTCCTTTCCGTAGATATAGCCGTCTATCCAGGCGTAACCGTCCATAGAACGGTAAGCTTTATCTATCACAGCAACCTTAAAACGGGGATCGTGATCGGCCATGCCGTTTACATAATCAATGTTTAAAGCCATGCCCACAAACGTTTGAAGGTACTGATCACAAACGCTTGAAGAAATACGAATCTTCTTTCCCCCAGCTCCATGCGGCGAACCGTCACTCGGTTGATCTACTGCGAACAACGCGCATTTGAACGGTACTTTGTTTGGATGGCCCCCAGAATCTGAGAGTTTGAAGTCCTGGACACGCATTTTCGGATTACTCATTTTTAGTGTCTTAAGCATTATTGGTTCCTCACCTCCCCTCAGGGTAAAATAAAAACACCGTTACGTTTGCTCGGTGTTAGGGTCTTCCTTATTCAGATCATCCTCTTGCGATAGCGGTATTGGGGGAGTGTTCTTGACCTTCTCAGCTTCTGCAAGCTCTTCTTGAGTTTTATTTATATCAACAACCGAAATCTTACTTGGTTGTAATAGCACTTCTCCGTGCTGGTTAGGCAATGCTTTCTTGCCTTGCTTGTCCCTGACCTCATCTGGAGTAGTCACTCTTCGATCCAGATATATTGCATCAATGTCCGCTTGAGTCTTAAGGTCTTTCAAGGACGTGGCATATAAGAATTTGAATTCAATCATGCCACCCATTTTAAAAATACCGTCAATGATATGATTGTTGATATGCTCAACAATGTTCTCGGCTATGGATTGTACTGTAGCTTCAGTGTCTTCATCTTCACTTTCAGCCGTATTTCGGTTAACATCTTTGGTCTGCCCCAGCTTCTTAGGAGATACACCGAACGAAATAGCGATAATTTCAATCAAGAATCGCTGCCATTCAAGAAATAACGCTTTGTCGTCAGTCGCCCCTAAGTCTAATACGCTCGGGTTTTCTCCACCAATAATTGGCATTTTTCCCTGGCCTCTAACTTCATCATCCCAAAACGTGCGGAATGAAGAAACGGCTTTTGAATCGGCGGTTTTGCCAAGGTTGAGTATTTTTCGAAGAAACGTTCCCTTAGTTTGATTCCCTGCTGACTTGTGAGAGTCAATAAAGTTGTTCGCTGATTCCCAAACCGTTTCGAGTGGAGCCAGACCAAACGGGGTATTTGTTCTGGGATTCATGCGAATGTACATGAGGTCAGCGGAAGTTAAATGAATATAATTTCCGTTATCTCGCTGTGCAAAACGATATGAATCCGGTTTTCCATCCCAATACGGATATAATTCAATTGAAAATGTATCTACCGGATACATTCGAAACGGCCTTAGTGGATCTCCCGCCTTAAGAACCTCTGAACTCCCAGCGCTGCATACCAGCATATCCTCAACAATCTGCTCAAGCCATGAACGGAAGGTGTCCGCTGGGTTTGGTTTTAACAGCGACCTTTCGATGATCTTGCAGATTTCACGATACTTTTCAGTTTCGTTCTCATCTATAGCCGCCACCGACCAATTAAGCTTAGTGATCCCGTCTTTAATCACGTTGATTGCTCGGCGCGGTATGGGTGACTCACTCAAAGCCCTGAGATTCGCTGGCGTTCGTTTTCTTACTGGCTGTTTATTTCCTCTCTGTCCAAACCATCCCCACGACTGAGAATAAGCTTCTGTTTGACGTTCTGGCTCATTCTTTGTTCGCCCCGCCGCAAGCCAGTTGATGATTCTCTGTCTTAAGCCCACTGAGTTACCTCCTTTCTTGCAGACTTCTATGGATTAAGAGTAACATCTGATTTATTCAGTTTTGCTACGGATTTTCGCTTGTACGCATGCAAACGCGTCTACGTAACACACCGCCATAAGACATTCAGGTGGAAGGTTTTCAAATTCTCCCTTCGCGTACACTTCTTCAAGAACGAGATTGTGTTTGCGAAACGCCGCATCTCTTTTCTCTCTCCATTGACTGATAGCGAATTGAACAAACTCAGCAGTTTCATTCACAATTTTCACCTCCAGACATAAAAATAGAAGGCAGGAAAATTTACCTGACCTTCTGTATTCGTTCATATTTCTATGGATTAAAGATATCATGTCATCGGTTTGGTTTTACTACGGCTTTGAGTAATTACCTCATACTCTCCAATGTTGATTTTAAGCCTTCGAGGAGTGTTTTCTTTTTGTGAGCAGATTCGTAAATTGCATACAAAAGGAATGAGATTGCTTCTTTAACGCTTATGATAAGTTCATTATCTAAGTTCTTTTGACGATCTATATCTCCATCGTTTGCATGGATTGCGGAATCCCCTAACTTCTTGATGTATTGCAAAAAGTCGACATCTATATCTGAGGCCCATTTCGGTCCTGTAGAGTTTTCGATATCTTTTATCAAATTTTGTATTTTTGGACCTAACATCCTTACGGTATATCCTTCTCCAACCAAAATTTGTTCAATTGCTGTTCTATACATTGCCATAGCAGCACTACTAGCACCCATAATATGCGCTCTATTGGCTTGATCTAAATAGAAAGAAACGTTTTTCGGGGTATTAGGAGTCGTTATTCCTCCTTCACTACTCGGAAGTATTAGGAGTTCAAACGATCTGGGACCTTTATAAAGCACTATATAACTAATTGAATCACATTGAAGACAACGGCATTTCCAAAATGACGGAAACAGCATAGTGTATACAGTTTCAATGAAACTTCGTTGATAATACTGTTTCTTCTGTCTTAACGAAATTTGTAACTGTTCAAAATATCTATCGTTAAAATTATTGTTCAAACTCAAAGGCTGTATTTCATTTTTCCTGGCATCCCCACACATGGAACAATGTATTTCTTCTTTCATTGGAAATTGACTTACAGTAACACGTAGAGGTTCATCACCCTCAGGTGGTTCATATATCTTTGTTATATGAAAAGTCACTACTTTGTTTTTAAATTCTTCAATATCATTAATCATATTATTGAACCCTCCACATCACTAACTATCTTGTATCTTCCTTATTCTACTATTTCCCAATTATATTTGCGCTATTTTTTTCAGATACTTATCCAAACGCAAACCCTGAATCCCCTTCGCGATCATTATATATCGCATATCGTTTAGAATCCTGGGTATGGTTATTCTTATCCTCCGGTTCTTCGGTGTGCTGTCCTGCCTTTTCCTTCCACTTGTAGTTCTCTGTTTCCTTGATTTCGTTCTTGCACTCACGATTTACATATATATTAGGGCGACCAGTCCCGGCCTTTACCTTGTAAAGTGTAGATACTTCACGGATACCTGGACCAATGGTGTTATCAGCTTCTTTCACAGGCAGATCATACTTCTTATACGTGCTGATGTATTCCGGCTCCGATGGGTCAGCCCATATTTCATCAAAGCGATATCTATCATTCATTTCCTTATAACGCTTAACAAGACAGTCTTCTAATTCCCCGTTATCGTCCACGACGAGCACATTAACATGTTGGGCATATGCTTCTTCAACAATGTAATAATCCTCACCAACGCAGCCTATGGCAAGTAAGACAGCCGGGTCATTCCAACCGTGGTCCATGCCTCCGATAAATCTAGTGAAGGCAATATCCTTTGTGCTGCCGTCTGGATAGGTCACTTCGTACAAGTGAATGCTTTCATCCAGGCATCGCATGTCCACAACATGGGTTGTCCGTTTGAATTCGTCATACACCTGCCCGTGGAAGACGTTGAATTTAGCCCTTATCTCACGGTCAACATATCGTTCAGGGTAGGTCTCAATCATTCGCTGAATGTTTCGCTGTAGCTCAGGGATAGGATTGTCGAGTGATGTCCAGTAGAAGTTACGCCACTCTGGATCATTGAGATATTGCTCTTCTTCGAGACCGGCATCAATGAACTGGCCTCTTAGGACAATATCATCCGCAAACCAGTTTATGCCTTCAGGCGTGGTCGTCCATACGCTCCAGCCGCCTTTATCAGCCAGTGCATAAGACAAGTAACCTGTCCATGTTTCGGCTTTCATCTTGCTTGCTTCGTCCAGCCACACGCCATCAAGACCTTTACCAACGAGCGACTTAGGATTATCGGCTGATTTGAATTGAATAAGGACCCATCCCTTTAACCAGACTCGGTTCTTGGATAGGTCCCACGATTCAATCATTTCTTCAGGGAGTACATCGGATAGCTCTTCTTGCTGTATTTCAGACATCGCATAAGTCGGTGACACGCACCAGTATTCAAGCTTAGGCTTGGGCTTCTTCATCTTCTTGAGGTTCTTAGGCGGCTTGTACGGTAATCCCTTGCCACGTTCAATATCGGCCAGAATGTTATCGAAGAACTTACGCGCTCCGACATTCGTCTTGCCGCCGCGCCGTCCGCAATTGAGGACGTTATTACGGGCAACACTCTCCATAACTTCTATTTGTTTAGCGTGTGGCGTCCATCCGGCGAAGGGATCAAGGTTTAACGCTTGGCTCATTCGTCCACCTTCTCACGTTGATTTCTGTCGGTTGATCCTTTTCTCTGTTATTTAGTTCTTCGATCTCCAGCCTTGTTTTATCTACCTGTGCCTGCATTTGATTGAGTTTTAACCGGCGTTCATCAGCTTCGTCTGCTATTGCAAGAAACTGCTTGATCGCGCCTCTCAATTCACGCATGATTACTGCTTCCGCTTTAATTGCGGCTGCGTACTTGTCCCAAGCGAATTGAATTTCCCATTCTGTTTCTTCAATGTCCATTTTGTCGTTCGTGGTCAGTTTCGATTTCTTCAATTCCTTGGTCATATCATCCTTATCTTGAATGAAGAAAATTCGCTGAGCCCATATGATTTTTTGGAATCCCTTTGTGATGTTGTACCAAATCATATCGACCGGTTCTATCTCTTGGGCCATTTCCAAAATTTCAAGGTATTCAGGGTCCTGTGGCTCAAATTTACGGAATAATCCATGCGTTACCGCCTTTTGATTTCCCGCCGGTCCCCCTTTTCCTCCGCGATTTCCCTTTGCATTTTTGTTGCCTCGCGGCGCTCCCGGTTTGCTGTTCAATTTTTGTTCCCACTGATCAAGAGATTTCCATTTTCGCACTGACTCAGGACTAACCCCTAACTTTTCAGCGATATCTTTCGGCTTCATTTCCGCTCCGCTGTCTTTCCACAATTTGAAAGCTTTTTTCCTGTTCGGATTAGGTCTTCCGCTCAAAAAAATCCTCTCCCCTTATATAATTGAGTCGGTTTTCACGTTTAAAGTCAGTTTTGGTCAAACGTTACGAATAAAAATAAGCCTACATCGTATCGAAAGGCTCTCTTCCGGTCGTCTATCCACTAAATAATGTAAAATGAGTGAAACATAAAGGTAATTCTGTTGCACTCGTTTCAACCACAAAAAAATGAGTTCCTTCATATAATATTTTCTTCGTGATAAGGTCGAGTGCAGCAAAGGACACTTTATGTTGCACTCGATTTATCTTAAATTCAAGATTGCCTTGTCCATCATGTCCTGGGTCAGTCCAATATAGTCCAAAGTCTCCCTTGGATCGCTGTGTCCGAACATATCCATTAGTAACGCTAGGTTCTCTGGATTGTCCATATAAAGCCTGTATGCCCATGTTTTTCTCAGAGAGTGAACCCCTATATCTTTCAGCTTGAATTCGCGAGCTGCATCACTCAGGATTCGGTAGGCTGTTGTACGATCTATTGGACGGTTACGCATACGGCTAATCGTTTTAATTTGACGGCTGGCGAATAGGTAATCCTTTTGATGCATGCCAACTGTGAAATCATCCAGATCCGATCTTATGCTAGGGTGAATGATAAACATCTTAGCATGTTTGTTTTTTTGCTCCACCATGCTGATATGCGTACCCTTTGTTTGCATAACCTGAAGCTTAAGCAAGTCAGATACTCGCAGTCCACTGTATATTCCCATACAAAAGAATAAATAATTGCGCATGCTGCGATTATAAAAATAGTCCTTCATTCCTTCTATGACTCGCTCATCGCGTATTGGTTGAACTTTCCTCATTAACTCTTCCTCCTCTCAAGGAAAGTTTTCCTGAGCAAATAAAAAAGCGCCTCATTAGGCGCTCCTAAGTAATGATATTTTGTTAAACACTACTCTTAGTAAGCGTCAATGCAACAAACGCTTCTCATAACTATCTATAAAATCCATCCAATATTTTTCGTCAACTGATTTTTGACCTCCTCCGATTAATGTAATCCTTTTATTTTCGTAATCAACATCACTTACTTGATGGATATTTGCTAATTCATGTTCCGAAATACGTTTGAGGAAATCTGGGAACGGCGAATATTCAGTTACCTCGTCCAAATTATTGTACGAAGGAATAATAAAATACTCGCCAAAGTTTGTGACCGCAATGATCGCGCCATTTTTATGAACCTTTAAATCAATTATTTCATCTCCACTTATTGTGGCAAAATCTCCGCCCTTGGTTGGCACGGCAAGTATTTCTTCTTTTTTATCAAGAAATTTTCTTATTTTATCCAGTTCAAGCTTTACGTCCATGCTGCACAACCTTTCCGCCTTTATGCATCAAATATACAGTTGTGCTGAACGAAATACAAACGTATGAGGAATCAAAAGGCGGATTAGTGAGACTCTCATAAGGAGTACGCCAGTCCGCCTATTATTAACAACATTATTAGGCGGTAATTTATAATATGCGGCTACCGCTAATCCGCCATGCCCGGAATGGGCCTTCATGCGCACCTTTACTGCTTCGGGGTATTCCCCTCTGTACGCTGTCTCAAATAGGTTAGTCCGGTATTCATTTGCGTAACCGGTTTACGCTCCCGATCCATATCTTTAGCCGCTGAGATCACGGTTGCCCAGGAGGTGAGGGGTATGAGCTGCGGTGTGATGTCCCGTCACAGTTACCGCAACCAGATATGGAGTAGTACGGAAGCTCTCGCCTCGGTATCTTTATTATATTTTGGGAGTTGTGCTGCTACGCTACGGAAATTCCACCTTACTATTTTGTTGGGCAAAAAAATACCGCTCCAGGTATCTACCCTTCGCGGCTAAGTTAGTAATATAGGGTCATAATAGTTTTTCCAAAGCATGTTGAGATTCTTTGGACCTTTCACCCATAATGTACCTTTGATACACACTCTCAATTGCTTCAACACTAATTGTTCCACAGCCAATGACATGGGAAATAGCATCAATAACCCTTTTTGTTTCTTCTATTTCACCCGTCATCAAATAAAAATGTCGAACATATCGGATATTTATCTGGTTTGCTTTGGATATCTTAATTAATTCATTGCTTATTTCAGAAGGAAGATCATATAAAATTGCTTCATTCATTTTCCGTCCTCCAATCACACATCAGATTTATTGATCATTCGAAGTCCGATTTCACCTTCTTTGTTTCGTCCAAGTCCATAATCAATGGTAACATAGTCCAATGTGCCGTTAAACAGTAATGTGTTTGCCAATGAAGCAATAACTCTACGGCGTTTTTCTGCAAAGGTTGTTGCTTCGATCCCGTAAACTTCTTTCTTAATACCGTGACGCATGTACTCAACAGCGTCTTTATACCGATATTTTCTCTCTCCTGTGAACAAAAGCTTTACGATCATATTTTCATGCGGGTTGATTACATTGTTTGCGGCATGTTCAACGGCTTCTGTTATTTGTTTATAGAGTAGATAGTTGAGATGTCGTGTCTCTTTGGCTATAAGGACGTTTGCAGGTAGATTGGAAATGTGGTCGTTTGTACTGAGTCGTTTTACAGCCCCTTCCACTCCGGCCATATCGTATTCAGTTAATCCGTTTTCCAACCTCCGCTTAAGAGCAAATTCATAGTCTCCTACCAAACTCTTTATTGTTCTGTAATTATTCAGAAGCCAGATGGTTTTACGGATATCCTCTTGGTCGGGATTGTTAAAAAACTGTACCTGGTAGATACGTGAAATCTCTACGATATCGTCCTTGGGGTTGAAGTCACTCTCTGGTGCCGGTAATAACTCGATCATGGGTATTACCTCCTTGCGTTTATCTTACATATTTACAATTAGTATAGAGTGGATTTCATACGGAGTTACTACGGATAATTGCGCTTCGGTTATGCCGTAGGCTTCCATACCACGGCGCTGAAATTCTTCAAAGTCTTCGTCGATTAAGGTGTAATCACTAATGTCGCTTTGCGGCATTCTTCTTCACTTCCTTGTGTTGATATGATGATTGTAGGTTATAGATACGGCCATCCATTGATATTACTGTTGGGATGCCTTTCTTGGTTTTGATGGTCATGATCTGTGCTGAATAGATATCTCCTGGTTTAGTCTCCATCTTTGATTACCTCCCCTGGTAGGTTGATATGGGCGTAGTGAGTGATGCCTTTCCATAATCCGTCGTTAGCGTCCCACCAGCTCAGGCCGAATGCTTTGTTATCTTCCAAATATCCAAGTCCGATATCCCCACCTTCACTCATGAGATACATCTTTCTTTGTTCTGGTGGATTCTCCGGGTCATACTTTATCTAATTGATCATTAGTGTTTGCTCCTCCCTGCATTAACCTGAGCCTGTTTGTAGCCGCAGAAGAATCCTGTTATTCCAGCAATCCATATGGCTAGTATGATTAAAAGTATTGGCATGGTTTGTTGTTCCTTTCTTTATGGGGAGCCAGATAACCCTAAACCTATCCGGCCGCCGGCTCCGCCTGAGTATTTCGGTCGCATTTCGATGGCCTGACGGCCAAGGAGTTACCTTTTGTGCTCTCTAAGCTTCTCTTGCAGTTTGTGAATTACTATGCCTGCCTGACGAATTTCCTCTCTCAACTCTGCTGGCACGGCTGTATGGTCCAGTACAGTAAGTCCCCAGGATAAGTGATGTGACGCATTCCCCATGTGAGCCAGCGACTGATAAACGTAATCGTCCAGTTTTCCGAGCTTTTTGAACCCTTCATAGTTAGGCTGATGGGCAGCGTAGCTCCCGAATGGTGGATAAACGACCAATTCAAACGCTTCTTGCAGAATTAGCTCACCCTTTTCATCTAGGTCACCCACAAATACTTCTCTGCCTTTTGAATCTTTAGCAAAATATTCTTCAGCTTCTTCATGAATGGTCGCGACAAGTTCCTCGCCCTCCATAACTTCGCAGGAAACTTTTCCTTGGCAGTATTCAACAAATTCATTTATACACTTAACCACGATCTGTTTGTTGCTCATATCCTCTTCTCCCCCTTATACCTCTGCTATTAAATCAGCGTTATCATGGATATTCCCGACCACTACTTCTTCCAGGGAATCAGCCAGCAGCGTTTCTCCTGACCAGAAAGATCCGTCTTGGTACTCTACTGCCGAATACATATCGAATCCCCTGTTCCAGTGCAGGATATCCCCATCAAATATCTTCTTGTCGTTTTTGTCCTTAAATCCGGTGTATTGACCAACCGTTTCAGGAATTACTTCTGCCACATCAACACAATCCGAAACATCTCCTTCATGCTGGTGAACAAACCACCAAGATATAACGTGTGGCTGCCCTTCCTTTCCTACCTGATACGATCCGTACACCCATTCTCCGTTATCAATCCGTTTGCCGCGAAACTCAATATCACGCATGTTATCCTCTCCCTTTGGGGTCTCTGCCCCCTAAATTACTTGCCCTGCTTGCGCAATAGATTTAAATAAGCGGTGATAAGTGAACTGATCTGGTGGATGGGAAGTGTTACAAATCTCTCCCCGTCCTCTTCTTTCATCTTGCAAAATTCCAAATAGTCCTCTAATGTTGCCGGTTCGATAAATACTGATGGTTGTCTTTCCATGTGTCTCTGCCCCCTTATAAGTTAAGTACAGGCCTGTTTCGGCCTCCGCTGTCGCTAAGTAGTGCGGTCGAATCGGAGGCCTGACGGCCGTTATAAGTTCAGTACTGCTAATAGAGCAGCCTTACAGATGGCCTCCTGCGCTGTCCGTGCTTTTACCGATGGACGGTACCCACTTATTTCCACTTCCCACATGCCGTCTACGTTTACTGCATCGCCTTCACGTTGAACGATCACCGAATATTCTGTTTGAATATAATTTACGACTTCCCAGGTATGGCTCATGTATATGGAGGGCTGGAATACTCTGAATGATGTTGCAGTATCACCCGTATAAATTGCGTTTACCGGGAAATCTCTATAGATGTCATAAGCAAGAATCTCATGTGAAACCAGTTCATCCAGTTTCGGCCCCGGCGTTTTACTCAGTATCTCTTCCCTTGTGAGTGTCATTGGGTAGCCTCCTGTTCTGCTAGTGGTTTAAGGTGCTTATCTGGATCAGGCACTCTCTTCGACCAACGTCCGCAATCAACATCCGCCCAACTTCTATCCTTTGCCATACGAGTGATCAGCCCAACCCCGCCAGCCTGAAATTTAATCCAGTCGCCTTTTTTGAGTGTCATTGGTTATCTCCTTCCTCAACCTCAATTTTTGTACTACGCCGGATAGACACCAGTAACTCTGAAAATATCCAGGTTTGAAGCATACGTTGCGTAACAGATTCTAGGCTTGGACTGCACTATTAATACTTCGTAAAACTCCCCATCAATCTCAATAATGTCGTTAAGCGAAGGTTTATATCTTAAAGTTCCAATGAAGGATTCCGGTCTGTACCTGTGGTACATCTTGATTCCGTATCCCATTCTATTCGCCCTCCTTGGGTGCTGGGGTATCTGGGTATAGGGTGGATAAAAGCTCTTTTAGATCCTTTGCCCGTCCGTTTGATCCACGAAGCTCAAGCACTTGTATCTCGTACTCTATTTCCTCTTTCAGGCGTTGCACCCGGGCCTCTGCTGCGTCTGCACGGGCTTTCTCGGCTTCGTAATATCTCAGCGTGGCTTCGTAGGATTGTTTGTAGACCTGGACTTCTTTCTCAGCTTCGTCTGCACGGGCGTTATGATGCTCATACAGGGATTGGGCTGCTTCCAGCAGTTCAAATGTTGGGCGTTGTTCATAGCGTTCGCGCCACTTCTTGGCTTCTTGGAGCCAGTAGGGAAGGGCTTCATAAGCTTCCGAGCAAAGTTTCGCTTCAGCCTCACCGAATTCACCTGACGGAGTTATAATCGAATAATCATCATACGGACCGTATAAGCTGGCAAATCTGGATGATTCGTATCCATAAGGACCTTGTGTTGCTGCCTTGCACATCTCCATATCCTTTTGCCAGTCCCTCGACGGTGTTTGTGTCATTGGGCTTCCTCCCCTACCTCTTCGATTTCAAGTTCATGAATCTCGGGGTCCTCAGCTTCTCCTGAGCATTGATGACAGAGAGATACATAAGCCTCATCACTTTTCCACGCCATTTCTTCCGCTTGTTCCTTTGACTCTGCCTCAAACTCTCCGATGTATTTCGTTGCAATTACTCTTCCGTAAATTCTGAACTTTGGCATTGTTTGTTCCTCCCTTAGTGGGAGAGGAGGGATACTCCTACTCCCTTAATGATCTGTTTACATGTCATTTTTATTAATGTAATATTTAAATCTGGAGGTGTAACAATATTTATGGCGAAATCCAAGACAACCAGTAGTTTTAGATTTGATGATGATTTTATTGATTTGCTGAATACATGGTCATTTGTTAGTAAAAAAGAGAAGAGCATACTGCTTCAAGAAGCTTTTCGTGAGTTTACCAACTTGCCACAGAATGCCGATATTGCTAAAAAAGTGGAATTGGTTACAGAAAGCTTGAAAGAGAACTGAGTCGCTTCTGCGGCTCTATTTTTATTTCGCCCCCTGTAGCGTGATATATGCCGCCTCGGCCCTCTCCCTAGGGCTGGCGGTGAGCAATTCAGCAATCGAGTATCGCATGGTTTTGTTCCAAACAGCAGTATCTTCCACATCTTCGTCTGGTTCTCCCCATTTGACGATTGCAAGATTTTGCACATATTCATCTGCATTTACTTCTATTGCCTTTGCCTGTACCTCTAGAGAGGCAGTTGGGTCAGTGCAGAAATGTCGAGTATCCCATGCGTAGTCTTCATCTACCCATGCGGTCTTCGTTACTTTTGTTCCATCAGGTGATATGAGGCGGTATCCATTACCATGTTTTTCGCTGGCGTACCCCAGCAACTCCGCCAGCGCCCGGTTAAGCTCCTGGTCTGTTAGCTGTACCTGTGTCATGGCTGTGTCTCCCCTTCCTCAAGACCGTTATTTAAAGCGATAAATGCCCGGTCAATTATTCGTTTCAGTATTCTTGTATCATCGTTTGGCGCTGCAACCGTAAAGTTTAGCGCTCCATTAAGTTCAATCATGGCCTCCCTGATTACGGTGCGTTTCCGGGCTATGGTCTGTTGTGCCTCTGCTAACTCTCGTTCAAGCATTGACCTTTTTGCCCACTCAGCGATATATTGCTCTTTCCATCCCACGGCGTTATTTGTCATTTCCTTCAGTTGTTGCTCTGCCTCTTCTAGAGCAGCCAGCAATTCGCCCGTATTGACCACTATTCTCTTTATATGTCCAGGTACAATGTGATTTCTGATTGCACTCTTTGTATTCTCATAATCCCTTTTGATTTCTTCTTTCCGTTCTGGTGTCATGGGTAAGGAAACTTTTCCTGCTTCACTCATGACTGCTGTGCTCCTTCCCAATTCCAGAATGACAGTTTACCTTTTGCCGGGACCGGCTCCGGCAATTGCTTAACGCCCGCCAGTTCCCAGGCATAACGCCCCGGAGTGAAATCACCAAATTCATATTCGGGAGAATAGATAAGCCGCCGCCCCTCAAGCTCATACCCATCCGTCCAGGTGTCTACAGATTTCAGGCAATCGGCCAAACGAGCAGTTGCCACAACCGCCCCGGTCGGTAGGTTATATGCTGTGTATCCATGCCGAGCAAGCGCTGCACTGATCTCTGGCTCCCGGCAGGCGTCCAGGTCCACTTTCTTTCCGGCGTGTATTGCCAACTCGCCGCGATATTTTGTGGGCCAACTGCGAGTTTCAAACTTCTTTTCCCCGGTGGCGATCAGTGTCGCCCAGGGCTGTAATATCGTAATGGCCTTCATGCCGTCGCCGCCTCTCTTGGTTTCAGATATCCCAGCTCCACCGCTACCTGCCGGATGGCTTGCATATCCTCTTCAGGGTATCCCCAGTGTTGACAGTACAGGCCGCCGTAGCCGTTGTTGTGGTTGGCGTCATCATCGCCATTGATATAATCCCGGAAGTCGCAAACAAGGCCCCACAGTGTTCCTCCATGGCTGAAATGGTAATGATTATCGGGGAATGATTCGTGCATAACTAATGGTGTGCCCGTGTAATCGTCCGTAAGCCACAACCAGCCACCGGCCCAGTAGAATTGCGCATATCGGTCATGTTTATCCGAATAAAGGAACCTGCGCCCACGTCTGCCGATTTCTCTAATAAGTTCGTTCACCACGTTGATTCGGTCTGATGCCGGGAAAGGCGATTCTTTCGCCGCAGGCACCGATTGCCCAATTTTGCGAACCTTCACGATTTTGAGATAGTCGAAGAATGTCATATCTGGGTCGCTATCACTGAAACTCAGATATGCATCATACTTGGCGGCTCCGCTAGATTTGGCAGTTTTGAGGACTGAATAATCCGGATATTCGTCGAAGTAGTCTGGATATGAAATCTTATAAATATTGAGAGTCTCGTTCATACTGGTTATGCCTCCTTTATAGGGTATAGGGTAGATGGTGGTTAACCCGCCCCATTATTTAATTCGTAGTAGTTACGTCCACTCCATATTGTTTTGAGGATCATAATCTGTCGTATGTCAAACAAGAAGGAGGCAACTACTATGTCGATCCCGAGCCGAAAAAAAGTAATTGTCGTAAAACTGCGCCCTGGTCAAAAAGCGATTGTTATCTGTGAGGAGCATCGTAAAAATCATAAATAGAGATTTAAAGGGCGCTCATTAGAGCGTTCTTTGATACATAACAATCAGCCAAGCAGATTTACCACGGGCAAGGTTTATCTCTCCTTATAAGGGCTATGCCCTGATTAATGGGTGGAGGGGATGTCTGTTTCCTCCCTGGGGGCTATAACAGCCCCATAGTGATTGGTTTCTTAGTTACCTGATCCATCCCTTTTCGAGTGAGCACTATTGTTCTTTTCTGAAATCTATTCCAGCGCAAAATTTTCTTTTCTTCCAATCGTTCAATATAACCATGGGTTGTTTGTAATGATTTATGACCCATTGCTTCAGCAATCTCGCGTATGGCGGGTGGATATTGGTACTCAAAAGAGTATTTATCAATAAAGTCGATGATTGCTTGCTGTTTTCGGGATATAGCTTTCATGCTCACTTCTCCTTTCGCTTTAATCCGTTGTTATACGAATTATGAAAACCGATTACTGAGCAACCTGAGCATACTTCCCCGCTATCCTCTTTTTGTATTTCCTGACCGTGTTCGCAGATACACCTATCTGTTTTCCGATCGTTCGATATGTGTAACCATCCATTAGCATTGTTACTATTGTCTGGTCCCCTGGAGATAAAGAACTGATGAAGCAATCAACATCAAATTGAGTTTCATCCTCTGGAATAGGAATCATTTCGGATAGCTCCAGTTTGGAACCATCTTTCGATTCTATTTTTCTATCTATTCGGGTTATAGTTTTTGGTCTTAACCCCGAGTGATATGGGATATGGATCAGTTGGACTCCGCCTTCCAGATATCTCAAGATGTACCCTTTGACATATGGGAAGGCGAAGGTTGAAAACTTTTGAGCTTTGGTTTTTGTTGGATCAAAACGGTCATAAGCGTTGAGTAATCCTATAGTTCCCTCGCTAATTAGATCATCCATGTCTACGCCGTAGAATCTAAGATGTTGATATCTGTTTGCCACTTTATGGACCATCTTATAGTGTTTCTTGTAGCATTCTTCTTTTGTACCGAGCTGAGGGTGGGTATCTCTTATTCTTGTGGTTTCTATCTTTCTCATGGCTCCTCCTTAATCATCGAAGTGTTCACCATAGTTATAAACCTTCGGTTCTTCCAGTGGTCTGCCGAATACATCCGCCATTAGCGTTGCAAATACTGCCATATCCTTTTCTTCAAAGGACTGCAGCAACCGCAACTCCTTGGCCTTAAGACTCCGGCCTGCCGCCGTGCTAAGTAGGTCAACAACCGGTTTAATTTGGTTCTGGCGTTCCTGTTTCTCATGTTCCCTTTGCTGCTGGATTGCTAGTTTACGATTGTGTTCCTCCCAATCCAGTGCGTCATACCAAAAATAATCGCCGTATTTTTCTCTTTGTAATGAAATCCAATATTGAAGCAATTCTTCGTTCGTTTGGATTTTATCGTGGCATATGGCGCATAAACGTAAACCATTCGCTTTTACGCCTCTTCCCTTCCGCCCGCGAGGCTGGATGTGATGGGTGGTGGTATCCGGTGCTGACTTACAGCATTGACATATCCCGCCTGCCTCAGCAATGAGTTCGGTGAGAACTTCCCTTGGGAAATCGCAACGGTCTTTTGAACTTTGTCCTTTTTGGTGATGAGCAAGGATATCTTTCTTCCATTCTGGAACTTCCTTCTTGGCTGATTTAGGCTTGTTTGAACGCAAACTATTGTAGGTTTTCTTTTCCTTGACAGTTTTTTCAGGTTTCCAGAATGTTTGATGAGCCATTGCTCTTTAACACCTCCTATGTATCAATTTTAATTCTAGGATCATCCGGTTCCGCTGCGGAAATCAGGAGATCCGTTCCAAGTATCCAGCCTGTTCCAAGACTTCATAATGACGTTCGCGCTCGGCTACTGTGAAACGAATAGGCAATATGGTATGTGCTGCATAAAAGGCAATTGCTTCTCTGATTTCTTGTGGTTGATCCTCCAGTTCTGCAAGATCAAGTTTTTTACTGGTCATAAATTAGCTCCTTTTCTGCCTAAGGAAAATTTACCTTGAGGCATGATATCCGTTATCGCATTTCGTATATTTTTCTGTAACTCAATAATATACGATATCGAATATAGAGTCAATACATCTTGCTATAAAATATTCGCTATCGTATAATCAATGCGAGAGGTGATATTATGAGCAATGTTAAGCCCAACCTAATGCCTTTATTAAAGCAACTTGGTCTTACTCAAATGCAATTATCTGAGAAGTCCGGTGTACCTCAGGGATCAATCAGCAGATTTGATAAAAATACCCGACATGAAGCAAATCACTTATTTGCTATTTCAGAAGCATTAGGAGTTCCAATTGAAAAGTTGTTTTTAAGGGAGCAAGAGGAATAAATCCTCTATGCTCCTTTTGTTTTTCCTGCTGGTGCAACGTGTGGTTTGCTGTGATGATCCCAGAATGTATCTTTGGGCATGTCACGATATTTCTGCAATTCTTCTTCAGATAGGTAATATCTTTTATAAGTTCCGTATTCTCCTTTGACTGTCTCGGTTTCGCCTAGCTTCAGCTTTTTTAGTTCCTCCATGTTTATTCCCGCCTTTAATTAATGAACTAACACTTTTTCTTCTGTTTGATCTGGCTGTACCCATATCTCGTCCCAAGCAAATTCAAAGGTAATGCCTGCTTCTGCCTTTGCTGCAGCCAAAAGAATTACCTTCACTGCCTCTTCCGCTGCGTCTGGGGGATATGCATTGCCAATGTATTCTCTGGCTTTAGCATCGGAGCATCCCTCAAGTTGAAATGGCCTGCCATCTGGCAAGTATCTTGGGAAGGATTGAATCATGGCATTTTCAAAAGTGGTTAGCGGTCTGTGCCACGTTCCATCTGGCGCAATTATGATCATGATGCAGCGTTCGTTGTATTCAGGGAATCTCGGGTCAGCTACTGCTGAAGCTCCAGAGTGAATGTCTCCAGAACCTGTCACCGTTTTCCCGGGTTTGTTCCAATCTTGCACTCCATAAGAACCTGATCTTGGTGTGCATCCAATGCGAATATCGGAAACCAAAGGCGCGCCGTTTTGAATATCAGTAACTCCTGTAATAGTAGCAGCAGGATTATCCATATCTTGCATCCGGAACTGGTCCGTGTATCTTCCTGGTCTTTCGTTAATGGACGTATCACCGACCAAACTCCCATCCATCTTTCCTAAGGAGATTGAATCACCAACCGCAACAGCCCCACTGCCAAATCTCGTACCTGTTACGCAAGGTGAAGGCTCATCAATCCTTACCATACGGTATACTCCTGGGTGCCTGCTCTCACGCTCAGTAAGTTTAGGGTCTGCTACACACGAAGCTCCGTTACTTGGTCCCACAGCTCCTGTGATACAGTCGGCAGGATTATCGTAGTGCTGCATACGGTAGAGGTTTGCTTTTGCTCCTCCATTAATTGCAGTGCGCGGATCGGCAACCGCTTGAACACCATTGCTTCTGCCAACGCCAGCACCTCCCGTGACAGTACCGCTTGGTTTATTCCAATCACTAACACCCCAAGCTCCCCGGCGCGGTTCGTGCTGTAGTCTGTATTTCCAATGCTCAAATTTATTGAGGTCCCGCCAGTCACCGCCCATGGGAATAGCCGCTAGCTTTTCCCATGATCCTCTTGTCAGCCTGGGGAGTCGATTATTAGGACCACCATTTACTGTATCCCCTGGCATCGGAAGCGGATAAATGACATCACCAATCGTTTTCAGCGGCTTCTTGGCTGGTAAATACACGAAATTAGGGACTTGAGATTCATCCCGTGAGAGAATCTGAAACCGTAGTCTGTTCTGTCCAAGCCCTCCTACTTCGCCAAGATTGTGATTAGCCCTCATGTCCACCTTGTATCCGTATTTCTCCAGCAGCTTCCTAATCTGCTTTAACAGACTTTTACCTCTTGTCAGGATTCGCGGCACGTTCTCTAAGTGGATGAACGCCGGTATTTTACCTCCGTATTCAAGACAAGCTCGGATGGATAATTCAATACCGCGTATAGTTAACCGATTCAGCGCTTGGTATTTCTTGCTTTCTGCTGACTTGTTAGGAAGCAAGGCGCTCAATCCTTTACATGGTGGGCTGGTAAACAAGTAGTACGGAACCTGACAACCGAACGCTAACCATAAATCCCACGGCTCAGCTTCTCTCCACTCTTCTGGTGGCTCATGTCCATGCCAGTCAATATATTGTTCTCGGGTGAAGAGGTCCATGACAACAGCTTCATTTCCTCCTGTGATCTTATCGTGGTTAAGGCACGCCACCGGATCATAATCAATGGAACAAAGTAATTTTGTTTTAAACAACTTTCCTCCATATTCAATGCACGCTCGCTTTGATCCGGTTGAAAACCCTCCGATACCTCCAAATAATACGGCTATGGTTACTTCGTTCTCAATTGGATTTGATAGCACTGTAGTCACTCCTTACCAGCAGAAAAATAAAGAACGTCATCAATCACTTCGGCCTGCAGTTGGTTTGGATCATTTTCAACAGCCTTCAACTGCTCTATTTTCCAGATGATTCGGGACAACTCGCTCTTTTCTTGTTCATCCAGATATCTTTCAATATCAACGCCCTTAAGGGTGACATTCTTACTCATTTCTACTCAACCTTTCTTTTCCTGTATTTCGATGCATATAATAGGATTTAGGTGTGGTTATGACCTTTTCTGAGACGGCGCGAAGCTTTTAAGCTTCGGTGCGGTATGGTTGAACAACAAACTTGCTTCCTTCGGAATCGTCTCCCTGAAAAATAACTGATGTCATTTTACCCGTGTACTCTATAGATAGAACGTCTGAGTCAATTGCTTTAAGAAGATCAATGATGTATTTTGCATTCAAGGAAATACTGAAGGGGTCCCCCTCCAGAGAAAGTGGGTAAACATCACGTTTTGCCTTCCCCATTCCTTTTCCATTGCCCCTGATGGTTAATTCCGTTGCACTTGCTGCCAATCGAACTTGATTCATTTTTTCTTCTTTGGCTAAGATAAAAATAAGATCAAGCGATTTTGCAAACTCTTTTTTGTTCACCTTTATGGTTGACAAACCTACTACCTGCGCCAGCATTCTTTCAACATCAGGGTAGCGCCCCTCAAGAACGCGAGAATAGAAGGTGAAGCGTTCAGTCTTTACAAAAACTACATATACGTCTCCAGACTGCAGTTTCGAAAAACCGAATTGAACCTCATCTTTATCCAAGATGATCTTTTCCAACTCAACAAGCCCCCGGGCTTCTACAATGGCACTGCCAGAGTCTCTTACTTGCAAGGAGCGCTGGATTGAAGCCACCCTTCTCCGATCAGTTGCCATAAAATTAATTGAATCATCCTTTAGTGTAATATTCACTCCAGTGATTTCAGGAACATTTACCTCCGTAGCTGCAGAAAAGGCTGTTTTCTTGATAAGTTCCTTTAACTCTTTTCCTGAAATCTCAGAAGTCTCCCCCCAATTTATTTCCGGTGGTTTAGGAAATTCCTCTGGATCGAAGCCAGAAATAACTATCTCCTCATTTTTGTTGAGAATCGTTATTTCGAAAAATTTATCGACATCTATTTCAATTTCTCCGCTCAGTTTTCCGATGAGCTCAAGGGCAATCTTGGGAAGAACCACCGACCCGGCACGAATAATTTCAACTTGATCATCAGGGATATAGGATTGAATTGTTGCTCTCTCACTGGCTCCAGTGACGTTTATGCCTTCATCAGTGGTCTGGATAAGAATGCCGGACAATATCTCTATAACAGGTTTGCTTGATACGGCCTTGTCTGCGTCTGCCAGAGCCTCCGAAAGCAAAGAACTGTCTACAACTATCTTCATGTGTTAAAACCCTCCCTACGGCGGTTCCTGCCGCCTACATATAACACTTCAACAGATGGTTCAATCCGTTCAAGTATTCGTTCGACCTTCTTTTCGTTTTGACGTGGCTCCAAAGTTTTAGCATCCTTGACGGTTAGCAAGTGCTGCCTCAACTCTTTCATGGATAGATTAGACGTATAGATTGTAACCAAACTCTCCATGCGGCGTTGAAGGATGGGACCGAGTATCTCTTCTCTCGTCCATATGGTCAGTGACTCCGCGCCGATATCGTCCAAGATAAGCACTGTTGCGTTTTGTAGGGCTTCCAACTTAGATAAAACCGTTTCCGTCTTAGAACTGATGGCATCTTTAGCCTCGGCCATAAAGTCAGGTACATAGACCATTACAACATCCACTCCCCGCGAAGCCAATTCCTGAGCAATCGCCCCGGCTATTCGACTTTTTCCTACTCCAAACTGACCGTAGAGGTATAATCCTCGTTTGCTTTTTCCGGGTTTAAAATTCTCGCAGAACTCCATGCATTTTACGATTGTTGCTACTCTGTGTGAGTCCGGTTCGATATCTTCAAAAGTCGCATTCAGGATGTGCTCGGGTATGAAATGGCTTTTGATCTTCTCGGTGATCTTCTGGCGTTTCTCCTGAGCCACGAGCAAAGGGCATTTCTGGAGCCTGAAAATTAGCCCCTTATCATTCTTGGGATCTTCTTCAACAACGCTGCTATGGCCCTTATGGTCATTCTGACAAGCAGATAAACCTTTACATGCCTTGCAGTTATCAAAGATCGAAATGTGACGCGAGATCGAACCGTAATTTGTCGGTTGCGTCAGGTTTTCAGTTCGGTCAGGAAAATTTTCCTTTAGCCGCCGCACTTCTGAGTGTTCTTCCAGCTTCCTCGCCACTTCCTTTTGTCGTTCGGCGAAGCCTTTGGGTATCAAACTCTTTAGTTCCTCGCCTAAATTTTTCACCTACACCTCAACTCCACGCTTGGCTTTTAATTGCTCAAGCTTTTTTAGATATTCATCTTGGCTGATTTCCGGTTCGTCAGATACTTGCTCCTCTTCGGCTGGCTGCTCCTGCTCTACAGCCTTTTCCTCGGCCTGCGTTACCAGTAATCCGTAGATGATACCTTCGCAATAACTAAGGCTCTTTATCTCGTCTTTTTTGTGCTTCTTCTTGAATTTGTCGAAAGCCTGATTTATCCCCTCAAGGGCAATGGAGATCGGCACTCCATCTGTTATGAGCTCATCCAAAAAGAGTTCGTCCTTGGGAGTAAGATCAATTCCTTTTGCGCGGCGCTTGAGATACAAGTCTGCAACTTGTCTCCGATAATCTAATTCAGCAGCTTTCCGGTTGGAGTCGGCATCCCCGGCAGGAACGGCATCCTGGCTATCTGGTTCGAATTCGTCTTGAAGTCCTTGATTCATTTCTGTGTCCTCCCCTAAACAACAACTACTGTTTTTAATAATGTTTTTAATAATGTCTTTAGAGACCCGTTTCGCCTTACAGCCGCAAGGGTTTGAAACACCTGAAACTTCTCGTTTTGAGAAGCTATCACTTCTCATTTTGAGAAGTAGGTACTTCTTATTTTGAGAAGCATATAGTAATTTCCCAGTATTCTGTTCTCTCTTCGGCTTCTCATTTTGAGAAGTAAAAATCCTTCTTTCAACCAGATTCACGCTTATCAATTCCTTGAATCTTTCTTCGCTCCACCCCTTAACTGGAGTGATCTGCCATTGTTCATAATCTTTATTTACAGCAAACACGTTGGAATCTTTCATCCAAGAAATCACTTTGCTACTGGATAGATGATCCAATTCTTTGCGAATGTTTTGATAACCTATCCCGCACATTTCGAAATCCTTGAGTTTAGGAATAATCGCTGTCTTTTTTCGACAGCCGTATGATAAGCGCCAGATAAAGAGGATAATATCCTTCTGGCGCTTTGAAAAATCACGGCGAATGATTTCATTCCATATTTCATTGGCTAATTTGACATAGCCATCTTCTGGCTGCGGGTTCGCCAATCACCTCACCTCTCCTGCCGAACCTGTTGACCGAGTAAAAAAGCTGTGATACGATTTAACTGATAATTTATGCAAGTGCTTTAATGGCCGCGTCCCTCAACGTGGTCATTTTTATTTCAATCCCTTCAATCAATCGTTCTAAATCCCTAGTTTCATCCTTCAATTGTTGCCTGGGTTGCTCTGTCAACTTTGGAACATCGCCGACAACAAGAATATACTGTCGTAAGGATCTAATTTTAACCTCAAGCCTTCTTTTCCGATCAAGTGCATCAATAACCGATGCTTGCTCTGGGCTTAGATCCATTCTGACAAAATCCACGCGTAAAGTGCCATCACTCAGACTGTCGTGCAGAGTTGCCACTGCATCAAAGTAGGTTTCACCCTCCTGAGACATCTCGAATTGCTCTCCCGGACAAATTACAGGAACGTCAAAGCTTTGCATTCTCTTCACCCTTCCTTCGTTCTCAAGAAAGCATCCAACTCTATTATCTCTGACGAAACTTCATCATCGCATAGGCCGCGACTTACAAAAGAACGCAATTCAGTGACCCGTTTCCACGCCTGCCGGCGCTGCTCAAGCCTTTTGTCCGACATCACATGTAATCCTCCGGCTGAAAGTTCTTAACAAAATCTATGGCATCATCAAAATCTATCCGGCGGATATGGCTGTATTTCGCAACACTGAAATGCTCTTTCAACTTGCTCCAGATCTTCCGCCGATATTTACCGACAACCTCATTAAACTTCAGGTCTGAGTCTTTAAAACGATGTTTTGCGAGCTCGATGGATCTCGTTCTGACCGCTGTCTGCATCTGGTCACATTCGGCATCAATAAGTGTGATGCTGTCGCGAACCTCTTGAACCATGATTTGACATCCTTCAAATTTTTCGTTCATATCAAGTTTCATTTCAGTCATGTTTTCATGCATTGATTTCATTTCTTCCAGCATCATCCTATTAGTCGTTCCCTGTGCATCTAATTGTTTCAATTGATTCTCCAGCATTGCCAACATGTTTCCTTGATTAACTAATGACATCTACCTCAACCACCTTTCTGCCGTTTACTGCTGGTCGCATTTGATCAATAAAAGTTTGGAGCATATCCAGGCTTTCATTAAAACGCTTCTTTTCACTGTTTGATGCCGAAGCAACCGACCCAAGATTAAGAGTTGTTACAGCTGCCTTTTGAAGAAACTGCTTCACGTGGATACTTAGCTGAACTGTGTTTGAGTCAGCTTCATAACGCAATCTCTTTAATTGAGCCGCGCGTTGCTGTTCATCAAAGTCTTCTGGCTGCTGAAGTTTTAAAGCCTCCAACTCTTCCTGAATTCTTTTGTACCCAGCATTGAGGTCGATAACCTTTTGAGATTCGGCTTCAATTTCTTTTTTCCACTTCGCGTCACGAGCTTTAAGCGCCGCCTGAGCTTCTTTATCCTTTTGAGCAATAAATGCCTCGTGTTCTTCTTGTCGTCGCTCTATGGCGGCGCTGACCGCCTCATCCAACTGATCGGCGGGTATAGAGTCCTTGAACTGTTTGCGCAGCATTTCTTTTTCTTCCTCTGCCGCTTCGGCCCTGGCGTTTGCCTCCGCCGCCTCCCGTTCGGCCAGTTCCATGCGTTCTCGGGTTTCAACGAATGCCTTGTGAGTGCTGATCATCCCGGCATCGAGTTGCTCAATGATTTCGGTAGTGGCATTTTCAGCGATGAATTTTGCCTTATCGTAATTCCGCCCAGACCCAAACCCTGATTTCTCAGCTACGATATCCCGAACCTGACCTTTGCCTTCCCCAGGAAAACTTTCCTTCTCGGATGAAGACATGCGCTCTTTCGCTTTTATCCGTTCCAACTCTTCGACTTTCTTGGCAAAGGCCATCCGTTCCGAATAGGTGAAATCCTTCCGATGCTCATTCTCGCTGATTTCCAACTGGAGTTGATGCGTATAGTCGCGCACCTCCATGATACTGACCTCAACCTGTTCTCTTCCCAAGTGTCTGTTAGCCCGTAGCCGCCGTTCTCCGGCGATTAATTGATAATCTGGAGTTACGACTATGGGATTGATTAAGCCGTTCTCTGCGATGTCCTGGGCCAGTTCTTCGATGCCACTAAAATCTTGCCGGATACGGTCTGCTACTTTGATCTTGCTGATATCAATGAACAATTTGATTCTCCTTCCTAATTTTTCTTCCTCTCTGTGATAAAATGGGAATTGTCCATATCCACCAATTTACTAGAAAGGAGTTTTGAAATGGTCATTATTAATTTTCTTGATGGAACACGCCTGGAACTAAATTCCGATACTGTATTAAAAGGTTACAAGAAATCAATTGACGAGAATGGATTTAAATTTAATTTTGAAGTTGATGATCTTGCAAGTAATGAAGCAAACATTCCAGAAAGAATCAATTCTCAACTTGAAGTCGTTAATTTCATTCTTTCAAATGATTGTTTTACGCTTGGACTAGGTAATGACAAAGATACTTTCTATTTTTCAACTTCCGTAAAATCCGTAGAAAACTCTGTCGATGAACACATTGCCATGCCTCAAATCTTTGGAGTACCGATGAATCGGAATTAAGGCGTATATTCTTGCTGAAGCAAAGTACACTTGGGAAGAGCTTCTTTTGATTTGTCGAGAATAAACATAGCCGTTTCAAAAGTTAGCCCTTTGCTGCCCAACAAAGAAATCACTTCCGTAACAATCTCAGAAAAACAATCCTTTGTTTTAATCGCTCCGTTCACTGAAACGGGGCTTTTTATATGGATCACTTCCCCTTCACCCAACTGACCAGTTTGATTATTTATTAAATCCAATGGGTTATCCTCCCTTCGCTACAAACTTGGCAAACAATAATTCTCAATACGGTTAAGCGTTACTCTGTGTGGCTTAGCCTCACGCTGCTGAAGCATGTTCTTAAGCTCCAACACCTTAGCCCTTGCAAGCCCAGCTTCTCTCAAAGCGACTTTATCTCCAGAAGCTAATCCTGCTACTACTACTCTTGATAGAGCTTCATAAGCTGTTTGTAGATCTTCTTCCACCGCTTTAACTTCCCTTCTTGTAATTCGCAGCCCGCTGTTCAGCTCTCCATGCTTCTAAATCAGAGAGCCGGAACTTGATTACTTGCCTTCTGGAACCAAATGTTCCATAACGTTCATGTGGAATACTTCCTTCTTGACACATGCGGTATATAAGTTTTTCGGAAACCCCTATGTGGGCTGCTGTCTCTGCTACGTCAAGAGTTTTATCTATCACTCCAGCAAACTCTGCCCTGAGGCGGTTTTCTGCAATAGTTACATGCTCGGATATTATTGAACGAATTGCATTCTCAAGAGTAACTAAAGAATTATCCATATCACATTTCCTTCCTGTTAAGGTATGGTATACTATAGTCATTCTTTTTTTCTTACCAATTCATCAACTGTTACATTTAGAGCATTTGCAAGTTTTACAAGAGTTTCAGCATTTGGCCCCTGTTTTTTTTCTTTCAAGCCATATATTACAGTCATTGAAACACCGCTTTCCTTTCCCAGCCTGTACGGCGTCCACCCTCTTTCGTCAAGGAACTTTTGAACGTTATTCCCGATTGTCATTCCCATGTTGTTTTCACCTCCTTAACAAACTATATCTCCGTTTTAGGTTATAGTAAAACTCATTAATCTCCGGTTTAGGTTACAATATAATAAGTTTTCTCTAATATCCTCTCTTAATCTTGACATATCTCCTGTTTTTGTTTTATTATAACCGTATTAGGATATATCGTTTTTAGGTTATACTATCGGAGGTCGTGATTTTAATGCTATCGGATAAAGTTAAAGAATTGATGGATTCAAATAACCTAACCGCCTACAGAGTCTCTAAAGACACAGGCATACCTTATACAACACTCACTAAGATTCTGAATGGAACAACAAAAAGTCCTAAGATCGACTTGATTAAAATAATTGCCAATTATTTTAAAAAGCCGCTTGACCACTTCACTGAGAATGAAGACACTACTCACAATGCTCCAGAATGGGCTACTGCTAAAGATCTAGCAGACATTAAGAAGATTCTTGAAGAAGATCAGCCCGTTTTGTTTGACGGAGTACCAATTACAGATGAAAATCGTCAAAGAGCTATGGACATTTTGACTGGGCTGCTTTGGGAAGCTAAAGAACTAAATAAGGAAACTTATGGACGTAAGAAAAAGGTAGCCCCCAAAGACGAAGAGTAGGTGACCGCTTTGGATGACATCATTCACAAGCTCGTTCGCAGATTTAAAACAAACGATCCTTTTGTCATAGCCCAAGGACTTAACATAATTATCCGACACGCAGAGTTTGATACAGGCACTAGGGGGTTTTACTACAGAAGGTTGCGAAGGAGATTTATTGTAATTCATAATGGCCTGTCCGAGGAATGGCAACGTGTAGTGTGTGCCCATGAACTCGGACATGATCGACTCCATTCAGGATTTAGTCAATTCTGGATTGATGAACATACTTTCTTTAACATGGGAAAATATGAACGACAGGCCAATATATTCGCTGTGAAACTCTTAACCCACTCAACAGAGCGTGAACTAGAAGAAACCGAAGAGGCTTACTTATTACGCTGTGGCGTGCCTAAACAACTGCATAATTTAAAAATGTAACTTTGCGTTTTCCAGCCGCAAGGCTGTTTACCATATAAAAAAACAGAACACCAGTTCGAAATGGAGGGAATGAAGTGGCAAAAGGAAGTATTGAAAAACGTGGAGAAAATACGTGGAGACTAACTATTGACTTAGGGTTACATAGTGACGGCAGTAGAAACCGCCCGCGAAAGACAATTACTGTAGAGGACAAGGCACTTCTCAAAACAACAAAGAAACTAAAAGATTATTTGGATGACGAACTCGCGAAGTTTAAACAAGAGGTATTGAGTGGCAGTTACATTGCACCTTCTAAACTTACATTCAAAGGATTTTATGAAAATGAATGGAAGCCTAAGGACGCCGAACCAAGACTGAAGCGTACGACATACTTGTCTCATTGCTCCAAAATAGATCATCATGTTTTGCCGGTTATAGGACATTTGCAACTCGATGAGATCACAACAATGAGATTAGTGACGTTATTCAATGACTTGCGGAAACCTGGTGCGCGGATCGACAAGCGCGGTGGTAAAGACACCATCAGTTCTCGCACGATTCAATATATTTATGATGTGACTATGAGTATATTCAAACGAGCTGTAGAATGGGGGGTCTTAAGTAAAAATCCATTGGAGGGCATCCAGCGCCCACAGATCAGCAAGGAAGATAAAAAGGCCCGGAAAGACAGAAAGAACTTTTTCGAAGAAGAGGAAGCTACAGAAGTCATTGATACATTAATCAAAAGTGACACACACTGGAGACTTTATTTTCTTGGAGCAATAATTGGAGGTTTCAGACGTGGAGAGTTAATCGCTTTGGACGAAGACGATTGCGACTTTGTAAATAACCGGTTGCGTATCGACGAGAACATCTCGCTTACCGAGAATGGACAGGCCGAAATCACAGACACCAAAAACGATGCGTCCGATGATTATGTAGATATGCCGCAATGGTATATGGAGCAATTAGCGGTTCATATTAAAGCCATGCGCAAATTACGCTTTGAAGCAAAAGCACAAGGGAAATGGAAAGGCGGGGATCAGAACTTTGTCTTCCATTCAGGAACGGGAAAACCCTATTACCATACATCACCATCCCAACAGTGGACAATATGGTGTAAGCGGAACGGATTCCGAAACGTATCCCTACACGGGCTGCGTCATACAAATGCAACCTATTTGCTAGGCCGGGGCGCATCCATTAAAGAGATACAACATCGGTTGCGACACTCGACATCCCAGGTGACCACAGACACTTACGCTCATGTCACCAAAAAGTTGAGTCGCAAAACAACGGCACACCTCGATGTATTTGATCCTAAAGTTCGTCCCCAATCCGTCCCCAAAGCTGAAAAAGGCACTCATTCCCTTTAAATCAATTCAAACTATAAAAAAAGAAAACCCCTTATGTATCAAGGGATTTCCTAGTTTAATGGATGCCGAGGACGGGGGTCGAACCCGTACGGTAGTTACCTACCGCAGGATTTTAAGTCCTGTGCGTCTGCCTATTCCGCCACCCCGGCATGTATGTGCGTAGTTAACGCGACAAGTAATATCATATCATGTATCTTGTGGATGCGCAATCAAAATTTCCATTATGTTTTTGATTACAAAAAAATGGCCCGATCAGCTGGTGCTGATTGGGCCGTTTGCGGGCCTCCTATTGGCGGTCGCGTTCGCCGCTTCTGCTTCTCATGCCGGCCAGGCCGAGTAGGCCGATCAGACCGAGCCAGCCCCAGTTAGAGCCGGTTCTCGTTGTAGTTGTAGGGACGGTCGTGCTGGTTGTGCGGTATCTTCCGGTAGGCGTAGTGTTGGACAGTGGAGAGACGGTGGTGTTATCTCCATAGCGGACTCTGTCCTGCACGATGGTTTCATTTCTGTGCATGGTTCCTGTGGTCTGATTCATCATGGTATTGCCTTGCTGGTTCATCATATGGGTACCGTCTCCGGTAACCGTTGATGCATTTCCTACTCCGAGCAGACTCATGGACAGTATTGTACCGCAGGTAAGGCTGGTGATCAGCTTGTTCAAGATGGTATGCCTCCTTTTTGTATTTTTCGCTGATAATTTTCCCCTGCGGTGCATTTACTATGCAGACAAATTTATTGAGTCACCACATTCACCGTCTTGCTCACAGGATCATAAGCCACCTTGGCGCCAAGCGCTTCTGCCAATGCCCGTACCGGGACATAGGTGGTTCCATTATCCAGTACCCCAACTGTGAGCTTCGCCCCGTTCAGGTTGACCGTAATTTCCACATCCTTATTCACTTGATCGTCACCTCCGTTGATCCGGCTCATGGCCATCTTCACCTGCTCAGCGCTTGGACGCTGGCCTGCTTTTAACTGGGCGGTGGTCAGTCCAAAAGCCATCTGCAAATGCGAATAATCCTGAAAAGAAGTCCAGTCGCCGCCCCATTCGAGCCCCAGCTTTTTCGCTTCCTGCACCACCTCCTGCCAATCTGCCAGCTTATCGCCGTCCCCGTCCCTTTTCATATCCCAGGAGACGCTTTGGCCGTCCGGCAGCAGCAGCGCAAAATCAATCGCCAGGCCGTAATTATGGTAGCTGCTGCCTCCCCGCGCGTTAGTTACAATATCGCCCTTCTTCGTTCTTCCCTGTGCGTACAGCGCATTCTGTTCGGCAAAGCTCCGCATACCTGCGGTAATGACGATTGGAATCCCCCTGGCGTAGCTTCGCTCAATCAAGACATTCGCGGCCGCCAGCAGGACAGGATGAAGACCGACGAGCCGGGTTGCCGATTTTTGTGTCACCTGATCTAAAGTCAGCATCTCATCACCTCCTGGTATAGTTAATGCCTTGCTTCCCCAATTGCTTGTACGCTGTTCCCTTATTTGCCAAAAGAAAAGACCCCGAGCACTCCGAGGCCTTAGCAGCTTACATATTATAAGGTGGACGTTTACCACCATCTGGTCGAATAGATGATCAGCCCAATGATCGCAACCGCAATCAACAAATCGGCCACTTCTCTAAAAAAACGCGGCATCTCCTTGTTCAGCAGCTTTTGCTCCTTTTCCTGATGCTTCAGCTTCATGGCTTCTTCCATTGCCCCGTCCAGAGGGGGCCTTGGATCTATCATCATAAGCTTCCACTCCTCTCGCAGCGTTATCCAAATCATACCACATATTGCCGAATTTCTGGATGATTTCCGCATAAAAAGGCCAATATAATTGCGAAAGGTGGGAAGACCCAATGGACATTCACAGCGACAGCTACAAAGTGGCAGCGTTTGGCGATCAGGAGGACGCAGTGGAAATCATCCGCCAGGCCGAAGCAGAACTTGCCCGGATGAACGGTAATAAGGCGGTTACCTTAATAGCATATGAGAAAACAACCACTACCTCCTATGGAGAATGATGATTATATTGCCGCAGCCGTTCTGCTTCACACGATGTAAGCCTCGACAATGTCATCCACGTTAATCCATTTCCATTCCTCCGCCCACTGCAGCTTGAATTCACGCGAGTGGGTGTGAATGGAAGTCACAAAGCCGCTTTGCAGTGTATTCTCAGCAGAATCGAACAGAACCACCGTTACCCGGACATGGCTCCGCAGCGATAAAGCCAGCGTACACTCAATCTCCTCGAGCTTCTCCTTATCCAGTATCGGCTTGATGCGGCGCAGGCTCTCCCGTTCCTCACTCATCCGGCTGCTCACCCACTGGCCGTTTCCTTCCAGCTTCTTGCCCATTGCCGTTCCTCCTTCTATTCCATCAACGAACATATGTTTGTATTATATACGCAATACTGATGGTTAGGCAATCCTAAATATATGGCAGCAAAAATCGGACAAGCAGACTATGCCGGGGCTGCAGCACTCCAAAAGACAACAAAAAGACGCTCACAGTTTATGCTGTGCAGCGCCTTTTTGCCGGCCTGTCCCATGACCAGGATAGAAAATGGCTAACTCTTATTGTATTCTTACTTCACGTCAGTTACCGTAGTCCTTGTGTCGGACTTGGTATTGGTTGTGGATTCTTTGTTCGCCTTAGTGTCTGTGGCGGCTCCCGTGACAGTTCCCGTACCGCTCAGTGTCTGTGCGTCCGTACTGCTCTCCGCTTCGATCAGCCCCGCCGCGACTCTCGCTTCGTTCAGCTTGGAGATGCCGTACAGCATTGCCACATCTGCCTGCTTGTTCATATCGTTGAACTCTTCTGCGGTAACATCGGGAGAAACAGCGCTTTTCGAAGCTTTCTCCTTAATCGAATAGGCGCTCTGGAAAGCGATGATCGAATCACTTAACAGCTTTTGGATGTTCTCGGGCAGATTATTGGAAATCTTCACATCCTTGACATCACCGGCAAGGTCGGAAGCTGTGTCCTGGAACTCATCTACAGCCTTCTCCATCTCCTTGTCCGTCGCTTTTCCTGTCGAATACGAGGTTAAGGTCGTGTTGAACGCCTCCAATGAAGATTTGCCCATTTCATCGAATTTCGTCATCTCATTGTAGAAGTTCTGTACGGTCTCCTGTACCTGTTCATGGGTAGCAGGCGCCGAACTATTATTGCCGCAGGCGCTGAGAACCACAAACGCCATTAGTAACGCTGCCAGTAAAGCTTTTCTCATAATTAATATCCCTCCATTTAACAGAATAATGGCGGGATAAGCAAAGTGCAAATAAAAATTATGTAAAAAGAGCTCAAATGAAACATATTTCTGCGTTTAAGCGTATTCAACAAGAGATATAATGATTTCAGCCTGAAATAAGAGAGGAAGATTCCTTATGCCTTATTGCACAAACTGTGGTGCGGAATACAAGCAAGGCGCCAAATTTTGCGGAGAATGCGGCGCAAACACCGGAGATGCTGCCGCAGCCCCGGCACACCCTACTAGGGCAGGAGCAGCCCCCGGCTCTGGCTCCGGCTCTGGCTCCGGCCCTGAAGTTGAGCTGTGGCAGGGTAAGCCGGCGGGCATCTCCGATCGTCTCAAAGGCATCGTACGCCTGAATACAACTACGTATACCATCACCAGCCAGCGGATTATGGTTAAGTCCGGGCTGATCGGGAAGGACATCGAGGAAATCGAGCTGCTGCGGGTGAATGATTTTTCCGTGGAGCAGTCCATACCGGACCGCATCCTTGGCATTGGAACACTGACAGTATTCTCGGATGACGCTTCGTCGCCGCAGCTTCTTTTCCGCAAAATCCGCAAGGCTCAGACGGTGAAGGACATCCTGCGCAAAGCGGTGCGCGATGAGAAAATCGCCAACAATATCAGCTACCGCGAGCAGATTTAGCGTTATGCTGGACTTCCCTTTTCAGGGAAGAAAAAACGCCCCGGCCGGAATTACGCTTTTGACCTGGCTGGGGCTTTCCCACATCAGTACCGCCCGCGCATCCCCCTGGTTCTCGTAATACTCCACCTTCAGCTCATGCAGCTTACCGGCGATCAGATTCACACTGCCCTTCCGTTCCTGTCCGCTCTGCTTGATCCAGCTGTCAATCACCAGCACATCATCAATCCATACCCGGATGCCATCATCCGAAGAGGTATAAATCGTATAGCCCTCAGTATAGGCTGCACTCAGCCTGCCACTCCAGCGCACCGAGAATAAGTCTGCGGAGATAGCGGGATCAGGAGCCGCCTGCTTCCAAATGAAGTTAATATTTTCGTCAGTGCGTGTAAGCGCCGGTGTGCCGCTAAGCGAAGCATTGTTGTAATATTGCCCGAACAGGCCCGGCATGGGTGCGGCATCAGGCAAAGAGGCATACTGCGCCGCCTTTAGCTTATATTCATCTCTGGTGAACACAAAGGAATCATTCATATATGCTTTGATCACCGCATTGCTGTTCTTCTCAAACAGCAGCTTGCCCCAGCTCATCTGGTAAGACCATTTATTCTGAGTTTTGGCCAGCACGGTCGGAGCTGGAAGCTCTGCATTTTCCCCGATGGCGATCAGCTTCCCGCACCCGAGCTTCCATAGGCCGTTATGGTGGCTGGCTTTGAAATCTGCGTCATAAATATCCAGCGCCAGCACATCCACGCTCCCGCTGCCCGGATAATAGCCTGCCGGCTCATCGCACCACTCATTTTTGGCATTGGGACTCCATACCCACAGCAGATTGTGCAGCTGGTGATAGACAGTGAACCGCTCGAGCATCAGTCTCCACAGCCGGCTGTACGAGCTTTTTTGGCCCCACCAGAACCAGCCGCCGTTCATCTCATGATACGGACGCCAGAGCACCGGCACACCTGCATCGCTCAGTTTTTTCAAATATACGGCGGCTTTGTCCAAGTCCGAGATCAGCGCGTTATACTGGGCAGTGCCGGGTGTAATATATTTGGCAAAATCCGCTTCGCTAAGGCTCATCTGGACGTTCGACCACAACGGGGCTGTGCCCGGTAAACTCTCATGGTAGCTCATCGTCACAATGCCTCCCGCCTTATGCCAGCGGATTGCGCTGTCCACCACGGCCTGCCGTTGGCTGTCAATCTGAGCCGCCGTCTGATTCTCTATTGCGCCCAGTTCATAGCCGTGAAGCGCGGCATATTGGCCGCTGACCGTTTTCAACTGGCCGCTAAAATCATCCGGGCTCTCCAGATAATCATGCTGCCCGCTGATGATGCCTTGTCCCTGCAGGCGGTACAACGTCTTCAGCAGCTTCAATGCCGCAGGCGCAAGCGCAGCATCTGCCGGAGCCATCTGCACATTCCGGAATGCCGTCTGCCACTGCACATCGCCTACCAGACGTGATGCGGAGTCAAGCAAATCGCGCAGGATGCGCTGTTCCATGTACTCACCACCCCATAATTATTTTCTTCATAGTATGGGGATATTCGGGACAATAGCACGGCGAACAGTCATACAATTGTAATAAATATTCAGTACGAAAAAGAAGCCGCTACTTAGACTATGTATGTAATGGTCAGTTATCTGACATAGCGCTTCTTAATGGGCTATTTTTGAGCTATACTGGTTAAATCTACGCTCACTGAAGCATAGGCTACACCAAAAATTAGGAGGAGCAGAGTGAAAGCACAAAAAGTTATCCCAAGTCTCATCATCGCCGCACTGCTCTTGGCAGCCACTTACTGGTTCGAAGAGAAAGGACCGTCACCTACCGGGCAGCCGTCCACAGGAAGCTCTGACGTGGTTCAGCTTGACTTTCCAAGCGACCGCTATCCAGAGACCGCCAAACACATCCAGGACGCAATCCGCAGCGGAGAATCCGCAGTCTGCACCATCGACCGGAAAGAGGCCGAGGAGAACCGCAAGGAATCGCTAAAAGGGGTGCCGACCAAAAAAGGCTACGACCGCGACGAATGGCCGATGGCCATGTGTGAGGAAGGCGGTGCAGGAGCCGACATTGAATTCATAACGCCAAGCGATAACCGCGGCGCAGGAAGCTGGGTTGGCAATCAGCTTGAGGAGCTGCCCGACGGAACGCGGGTAGAGTTCATGTTCAAATAGGCTACAAGACCAAGTCCGGCCCCGGAGTGAATTTAATTTGTCCGCACGTCCGGGGACTCAACTAATCTCTCCAATGACCGCCGCTGTTACCGGAGAGATGTGGCTGTGGCTCGTGTTTTTCCCAGGCAAGCAGTATTACAGCAGTCTCCACAGGCAACGTTGGCAGCCACTGGATGTACTCCTCCCGAACCAGCTCCCGGCAGCCAGCTATTACTCCTGCTCTCGTCCGCCCGCTAAGCCGCAATAGCTCTGTCAAACTCGGCATCCTCCGGTAATGATTGCTGAAATGACACATAATCCGCAGCAGCTTGCGCGCCGTATCATCCAGCATGGCTCACCTTGACCTGTTTCCAGGCCAAAATGCTGTCCGCCCGAAAAACCCGTGGTCCTCCTGTGCTTAGACAAGTGGCCCGGAGCAGCCCACCTTTATGCCCATGCACCTCTATTCTGCGCTGCGTAATCTTGCCGGCCTTGTCCTCGTAAATGATTTCAATAACCTGACCGATCAGCTTTTCCATCTCTTTTGTGCTCACTTTAGCCCCATCCTTTCGATGAAACAGGAACATTTGTATGTATTATATGCGAACAAATGTTCTTTATGCAATAATACGCTAAGAAGGCGTAAAATGGGGGTGGTATATTATCCCAAATTCGGAGAGCCAGGGTGTTCTATATCTGTTACCGGGGGAAAAGGCTATACGGCCCCATGTCTGAGGCGGAAGCCTTGAAGGAATGGTTCGCACTTTCAGGAACAATCAAGGAATTATATATTATTGAAACTGACGCGCACACAGGTCGAACCAAACGCCAAATCGGACCTACATCCCGCAAAAAAAAGAAATAGCCCCATCCGGCATGAAGCCTGACAGGGCAGCATTCATTAACAGCATAATTAGAAAATACAGGCACTAGTGATAATTACCAGCAAAATGAACAAAACAAGAATCGCGCTTGTCGAAGTAAACGGGCTTACATAAGGCGTAGCTACTGGAGGACCTTGATTCACTCCACCGACATTCCCGCAACCGCAACCATACTCTGCTCCCATTATTGAATTCCTCCTCAGTAATAATGACTACAGCACAGAATATGTAAAAGGCCAATATGCCGTATGGGCCAATCGGTAAAGAAATACCTTTCACCTAATAAATCGAAGAAGTGCTGTCGATATACATTATGGAAAGACTTTCACAGCACTAAGTAAGACAGAGGCTCACAAAACTTAGCGAATGCTTCCGAAGCGAGTTTTGTACGAAGAGATTTCTGGAGGCTATGCTCACAAAACTTTTAGGAGGTGCAGGATGGATATCGCCGCTTTATCCGTTTCGTTAGGCCAGGCATCGTTGCAACAGGCTGTCGGGCTGCAGGTATTTAGCATCGCCAAAGATCAGGCTGAAGTCCAAGCTCAGAATATGACGCAAATGCTTGGGCAGAGCACGCATCCAAACTTAGGAAAAACACTTGATATTAAGGTTTAATTGCTTTATGATTAGAGATATAAGAACACAGGTTCTCGTAACCGCTAAGCCCTTTGGGCTTTTCTTTTGCCCATAAATACGAACACATGATCTTATATTGAGGTGAATAATATGTACTCCTATTATCAAATGACCACACTGGAGAAGTGGACAGAGGATCTGTATGAGCGACTCGACATCCGGCACCCGGCACAAATATCCATTAAGCACATCTCTGAACGCCTGAATATCTGGGTTCATTATCTGGATGTGAGGAGCAAGTGTATCGAGGCTTCTGCCGGCATGTATAGCATGTTCCTCGACAGCCGTCTTCCCGCTGAGCTGCAGCGCCTCGAATTCCTGCATGAGCTCTGCCACCTGCTGCGCCACGCCGGGAGTCATACGTTAATGCCCGAGCATTTCAAACAAGACCAGGAGGATGAAGCCGAGCGTTTTATTCTTTATGCGGCAATGCCCTTCTCAATGATCTCCACCATGACTCTGCCTGAGCTTCGTGAAGATGCTGTCAATGCGCTCGCAGCAGCTTTTCAGGTTCCTTGCGAGCTGGCTTTGCAGCGCATCGACCAGATCCAGCGGCGCGTGTTCCAGGGACAATTAATTGCCGTTATGGAAAGAAATGAAGATAGAAAATTAATCCACAGACATAATCGCTAAACGCCACGGAAATAATACAGGCATACACGTCATGAAATAAGCAGTTCTAGGCTTAAGGTGAACTTATCCGTAAGGGGGAGCAGTATGGACGCCAGCCAAGTTATCCAGCTATTATTGACCCACCCGGATTACAGCGTGGACGCAGTACACCCCGAAATCCCTGATTTTGTTGGCATTGCAACCATTGAAGTGGATCACGAAACCCAGACCTTTTCCATTTTGCTGCAGGAGCCCGTTGAAGATGATTAGCATGATTGCATAAGAAGAGCAGTTTTATTTTACTTCAGCACAAAAAGCGACCCCGCCGGCATCCGGCAGGGTCAAAATGTATATTTAAGGGGATATGCATTTAATATAATCCCATTAGCTTAAGTTCTCATGAAATTTCGCTGAAGATAAGCTAAATCTTCCTTCAAGACTATGCACTTATGAACTGGATCACGCCAATCAGAAACATCAATAGAAACAATCCCAGTAGAATCCCTAGCGTTGCCCAGACCCATTTTTTAGCGGGATATGAAGGCTTGGAGTAATTCTCTAATGTAGCAATACGGCGTTCCAGTTCACGAATTTTCTCATCTTGCTCTGACATACGCGATCTTCCTCTCCCAAGCTAGAGTCGGCGGTTACACAGCTATTCCTGAAATACGCAAACAAACCCAAAAAGTTTCATATAAAGGAATATAACCCCGGCCCATCCAGATTGAGGTGAATAATCAAAAGGCCGATTTACGTAAACTGGAAGCATCTACAAAGCATTGCTCTTGCAGATGAGGCACTGTGTTGCTTGTGTCCATTTGACAGCAATACCTTACATCCTGTTCATACCCTCGCTCACGAAGCTCACGCCCACTGGCAGACTCCCAGATTAGCTCTTGCAGGTTAGGTTTCGAGTATTCATACGCTCCAATACAGACCTCCGCCTCGGGCGACTTGCTTCCATGCAGCTGTGAAAGAATCATACCTGCCGCTAAATAATCTTCAATACTGGGCCGCAGATTATTTTCCTGCAGGTTGACATCGGTCCATTTCTCCCCGCAGGCGATCACGGTAATGTCTTTGTTCTGCTCCTGGCTGAACTGATTAGCAATCCGGGCTACAGCTGAGGCATTCAGCAGGCAGCCTATCAGAAGGGCAGGAACCTGAGAAGCTACGGATGTGCAGAGCGCCCCATTTACCGAACATAGTACAAAATTACGAGCCTGGTCTGCCGCTCCAAAGGATAAAGGTGACAGGGAATGCCCACCCTCTCTGACCGCCTCCGCTCTTCCCCATACGATCTCCGCATGTTTAGCTTTGGCAAAAGCCTTGGCTTCCTCATTAATCGGCGGCGGGAACGGAAATATTCTAGCTTGATGCTGGGTCGCAGTCACCACTGTGGAAGAAAAGCTGAGTACATCCACGATAATTACAATATCCCCCCGCTGCGAAGCCATACGTGCTCCCGTAGCCCCCCAATCCAGCTTAACCCCATAATTCGTCTGGTCAAAAAACAAGTCATTCCCTCCGTTCCAAAACGCTCCCCCAGCCAAGAAACCGAAGAGCGTTCTGCAGGGCATCCCGATTTTTATTTCAAAAAGGTGCCCCGCCGATACTCACTGAAGGCTTCCGTAATTTCTCTCTCGGTGTTCATTACGAATGGACCTCTGGCGACTACAGGTTCGTGAATGGGTTCACCAGCGTATAGTATAATCCACAGCGGTTGGGTGGCAGTAATGTCAATTTCACTCTCACCGCTGCCTCCTTCACCAAGCCATAGGACCTGTCCTTTGGAAGCCTCGATGTTGTTGCGGCCAAATGTCCCCTTGCCTTCAAGAACATAAATAAATCCATTGTAACTGCCGGGTAAATCCTGTGTAACTGTATATCCTGCTTCAATGTGCATTTCTGCCATCGTAACCGGAATATAATTTAGAGTTAGAGCGGTCACGCCTCGGGAGGAGCCGGAAAACACCTTAACTGTTGCCCCTTCTTCTCTCCGTACAGGCATATCTTCACTTTTTAAATTCTGATAGCGCGGCTGTGTCATTTTATGCACCTTCGGCAAATTGACCCATAGCTGCAGTGAATGCGCCGTAACTCCCTCTGATGGGACCTCGTTATGCTCAACGCCGCTCCCCGCAGTCATCCACTGTACATCCCCGGGTCCAAGCACGCCGCCTTCACCGCTATGGGTGTCATAATGTTCAATCTGTCCGGTAATCACATACGTAACCGTCTCCATTCCACGGTGCGGATGGATGTCAAAAGCCCCCTTCTGGAACTGATCCTCCATCATCAATAAAAAAGGATCGTTCTTCTCCCAGGCTCCCGGTTCAATTACCGGCCCGGCTGCATGGATAGAACTCACCTGAGATAGTGTAACCTCTCTGACTTCACTAATATCCCGTTTAACCGCATTGGAATGTTGCATAACAATTCCCCTCCTGTAAAGATGATATTGTTTGCTATCTTAACTTTTGTTTTTATATTTACTTTCTTTTATATAGTTATTTTATAACTCCCTTTACTGTTTGTCAAAGCTTTTACCATCACGTGGTTTTACCAACAATTTGCCATGAGAAGAAATGAATCCCGTACAAAATACTACCACAAAAGTTCCCTTTACTTTTCCAGCTCCCCCTTCATCAAACCGGACATGAGGTTTTCCCTCATCCGGCTTTCCGATGTTCTTCTTTCTTCCGCATTACGGTTCGTTCCTAACCTACCAGTTTCTTTAATCCAAAGTACCCGGCAACCCTGCCCGCTAGCGGGGTTTAGTGAAGTGGGCCGTTAGGTTTCGAGTATTCATATGCTCCAATACAGACCTTTGCCTCGGGCTACTTGCAAAGCACCTCATTTAAGGAGCATATTACAAAAATCACGGGCCTCGTCTGCCACTCCAAAGGATAAAGGTGACAGGGAATGCCCCCCTCCCTGACCGCTTCCGCCCTTCCGAGCACCATCTCCGCATTCATAGCTTTTATCAAAAGCCTTGGCTTGCTCACTTAATGGGCGGTGGATAAGGAAATATAGCCTTCTTATATTAAATTATTTTGCCTTTGCGTACATTCATCCGATATAGTTAATAGGTCTCATATTTCAATAAACAAATCCGGGATCTTTATTTATCAAGGAGTGTAGATTATGCTAAAAGAACTAAAAATAGGGCTTGCAAAGAATCAAATGGTAAGCGTACATACAAAAGATGGGGAAATAGTAATGGGGATTCCAGAGGACAGTTCTATGGAAACTAAAGTTAAGCTGCGGAATGGGCTGGCTGTTAGATATATACCTTACGATGATATTATTCATGTGATGAGATTAATACCTTTGTCGAAATATAAGACTTCAAAAAAGTAAAAACCCCTTGCTAGGCAAGGGGTTTAGTGAAGTGGGCCCTACAGGACTCGAACCTGTGACCAATCGGTTATGAGCCGACCGCTCTAACCAACTGAGCTAAGGGCCCGGATCTAGGATTCCGTATATACAATGGCTGTCTGGAAAATAAATTGGTTGCGGGGGCAGGATTTGAACCTGCGGCCTTCGGGTTATGAGCCCGACGAGCTACCGGGCTGCTCCACCCCGCGTCAGTAATCATATTCAAACAGCGACAATAGATAATATACATCATATCCGGGGTTAAAGTCAAGGATGATTTTGGTTAATGTGATCAGGGCAGAAAGCGTACCCCATAGCGGCCCTTGCGCGAACGATAAATTTCCACAAAACGGGGGTCATGATAACCGTATATCCAGCCGTCCTGCTCCAGTCTTTTGGCCAGGCAGCCTGCTTGAAACCTCGTCCTGAACAGCTTTGCGAAGTATATCCAATTCATGATGCCTTCTTCTCCTTTTTCGCAAAATTAAGGTCCCTCTGGTTATAAAGATATCATGCCCAGTTTCGCAAAAATAAGCCGCCGGAATCCGGCGGCGGCTGTGTAATTTATGGGTGTGCTATTTTTTCGTCTCGTTTTTCTCAGGCCAGCTCTTATAAAGATCAAAATACTTATTAGGGTCCTTCTGCAGCGTCTTCAGCATGAGATTGCCCTGCTTCTCCCAGGCTTGAAGCGCACTGGCGACAGTTCGTTTGCCTCGATACACCTCAGTGAATAATATCAGCCCGGCATCGTTAATCTGGGTGATTCCGGGCAGACGCGCCTGCAGACTGTCCATCGCCGGATCATTTGCCGGCAGCGGCTTCTGGCTGAAGAATGGGGCAAGATTAATCCCCTTTTCCGGAGATACATTATAATCCATGCGCGCAGTCAGCTCGTAATGAATATGGGCTTTGATTTTGGCAACCTCGTTACTGTTGATGAATTTGATCAGATCCCAGGCATCCTCTTTGTTCTGCGCCATTGTATTGATCGCCATCAAGCTGCTAAGCGAGGTTCCCATAGCAACTCCGGGCTTTTCAGCAAAGGTAGGCACTGTAACGATGCCCCAGTCTACAGGCTGAAAATTTTTAATGAGGGATGCATTCCTTTTGGCTGCCGTAATCTCATAGATATAACTGTAATCGGCAACTACCATTGCAACTCTACTGTTCAGAAACAGGTCACTGGCGATAGGAGTATCCTCATTCGGATAGATCGTCTCATGCAAGCCCGGAATGATCTGTTTCTTCACAAGATTGCTGTAGTCGGTCCATGCCTTGCTCCAGGCAGGAGTATTAACGGTCATTTTCTCGCCTTTGTTATCATACATCGCAAGCTGAAGCGGAGAAAGGTAGCTCTGCATATCCCAGAAGGGATCACCCGAGAAGCGGTTCATGGCTAATCCGTAGATGCGGTCTTTGACGTCTCCGGGACCCTTGGTGACCTTTGACGCGACCGAGAACAATTTCTCCCAGGTCATCCCGTTCTCAGGGTATGCCACTCCGGCAGCATCGAATATCTTTTTATTGTAATACAGTGCACTTGATGTAAAGGCTGGCCCCAGCGCATACAGATTCCCTCTGCCCAAATCACGTATACCCTCCAGCACCGTTGGAGCCATATTGCTGAGATCGTAATGATCCCGATCAATCAATGGCTGGAGCGGCTCTACCAGATTACCGTCGGCCAGTCTCTTAAGCAGCGTACTGTCGCCGATAACCACATCCACCGGCTTATCACCACCCATGATAGCCCGCATACTGGCCAGATTATCCTGACCCGCCTGGAGATTTTGGGAGTCGAAGCGAAGCTTATCTGTATCAATGGCCGTAACGAACTCCAGTTTGACCTCGGGATGCTGCAGCTCATAGAGATCGGTAAACTGCTGGCGGAAATAATTATCGTCCTCCCCGCTCCACAAGCTTCCGATACGCAGCACCCGCTGGCCTTCAGAGACCTTGGAGCCCTCGGCGGCGACACTAATCCCCCCTGCAGATGTCAGCGGCAGCACAAGTGCCGTACAGATGCCAAGTGAAAGCCAGCGTTTAGCTGCCGCCCTGTTTCCCTTACTATTCATGTAAAAATCCCCTCCCGGCAAAATTCGTTCTCTCCCTTAACGGAAATGAACCTTTCCTATATTTAGCATTATAAAGATTTGTGCGGGCGGGGAAGTTACAGGCAGTTTAAAGATACACTACGATTTCTTCATAGGATGGGGGGAGAGGGAGTGAGATATTGAGGTGGGAGTCAGGGACAATCTTCCGTATATTATCAAAAAAATCCCCACCGAGGTGAGGATTTGAAGAGTGCTTATTCTTTGATCTTATACACCAAAGGATGCAGGATCTTTGCGCCACGCTTGCAGCAGCTCCACATCTGAATCAGCAATGGTGCCTTGGGCGAGCGCGACATCAATCAGGGTTGTGTAGTTGGAGAGAGTCTGCAGCGGTACACCGGCAGCGGCGAAGGCTTCAGTGGCACGGTCCAGCTCATAGCTGAAAATAGCCAGCACGACCAGCGGAATGCCTCCCGCTTCCTGAACGGCCTGAGCAGCTTTAATGGAGCTACCGCCCGTGGAGATCAGGTCTTCGATCACGATGACCTTTTGGCCTGGCTTGATCAAGCCTTCAATCTGGTTCTGTTTGCCGTGGCCTTTGGCCTTGTCACGGATATAGGCCATCGGCAGGTTCAGCTTGTCAGCCACCCAGGCTGCATGCGGAATGCCAGCGGTAGCCGTGCCTGCAATCACTTCAGCTTCCGGGTAGGTGCTGGCAATCGTCTCGACGAAAGCATCGGCAATATAGCCGCGCACTTCCGGGAAGGACAGCGTCAGGCGGTTATCACAGTAGATTGGCGATTTAATGCCGGAGGTCCAGGTAAAAGGGTCCTGCGGGCGCAGCGCCACCGCACCGATCTTCAGCAGGTAACGGGCAACTTGTTCACTTTTATTCAATAATGGGCTCATGCTTGGCTCATCTCCTCAATAATGGTAAGTGCGGCCTGGTGCGGGTCCGCCGCCGCTGTAATCGGACGTCCGACAACCAGGAAGTGGCTGCCCTGACGGATGGCTTGTCCTGGGGTCATTACGCGGGACTGGTCATCCAGCGAAGCGCCTGCCGGACGAATTCCCGGTGTTACTGTGCGGAATTCCGGTCCGCAAGCAGCGGCAATCACCGCTGCTTCCTGCGGCGAAGCTACCACGCCGTGCAGGCCGGCCTCAGCCGCGAGCTTGGCGTAGCGCACAACGGTATCCGTGACTGCGCCGGAAATGCCAATCTCGGTGTTCATCATTTCCTGGCTGGTGCTCGTAAGCTGGGTTACCGCGATAATGAGCGGAAGCTGCAGCGACGGATGCAGGCTGACTGCCTTCGCTGCGCCTTCCAGCGCCGCCGCCATCATTGTTTTGCCTCCAGCAGCGTGAACGTTGAACATATCCACTCCCAGCAGCGTCAGGCTCTCCGCTCCGCCGCGCACGGTGTTGGGGATATCATGCATTTTGACATCGAGAAATACGGAATAGCCGCGCGCCTTCAGCTCTCTGATAAAGTCAGGTCCAGCCGCATAGAAAAGCTGCATGCCAACCTTCATATAACAAGGAATACCTTCCAGCTTCTCGATCAAAAGTCTAGCCTGGGCTACATCCGGCACATCAAGGGCGACCATCAGGCGTCCTGCCATTTCCTTATGCTTCCCGACTTGCTGATCCTCTTCTTTTGCCATAGTACTACCCGCTCCTAACCCATGCGGCACACCGCACGGCTTGTTGATAAAAAATAAAGTATTCTAAGGCCCCGGGCATAGCGGAACGGTCTGCGCTAACGCAAACCGTTCCCGTTATCCCGCCTGTACAGGCCGGGCTATGCTTCGATAGATTATTGTCCGACAAAGGCAGGCATCGACTGTGACGAGAAGTTGATCGTCTGCAGCATTCTCAGCAGCGCGGTCACGGTATCAAGCGATGTCATACATACGACGCCGTTCTCCACTGCTTCCCGGCGGATGCGGAAGCCGTCGCGCTCCGGCGTTTTGCCTTTGGTCAAGGTATTGAAGACGAAGTTGGCTTGCCCTCCGCGAATCAGATCGAGGATGGTCGGCTCTCCTTCATCCAGTTTGTTGACGTTCATCACGTTCAGTCCCGCCTGTTCGAGGGCAAGCGCTGTGCCGCCGGTGGCAATGATTTTGTAGCCCATGGCGTGGAAGCCTTTCATCAGCTCTACCGCTTCCGCCTTGTCTTTGTCCGCTACCGTAACGATGATGGCTCCAGTTGCCGGAATTTTCATTCCTGCGCCAATCAAGCCTTTATACAGAGCTTTGGCGTACAGCTTGTCGCGGCCCATAACCTCGCCGGTCGATTTCATTTCCGGTCCGAGCGTAGGCTCTACTCTGCGCAGCTTGGCAAAAGAGAACACCGGCACTTTTACCGACACATACTCGCTCTCCGGCCAGAGGCCTTCTGTATACCCGTCTTCCTTCAGCTTGCCGCCGAGAATGACCTTGGTTGCAAGATTAGCCATTGGAATGCCTGTTACCTTGCTCAGGAAAGGAACCGTACGCGAGGAACGCGGATTAACCTCGATAACATACACTTCATTTTGATAGATAACAAACTGGATATTCACCAGCCCGATGGTCTTCAGTTCTTTGGCGATCTTGATGGTGATGTCGGTAATCTTCTGCTTCAGATCTTCATTCAGATACTGCGGCGGGTATACGGCGATGGAGTCGCCGGAGTGGACCCCTGCGCGCTCTACATGCTCCATAATGCCCGGGATTACAACCGTCTCACCGTCACAGATGGCATCAACCTCAACCTCTTTACCGAGCATATAACGGTCGATCAGGACCGGATGCTCCGGATTGACCTTCACCGCTTCAGCCATATAACTCAACAGCTCCGCATCGTTGTAGACAATTTCCATTGCGCGGCCGCCCAGCACGTAGGAAGGACGGACCAGAACCGGATAACCGAGAGCTTGCGCAGTTTCTACCGCCTCGTCGATGTTGATGACTGTCTTGCCCTTCGGTTGAGCGATATCCAGACGGGCCAGCAGCGCTTCGAACTTCTTGCGGTCCTCAGCTTCGTCGATGCTGTCCAGGCTGGTTCCCAGAATATTCACACCCGCAGCAGCCAGCGGTGCAGCAAGATTAATTGCCGTCTGTCCGCCGAACTGCACGATAACGCCGATTGGCTTCTCCTGGGCGATTACGTTCATAACATCCTCGAAGAACAGCGGCTCAAAATACAACCGGTCCGAGGTATTGAAATCCGTAGACACCGTCTCTGGATTGTTATTGATAATTACGGCTTCATAGCCGGCTTTTTGGATTGCCCATACCGCATGCACTGTAGAGTAGTCAAATTCAATCCCCTGGCCGATGCGAATCGGACCGGAGCCGAGCACGACTACTTTTTGTTTGTCGGAATGAATAACCTCATTCTCCGTCTCATAAGTCGAGTAGTAGTACGGTGTGGATGCTTCGAACTCGGCTGCGCAGGTATCTACCATTTTGAAAACAGGAGTCAGCCCTTGCTGCAGACGCAGCTCACGAACGTCGGATTCCTGTGTCTGCTTAAGGCCGGAACGGCCCTCTGCGCGAATCTCAGCAATCGCCCGGTCGGTGAAGCCCTTGCGCTTCGCTTGATAGAGTGTTTCCGCCGACAGCGTTTCTTCACTGCGAAGCACCTCTTCAAAGTTCACCAGCCCCTCGATCTTGGAGAGGAACCACCAGTCCACACTTGTGATATCCTGAATTTCCTGCAGATCATAGCCACGGCGGAACGCCTCGGCGATCAGGAACAGGCGCTCATCGTCTGCCTTCGCCAGTCTTGTGCGCAGCACGCTGTCCTCCAGCTTCTCCGCACCCGGAAGACGGAAACGGTGAAGACCGATTTCCAAAGAACGAATGGCCTTGTGAATCGACTCTTCAAAGGTACGGCCAATCGCCATTACCTCACCGGTCGCTTTCATCTGCGTGCCCAGCTTGCGGTTCGCATAGATGAACTTGTCGAACGGCCAGCGCGGAATTTTGCTGACGATATAGTCGAGGGTCGGCTCGAAGCAGGCATAGGTCTGGCCGGTCACCGGATTGACGATTTCATCCAGCGTATAGCCGAGGGCGATTTTGGCCGCCATCTTGGCAATCGGGTAGCCGGTCGCCTTGGATGCCAATGCCGAGGAGCGGCTGACACGCGGGTTCACTTCAATGACATAATATTGATAGCTCTGCGGGTCCAGCGCGAACTGCACGTTGCAGCCGCCTTCGATATTCAGCGCACGGATAATCTTCAGCGAAGCGCTGCGCAGCATTTGATATTCACGGTCGGACAAGGTCTGGCTTGGCGCTACAACGATACTGTCGCCTGTGTGCACGCCGACCGGATCGAAGTTCTCCATGTTGCAGACCACGATGCAGTTATCGTTCGCATCGCGCATAACCTCATATTCAACTTCCTTCATGCCGGCGATGCTCTTCTCCACCAGACATTGGCCAATTGGGCTGTAGCGGATACCCGCTTTGACGGTTTCGCGCAGCTCATCTTCGTTATCGCAAATCCCGCCGCCGGTTCCGCCCAGCGTGTAAGCAGGCCGCACGATCAGCGGATAGCCGATTCCGGCTGCGAAGTCCATAGCTTCTTCCACACTTGTGATAATCGTGCTCTCTGGTACAGGCTGATCCAGCTCACGCATCAGTTCGCGGAACAGATCGCGGTCCTCCGCCTTCTCAATGGACTCTAGCTGTGTACCCAGCAGCTTCACATTCTCCTGCTCCAGTACGCCTGCGCGCGCCAGCTCCACAGCCATATTCAGGCCGGTCTGTCCGCCCAGGGTCGGCAGCAAGCCGTCCGGACGCTCCTGACGGATAATTCCGGTAACGAATTCAAGAGTAATCGGCTCGATGTATACCTTGTCGGCCATATTGGTATCGGTCATAATTGTGGCCGGGTTGCTGTTGATCAGCACAACCTCTACGCCTTCTTCTTTGAGGGCCTGGCAGGCCTGTGTTCCGGCATAGTCGAACTCGGCGGCTTGGCCGATGACAATCGGGCCGGAGCCGATGACGAGGATCTTTTTAAGCTTATCGTTCTTTGGCATGTTATAGAGCTCCTTTCACGGCTTCAAGCTGCGGTGTAATGGTTGGGGCCGTGATTCTGGCGTTAGCCGCAAGCTGTGCCTGTCTTGTGACGGCAGGTCTATTGGCTTTATGATCAGCGATCATTTGCAGGAAACGGTCGAATAAATAACTGCTGTCATGCGGTCCCGGCGCCGCTTCCGGATGGTACTGCACGGAAAATGCGGGATAGCGGGTATGCTTCAAGCCTTCTATGGTCTTGTCATTGTTGTTGATGTGCGTAACTTCAAGCTCGGTGCTCTTCACAGAGTCCTCGTTGACCGTGTAGCCGTGGTTCTGTGAGGTAATGAAGCAGCGTCCGCTCTCCAGCTCCTTCACCGGATGGTTGCCGCCGCGATGGCCGAATTTAAGCTTTTCTGTATCTGCACCGCAAGCCAGTGCAAACAATTGATGGCCCAGGCAGATCCCGAAGATCGGATATTCACCGAGCAGCTCGGAGATCGTCTTCACCGCATACGGCACATCCTTGGGGTCCCCAGGGCCGTTGGAGAGCTGAATGCCATCCGGGTTCAGGCGACGGATCTCATCGGCTGTTACATCATGCGGCACGACAACGACATCACAGCCACGGTTGTTCAGTTCGCGCAGGATACCCGTCTTTGCGCCGTAATCGACAAGCACGATCCGTTCCTTGGTGCCCGGGCTGCTGTAGGTTGTAGTGGTAGAAGTGCGGGCAACCTGGTTGCGCAGCTCTTCAATTGAAGTGTCGCCCATCATCTCCATCAGCTCTTCCACACGTTTGTTAGAAGTGGTCAGGATTGCCTTCATAGTGCCGTAGTGGCGGATAATGCGGGTCAGCATCCGTGTATCAATCTCGCTGATTCCGGGAATGCCGTATTCCTTCAGCAAGTCGTCCACACTGTATTCAGCGCGCCAGTTGCTGGGAACCGCCTCATGGCGGCGTACGACAAAGCCGTGCACAAAGGGACGAACCGATTCAAAGTCATCCCGGGTAATGCCGTAGTTTCCGATCAGCGGATAAGTCATTGTGACGATCTGGCCGCAGTAGGAAGGGTCTGACAGCACCTCCTGATAACCTGTAATCCCTGTGTTAAAAACAACCTCGCCCGTCTTTTCGCCTTCCGCGCCAAATGCGGTGCCTGTAAACAGCGTACCGTCCTGTAGCAGCAATCTTGCCTGCATTCCCTTCCACTCCTTCTTGTTTCTGTAGTCTGATTCTTATGTCTTCCATGTCTGCCGGAGTGTGCGCGCGAAAATGCCGCTGTATGTTCTACCTGCCCCATACAGCCGGCAACTCCGCTCCACCAGTCCGTCAGTTATTCTTCAGTCCATACGGCTCTGCCGTCTACCCATGTCTTAACCGGCCAGCCTTTAAGCTTCCATCCGGCAAAAGGAGTGTTGCGCCCTTTGCTGGCAAACGAAGCAGGATCTACTTCCTTCTCTGTCGTCAGATCAATCAGTGTCAAGTCCGCTGGTGCACCAACCGTAAGGCTGCCCGTATTCAGCCGGAAAACCCGGGCCGGATCAGCCGTCATGCGCTGTACCAGCAGTGACAGGTCCCATTTGCCTGTTGCCACAAAAGCTGTGTACAGCAGCGGGAATGCCGTCTCAAAGCCAACGATGCCAAACGGTGCAAGCTGCATGCCTTTGGCCTTCTCTTCTTCACTGTGCGGCGCATGGTCAGTAACGATGATATCAAGCGTGCCGTCCAGCAGACCGGCGATGCAGGCCTCTACATCGCGGCGCGAGCGCAGCGGCGGGTTCATTTTCCAATTGGCATCCATGCCGGGAATGTCTTCCTCCGAGAGCAGCAGATGATGCGGGCATACCTCAGCGGTTACCTTGATGCCGATTTCCTTCGCCTGACGGATCAGCCGGACAGATTGCTCTGTGCTGACATGGCAGACATGGTAGTGAACGCCGGTTGCTTCAGCAAGCAGAATATCGCGGCCGACATGAATCGCTTCCGATTCATTTGGGATTCCCTTCAGACCATGCTTGTCGGCAAAAGTGCCTTCGGCTACCGCACAGCCCTCAACCAGCGAGTTGTCTTCGCAGTGGGCAATTACCGGCATATCCATCCCTGCGGCGATCTTCATCGCATCCTTCATCATCTGGGCGCTTTGCACGCCTACCCCATCATCCGTGAACCCGATTGCACCAGCCTCCTTCAAGGCGGCAAAATCAGTCAGCTCGCGTCCAAGCTCATTCTTGGTAATCGCTGCATAAGGCAGTACCTTCACCAGTCCGGCTTCACGCGCTTTATCCTTCACGAACTGCACAATCTCCGGGCTATCCGTTACCGGCCGCGTGTTCGGCATACAAGCAATTGTCGTAAAGCCGCCCTTGGCAGCCGAACGGGCCCCGGTCTCCACCGTTTCCTTATGCTCAAAGCCAGGCTCGCGCAGATGCACGTGCATATCAATCAGTCCGGGAATCAGCAGCTTGCCATCAGCTTCAATGATCTCTCCTGCTCCGTCTACAGCCTCGATTTCGCTCTCGATTGCTGAGATAATCCCATCCTGCACTACGATATTTTTGCGCTCCAGCACGCCTTTCTCATTCAGTACACTGGCGTTCTTGATGATCACGGTTCTGATTCTCCTTCTACCCGCAGGCCACAGCCGCGGGCTCTGTAGTTATTATATAATAAAAATTCATCTTTGTGTATATTTATTAAAGCGGAAGTTGTCAGGTTTTTTAGTGGATCGCTCTTTCCATTACAGCCATGCGTACCGGCACTCCATTCGCCATCTGAGGAAAAATCCGCGATTTGTCGCTTTCCACCACTGCATCGTCAATTTCGACGTTCCGGTTCACCGGGGCAGGGTGCATGATGATCGTATTCTTGTCCAGCTTCGCGGCGCGCTCTTCGGTAAGTCCATACTGCTTGCGGTATTCTTCCGCCGACTGCAGAATCCCTGTAGCATGACGTTCAAGCTGTACGCGCAGCATCATGACCACATCCGCTTTCAGCGCTTCCTCCATGCTAACGTAAGGTGCGAATTCGGCAAGCTCAGGAGCCTTCATGCTGTCCGGGGCACAGAACTGCACGTGAGCACCCATTTTCGTTAGTCCCCACAGGTTGGAACGGGCTACCCGGCTATGCATAATATCTCCGATGATTGAAACCTTTAGGCCCTTAAACTCTCCAAAATTTTTGCTCATCGTATACAGATCCAGCAGCGCCTGCGTCGGATGCTCGTTGTTGCCGTCTCCCGCATTGATCAACGGAATGGATACCTTCTCTGCAAGCTGCTGCAGCACACCCGCAGGCTTCAACCGCACCACTCCGGCGTCGATTCCCATCGACTCCAGCGTGCGTACGGTGTCGTAGATCGACTCGCCTTTTTCAACACTGGAAGCAGCAGCCGTGAAGTTAAGCACTTGAACGCCAAGCCGTTTCTCAGCCATTTCAAAGGAAAACCGGGTACGCGTGCTGTTCTCAAAAAACATATTCGCCACAAAATGCGTTCTCAGCACCGGTGTCAGCTTCTCGGCCTGATTGTCCCAGTATGCCGTTCTGTTCAAAAGCTGCAGAATCTCCGTCCGGTCCAGATCCTTTATTCCCAGTAGACTGCGTTCCTTCACCTTGGTTGCTGTCATCATGTTATCGTTCCTCCCGGTTGGAAATAATGTATACCTCGTCCTTGCCATCGAACTCAGTCAGCGCCACTTCAATCTGCTCATGCCTGGAGGTAGGTACGTTCTTGCCGATATAGTCGGGCCGGATGGGAAGCTCCCGGTGTCCACGGTCCGCCAGTACAGCCAGCTGAATCATCCGCGGCCGTCCGCAATCCATCAGCGCATCCATCGCAGCGCGGATCGTGCGGCCGGTGTAGAGCACATCATCGAACAAAATCACTTTTTTGTCGTGAATGCCTCCGCAGTTAGCTGGCAGCGTCAGATTGCTGTTCACCACCGCAAGGTCCATAGCTTCGCGGTTGTCGCCGCCCTCACGGTCATCGCGGTAATGCGTGATGTCCAGCTCGCCGTAAGGAATTTCGACTCCTTCAATTTCCTTGATACGTTCCGCAATCCGCTGCGCCAAATATATCCCGCGTGTGCGGATGCCCACCAACAGGCAATTCTCAATACCTTTGTTCTTCTCCAAAATCTCATGAGCAATGCGTGACAGCGCCCGGCGGATTGCCGTTTCGTCCATAATGACATTTTTCTCAGTAACCATAATCCCTGCCATCCTCCTGCTTGATCGCCTGTTCAAGTTCCCAGAAAACAAAAAACTCCTTGCCCAAAGCAGGCAAGGAGTGAAATCCGCAGATTCAAAAAGATGGCGTGTCCGCGCGCAGAGAAAGACCCTCCGTACACATACGGATTCCTCTCTAAATTCGCGAACCTCGATTCACGTTACCTTGCCAGCCTCACGGGACTGAATTAAAGGCGCATATTCAATTACAAGAATTATGACAGATGTTGCGGCAGGTGTCAAATGGGGGAAGGAACAAAAAACACAGTTTGGTATGGTGACGGCCGCAGCTGCGGGGAATGTTTGGACTTCCGGTCGCTGTTGTCTGCAGATTTCTATTATTTATACCGCTCTTCACGGTGGAAATCCGCAGACAAAGGCGAACGCGTTCGCTCCTCCAGTTCCAAAATTCTCCTCCACTGCTTGCACCATAACATTTAATTTTTAGTTCAAGGGATAGAAGCAAAAAAAGCTGCCGCAGATTTCTCCACGGCAGCTTACAGGAACAAAATAAATTAAAATTCAAATTCAACGTCGCTCAGGCGGCGCTTGATTTCGGAAATGACACGCTTCTCTTCCTCTTCGCCCTTGGCGATGAAGGTGACGGAGAAACGGACGAATGCGCCGGCATCATCCCAAGGCACGGTGGAGATCAGCTTCTCGCGGATAAGGTATTGCGAGAAGTCCTCACCGGATTCAAAGCGGCGTCCGCCCTTAACACCTTTCGGTGCAGCTACGTAGAGGAAGAAAGAACCCTTAGGCTTCTCAGCATGGAAGCCCAGGCTGTTCAATGCATCCACCAGCATGTTGTGGCGGCGGGAATACTTGTCGGCAATCGCTTCGGTGATCTCTGGATGGGCGAGGCCGTAGGCTGCTGCCTTTTGAATAGCGATGAATTGACCGGAGTCATTGTTGTCCTTCACATCGCTGAACGCTTTGACAACGAGCGGATTACCGGCTACGAACCCGATTCTCCAGCCCGTCATGTTGTACGATTTGGACAGGGAATGCAGTTCTACGCCGACATCCTTCGCACCAGGCACAGACAGGAAGCTGAGAGGCTTCAAGCCGTCATATGTCAAGGCGGAATATGGAGCATCGTGAATGACTACTACATTATATTTCTTCGCCCAGGCGACAACCTCGCTGAAAAATTCAGGAGTTGCGCTTGCGCCTGTCGGATTGTTCGGATAGTTCAGGTAGAGCAGCTTGGCCTTATGGGCAACGTCCTCAGGAATAGAGCTCAGGTCAGGCAGGAAGTTATTTTCCTTCTTGAGCTCCACTGAGTACACTTGTCCACCCAGATATTTGGTGTGGGTGCCCAGCACCGGATAACCCGGAACTGTCATGATTGTGATATCGCCCGGGTTGATGAAGCAGGATGGCAGCATCGCCAGTGCCGGCTTCGAACCGATAGAGTGCACAACCTCAGTAACAGGGTCGATGCCTTCCACACGGAATACTTCCTTCAAATAAGCTGCAGCGGCAACTTTAAATTCAGGAATCCCGTTGTCGGAATATCCGCGGTTTTCTTCCTTGGCAGCTTCTTCAGCAAGCTTCGCAACAATGCCTGCATCCGCCATTTCATCCGGTTCGCCGACGCCCATATCAATCAGCTCAATATTCGGGAAATCCTGCTTCGCCGATGCTTTGGCGCGTTTGATTTTCTCAAATTTGTAGATGGCTGTGTCTTTGCCATAGTTCGCACCGCCGATGCGGTCCGCAAAATTAGTCTGAATAAAAGTATCCTGATATTGTTCAATACTCATAATCTTCATTTCATCTCCTGGTTTGTATTATTCTCATAATCTAAATATGAAGCAAAGCTGCCTTCAAAACCATAGATTTATAATCACTTAATTTGTATTTATCTGCTGCGCAGCATGAACAGCACTTCTTCCATATCCGCCGGAATTGGCGCACTGTACTCCATATACTCACCGGTGGAAGGATGCACAAATCCCAGTACAGCGGCGTGCAAAGCTTGTCCGTTCATCGTGATTCCCTTGCTGCGTCCATAGACCGGATCGCCAACGAGCGGATGACCGATAAACTTCATATGCACACGGATCTGATGGGTGCGTCCGGTTTCGAGCTGCAGCTCCAGCAATGTGCAATCTCCAAAACGTTCCAATACGGTAAAATGGGTCACGGAACGTTTACTGTTCTTCTCCGTTACCGTATACAGCTTGCGGTCATGCGGATCACGGCCGATAGGTGCATCCACCGTTCCCTGATCATGGGACAGATTGCCGTGCACAACCGCTATGTATCGGCGTGTTACACTATGCTCCTTGAGCTGGGCTGCGAGCGAAGCGTGGCTCAGATCATTTTTGGCCGCCATAATCAGCCCTGAGGTATCCTTGTCGATGCGGTGCACAATGCCGGGACGGATCTCGCCGTTAATGCCGGACAGGTCCTTGCAGTGATACATCAGCGCGTTGACTAAAGTGCCGGAAGGGTGACCGGCTGCCGGATGCACAACCATGCCGCGGGGTTTGTTCACCACGATAACATCGCTGTCTTCATATGCCACTTCAAGCGGAATATCCTCCGCAATCAAATCGGTTACCTCGGCTTCAGGAACAGTAACAGCGACCATATCGCCTTCCGCCAGCTTATAGTTGGCTTTTACCGGACCTCCGTTGACCGTAACATGACCACCGCTGATCCACTGCTGCACCTGGGAGCGCGAAATCTCCTCTTCCCAAGACTCCGTAATGTATTTATCAATCCGCTCCCGGGCATTCTCCCCGGCAACCGTCCATTCGGTGACGTCCCTTTCTTCATCGGAGGCAATGGATGCCGCCTGCTCATTGACGTCCTTGTTCAAACTCATTCATTCCCTTCTTTGACTTCCTTGGATTCCTTAACTTCGGTAATTTCCTCTCCGCCCTTCACATCACGCAGTGTATCGAGAATAATCAGCGCCACCCCAATGACAATGCAGGAATCGGCGACATTAAAGATCGGGAAGGTGTAGCTGCCGAAATTGAACATCAGGAAGTCAACCACTTCGCCGTTCAGCATCCGGTCCAGAAAATTGCCTACAGCTCCGCCCAGCACGAGTGCGAGTGCGGTAGGCAGCAGCTTCCGGGTAGCTTTCGCCTTATTGAGGTACCAGACGATACCAGCAACAACTATAACGGTGATCAGGAAAAAGAACCACTGCTGTCCCTGAAGAATCCCAAAAGCGGCTCCTTGGTTGCGGTGGGAGGTGATAATGAAGAAATCCTTGATAACCGGAATCTGTTCTGCGATCTCCAGCCGGGTAGCAATCAAATACTTGGTACCCTGGTCGATCAAAAATACGATTAGCGCTATCAGATAGTACACCACAGAAGTTGTCACTCCGTTCTTATTTTTCCCGCTGAGGGCGGTGCGAATTCTGTATAAAGACTTGTATATTGTAGCACAGGCCTCAAGAAGCCGTCTATTGCGCGCGCATACAATGCATCCGGTCATAGGACTATTTTCCAGCGCTAAAAATGGGCTTCCCCGGTCAAGCTATCAGAGAAGGAAGCCGGTCTACGCCGGTGAAAAGCCTGCCTTAAGCAATAGAAAGGAGCGACCTCCTATGAGCCATCTGACACAACAGCAGCTCTCCGGGCTGCATACAGAACTGCTGCGGCAGCAGCAGGAAATCAGCCACAGACTGCGGAACAATGAGCACTACGGATTGCAGGATGCCATGCGCGATTCAACCGGAGAGCTGTCCGAAATCGACAATCATCCCGGCGATGCCGCCACGGAGCTGTACAACCGCTCAATAGATATCTCCCTGCTGGAGCGGGATGAACATGAGCTGGATAATATTGACGCCGCGTTGTCCGCCATGGAAAAAGGAACCTACGGAAGCTGTGCCGTTTGCGGTGAAGCGATTTCCTTCGAACGTCTGTCGGCAGTCCCGGCTACCCGTTTTTGCAAAGAGCATAACCCCCGCCAAAACGCGCATTTCACGCGTCCGGTTGAAGAAGAGCTGCTGTCTCCGCCCTTTGGACGCACCAGCCTGGACGAGCGTGAGGATCAAAATGGCTTTGACGGCGAAGACGCCTGGCAAATTGTTGAAAGCTGGGGCAGCTCGAATTCCCCCGCCATGGCCGAGGACAGTGACATTTCTTCATATAATGATATGGAGATTGAAGCTGACGAAAACGAAGGCTTCGTGGAGCCTTGGGAGAACTTCATTGCCACCGATATCGCCGGAAACCATGTGACAGTTATCAAGGGATCAAGCTACCGCCATTATATGGACAGTGAGGAAGGCAGCCATCTGCTGGACCCGCTGAGTAAAAGAGAAAGGGAGTAGCCGGTGCTGCTCCTCTTTGTTGTTGATCTCCCGTCAAAAGGTCTTCAGCTCAAGCTGATGCTGTACAATCCGCACAATGTCTGCAATGTAATCGCCGATGATCGGCAGATTTAACGCGCCAAGCACCTGAAGCACATAAATAATCGTCGCCGCAAAAAAAGTAAAGCCCAGCGCAATCCCCAGTCCACGCGCGACGCCTGACAAAATATTCAGCCAAATCAGCCGCAAGGGAGAATTGAGCAGCTCTGTATACTCGGCAATCCTGGCCTTCTCCATTTGCTGCACCAGTCCCCTGGTCAGCCGGTAGACGGCGTTCAGCTTCTCTTCCTGCGGCATGTCTTGCAGATCACGGTTTCCCCCACCGGAATCCGCCGGAGAATGAACATTGCTGGCTGCATTCCGACTCTCTGAGCGTTGCTGCTTATGCTGAACCGACTCTGAGGAATGAACCTCCCGCCTAATCTCCCCAATCCTATCCATGCCGCTGCCTGCCCCTGCTGTCCGAATCGAGATTCTCCCGGTTTTCCAAGTGCTCATCTTGTCCTCTTTCCGTCCCTCCATGGTGTCTGACTCCTCCCTAGCGTCACTCTATAGTTCCACAAAGTAAACGAGCCCGGTCAAAAGAGAGAAGACTCTCTTTAAGCACCGGGCTCGTCATTTTGCCTCTAACCCATAGAACCTTTTCCTTTGCCGCTAGTATGCCTGCGAACTGTAGTCGAATGATCAACAGCGGCATTTTTATCAGCAAAACGGAAGTTTATATACTATTTGCGCTGAACGCATACTTAGTATATGCCATTTAGGGACAGGTAATACAGAGGTTTAGACTCCGATATGAATTCCGATGGTTTTGCCGCCGGCATCCACCGACTCAAAGGTTTGCTCCCCGTCAAAATCAACCGTAGTCACCAGCACATTCTCGCGAAGCACATGTTCAAACGCCGTTACCGCAGCCTTCAGCTCATCGTCTACCTTCAGAGTCAGCGCAACCCGCTTTTCGATTGGCAGATCCAGACGTTTGCGGTAATCCTGAACCGCCCGCACGACCTCGCGGACCCAGCCTTCCTGCACCAGCTCAGGCGTGATTTCGGTATTCAGCGCCACAGTAAGCCCGTAGCCGGATGCCGCAGCAAAGCCCGATTTGGCCTGTTTCTCCACAAGCAGCTCCTCGGCGGTGATTTGCAGCTCTTCCCCTTCAGGTGAAACAATGGAAATAACGCCATCCTGTACCGTTTTACGGGTAGCGTCGCTGTCCAGCCCTTTCAGGAAGCCTTGCAGGAAGCCAACGTTTTTGCCGTATTTTTTACCGGCTACCTTGAGGTTCAGCTTGAGTGTAAAATCAACAAACCCGCTGTCGCTGTTCTCCACCACAATCTCTTTGACATTGATCTCATCCTTGATGATCTCTTCATAATCAGCCACATGGAAGCTGCGGTCGATCGACACAATCAGCTCAGACAACGGCTGACGCGTCTTGATGCCCGATTCGTTGCGGACGTTGCGGGCCAGCTCAACGATTTGTCGCGCGCTCTCCATGTCCTGTTCCAGTTCAAGGTCGATCAGGCTCTCGTCAGCGGACGGATAGTCAGCCAGATGCACGCTTTCTCCGCCGCCCAGGTTCGTAAAGATATCCTCGGACAGCATCGGCATAAATGGAGCCAGCAGTGTAGCTGTAGTCAAAAGCACATGCGTCAATGTACGGTAAGCGTCAAGCTTCTCTTCCCCAAGGCCGCTGCCCCAGAACCGGTCGCGCGAACGGCGGATATACCAGTTGCTCAGCTCATCCACGAAATTCTCAACCGCTTTGGACGTATTGACAAAATCATTGACGGACAGGCCCTTATCGACCACAAGGATCAGACTGTTCAGGCGGGACAGAATCCAGCGGTCCAGCTTGTGCTTGGATACCTTGAACGGATGATCCGCAGGATCATAGCCGTCGATGCCGGCATACAGCGTCAGGAACGCATGCGTGTTGACCAGCGTATCCACAACCTTGGATTTGGTCTCACCGACCAGGCCGCGTGAAAAGCGTTTGTTGTTCCAAGGCGCGCTGTCGGACAGGATCGCCCAGCGGAAGGCGTCAGTGCCGTATTCGTTCATGATTTCCCAAGGATCGATGACATTGCCTTTAGATTTGGACATTTTTTGGCCGTTCTCATCGAAGATGTGGCCGTGCGCGATAACCGCTTTGTAAGGCGCTTTGCCCTTGAACAGCGTCGATACGGCAAGCAGGCTGTAGAACCAGCCGCGGGTCTGGTCGATCCCTTCGCAGATCATATCCGCCGGATACTGATCCTCGAACGTATCTTCATTCTCAAACGGATAATGGCTTTGCGCGAACGGCATCGAGCCGCTATCGAACCAGACGTCAATGACCTCGGAGGTTCGCACCATCACTCCGCCTTCACTGAACGGGCTGCGCAGCTTGATGTTGTCCACATACGGCTTATGCAGCTCGATATCCTCGGCGACTTCGCCAATCGCCATTGAACGAAGCTCCGCGATGCTGTGCGGCGCAAATTCCTTGCCCGTGTCCTGGCAAACCCAGATATTCAGCGGAGTCCCCCAGTAGCGGTTACGGCTGATATTCCAGTCCACCAGCTCCTCCAGGAACTTGCCGAAGCGGCCTTCACGCACATGCTCAGGATACCAGTCCACGCTATTATTGTTGGCAATCAGCTCATCCTTGATGGCTGTTGTTTTAATGAACCAGCTGTCTGTTGCATAGTAGAGCAGCGGAGTATCGCAGCGCCAGCAGAACGGGTAGCTGTGCTCGTATTTCTCCTTGTTGTACAGCAGCCCTTTCTCGGAGAGCACCTTCACGATATCCAGATCGCACTCCTTCACGAACCGTCCGGCAAAATCCGAAACCACATCGGTATATTTACCGGAGGCATCCACCACATTCACGAAGCTGATGCCGTTCTCGCGGCAGCTCTTGTAGTCATCTTCACCATGCGCCGGAGCCATATGCACGATCCCGGTACCGCTGGAATCCGTAACAAAGGACGCACCGACGATTACATTGTGTTTCTCCGCCTTGATGTAGCCGAACGGCGGAGTGTAGCTTTGGCCGATAAAATCCGTACCTTTATGTGTGGACAGGATCGTATACTCGCCCTTCAGCACATCATCCACGAGGTTCTTCGCGAGTACATACACGCCGTCTTCCTGCTGGGCGCGGATATATTCCATATCCGGGTTCATCGCCAGCGCCATATGCGCCGGAAGGGTCCAAGGCGTGGTGGTCCAGGCCAGCACATAGTCGCCGCTGCCATTCAGCTTGAACTTGGCCGTTGCACTAAGATCCTTGACCGTCTTGTAGCCCTGCGCCACTTCGTGCGAGCTCAGGGTAGTCTGGCAGCTCGGGCAATACGGGCTTACGCGGTGTCCGCGGTACAGAAGCCCTTTCTCATGCACCGTAGCCAGGATGTTCCATACACTTTCAATGTAGGTGTTGTCCAGGGTAACATACGGATTATCCAGATCGGTCCAGTAGCCGATGGCTTCCGTGAACTCGCGCCACTGCTTCTCATACCCAAATACGCTGTCCTTGCACTCCTTGATGAACTTCTCAACACCATATTCCTCAATCTCCTGCTTCCCGGAGATCCCCAGCTTCTTCTGTACGCCCAGCTCTACCGGCAGGCCGTGTGTATCCCAGCCCGCTTTGCGTACAACGCGGTAGCCCTTCATCGTCTGATAACGGCCGACAAAGTCCTTGATTACGCGGCCCAGCACGTGTCCGATATGCGGTACGCCATTTGCGGTAGGCGGCCCTTCATAGAACACGTAGTTCGGACGGCCTGCGCGGTTCTCCATAGATTTGCGGAACGTATTTTCGTCGCTCCATTTCTTCAGAATGCGGACGTCTCTCGCCCGCGCTTTTTCTCTGACATCTACTTTTTGCATAGTGATGGTCAATCCTTCCATGGTAATTTCCGCAGTAATTTCGATCCCTCCCAAACCCTCCCTTAGCCAAGGGAGGGCCCCAAGGGCTCCGCCCTCTGGACACCCGGAAAGTTGTCTATGTTCCGGGGAGAGGCGGTTTTTGATCTTGTTTGGTTGTAATGCCCGCTTATCGCCGCAAGCGGCACGCTCCACCTCAGGCCCCCCGGCCCGCGAACCCGTCAGGGCAGCACTGGGCCGGGGGCCTTGCGGCGTGGGGCGAAGCCCGCCGCTGCTCTTGCTTTGCCTTTGGAACCCGGCCCGCGAACCCGTTAGGGCAGCTCTGGGCCTGGGCCTTGCACTTTGCCTTTGTGCCCTTTGCCCTTGTGCATGTAAGGCCCCGCAGGCGTCCCCGCCAGGGGAGCCTAAGAAGGGCCGCTCCCCCGCCGAACAAATCCTTTCCCTTCCGCAAACGCCCATCTTTCCGCGATAATCCCTTGTTGCGGGTGTCCAGAGGGCGGCCAGCCCTTGGGGTCCCCCTTAGAAGGGGGATTTAGGGGGATGCCCACACACAAAAAGGCGTCCCCCCACCCCCAAAGGGGCGAGACGACGCTCGCGATACCACCCTAATTCTGCACCTCATGCACATCCTCAGGGGGAGTGTATTCAGCACAATCTCAGTTCCGCGCACAGATTACCACGCGGGTCCGGGATAACGTCCGGCAGACGGCCAGGCTTACACACGTATTCTACGCTTCAGCTTCGCTTCTAGGGGAAGATCTTCCGAACAAGGCTTGAACCATCGGCTCGCAGCAATCACCGACTCTCTGGAGAACGTTACCTTATCGTACTTGTCCCGTCATCGAATAAATATAACGATACAGATATGATCTAGTTATAGACGTTTTTGGGTGAAAAGTCAATATTGGAGGAGGTGTGCAACATGAGTATCCCGGCAAAACAGGATGTACCCATTACAACCTTTTAAAGCGCGTTCTCACTCACTTCACGGCTCTCCAAAGCATTCCAGTCATCTGTGGACAGCAGCTCCAGTTGTGCTTCCAGCAGGGTCCGGAACCGGGTACGGTAGATCGAAGCCTGCTTGCGCAGCTCCTCCGTCTCAATCGCTACCTTGCGGGATTTGGACAAGGCTTCGTTAATGATCCGGTCTGCATTCTTCTCGGCTTCCTTGATGATCAGCTGTGATTCTTTTTTGGAGTTATTCTTTACATCATCTGCAGCTTCCTGAGCAACGAGGATCGTCTTAGACAGGCTCTCTTCGATATTCACAAAATGATCGAGACGCTCCTGCATGGACAATAGCTGGTTATGCAGCTCTTTGTTCTCACGGATGACACTCTCATAATCCTTGATGACCTGATCCAGAAATTCGTTGACCTCGTCTTCATCATAACCGCGGATTCTCCGGGAGAACTCCTTGTTATGTATATCGAGCGGTGTTAATGGCATGCTGTGCACCTCCTAGAAATTTCGGACCTCTTATGCCCCTGAACTCTTATCTGTCCCGCAGACATAGAAGAAAGACTGTATCAAGTAAAAACGGCTGCGCCGTCCGCACATCCATATAGTTCAAGTATACGGCGAATGGCAAGATTTCATTCGGCTGCCGCTTCAGGGTCCGCCTCTTCTACAAATATCGGCGTACAGCATACAAAATGTTTGCTTCCCTAGAGATAATCAATTTCGACAAGCAAAGCCGGATTCCTGCATGCCTTTCAGACAAATTTGCCGATCCGGACACGGTAGCGGCCTTTTTTCGTCAAACCGCCGATCTCCAAAACCTTAAACCGTCCAAAACCTTGGATGGAGATCATATCACCGTCTTTAAGCCCGCAGGAAGGGTCCTCTTCCACTTTCCAGTTGATGCGGACTCTTCCCGCTTTGATAGGTGCAAGAATTTTACTCCGGCTGAGCCGGGTAACATCCGCAGCGATGCCATCCAGCCGCAGGGAAGCGACTGTCAGCTCCATCGTCTCCAATTTGACACTGCTTCTGCGTAGAGCTGACAGCGGCAAAATTTCCGTACTGACGTTAATCCGGTGCACACCGGTTAAATTCATAGCCAAATAATCGGCAATATCCGCTGCCACAACAACATGACAACCGTCCTCCAGCACATGGATGTCGCCGATTTTTCCTCTTTTAATACCTAGTCCAAGAATAGCGCCCATATAATCGCCATGCTCCAGATCCAAAAATTTCTGTTCTCCCGAGGAAATGGCCAGAACCTTCAGCTCCATATCCTCACCCGCGAGCTCGCGATAATCAGGGGCCACCAGCGCCCGCTTTCGCTCAGCCTCTTCAGAACCGCCTTCCCATCTTACCGATACGTCAGGATGCCGGTTCACAAGCGTCTGCAGTATGTAGCACTGCCGGGGGTCCAGAAATTCAGTCAGCTTCGTCTCATGATACTGACCTGCATGGGTAACCCATTCCCAGGCCTTATCTACAAATTGCCGCTCATCGGGGTGAAAATGTCCGTAAATTTCATTCTTCATCTTAGCTGCCTAAAATATACCAAAGTAGATACTTCAATCCGTTCTTAGCGAACTCAAGCACGAACAGCGCAATGATTGGAGAGACATCAATCGTTCCGAACAGTGACGGAATGAACCGCCGAAACGGAGTCAGGTAGGGTTCCACCAGCTTGCCCAGCAATTCTCCGATAAAGCTGTCACGAACATTCGGCAACCAAGACATAAGAACGTACAGAATAATCATAACAAAGTAGATGTTGTATAGAAGTTCAATAATTAGATTTATTTGGGACAAAGCCCATTCACCTCATTCTGTTATAGTCTTGATCGTCACTCAGAATTTCCGTAATGGAACCTTGGATTTCAACCGTATCCGGTGTGCACATAAATATATTGCCCCCAATTTTGGAGATTCCTCCGCCCAGGGCATAAACAGTTCCGCTGAGAAAATCAATAATGCGCATCGCCTGATCATTACGCACCCGCTGCAGGTTGATGACCACCGTACGGTGGGATCTCAGATGATCGGCAATTTCCTGTGCCTCCTCGTATGAACGGGGCTCATACAGCACGACCTTCACATTTTTTTGCGAATGGATACTGACGACGTTAGCCCGCTGATTTTTGCGGGTTTCTACAGGGGCGGGCTCGTATTCTTCTTCATCGCGGGAAATTTGTTCCCGCTCTACAATTTCCTCTTCCTCCTGCAAGCCCAAAAAACTCATAAACCGGTTCATCACGCCCATCAGGCTCCCTCCTCATGACCTACTAATACCGTACCCAGGCGCACCTGGGTGGCTCCTTCCTGTATCGCCACTTCAAAATCATTCGACATTCCCATCGACAGCTCTTGTATAGGCTCAGGTGTCAAAGCTAGCAGATTGAGCTCATCGCGCAGCTCACGGAGCCCCCGGAATACCGGGCGGGTCTCCTCTGGTTCAGCTTCATAAGGCGCCATCGTCATAAGTCCAACCACCTTAATGCGGTCTAGGCCTGAGATTTCACGCAGAAACCCCGGTACCGCTTCAGGCGGCAATCCAAACTTTGTATCTTCCCCTGAAATATTCACCTGGAGAAAAACGTTTACGGTAAGTCCCAAAGCCTCAGCCTTTTTATGCAATTCCCGGGCCAGAGACAAGCGGTCAAGCGAGTGTATATATTGAAATTTACCGATAACATCCTTAACCTTATTGGTCTGCAAATGTCCGATGAAATGCCAGGTTCCCTTATGCCCCAGGGCGTTCCATTTGTGTTCGGCATCCTGCCAGCGGCTTTCCGCAATATCCTCAAGACCGGCGTCCAGCACAGCGGATACTGTTTCCAGAGACACATATTTTGTCACTGCGATAACCTTGACGTCCGCCACATCCCTGCCGCTTGCCGCACAGGCCCGTGCTACACGTTCCTCTACCCCGGCTATTCTTTCCTGTAGTGTCGCCAAGTTTCAACTCTCCTTTATTCCGATCCAGCTCGTCATTCTCCCTGTAACTCCGTTATCCTTCCGGTAAGAAAAGAACAAATCGTGATTACAGCTTGTACACCATGATGTACATTCGATATGAGTCGGCAATATTCCTGCTTTAATCATAATGCGTCGATTCATTTCTTTCAAGTTCAGCATGCTTTTGCCTGCGTCTGCTTCCGAATTTCTGTATAAGCTCTGTCCAGCCCCGTAAGCAATCCCTGCCAGTTCCACCTCAAGGCGGCGGACGTGATTCATCACATAATCATCCACCTCGTAGCAGCAGTCGCCAATGGAGGGACCGATACCCGCAAGAATATCCTGAGGGCGGCTGCCGTACACCGATTCCATTCTGGACACCATCGCAGCAGCAATCTCCGCCACGGTTCCCTTCCAGCCTGCATGAGCCAAGCCAACCACCTGCTGATGCGGATCGTAGAAATATAGAGGGACACAGTCGGCATAAAAGGAGGTCAGCAGCACTCCCGGCACACTCGTAAGCAGACCATCCGTAGCTTGAAAAGCAGATGCTCTGTCCAGGCTGCCGCGGCCGCGGTCTTCCGCTTTAACCACTGCTATATCTTTTCCATGTGTTTGCTCTCCGCAGGTCCAGTCCTGCAACGTAAAGCCAAGGCTCTCGGCAAGCAATGAACGGTTCCCGAGTACAGCCTCCGGCTGATCCCCAACATGAAGGGCACAATTAAAGCTGTCATAAGGCGCCTTGCCTATACCGCCCTGCCTGCCTGTGAACCCAGCCGTGATTGCTGAATGCTTCGTACGCCAAGGCTCCAGATGAAGCAGCGCGGGCGTTCCGCCCTTTTGCATAAACGGTTCCATATCTTCACCTCCGCCTAAGTGTACCACAAGATTCCTTCCCTTTGCGCCACGACTCCATGATTTAATACATCCCCACAATCCAGAAAAAAGACGCACCCCTCAATAAGTGCGCCGTTCACTGCGGTCTCCCCGCTCCAGATACATCGTTTCCCGTTCTTCCTGCCCTTGAGACATCCTCGGCTCTTCGATCCTCACAAGAACGACATCGGCGCCGATCTTCACAATATTCCGCCACGGAATAATCAGATCGGTACCGCCTCCGAACAGCCCCATGAAGCGCGTGAAACCCGGGACAATGATTGCATCAATGACGCCGCGGCGAAGATCCAGCTCCAGATCACTGACTTGCCCGAGCCGCTTCCCGTCGACAATATTGATCACATCCTTCGTCTGAAAATCGGAGATTTTCATTTTTTTGCCGCTTCCCAAGGAATCCTCGTTCACCTCGCCACCCCTGTACAATCAGACGTATAGTCCAATATATGTTCCCGGGGCTTGGCAACATGCCAATCTGGATTGGATCCCCCCGCACAAAGGGGCATCCCGTGCAGCAACGCCGCTCCCGGAATACCCCTGTTACTTTCCGCTAGGTTTATTTAAGACTTAACATGCTTCTGCATTTGCTGGATAGCCGATTTCTCAAGCCGTGACACCTGGGCCTGGGAAATGCCGATTTCATCCGCTACCTCCATTTGGGTTTTCCCTTCAAAAAACCTCATCGACAAAATCCGTTTCTCCCGCTGGCCCAGCCTCTGCATAGCTTCACGCAATGCAATTTCCTCGATCCACGACACATCCTTGTTTTTGTCATCGCTGATCTGGTCCATCACATAAATCGGATCGCCACCGTCGTGGTAAATCGGCTCGAACAGGGAAACCGGGTCCTGGATAGCATCGAGCGCAAATACTACATCTTCTTTGGGAACACCGAGCGCTTCGGAAATTTCAAATATCGTCGGCTCCCGTGAATTCTGATTCGTCAGGCTGTCACGTACCTGAAGCGCTTTGTAGGCAATATCGCGCAGTGAACGCGACACCCGGATCGGGTTGTTGTCACGCAGGTATCTGCGGATTTCACCGATGATCATCGGCACTGCGTAGGTAGAGAATTTCACATTTTGCGATAGATCAAAGTTATCAATGGCTTTCATCAGACCAATGCAGCCTACCTGGAACAGATCGTCAACGAACTCTCCCCGATTATTGAACCTTTGAATAACGCTAAGAACGAGTCTAAGGTTACCGTTTACCAATTTCTCTCTGGCGGATCGCTCGCCCTGCTGCTGCAGCGAAGTGAACAGTTCCCGCATTTCCACGTTGGTCAGAACGGGCAGCTTGGCGGTGTCCACACCGCAAATCTCGACTTTGTTTCGGGTCATGATGATTTACCTCCCAAGGAGAAACATTACTGTACATTATCTCCCCGGCCGGGCATTTTATTCCTTAGCTTCATAAGCTTACACCATCTTGTTGAACTCTTTGCGGAGCCGCTTGATAATTCTTTTCTCCAGACGCGAGATGTAGGATTGGGAGATGCCGAGCAGATCGGCTACGTCCTTTTGCGTCTTTTCTTCGCCCCCGCGCAGCCCAAAACGCAGCTCCATAATCAGCCGTTCCCGCTCGCTGAGCTTCTCCAGCGCCTTCTGCAGCAGCTTGCGGTCTACCTGCTCTTCAATGTTCCGGTAGATGGTGTCATTCTCCGTCCCCAGGACATCCGAGAGCAGCAGCTCATTGCCGTCCCAATCAATGTTCAGCGGCTCATCAAAGGAGACCTCGCTCCGGGTTTTGCTGTTGCGCCGCAGGTACATCAAAATCTCATTTTCGATGCAGCGCGAGGCGTAGGTCGCCAGCTTGATTTTTTTCTCCGGGTCAAAGGTATTAACCGCCTTGATTAGACCAATCGCCCCGATCGAAACCAGATCTTCAATGTTGATGCCGGTATTCTCGAATTTACGGGCGATATAGACCACCAGCCGCAGGTTGCGTTCAATCAGCATGGCCCGGACTGCCGCATCGCCGCTCGATAGCCGCTGCAGCAGGTACTCTTCTTCTTCCCGCGTCAGCGGGGGTGGCAACGCCTCACTGCCGCCGATATAATAGATTTCCTGGCTCTTCAGCCCCAGCAGAAACAGCATGCGGTAATATTGCAGTTGCAGCGCAATCTTCCATTTGACCATTATTGTTCCTCCTCCAAGAAGTGCACAGTTACCCTGAGTTAGTTGCTCGATCCCATATTCCCATTTCAGAAGCAGCTTGCGGCATAAGCGATGCTCAGGAAGGCACCGCCGCCTCTGCAGCGGACTCTTTTTGAGTCAGGTCAGGATGGATGATCGCCCGGTACGCTCCTTCTCCCGACAGTGTCCCGCCATCCAGCCCGATAAGAACCCTCTGAATATAAAAACTCTCTTCACCCAGCTTTATCGTCACCAGATCAGGCTTCAGCGCCAGCATAAATGCTGCCCCGCGGTTAACCCCCCTATAGGGTACAAGCCGCATTCTGTCCTGCCAGGCAAAAGACTGCCCGTCCGTTTCCAGCAGAAGCTTATCGGCGCTCATTTGAGTCATTTTCCCTTTCCATGAGGCCGGCAGATGCCCCTCCCAAAGTGACGCCTCCATCACCATCACCGGTATCCGGGTCAGAGGATCGTTCAGACGATTGCCGGTGTCCAGCAGGCCGGGGCAGGTCACACTCACCCCGTCAATCTCAACGCACACTTCGCCGATGTACGTCTCAAGCCGCTCTCTCCTGTTCCTTGAGGACTGGACGAGCTTGAAGCAGAGCAGCACCAGCGGCAGGACCGCAAGCACGAACCAGAAGCCGATTTTCAGACGGTAAGCTTGGCCTCCCGAAGAGGTGAACAGAATACCGTTCCAGATTTCGCCGGAGCTCTGCAGCAAATAGTGAATCCCGACAATCCCGCCCGCTGCTGCAAAATTAATAATATAAAAAGCCCCCAACACCCGAAGGTAGCTTTGCAGACTCCTGAATCCAAAAGCAATCCACAGCATCACCACCGACAATCCAAACTTGATGAGGAAGGTGTACAGGAAGGAAAGCTCCGGCACAAACATCATCACCACATAAAGTGCGCCAACCAGCGCGGAGAGAGAGAGCCGCCACCAAGAGACTTTAAGCTTGACCAGCCAGCCCGTCAGCCATAAAAGAATTCCGTCGATCAGCAGATTGGCAGCGAAAATCAAGTCAATATAAACAACCATTGCACTCACCTGCCTGCAAACGGATAGTATGCGAAAGACCGAAGATCAGGCTCTCTTTTTGGACGATATGATTAGTATAGAAAGACCCGCATCCAAAGTCTGTCTAAACTTGGGGGGTATTCCTGAGTTTTTTTTGTCGAGTTATGACGCGAAGGTTGTACATGCTGTACACAAAAAAGCCAGCCTCCCAAGAGACTGGCTTCGAACAAGCCTATTGATTTTTAATAGATGGATTTCATTTCCTCATCCGTCAGCCCTGTTGCTGTCTGTATAGCTGAGCGGTCCAGCCCCATAGCCAGCAGGTTCCTTGCAACTTCCAATTTTCCTTCTCTTAAGCCTTCCACTTTCCCTAATTCTAAACCTTCCTTTTTACCTTCTTTAATCCCTTCTTTAATCCCTTCTTTAATCCCTTCCTTAATCCCTTCTTGCAATCCTTTAGCAAAACCTTCTCTTTGCGCACCGTCCCGTTGCGATGCTTCGTCATGCAGGAACTTCTGGCGGTCTTCATATTTACGCCGGGCTTCCGAATCCTGACTCAAAAACTCCAGCGTTTCCATCGCCTTTCTCAAAGCCGGTTCGTTCATCCTGAGCACCTCCCAATTCGAATTATCGTTCCCTTTCAAAAAAAGCAGCCAGTTGATCAGACCGCCTTCACCGGGGACAGCAGACTGAGTCAGCTTGGGCAGTTCCAGAAAATGAATCTCTATGTCGTCGTTGAGCGGTGCTCCGCTGCCATCCTCACGCAGATGAAAAACGCTGTGGGTGTGTTCATTCGGCAGCACCTTATAATTCAAAATATTAATCGTCACACATTTTTTGAGTTCAGAGTATCTGCCGCCGGTCTGCAGTTGGCCTGAATACCGCTTGCTCCAGTAATACAAGGTCCGCTTTTCCATATCATATTTGTTGAAGAGCTGCATTTCAATATTAATCAGCTTTCCATCTACTGTCTTAGCCCATATGTCAAAAATAGATTGCTTATCCAGAGGATCATCCTTATCCGTATAGGGATTGAGCAGCACCACTTCTTCCAGCGGCGAATCCCCGGCATCCATAAACACTCGGTTCAAAAAGGCGAGCAGCACGTCTTTGTTATTCTCGCTTGCAAATATTCTTTTAAACACAAAATCCACCCGGGGGTCCAGCAATTCCATCATATTCACTCCCGTTATCCGTATTATAACAGCCTGTAAATCAAAAAAACACCGTACCCGCATAGCTGTTCGCTATGGCAGATACGGTGCTTCCGTAAGTTCGTATAAAATTAGGGCTAATCGTTGTTGCCGCGTGTCCGGTTGCGCAGGAATGTCGGAATATCTAGCTGATCAGAGGTGGTCTGATTGCCGAAAGGACGCAAATTGGCATTCTTGTCCGCTGCTGCAGGCTCACTGCTCGCCGCCGGACGTCTGTTAGGCGCAATAGGGGATGTCTTATGCTCAAAGCCGGTGGCGATCACCGTAACTTTAATTTCATCCTTCATACTCTCCTCAATCATAGCCCCGAAAATCATGTTGACTTCAGGATCAGAAGCGAAGTTCACAATTTCAGCAGCTTCGTTGACTTCATACAAGGAGAGGTTCGAGCCGCCAGTAATGTTCATGATTATGCCGCGCGCACCTTCAATAGAAGTTTCGAGCAGTGGGCTCATAATGGCTTTGCGTGCCGCTTCCGAAGCACGGTTCTCACCGGTGGCAACTCCGATGCCCATCAGTGCCGAACCGCGTTCTGTCATAATCGTCTTCACATCGGCAAAGTCAAGGTTGATCAGGCCCGGAACGGCAATAAGATCAGAGATCCCTTGCACTGCTTGCCGGAGCACGTTGTCCGCTTCGCGGAAGGCTTCCAGCATCGGTGTCTTCTTATCAACAATTTCAAGCAGGCGGTCATTGGGAATAACAATTAAGGTATCTACCTTCTCTTTCAATGCTTCAATGCCAAGATCTGCCTGGCTAGAGCGTTTTCTTCCTTCAAAGGTAAACGGGCGGGTGACAACTCCAACGGTCAGCGCCCCGCATTCTCTGGCGATTTCAGCAATAACAGGCGCAGCGCCTGTACCCGTACCGCCACCCATGCCCGCAGTCACAAATACCATATCTGCGCCCTTGAGCGTATTGGAAATCAGATCACGGGATTCTTCGGCCGCTTTCTTGCCCACCTCAGGATTGGCACCAGCGCCTAGTCCCCGGGTCAGCTTGTCCCCGATTTGCAGCTTATGCTCCGATTTGGCCAGATGCAGCGCTTGGGCATCTGTATTAACTGTGATGAATTCAACACCCTGAACGCCATTTTCAATCATCCGGTTAACAGCATTGCTTCCGCCGCCGCCCACGCCGATGACTTTTATTTGAGCCAAGCTCTCCATTTCAAAATCAAATTCCAACATATTGTTCCATCTCCCCCTAGAATAGTGCTTGGATGGCCGGTCCAAGTATATCTGGACTTACACTTATATGAACTCGCTGAACATATTCTTTAGACGTTCTACCAAACCGGGCTTCTTCGCAGTATCCTGGCTTGGTACGGCGTTCTGCTTGTTTCGGTTGACCGTCTTCTTGTTGCCGCTTCCGCCGCCATTGCTCCGCCCGCGGAACCTGCGGACGACATTGTGCAGAATGCCAACACCACCGGTAAATCCGGGATCCCGGACACCGATATAATCCGGCACAGCAATGCGCACAGAGGCAGCCAGTTCGGTCTGAGCCGCCTTCAGGACGCCTGGCATGGATACCGTGCCGCCCGTAAGGATATAACCTCCGGGAAGCTCAGTGTAGCCAAGCCGCTTCACTTCCTGACGGATCAGGTGAAAAATCTCCTGTACCCGCGGCTCAATAATCGCTGCCAAATCTTCCTGATTGAATTCCTTTTCTACATTGCTGCCGATACGCAGAACCTTGAACACTACGTCAGAAGCGGCGTCGTCTATCCAGGCGCAGCCATATTTCAGCTTTACCTTCTCCGCCTGATCAGTAAGTGTACGAAGTCCGTATGCAATATCATTGGTAACAAATTCTCCTCCGATCGGGATCGTGGAGGTTGCACTAAGGGAACCCTCTTCATATACGGCTATCGTCGTTGAACCTGCACCGATATCCACCAGCACAGCGCCCATGGATTTCTCATCTTTGGAAAGCGCCAATCCACCGGCTCCAAGAGACATCAGCACAAGATCTTTAACTTTCAGCCCTGATTTCTCTACACAGCGAAGTAGATTATGTATTGGCGTTTTGGCTCCGGTAATGATCGTCGCTTCAACCTCAAGACGAACACCTATCATTCCGCGAGGATCCTGGATGCCTTGAAGACCGTCGACGATATATTGTTTGGCGACAACATCGATCACTTCACGTTCAGGAGGCAGTGCAATGACTTCCGCAGCCTTAATTACGCGGTCGATATCATCCTCGCCGATCTCACGGTCCTCATTCTGGACGGCTACAACACCATGACTGGACTGCAGGCCGATATGATTACCGGATATGCCGACATAGACCTCGGATATTTGAATCCCGACCATTTGCTCCGCATGATCCACAGCACTCTTGATAGATTGTACGGTCTGGTCGATATCTACGATCGCACCTTTGCGGATTCCTTCCGAATCGGCAGATCCAACGCCAATAATATTAAAGGTTCCATTGGTAACTTCCCCAATAATTGCCCGAACTTTGGATGTACCGATGTCCAAACTAACAATGATGTCATTGTTGCTCAAGCTCTATGGCACCTCCTGTTATAATCAAAATAAAAATGTAATAAAATCCCTTGTTCCCGGTCCCGGGAAACGTCTCTGTACATATTCAACATACCTAATCCTTTCCCTCTTTTTTCTACAAATTTTTTGAGTGGAATAATATGACAAGCATTCCGCATATACATAGATGCTTACTAGAATCTGTAAAATAAGCGTTTTTAGCAAGAAAAATATATATAATAAAGAAATGATATCCAAATTTATACCTTCACTTCAAAAAATCCGGAGAAAAAAGAGGGATAGTGCTTATTGCCCGTAAATCCGATTGTAGCATTTTTTTGGTCCTAATAGTAGGGACTATTTACTCTAGTGTGTCCGCATTCTCTTCATTAGCAGCCGGTGCGGCTTGAAAAGGAACATACGAATCCGCTTCAAGCATCTTGATCAGCCCGGGCTCTTCCGTCTCTATGACCTTATTCAAATATTCCACCTTATCCTTAAGCAGGGATATTGCTGTTATGACTTCAAAATGCGAACGTGTGTACAGCTTAATCCGGTCTGGAAAAGACAACGTCGGCGACGGCACAATTTCAGAGATGTCACTCGTAAGCTCATTGGGAATATCGGCGAGCGCCTGGCACAGCTTGGCCTTGTACGGGTCGGAATCTTTCCAATTGGTCAAGATAGGCTTCTCCACGGCAATTCCGGTCTCATTTACGGATACAGCAGCTCCACTGGATAAAATCGCCTTAAGCGTACCTCCCTGGTCCAATTCGTAAGCGACCGCAGGATACTCATCAATGCTTATGGTCACAACTCCGGGAAATTTCTTCTGCACGCTTACATCCTGTATCGTCTTAAGCTTCTTCAGAGAGTCCTTCACAGAAGTCTTGGAAACGGCAAAAAACTGTCCTCCAATCGTAAGGCCGCTCTGAGACAGCAGCTCCTCCCGGGTGGTATATTTGCCCCCTTGGAAATGGATTTCAGTAATGCGGCTGACGGACGAGCGAAAAAATATCACGGCCAGCAGCGCAATGAACAGCAGCAGCAGGATGATTGTGATTTTGCGGCTCACTTTCTTGGGTGGCTTGTCCTCTTTAAGAAGAGGTAAACGGGTTTTAGGCATTCTCATATCTCCGTAATAAGGCCCTGTCTCCTTCCCTCACAACAAGCCGAAGGAGACAGGGAGCTTTAGTTGGCCAAATCTAACGGACCCGGCACAGGTATTTTGCGAGTGATGTGTGCGCCAAGCTTCTGGAACAGCTTCTCAATGCCGTCATATCCGCGGTCAATATGATGTGCCTGCTCAACAACCGTAGTGCCTTGAGCCGCGAGACCGGCGATCACCAGGGCAGCCCCCGCCCGCAGGTCGGTAGCTTCCACCGTGGCACCGTACAGCCTTTGCACCCCGCGGATAAACGCACGGTTAAGGTCTATGGAGATATCGGCACCCATCCGTGCCATCTCCTCCACATGCTTGAAGCGGCCCTCAAATACCGTTTCTTTGATAACGCTGAATCCATCGGCCAGCGACAGCAGAACCATAATCTGAGATTGCAGATCAGTGGGAAAAGACGGGTAGGGAGAGGTTACAATCCTCTCCACCGCACGGGGACGCCCCATGCAGCTAATATTAATTATATCATTGCAAACTGTGATTTGAACACCAGCCCGCCTGAGCACATGAATGAGCGAGGATAAATGCCCGGCATTGGTATGGGTCAAAGTCACACTTCCCCGTGTAGCTGCAGCGGCGATCATTACTGTTCCGGCAACAATCCGGTCGGGAATGACCTCGTACGTACAGGGGGAGAGCTTCTTGACGCCTTGAATCGTAATGGTATCGGTACCCGCACCGATGATCTGAGCCCCCATTTGGTTCAGATAGTTTTGCAAATCCTGGATTTCCGGTTCTCTGGCCGCTCCGGATATCGTAGTCGTGCCTTCCGCCATGACAGCGGCCATCATGATATTCTCCGTTGCTCCTACGCTGGGATAATCGAGATGAATGTCGTTGCCGATCAGCCTTGCGGCCCGGCAGGAAATCTGCCCGCCCGATTCCTCGATTTCCGCGCCAAGCAGCCTCAGCCCCTGCAAATGCAGGTCAATTTTGCGTTCCCCGATTGCACAGCCTCCAGGCTGGTAAATCGTCACCTCTCCAAACCTGGACAACAACGGTCCCATCAGAAAAATGGAGGATCTCATCTGCCGCATCAAATCCTCAGGAACATGGGAGGTAAAGGCAGCCGAAGTATCTAACGTTACTGTCCCTTCAGCATGCACTCCCCTGCACCCCAGCCGTTCCAGAATATTCAGCATGGTTTCGATGTCCAGCAGCTCCGGCACATTATGCAGTGAGTGAACTCCTTCGGCCAGCAGGCTAGCCGCCAGAATCGGCAGTGCCGCATTTTTTGCTCCATGGATACGTATGGTGCCTGACAGGGGATTTCCACCCTCAATCACCAATTTGTCCAATGTATCACCTCCGAGATTACCGCTCACCCACCACCGGGCACTTTCCATACGGGGATTAGCGAAATGTCTGTGAGAGCTTTCCCGCCCCGCATTTCACAGTCCGAAAGTGCTCTGGGTGATTGTCACGATTATAGGATTATCCTATGTTCGTAGTCTCAGGTGTGTGACAATGAAGGCCGGGCAACCAGCTACAGCCTTCAGCAGCCATGTGCAAAAATATTCATATCTGGCCACAGCCGCGCCAGAAGAAGTGGTTAAGACCGCTTCTTCTGGGCCGCCAGTCTGCGCAGCTCGCTGACTACCAGCGCAGCGGCGTCTCTTTTGCCAAGACGCCGGGAGGCTTCCGACATTTGAGAGCGTACAGACTCCGCACTGATAATCTTCTGAACCGCCTCCATAAGAGACTGGCCGGTCAAGTCCTTCTCAAGCAGCACTGCGGCCGCGCCTTCCCGCTCCAGTTGTCTGGCATTCGCCTCCTGGTGATTGTTCGTCACATTAGGGGACGGAATGAGGACAGAGGGAATTCCCAGCGCTGTAATCTCAGCCAGAAAAGAAGCGCCTGCCCGGTTCACGATAAGGGAGGTACAAGCCAGCACCTCGGGCATATTGTGAACATACGGGAGAAGGTGCAGCCAGTTCGGCACGCCGCCCAGCTTCTGGCGCAGAGCCTTGCGGGTTTCTTCGAAATAGGACTCACCGGTTACATACACATAGTGGACACCATTCCCCTTACCTACAAGCGGGGCCATTTCGATCATTGCTTGGTTAATCGCTCTTGCTCCGCCGCTGCCGCCAACCATAAGCACAACCGTACTGCCCTCAGGAATGCCCAGGGAAGCGAAGCCGCGCTGCGGATTGGCGGTGGTTACAGTGGTCGCCCGGGGATTCCCGGTATAGATCACATTTTTCCCTCCGGGAAAAGCCGATTCCGTTCCTTCGAAGCTTACGGCAACCGTGTCGGCATAACGGCTGAGAAAACGGTTCGTCAGCCCCGGAATTGCATTCTGCTCATGAATGAGCGTGGGAATGCCCAGCTTGGAGGCCGCATACACTACAGGGCCGCATACGTATCCTCCGGTGCCAATCACGACATCCGGCTTAAACTCCCGGAGCATCTCCTTAGAGGCTTTAACCCCCTTCAGAAAACGCATCACGGTCTTCACATTGTCCATTGAAATCTTGCGGCGGAAGCCGGTAATATCTATTGATTTGAACGGGAGATTCTCTTGGGGTACCAGCTTGCTCTCCAGTCCCCGCTTCCCTCCAATATACAAAAAGGACGAGTCTTCCTCTTCAGCTTCAAGCTGCCTGGCGACGGCTACGGCGGGATAGATATGTCCGCCTGTACCGCCGCCGCTTAATACGATACGCATGTCGTCTTTCACCTCGCATAACGGGATAAATTAAGCAATATTCCAAGTGCGGTGAGCATCAGTGTCAGCGATGAGCCCCCGTAGCTGATCAGCGGAAGCGTAATGCCGGTGACCGGCATGAGACCGATGACAACGCCGATGTTGATGATAACCTGAACAGCCACCATACAGACAATCCCGACCGCCAAGTAGCTGCCAAAACGGTCAGGCAGGCTCATCGCCACCTTCATGCCGCGCCAGATCAGAATCAGAAACAGGACCAGCACAATCAGCCCGCCGATGAACCCCAGCTCCTCTGCCAAGATGGAAAAAATAAAATCGGTCTGCGGCTCAGGCACGTAGCTGTACTTTTGCCGGCTCATGCCAAGCCCCAGCCCGCCAAGCCCGCCGGGACCAATCGCATATAGCGACTGGATAATCTGATAGCCCGCCCCCAGCGGATCAGACCAGGGATCGAGGAATGCCGTAATCCGCTTAAGCCGGTAAGGCGCTGCAGCGACCAAGCCGGCGAAGCCAACGACTCCCAGCGCGCCCAGAGAAAGCAAATGCTTCATCCGTGCCCCCGCTGTAAAAACCATCATCAAGGCAGCACCAAACATTACGGTGCCTGTGCCGAGATCCGGCTGGAGCATAATCAGCGCAAATGCGGAGCCGATCAGCGCCAGCGGAGGAAGCAGCCCGCGTGTGAAGGTGGAGATGTCATAATCGTCTTTTCCAAGCCAGTTAGCCAGAAAAAGAATCATTCCCATCTTCATGAACTCGGAGGGCTGAATTCCGAAAGAGCTGATCCCCAGCCAGCTTCGCGCTCCGCCGCGTACAACGCCGATTCCTGGAATCAGCACCAGAACGAGCAGTATGAAGCAGACGATCAGGGCCGGTCTGGCGAATTTCTTCAGCACCAGATAGTCGGTGTTCGCGGTGACGAACATGGCTCCCAGCCCGAGCCCTGCGAACAATAGTTGCCTTTTGACAAAATAAAACGAATCTCCATAATTGCGGAAGCCCAAAACGGACCCGGCGCTGTATACCATCACCATACCGATGGCCAGCAGGGAGAGTATAGCCACCAGTATCCAGATATCGGGCGCATGACGGGATTTATTCATCAGGAGCACACCTCTTGCATCCGTAGTAGGGGCTTATCCACCCCCCTACTTAAAGGTTATGCACCGCCTCTTTAAAAATACGCCCGCGCTCCTCATAGGATGTAAACATATCCCAGCTGGCACATGCAGGAGAGAGAAGAACAATATCTCCCGCTTCCGCCAAGGCGGAAGCCTCCCGCACAGCCTCCTGCAGCACGGCGGCGGCGCTCTCCCCAGTATCGACGGAGATAATCCGCTTTACTCCTGCCAACTGCGCGACTTTAACAAGCTTGTCCTTCGTTTGACCCAGAGCCACCAGCGCTTTGACGCCGCCAAGGACAGGCACAAGCTCCATATAGTCGGAGCCACGGTCTAAGCCTCCGGCAATCAGCACAACCGGTGCCCGGAAGGAGGTCAGCGCCATGGCCGTTGCTTTGGAATTGGTAGCCTTGGAATTGTTATAATAGGCGGCTCCTGAATGATCAGCCACATATTCAAGCCGGTGCTCCACCCCCCGGAAGGAAGCCAGCACTCCGCCCAGCACTGCCGGGTCAGCCCCGGCGGCGATAGCAATGCCGCAGGCAGCCAGCGCATTCTCCACATTGAAACGTCCCGGCAGGCCGATGGAATCGACTGTGGCTATTTCCGTCTCACTCTCTGTGTAATCACGGTAAATGATAACCCGCTTCAGGTCATCATCGGTACCCGGCACAAAGGCCGGACGGACAAATATCCCCTGAACCAGCTCCTCGGTCATCGAGAAAGGCAGAATCCCGGCCTTAATATAAGGCACCAGCTCCCGGCAGACCGGATCATCCCAGTTCAGCACCGCCGTATCGCTCGGCTCCTGATTGGCGAACAGCTTGGCTTTGGAGGCTACATAATCCTCCATTCCGCCATGATAATCCAGATGGGTTTCGGCCACGTTCAGCAGACAGCCCACCTTGGGGCGGAACGTCTCCGTCCCCTTAAGCTGGAAGCTGCTGAGCTCAACGACCATCCAATTGTCCTCGTGGGCCTCCTGTGCGGCCTGACAGAGCGGTGTGCCAATGTTGCCGGCAACAATAGGGTTCATTCCGGCAGCCTCCAGCATGCGGCCTACCCAGGTCGTCGTCGTCGTCTTTCCGTTGGAGCCGGTAATCCCGATCATCGGTGCCGCGCAGAGACGGTACGCCACTTCTACCTCGGTCACAACTTCGATGCCCAGCTCCAGCGCCCGCACTACAGGTGCTGCCGAATAGGGAATGCCGGGATTTTTGACCATAAGGCTGACCCCCTCATGAATCAGCCCCTCGGGATGCCCGCCGCATATAACAGAAATTCCCAAAGACTCCAGTTCGGAAGCTTCGGGACTTTGATCTCTTTCCTTTTTATCATTGACCTTTACGTTTGCGCCGCGCTCATGCAGCACCTTGGCCACCTGGACGCCGCTTTTGGCAAGCCCCAGGACCACCACCTCTTCACCACGGTACTCATCTGGATGTTTCATTCTTTACAACCCCTTGCTGATATATAGTCCAACAGCCGCCAGGACCAGGCTCACCGCCCAGAAGGAGACGACAACCCGCCATTCCGACCAGCCGCCAAGCTCAAAATGATGATGGATCGGGCTCATTCTGAATATGCGTTTGCCGCGTGTCTTGAAAGAGGTCACCTGCAAAACAACAGACAGCATTTCAATGACAAATACCCCGCCGATCACGATAAACAGCAGCTCGCTTTTGGTCACGATGGCAATAGCCCCGATCGCGCCGCCGATGCCGAAGGAGCCGAAATCACCCATGAACACCTTGGCCGGATGAGCATTAAAGACCAGAAAACCAAGCACCGCCCCGATCATCGCAGCCGCGCAGACTCCAGCCGCAATAGAGGTAGCCTGCATAGCCACCACAGCAAAAGCAGCCAGTGCAATCGCGCTGACACCTGACAGCAGCCCATCTACTCCATCGGTAAAATTAACCGCATTTGTTACAGCCATCATCATGACGATAATAAACGGATAATAAAACCAGCCGCCCCAGTCAAAGCTCAGCCCGGTTCCCGGGATGCTTATGCCGGTGTTGTGACCGGCGGAGATCAGCAGGCCGCACATTACTGCCCCGACCAGCAACTGGCCCAGCAGCTTCTGCCGCGGCGTCAGTCCCAGGGAGCGTTTGAATACGATTTTGATATAGTCATCCAGGAAGCCGATCAGCCCGTAACCAAGCGTAGCTACCAAGAGAACATAAAAATCTGAGTCCACTACAGAAAATTTCAGAAAAGACAAAGTGAACGCCACCATGATGATAATTCCGCCCATCGTAGGGGTTCCGGCTTTTTTCAAGTGAGATTGAGGTCCGTCATCACGAACCTGCTGTCCGAATTTCATCCTCCGCAGCAGCGGAATGAAGAGCGGAGCGGCAATGACCGCAAGGATAAAGGATACGGCAATAGTCAGCAAAAGTAGTTGATAATCCATGGGTACACCCCCTCCATTAGTTTAGATCTGCCCGAGAATGCTCATTTAAGCTGTGCAGCACTTCCTCCAGACGCATTCCCCTGGAAGCTTTGAACAATACAACATCCTTGGGGCCGCATTTGCCAATCAAGGCAGAAGTAAGCTCCCCTTTATCTGAAAAAGCAAACACCCGCTCCGGTCCGAATCGCTCTAAAGCTGCTTCGGCGATATGTGCAGACAACGGCCCATAGGTAAACACCAGATCCGTTTCTGCAGGGTTCAAATAGCCGCCGATTTCCGCATGGAAACGCACTTCATCCGGCCCAAGTTCCAGCATGTCCCCCAGCACAGCGATTCGGCTTCCGCCGCATTTCATAGACTGAAGCACATCAATTGCTGCTCTCATGGAGGTGGGACTGGCATTATAAGCATCATTCAGCAAAATAAGGCCGGATGCCGCCTGCATCACTTCAATCCGCATACCGGTCAGTTTAAGCTTGCTTAATCCGTCCTTGATATTGTCCTCTGTTACGCTGTAATGACGTGCAACCGCGAGCGCAGCCAAAGCGTTGACGACATTATGCTGTCCCGGAAGCGGCAGAGAGAAGGCGCGCTTCGGATGAAGGCTGGATGTAAAGGTCATTCCTCCCGTATGCGACATCATTCCCGTCGGATAATCATCGTTGTCAGGAGACAACCCGAAGCGGAAGGACTTCATTTCTGCTGGAGCGCGGAACGCAGGCTCTGCAATGACTTCGGCAAGCAGCGGCTCGTCGCCGTTATAAATGAGCAGGCCTCCGGGCTTCAGGCCTTCGGCGATTTCCAGCTTCGCTCTGGCAATCTCCTTGCGGGAGCCGAGCTGCAGCAGATGTGATTCACCTACATTGGTAATTACAGCCACATCAGGCGGAGCCAACGAAGCAAGAAGAGCTATCTCCCCCCGCGAGCTCATCCCCATCTCCAGAACGGCAATCTGGGTTTCCTCGCTCATCGAGAGAATTGTAAGCGGCAAGCCGATGTGATTATTGAAATTGCCCTGTGTTTTGTGGACTCTATACTGTCCCTCTAGCAGGGCTGTAATTATGTCCTTGGTTGTTGTCTTGCCGTTGCTGCCTGTGACGGCAACAACCTGTGGCGCAATCTGGCTTAAATAGGCTGAAGCCAGCCTCTGCAGCGCGGTCAGTGTGTCATCTACCAGGATGACTCCGCCGCCTTCAGGCGCTCCCTCTTTATCCCGCTGCCACAAGGTGGCGGCGGCTCCTGCCGCCAAAGACGCGGCACCATAATCGTGCCCGTCGAAATGTTCCCCGATCAGCGGAACGAACAGGCAGGCAGGCGTGATTTTGCGGGAGTCGGTAACGACCCCCGCAATCTCCGTATCCATATCCACAGCAGAGATCAGCTCTCCTCCGCACATGTCAGCGATGTTTCGCAGCGTTCTTATAATCAATAGCTTCGGCCCCTTATAACTTCTTTGGCGATGACGCGGTCATCGAAATCATGAACCACTCCGCCAATCAGCTGATAGGTCTCATGACCTTTCCCCGCAATCAATACTACATCGCTGGGGCTTGCCATTTCAATAGCTTTTGTGATAGCTTCCCGCCGGTCCACAATCATTTCATAGCGGTCCTGCGCCACCCCATCCGCCTGCAGCCCGGCTTCGATATCCCGCAGAATGAGCAGCGGATCTTCGGTCCGGGGATTGTCAGAGGTTACAAATACATGATCGCTGTACTTCGCAGCAATTTTTCCCATTAGAGGACGTTTGGTAGTGTCTCTGTCTCCGCCGCAGCCAAAGACTGTAAGCACCTTGCCTGCCGCAAATTCACAAACCGCCTTCAGCACATTCTCCAATCCGTCCGGTGTGTGGGCATAGTCTACGATAACCGCGAAATCCTGGCCTTCATCCACGGATTCCACACGTCCGGGTACGCCGGCAACCGACTCCAGGCTGGCCTTGATATCCGCAAGCGGCACATCCTCCAGCAGAGCAGCCGTGATCGCGGCAAGCGCATTGTACACATTGAACTTTCCGACCATACGCAGAGAAATGTCAGCCTCTCCCTTAAACGTATCCACATGGAAAAAAGTTCCTTTGGAGGTGATGGAAATTTGCGAGGCCCGGACATTGGCGCCGCTGTCGATGCCGTATGTAATGACCTCCGCCGCAGTCTGTGCGGCAAAATAGGCGCTTGCCTCGTCATCCGCATTCAATACGGCATATTTGCGTTCTTCCTTCCATGGCGAAATCACATTGCCGAGCCGGGAAAAGAACAGCCCTTTAGCCGCACGGTACTCCTCCATTGTATGATGATAATCCAAATGATCCTGGGTCAAATTCGTAAATATCGCTATACGGTAGTCCGTTCCCTTTACCCGTCCTTGCCGGAGCGCGTGGGAGGAGACCTCCATCACACAGCACTGCACTCCCTTCGAGACCATATCACTAAGTGTGCGCTGCAGCTCAAGCGATTCCTGCGTCGTGCCTGACATCGGATAGCTCTGACCGTCATAGCGCATCTGAATCGTCCCGATCAGCCCTGTCTTCACATTATGATCCTGCATAATCCGCTCAATGAGATAAGTGGTCGTCGTTTTGCCATTCGTGCCGGTAATTCCAATCATTCGCAATCTGCTGCTCGGCGAGCCAAAAAAAGCGCCCGACAACACCGACATCGCAAACCGGCTGTCATCCACCACAATCTGTGGCAGATCAATCTCAAGCTTCCGCTCACAGACAATGGCGGAGGCGCCATTCGCGGCGGCCTGCGGCGCAAATTCATGTCCATCCACGGTAAAACCCGGCAGACAGATGAATAAGTTACCCGGCTCAACACGGCGCGAATCCACCTGAATATTGGTAATTTCCGTCTCTCCATCCCCATAGAGACGCGAAGCTGCAAGACAAGATGATAATTCATTAACTTTCATAGCAATCCCTCACTCTGCATTTTCGGATAAGAAACACAGCCTTATACCTTATTTTTCACTGTCAGCACCCATATAGATCCTGATCGTCGAGCCCTGCTCGACTCTGGCACCCGCTTTTGGCGCCTGATTGATTACTGTATTGCCAGTTCCTGAACGGGCGAGCGTAAAGTTCATGTTCAGATCCTCGTAAATATCCTGGACCGTTGCCCCCGTAAGGTCGGGAACCGTCACAATTGGAGTTTCGCCATATTTATAGGTTTTGGGAAGCTGATCCTTGCGCTCAGGGACCTTCAAATAATGCAGGGAGTCTTCCAGAATATTTTGTACGATTGGAGCTGCCACTACCCCCCCGAACTGAATCCCCATAGGATTATCCACTGCCGTGTATACGACAATTTGTGGATCATCAGCAGGCGCAAAACCTATAAAAGATACGATATGCTCGGTAGCTGAATAGCGGCCGTTAATTACTTTTTGTGCCGTCCCTGTCTTGCCTCCCACACGGTAGCCGTCAATAAATGCCGGCCGGCCGGTTCCTTTGGCAACTACGCTCTCAAGGGCAGCGCGCACCTTCTTCGAGGTTTCTTCCGAGATGACCTGCCGCACCATTTCCGGCTGTGGCTCCGATACGATCTTGCCGGTATCGGGATTAATCCATGCCTTGGCGACATGCGGCGTATAGAGCTTGCCGCCGTTAATGGCTGCCGATACAGCAGCAATCTGCTGAATCGGCGTGACCGACACCCCTTGACCGAAGGCTGTGGTCGCCAGCTCTACCGGTCCCACCTGCGCCGGCTTGAACAAGATTCCGCTTGCTTCGCCGTTCAGATCAATGCCGGTTTTGGCGCCGAAACCGAAATCACGGATGTATTTAAACAAGGTATCCTTGCCCAAACGCTGTCCAAGTGCGACAAAGCCGGGGTTGCAGGAGTTCTCTACCACCTGAAGAAAGCTCTGGCTGCCGTGGCCGCCTTTTTTCCAGCAGCGCAGCTTAGCCCCGGCAACCTCAATATAACCGGGATCATAAAAGTGGTCATTCTGCAAGTCTACCTTGCCCTCCTGCAGCGCAGCAGCCAAGGTTATGATTTTGAACGTGGAACCCGGTTCATAGGTCATCCAGATCGGCAGGTTACGGTTATAGACCTGAGCGTCATATTCCTTGTAGGCTCCAGGCTCATACCCCGGTCTGCTTGCCATGGCCAGGATTTCGCCGTTCTTCGGATTCATTGCAATCGCCCAGCTGCCCTGGGCCTGATATTTCACCATCGCCTGATCCAGCTCGCGTTCCATAATCGACTGAATCTGCTTATCTATCGTCAGTTGCAGATTGAGACCGTCCTTAGGAGCCGAATATTTCTCGGATGACCCGGGCATCAGCCTGCCCCCGGCATCGGACAAATAGGAGATATTGCCCGCGCTGCCTTGCAGCAGCTTGTCGTAAATATTCTCCACCCCGGTAATTCCCTGATTATCTATGCCTGTGAAGCCAAGGATATGTGCCGCCAAATCGCCATAGGGATAAAACCGTTTGTTATCCTCAGCCACAACGATGCCCGGCAGCTGCAAATCACGGATGCTCGCGGCCAGCTCCATCGTAATTTTGCGGCCGCCGGGCTGCAGCTTCACCGATGACTCACTTTTAGACAGCAAAGCCACCAGCTTCGTCTCGCTCATACCGAGCAGCGGAGCCAGCGTCTGTGCTGTCTTTTGCTTCTCCTTCACCTGCACGGGAACCGCGTAAACGGTAGGGGAGCTGATATTGTAGGCCAGTGCCGTCCCTTCCCGGTCCAAGATTTCACCGCGTTTGGCGGTATAAGGAATATTACGGCGCCACAGATTTTCCGCCTTGGCGCTCAGCTTCTCGCCTTGGGATAACTGCACATAGGCAAGACGCACGGCCAGAGAGCCGAACAATACGGCAAGTCCCAGCAGCGTCCACAGCATTCTCCGCCGAGTTACGACCTTCGAAACCTTCATTCCGTTCTCCCCCCGCTTTCGCTTCATAGACATGAGCTCTTATCTTCATGACTATTCGGGACAAACAGGGGTTAGAACAAGCCTGAGCTTATACGCTATTCTGCCTTCGTGTCTTTATTAGTGTCTTCCGCAGCTGGTGGGACAGGAATGTTCTCGCCATATTCATTGAGCGGTTTAAGCGCCAGGGTTACCAAGGTTTTTCCATTCTTGATGCCTTGTGTTTGCTGGGACACATAACCTTCACCCTCAATGGCAATGCCTACCTTAAGCAGACTGAGAATTTCCAGCGCATCACGCAGGGACTGCCCGCGCAAATCAGGAATAACGGGTTTATCGCCCTGCTGGCCCAGCAGATAGATACGCTGCCCTGATGCCAGCAGGGTCCCCTTCTCAGGGTATTGGCTGACAACCGTTGTTCCCTCGCCGACCGCCTCGAAATCATAGCCTTGATCTATCAGCAGTTGTCTGGCCGCCTGCATCGTTTTACCGGTCAGATCAGGTGCAGAGCGCTGCTCGGACACCGTGCTTTTGACTGTTTTGTCACTGCTGTCTTTAGAATCTGGAACCACTTTGGGTACTCCCATATAAGGCAGAGCCTGCGACACAATCTCTTTAAAAATTGGTGCAGCGGCAGCACCGCCGCCTTCTCCGTCTTGCGGCTCGTCAATGATTACAATAACTGCAATCTTCGGATCATTGACCGGAGCATAGCCGATAAAAGAAGCAAGCACCTTGTTCCGGTCATAATCCTTGCCTTGGACCTTGATCGCCGTACCAGTCTTGCCTGCCACACGGTAGCCTTCAATGTAAGCATGGCGTCCGGTCCCCTTGACCTGATCGGCAACAACCTGCTCCAGATAGCCACCCGTTTCCCGGGCGCTCTCCTTCGAGATTACCTGGCGTACCACCTCGGGCTGGGTAACCGTTGTCTTGCCGGTGTTCGGGTCGGTAATTTCCTTGACCACATGTGGAACCATCAGCTTGCCGCCGTTGGCAATGGCCGACACCGCCGTAAGCTGCTGAATCGGAGTAACGAGCACCTTGCCGTGACCATAGGCGAGCGTGGCATTTTCCGAAGCAATGTTCGGATCAGGGTTGACGATACCGATGGTTTCACCCGGCAGGTCGATTCCAGTTTTCTCATTGAAGCCAAACTCGTTGATGTACTGTTTCAGTCTATCCTGACCAAGCATCTCATAGCCAAGCTTAACGAAGGCTACGTTACTGGAGCGCTTCACACCTTCAAGGAACGAAATCTTCCCCCAGCCTACTCTATTGATATCGTGAAGCGGCTTCTTGTACCCCTTGATGTAAATTTGGCCGGACTGGAAGGTAGCATCAGGATTAAAGAGCTTCTCCTGCACTGCTCCCGCCAGTGTCACAATCTTGAAGGTTGACCCCGGTTCATACCTGGACTTGATCGCATGGTTGTAAAACCCTCCCGCATCCTTTGTATCCCAGTATTCATTCGGGTTGAAGGTAGGCATATTCGCCATGCCGAGAATTTCCATCGTATTCGGATCGGCGGCAATGACACTCATGCTTTTGGGCTTGTATTTGTCATAAGCTGTTTTCATTGCCCTCTCAATATAATATTGAATTGTACTGTCAATCGTCAGCTTGAAATTGTTTCCATTGACCACAGGCTGGTACGTATCGTTGGAATCCGGAAGCTTGATCCCTTTGCCATCGCTCTGATAGAGAAGCTCGCCGTCCGTCCCTTTGAGCTGCTTATCAAAATACTTCTCCAGCCCCATAATCGCTTTGCCGTCTCTGTCGGTATAGCCCAAAATATGCGCTGCAAGTGTATCCTTAGGATAATAACGCTTCTGTTCTGTGACAAGTCCCACACCGGTTTCCTGAATCTTATGCTCTTTCGCAAGCTCCTTGTTGAAAGCATCTACCTTATCCGCGAGTTCTTTGCTTATCTTCCAGCCCTCATTGCGGATCTCACGGTTCTTGAGGTATTTGCCTTTATCATCCTTAGCCTCTATCAATTTCTTCAGCTCGTCCACGGGCTTGCCCAGCAGCTTATTCAGTCCCTCGATGACCTCTTCACCGATCCCCCGCTCAGCAATAACTTCAGGGTCAACAACAACGGTATACGCAGGCACATCACTAGCCAGAACATTTCCGTTACGGTCCTCGATTTCACCGCGTACAGCCTTAATGATTGATGTATGTGCCCACTGCTTGGCCGCTTCTCCCTGATAGTACTCGCCATGCAGAATCTGAATCCAGAATACCCGGGCAATTAAAACAAGAAAAAAGAGGGTAATACACCCTCCTATAAACAGCGTGCGAAGTTTTATTCTTTTCACCATACGCAAACCTCACAAACATTATTATTACGATTGCTGCCAATCGCCGACTAATTGCCTCCGCCTGTGGCTGTATTGCTCAGTGGAACATGAATGGTCGAGCCTTCATCAGGTGTTTTAAATCCCATTTCACTAGCACGTTCAGCTACTGTCTGTTCGAGATTCTGCTTCTCCATCTGATAGGTAGCGATCTGCTTCTTCGTCTTGGCAATATTACTGTCCAGCTTCTGCGCCTGCAGGTTCAAATCGTAAATATGCACGTAACGCCAAATCAGGGTGGCAGCCACCAGCACAAATACGCCAAGTGTCAGCATATAGAGCAGCTTCTCCTTCAGCGGAAGCACCATGCGTCTGGTAACTACTTTCGTCTTCTCGCGGTAAAGCCTGTCCGCCTCTTCTTTTCTTTTGGGTTGAACTGCTAAATTGCCGCGGGTATAGGCCATCTCTGACTCTCCTTTATCGTTATTTACAATTTTTCTGCGATGCGCAGCTTCGCTGAACGGGCGCGCGGGTTAAGCTCCAGCTCTTCTTCGGAAGGCACTAGCGGCTTGCGGTTAATCAGCTTTAAGGTGCCTTCTGCACCGCAAACGCAAAACGGAAAGTCAGGCGGGCAGGTGCATTTGCTTAAATAGCTGCTGAAAATCTGTTTGCAAATCCGGTCCTCCAGCGAGTGAAAAGTAATAACCGACACTCTTCCTCCGGGTGCCAGGCAGCGTACTGCCGCATGCAGCCCTTCCTCAAAAGCGCCAAGCTCGTCGTTAACCGCAATGCGCAGCCCTTGGAAGCTCCGTTTAGCCGGATGTCCTCCCGTTCTGCGCGCTGCAGCCGGAATGCCTTCCTTGATCAGCTCTGCCAATTCCCCTGTGCTCTCCACGGGGTGCACTTCTCTGCGCTCAACAATTTTGCGGGCAATCCGCCGGGAGAATTTCTCTTCTCCATATTGGAAAAGCACACGGGCAATCTCCTGCTCCGGCCAGGTATTCACAATTTCTGCTGCGGTCAGCTTCGCGGACTGGTCCATCCGCATATCGAGCGGAGCATCGTGGTTATAGCTGAATCCCCGTTCGCCCTCATCGAACTGAGGCGAGGATACGCCCAGATCGTACAGGACTCCATCCACTTGGGGAACGCCGTCCTTTTGCGGAACAAAAGGGATTTCCTTCAGCACCTGCTCAAGCTCCCGGAAGTTTGTCTTAACCAGAACCACCTTGTCGCCGTATTCAGCGAGTCTCTCTTTTGCATTGTCCAGGGCCCAGTCATCCTGATCCAGACAGATCAACCGGCCTTGGCCGCTAAGCTTAGAGGCAATCAGCGAACTGTGTCCGGCTCCTCCAAGCGTGCAGTCGACATATATGCCATCCTTCTTGATGTGCAGCCCTTCTGTCGCTTCTTCCTTAAGCACCGTGATGTGGTGAAACAAGCTGCATCCCTCCAGGGCAGTATTCGAATTGATATTGTGTTGTTATAGATCGAAATTGAAATCCACCAGTTTCTCGGCAATCTCATTGAACGTTTCCTCTGACTGTTCGAAGTACTGCTCCCATAGCTCCTTGTTCCAGATCTCCACCCGGTTCGAAACGCCCAGAATTACACAGTCCTTGTCCAGCTTGGCATATTGCCGCAAATTCCCCGGCAGATTCACCCTGCCTTGCTTGTCCCATACACATTCGGTCGCTCCCGAGAAAAAAAAGCGGCTGAAGGCACGGGCATCCGATTTCATCAGTGAAAGGCTTTTAAGCTTTTGTTCCATGATTCCCCATTCTTCCATGGGATAAACAAATAAGCAGGTGTCGAGGCCACGGGTCGCTACGAAGGAGGCTCCGAGCATTTCCCGGAACTTGGCAGGGATAATGATACGTCCCTTGTCATCAATGCTATGCTGGTACTCACCCATAAACATGATTTGTCCCCACCTCTAGCTCCCAATTCCCCACTTTACCCCACTTTACACCACCTAAGCATAATAGATTCGCCATGAAAAATCAAAAACCTTTTTTTAGAGCAAAGTAATTTTTCATAAATGTCAAGCCGCAAAAAAGCAAGGTGCCCGAACCATTCACATGGCCGGACACCTTGCTTCAGTTCTATAGATTATGCGTTCAGATTCCAGCTGTCCAAATATTGAACCTGCTCTGGAGTCAGGCTGTCAATAGCAATCCCGAGACTCTCCAGCTTATAGCGCGCTACCTGCTCATCCAGCTCATAAGGAACATTTTCAACCTTTACTCCGATGTTTTTGTAATTGTCATTCACGTATTTCAGGGAGAGCGCCTGCAGCGCAAAGGTTGTGTCCATGATCTCTGCCGGATGGCCGTCAGCCGCACCCAGGTTTACAAGACGTCCTTCTGCCAGCAGATACAGCTTGCGTCCGTCCTTCAGCTTGTACTCCTCGATGTTCTTGCGCACAGTGCGCTGGGATACCGCCCGTTCGGACAATTCAGGCTTATTCACTTCAACGTCGAAATGGCCGGCGTTGCACAGAATCGCTCCATCCTTCATCACATCGTAATGCTCACCGCGGATCACGTAACGGTTGCCTGTCACTGTAACGAAGAAATCACCTAGCTTCGCTGCTTCCAGCATCGGCATCACATGGAACCCGTCCATATGGGCTTCCACTGCCTTGATCGCATCCACCTCAGTGACAATGACATTGGCTCCAAGCCCTTTTGCCCGCATAGCCACCCCTTTGCCGCACCAGCCGTAACCAACTACGACCACTGTCTTGCCAGCCACAATAAGGTTAGTCGTGCGGACGATGCCGTCCCACGCCGATTGGCCTGTACCATAGCGGTTGTCAAACAGATACTTGCAGTAGGCATCATTAACGGCTACCATCGGGAACTTGAGAATGCCCTGCTTCTGCAGTGCTTTTAGCCGGATAATGCCTGTAGTCGTTTCTTCTGCACCGCCGCGGATATTCTCCATCAGATCAGGCCGTTCGGAATGCAGCAGCGTGGCGAAATCGCCGCCGTCATCAATAATCAGGTCCGGTTTGCTTTCCAGTGCCTTGATATTGAGCGCTTTGAATTCTTCAGGTGTAGGGTTGTATTTGGCAAACACTGTAATGCCGTCCTCCACCAGCGCCGCACAAACATCATCCTGCGTAGACAGCGGATTGGAGCCTGTAATCGTGACTTCTGCGCCGCCCGCCTGCACAACCTTCGCCAGATAAGCTGTCTTTGCTTCCAGATGAAGCGTAATGGATACCTTCAAGCCTTTGAAAGGCTGCTCTGCCTCAAACTGCTCACGGATACGGTTCAGCACCGGCATATGCTGGCGAACCCAGTCGATTTTCAGATGCCCTTCCGGAGCCAGCGACATATCTGCAACAATACTGTTTTCCTTCGATAATGAACTCATAATGATACCTCCTAAAAGTTTTGCGGAATATCCGCTTCTTTGAATTTACTATGCAGCAAAACTCGCTTCGAAAGCATAAGCTTAAGTTTTATTACATATAAATGATACGGTGTGTTCCGCTGTAATCTGCGGGGATATTCATCAGCTCATCCAACCAGGCGGGACCGTAACGATTTAGATAATACATGATATTGTACACTCTTTCCTGCAGTTTACCCAGCGGCATCAGCGACAGCTCAATCCGCTCCCACTGGCGGAGCGCAGCTTCATTCTGCTTCTCCATCGCATCCTGGGCTTTAGCTTGAAGAAAGGTTATCTGATCCAGGATTTTATCTTTATTATTGCTGCCCAGCTTAAGCAGTCCCGCTTGAATCGTTCCAAGCTGTTCAATCAGCGGCTTATACATTGCGGAGAAAGCTGCTTTAGTCTCTTCGAACCGGCGTCCCAGCTCCAGCTCATCCTGGGCGGCAAGCCATTCTTGTCTTCTCTGATCCAATCCTTCACGGACATCGCCAAAAGAAAGCTGGTACTTGTCCATATGCTTGTGCAATGTGCCTTCCACGACCGTAAACGACATGCGCGGTATAATCAGCGGCATCCGTTCACCCATCACCTCAAACGCCAAATGCGGAATCGCCCAATAGGCCATCTCCCCCTGTCCCAGCACAGTCGCCAGAACCGGAAGCAGATAATCCTGCATAAGCGGACGCGTCAGCACATTATTGCTAAACCGCTCGGGGTGGCTCTCCAGCAGCCCCAGCAATTCTTCCTTGGAAAAGGAAATCGTGCCCTTGCGGTCGGTAAAGCGACCGGCTTCCTTATGGAGCAGCAGGCGTATACCCTCATGAATATAGAAAAGATTGGCACCGCCAGGGACCACTGCAGCCTGCAGCTCATAACCGTCGCCAGTGATATTTGCGGCTGCCGTTTGATAAGCGGCCTCCAGCTTATCATTATTTGCAATCAACGATGCAAACAGCGGAGCTTCCAGCTTGCGCAGCTCAGGATCTGCAGAATCCAGCAGAATGAGTCCAAATCTGCCGAACAGCGAGCCCATCAGCTTGGCAAAAGCATCACTCATGCTGCCGGCGTTACCCGAGGATTCGCGGATAAACTCCATAATCTGCGGTTTGAATTCACTCTCCTGCAGCAGTCCGTCCAGTTGCTCGGTGACTTGAACCCAACTGGCTTCATCCACCTTTATGTCGCTGACGGAGGAGCGGGGGCCTTCCATTTTATCCAGCTTCAGCCTCGTAATTTCTCCGGCTCGGTTCAATACGTATGTGTGATTAACCTCATCCCAGTCATGATCCTCACCGGCAATCCAAAACAGCGGGACCACTGGCCGACCCAGCTCCGCCGCTGCCTCTTTCGCCGCCTGAATCGTTGTAATTGCTTTGTATATGACAAAAAGCGGACCCGTGAACAGGCCGCTCTGCTGCCCGCCGGTCACAACCAAAGTCCCCTGCTGCTCCAGCAGCGCCAGGGAATCCATCACTGCGGCATCAGGATTGTGCTGCAGATTGTATTTCCGAAGGCATGCTGCAAGCTTGGCACGGTCGGCCCTCAGACCTTCACTGCTGTCCAGCCATTCCGCGCGTGCCGCTCTGCTCTCTTCATTACGGAAATCTCCACCGTACAAATGTCCTACCTTTTCATAATGATGTATATAGTCGCGGGCAAGCGCTGATCCGCCCGGGAGAGGTTCCGGTACTACATTCATGAACAACTGCCTCCTGTTCTACAATAACTGCTGTATGTAATCACTTGAGCCAATAAACTCTTTATGATTGTATCCAAAGTTAGGGGCGGCGTCAAAGATGTTGTACCTTTCGCAAACAGTCCCCAATAAAATTCATTGTACATTCATCTGCTGACGCATAATAGGCGAGAGCTGAATGCTCCCGCCTACGATAGTATTTATTGCGCTAAATTGTATTTTGCTATTACACCGAAAGGCTCGCTTTAGGCATAATTTCTCGAAACAAAATGTCCCTTGGACACTTCAACCAATTCAAAATCACTGTCATTGGTTTTTTCGCCTGCAGCAAAGATTGGAGAACCCAACTCATCATGCAGATGAATACGCTTCTTGTTGACTTCAACTTCCGGATCGGGAACTGGAATAGCCGACAGCAGCGATTTGGTGTAAGGGTGGATCGGGTTGGCATACAGCTCTTCGCTTTCCGCCAGCTCAACCATTTTGCCCAGGTACATAACCGCTACGCGGTCACTGATATGCTTAACCATGGACAAGTCATGCGCAATAAAAAGATAAGTAAGTCCGAGCCGGTCCTGCAGCTCCTTAAGCAGGTTGACTACCTGTGCCTGGATAGATACGTCCAGTGCTGAGATCGGTTCATCGCAAACGATGAACTTGGGATTGACTGCAAGCGCGCGGGCGATCCCGATACGCTGGCGTTGTCCGCCGGAGAATTCATGCGGATAACGGGTTGCATGGTCATGGTTAAGTCCAACCATATCCAGCAGCTCTTCAATCCGTTTTTTACGTTCTGCACGGCTTCCGGCCATTCCATGAATGTCCAGCGCTTCGCCGATAATATCCGAAACCGTGAACCGCGGATTAAGCGATGCATAAGGGTCCTGGAATATCATTTGCATATCACGGCGCATAGCCTTCATTTTGCCCGAAGACAATTTGTAGATGTCCGTACCATTGTATTTCACGCTTCCGGCAGTCGGTTCGTAAAGACGAAGGACTGTCCGGCCGGCAGTAGTCTTACCACAACCGGATTCCCCTACCATCCCCAGGGTTTCGCCTTCGCGAATTGTGAAATTAATATTATCAACAGCCTTAAGAACTTTCCCCTTGCCTACATTAAAATACTTCTTAAGACCTTCTACTTCAATCAGGTTCTTACTCAAACGTACTGCACCTCCTTGGCCATCGAATGCAGATTCCAGCAGCGCGCCATATGCGTCTCACTGAATTCTGTTGCACCGGGATCGATTTGTTCGCAGACATGCATCGCTTCGCTGCAACGCGCTGTGAACGGACAGCCGACCGGCGGTTTGATCAGATCCGGGGGAGTTCCGATGATTGGAATCAGCGGCTCACCCTTCTTTTGGTCCAGACGCGGCATCGACCGCAGCAAGCCCTTAGTGTACGGATGCTGCGGATTTCTGAAGATTTCCCATCTTGTACCTGTTTCCACCACTTCACCAGCATACATGACGATGACCCGGTCACACATCCCGGCAACGACTCCGAGATCATGTGTGATCAGAATGATGGAGGTCCCCAGCTTGTGCTGCATCTCTTTCATTACTTCCATGATTTGCGCCTGAATCGTTACGTCAAGCGCTGTTGTCGGCTCATCTGCAATGAGCAGAGCCGGGCGGCAGGCAAGTGCAATAGCGATCATTACACGTTGGCGCATCCCGCCGGAGAATTCGTGGGGATATTGGTTAAAGCGAGCTTCAGCATTTTTGATACCGACCAATTTCAACATCTCGATACCTTGCTTTTTCGCTTCGGCCGCTGACATATTCTGATGTTTGATCAAAACTTCGGTTATCTGTTTGCCCACCTTGATCGTTGGGTTCAAAGAAGTCATCGGGTCTTGAAATATCATGCCAATATCTTTGCCGCGAATACTTTCCATTTGCTTCATGCTTTTGTTCAGCAGATTCTGTCCTTGAAAAATAATCTCGCCCTGTTTCACTTTGGAAGGAGGCGTAGGAATAAGCCGCATAATAGATTGTGCCGTAACACTTTTGCCGCTGCCGGATTCACCGACGATTGCGACCGTCTCACCTTTGCCTACTTCGAAATTCATACCGCGAACAGCCTGTACTTCTCCGCCTTTTACAAAAAAAGAAACATGCAGATCCTTGACTTGCAGAATGGGTTCCATCAATATTCACCTCCTATGCTATTTTTTCAGTTTAGGATCCAGTGCATCGCGAAGACCGTCACCAAAAATGTTAAAGGAAAGCATGGTCAAGCTTATCAAAATAGCCGGGAACAGGAAGCGCCACGGATAATAAAGCCAGCCAGTCAGTGAATCATTAATCATCGAGCCCAGGGAAGCGATAGGAGCTTGTACCCCAAGACCCAAGAAGCTTAAGAATGCTTCGGCAAAAATGGCGTTTGGAACAGATAGCGTAATCGTTACGATAATTGGACCCACCGCATTTGGCAGCAGATGACGGAACAGCAGTCTGCCTGAGCCAGCACCCATTGAACGCGAGGCCAGAACGAACTCACGGTTCTTAAGCTGCATAATTTCACCGCGCACAATCCAGGACATGGTAATCCAGCCTGTAATGGTCAGCGCCAATATGATCGTTCCTAAACTTGGTTCCATTACTACCAGCAGCAAAATAACAACCAGCAGATAAGGAATGGAATACAAAATTTCAGAAATTTTATTCATGATATTATCTACACGGCCGCCAAAGAAGCCCATAATACCGCCATAGATAACGCCAATGAACAAGTCGATTGCCGCTGCTGCCAAACCAACGATCAGTGAGATACGTGCTCCATACCATGTACGGACAAAGATATCACGGCCCAGATCATCGGTACCAAACCAATGTTCAGATGAAGGAGGCTTATTGGTGCTGAGCAAATCGTTAGAGTAGTAATTAAATTTCGAAAACAATGGACCAATCAGCGAAGCCAGAACGATCAAGCCAAGAATAATCAATGCCGTCATGGCCATTTTATTTTGACGCAGCCGCTGCCAGGAATCCTTCCAGGCTGAAAGACTTTCACGTTGAATAACCTCCGCCTGCTTCTCATCAATACCGATTTTCTGGAAATCTTCCGGTTTCAGGTCCGCATCCAGCGATACCATGTTTTTGTCAGTTGCCAATCTTTAGCCCTCCTTTCCTCCAGTTAGTTTGATCCGCGGATCCACAAATACGTATGCAATGTCAGTAATGAAGCGGGCCACCATGAGTAGAATACCGTAGAAAATAGTAATCCCCATAATCACAGTATAATCACGGACACCGATGGCTTCCACAAACTGCTTACCGATACCGCCGATACCAAAAATCTGCTCAATAACTACAGAACCGGTTACAATGTTAGCGGTCATTGGTCCCATGTAAGTTACAACCGGCAGAATCCCGTTACGGAGAACATGGCGGCTCAAAATTGCGAACCAGCTTAGGCCTTTAGCCTTAGCCGTCTTAATGTAATCGGCATGCAAAACCTCCAGCATGCTGGAACGGGTCAAACGGGCTATAAAGGCTATCGGCTGGGCCGAGAGCGCCGCTACCGGAAGGAAATAATACATTGGCCCCTTAAAGCCCGAGACCGGAAATATGCTGAATTTGTAGGCAAATACATATTGGAGCAAAGACGCGACAACAAAGCTCGGAACCGCAATCCCCAGCACCGCCAGCACCATTGCAGCGCTATCAATAAATTTGCGGTGGTATAGTGCCGCCAGCATGCCGAGAATGACCCCGACAATAACCGACACAATAATTGCGACAACTCCCAGCTTCAAGGACGCTGAAAAGGTCTGTCCAATCAAATGTGTTACATCCTGATTCAGACGTTTCATCGACACACCCAAATCACCCTGGGCAACTTCACCCAAATACTTAAAATACTGATGATAGAGCGGCTTGTCCAAACCATATTGCTCATATAAACGCGCTTTAATTTCCGGCGGAACTTTCTTTTCAGAAGTAAACGGGTCCCCCGGAATAGCTTTCATCAGAAAAAAAGTCGCTGATATTAGCACAAACAGCGATACGAGCATGTAGAAAAACTTATTAGCAATATAACGAACCATCCCCATCAACACCTCCTTCGACATTTTTTTAGACACATAATTTGATTTTATGAAAAAATCGGGCTTTTGTCCATTTTCTATTTTTGTAAACCAGAACAATCATTAACAAAAAGCCGGAAATGCAAAAAAAAGGGATATATATGGAATTCCACATATATATCCCGAAGTGTAGTGCTAACTTCAGATGGCTAACTATTCAATTTAGCTGCTGGAGATTGTATCTTAGTGCTCAAGCAGGTAAGCGCGAGTATAGTCAACTGCACCACTGAAGTCAAGAGTTACACCTTTGAGGTACTCTTTAGTCAGGGAGTTGTTAGTGTAGTAGTAGATCGGCATAATAACCATATCGTCTTGAACCAGCATTTTTTCTGCTGCTGCAAAGTCTTCTTGGCGTTTAGCCAGATCAGAGCTTGCTTTCGCATCAGTGATCAGCTTGTCATACGCAGGGTTGGCGTAACCAGCATCATTGTTACCTCCACCTGTTACAAACATATCCAGGAAGGTCATTGGATCATTGTAGTCCGCTGTCCAGCCGGCACGTGCAACTTGGAAGTTCTGGTTTTGACGGTTGTCGATAAATACAGCCCACTCTTGGTTCACAGTGTTTACAGTAATACCAAGGTTGTTTTTCCACATATCAGCAATCGCAAGAGCGACTTTCTTGTGGTTTTCACTTGTGTTGTAAGACAGTTCTACTGGAGGAAGAGCAGTCAGACCTTCTTCTTTCAGACCTTCGGCAAGCAATGTTTTTGCTTGTGCAACATCTTCTGTGAAGTAGCCGCTGTCTTTAACAGAATTACGATATTCACCGTCAGCACCAGCAATACCTGGTGGCACGAAGCCAAAGGCAGGAAGCTGTCCGCCCAAGGTAACGTTATCGATCAGGGCTTGGCGGTTAATTGCCATTGCAAGTGCTTTACGGATCTTAACATTGCTGAAAGGTTTTTCAGTTGTGTTGAATTCATAGAAATAAGTTGCAGCAATACCTTTAGAAACGAACTCATTAGGAAGCTCTTTTTTAACAATAGGAAGCTGCTCGGAAGGAATTTCACCATTCGGAGCGCCTGCGCGATCCAATTCACCGTTCTTGTAGCTCAGCAATTCAGTTGCACCGCTGTTAACAAGGGAGAAGTCGATTTTGCTCAATTTAATGGAAGCTGCATCCCAGTACTTGTCGTTTTTAGTTACTTGGATGGCTTGACCCGTAGTCCATTCAGTCAATGTGTATGGTCCGTCTGTAATCATAGTGTCTTTGCTTGTTGCCCATTTAGCATTACCCTCAACGGATTTGTGTACAGGGTAGTAGGTATAGAAGGAAAGCAGTCCCAGGAAGTAAGGTGTTGGCGATTTCAGCGTAACTTCGAGAGTTTTTGCATCAACAGCTTTTACGCCTACTTGACTGAAATCTGTAACTTTCTTAGTGTTGTATTCTTCACCATTCTTGAGGTAGTACAATTGATAAGCATAAGGTGCTGCAGGATCTGTTGCAGGATCAAGCACGCGTTGCCATGCACGAACGAAGTCAGCAGCTTCTACTGGATCGCCGTTGCTCCACTTGGCATCACGCAGGTGGAACGTATATACCAGACCGTCAGCGGAAATATCCCACTTCTCAGCAATACCCGGTTCAGCTTGGCCAGTTTCATCATTCGTACGAGTCAAGCCTTCATACATAGTTTTCAGGACAGTGTTTGCTTGGCTGTCTTGAGCTTGTGCAGGGTCGAATGTAGGTGGTTCTGCACTCAGGTTAACTTTAAGCGATTGGTCAGCGGCCAATTTCTCGTCGCCAGTTGCAGCATTGCCAGTGTTCGTGCCTGCATTGCCCGCATTAGTTGCTGCGGCTTCGTTGCCTTTGTTTGCATTGTTGTTTCCGCCGCAGCCAGCAAGCACTGTGCCGATAACGAGAACTAATGCAATCATGAGCAATAGACTTTTACTCTTCTTCATCTAGCAGTTCCCCCTAAATAGAATGTGGTATATGGTTTATGATTATACAACCAGTGGTCAAAAAAATCTACAGCAATATTTTCTGAAAACCCTTTTTTTTTAAAACTTAAAAATTTTGTGACATTGACGCTTTACCGGAGCAACGGAACATTACATCGCTTGTGATATGTACTTAATAAGGCCAACGGCCATGAACAGAACATATCCAATGCCCATGAACAAGAAGGAAAGTCTCCAGACTGCCCGAAGCAGACGCTTGCCATCCACTTTTCCCTTTAAGCGATTTTGGGCGCCTCCAATCAGTCCAGCGCATATTAATACAATAAGTAGTATAAGATAAAACCCAAACCCCGATTTGAAAATGTTATTGAATAAGGCCGATACGGATAGAAATAAAAACAAGGTTGTCACGTCCATAGCCAATAAAAATGTCTTCTTCTTTTCTTGTTTGAGGCCTATCCCTATGAAATATACGATCAAAAAAGGAATAACCGGAATAACGCTTAACAGCGTGAAAGAATTCCACAGAAATTCCAAACAGCCTCACCTCTCCTTCACATTCATGCCTTCTACCAACCGGCAAATCCAGCGGTGTAAAGGGACCGTGATTCCAGCGCTCTCTGCCATCGCTACAATGCTGCCGTTAATCCAGCGAATTTCCGTTGCTCTTGCAGCAAGCACATCGGCAAGCATTGACGAGATATTGCCCGAGGTTGCCCGGCAAACTTCAAGAATGCCCTCCCATGCATCGGCATCATAAGCAATGCCGCAGGCATCATATACGCGAATAGCTTCTGTATACAGCTCTTTCATTAACTGAATACGCTCTTCAGAAGCCGGCAGCTCACCGTTCCGAATACGCCAAATCGCCGTCAGCGGATTGATCACAGCATTGATCAGCAGCTTCCGGTAAATCATGGTATCCACTTCTTTCGACATCAACGCGTAGAATCCTGCTGCTGTAAGGGCCTCAATCAAACTAATTGCAGCGGTATTCTTCTCATTTTGAGCATTTTTATGCGAATCCTGTCTGGGGGCTGTTCGTTTCCCTATACATATTTCCCCTTTACCTGCATGGATAACCTCTGTTAATGTTTTCCTTTTTGCAGCCTCGGTGGTTACCGCCGCCCAGATTGAAGCCTCAGGCAGCAGCCCCTGAAGCAGCTCCAAATGGCCGTTGCCATTTTGAAAGCAAACCGCATTAAGCTTGCTGTTCCTTAGAGGAACAAGAATCTCCGGCAAAACCCGATGAAAAACGTTCTGTTTAACCGTTATCGCCACCCAGTCGCCAGGCTCACGAAGTACGGTTTCAGCGAATTTGCTTATGGGTGCTGCCTGAAAGCGGGTGCCCTTAAGCCGAATGGCTTTTCTCCCGTCTTCGTAGCTAACAGTTAAGCCTTCTTCGGTAAGTTCTCTGCTCTGTTCTTCACTCCGGCACCATAGCCTGACTTCCGTTCCAGCATCAATCAGTTTTCCCGCCAGCAGCAGACCCAGTGAGCCCGCGCCGATTATGTCTATCTTCATTCCTGCACCTGCCGTTTCACAGCAATTTTTCTAATTATATCCTCCTTCCGGCAAAAGCAAAATAGCATCGCAAAGATGAGCATTGAGTATGTATGCAAAAAACCCGCAAACGGGGCAGGAGCCACTGCATGCGGGTTTCACAAAACATGTGAATCTATTCGATTCGTTCCAGATTGCCGTTCGCGTCCATTTTGAACCTCGTCTTCATTTCTTCATCCTCTTCATTGAGAAAAGCGAGCCTCCGGGCACGGTCCATAATCTGAATTAAAGCCTTGTAATCGTCGTTCACAACACGGTAGTCACTCTGGGCAAGGTTAACCTCTTTGGATAATCTTTCATTCTCCGCCCGAAGCTCGGTCAGCTCATCCTCTTTCTCGCGCAAATCCCTTTCGAGCATCTTGAGCTGACGGCCAGCTTCCTGAAAACTTCCTTTCCATTGTCTTAAGAAGCGGATCACCGCATCAATAGACAATGAATTTTCGCCTAGCCCCTCGCTGCGCCCGTATTCCTCTTCAATGTCTCCGAGAATCAAGCCGGCTACCTGCGCACCTCTGCTGGCCGGCTGCTTTTTCAGATAGCTCCGCTTCTGGCGCTGGCCTTTGGCGATGCCGATTGCATCTTCGTAGCTTTTGCGAACGCAGCTGTTCCAGCGAAATCCGCATGCTGCCGAGGTCCTGCCGATTTTTTCACCCACCTCTTCAAAAGCTGCGAGCTGTGTGCTGCCCTCCCGGATATGACGCAGTGTTATTTCTGCTAGTATCAAATCATCTTCCGCGCTCCAAGCATCCTGTCTAACGGCTGTCATAAAGCCAAACCCTCCTAACAACATCATGAAATAACCATCTTCATAACCGGCAGCTCCGCCGGATAGTGAATAGGATAAAAGCTGCTTACTCCATTTCTATGCCTCTATTAGAGTTCATAGAATCTATTTGATACTAAATTGTATTTCCATTTTGACGGAACCTCATACTTGCTGAGTGCTATAATTTCTCTTTTTGTATTCCAAGCTTGCATGTCAATAATAAAAATCATATTTTCCCAATAATTTCAGCTTTTTTTTCGATGAATTCGTTTACAGGGTTAGCTCCGGAAGGTATAATTAATGTCAAAGAAGGTATTGCCGGAACCATACTGGAAGGGGGATGTTCTCTTGGACCGCATGTTTCGTGTGCTGGGTTTTTTTACGCTTGTGATCGGACTGATGGCTTTTGCCGGGGATCTGACGGAGATGGCCCTGCTCTTCTTTTTGCAAACCGCTTTTTTCGTCATTCTGGGGTATATGAAATTTACCGAAAAGACTTACGTCCTGCTCTTCTGGGGATATATGCTTCTGACCTTTACCGGCTTCAGCTACTGGACGATTTTTGAGATGGGGCTGCCGCTTTAAAGCCATTTATATTTGAGACGGATGCTGTTCCTTACATTAAGGAAGGCCTCCGTTTTTTTGTTTTGCGTTTTTGCAGGTCTTCCCCAAGGAATGCAGGTATGATATTTTAACAAAGGTAAACATATTATTAGTACATACCTGTCTATTCCTTCTAAGGTGGTGGTGTGGTGCTTTTCCGCAATAATAGATGCCGATTTTCTGCCGTTCTGATCTTCCTTGTATGCTTCACAATACTGCCTCTGACGCCCCCTGACTTTCTCTCTGCTGATCCCGTTACGGAGCTTAACGCCGCTCCCCCAGCTATGCCTGATAATGAGGAGACACGCAAGCTGATGGAGCAGACGTTATCCTCGGCTGAAATTGAACAGGAGATAACCCGTATAAGCGCTGAGCAGCAGACGCTTGAAGCAAAGGTGTCTTCGCTTGAGAAACAGGCAGCATCCCAAAAAACAGCAATAGCCGATCAACGGGAGCGTGCCGGCGCCATTGTGCGTTCTTATTATATGGGCGACAGGGACGGATTGCTGACGGCTGTTCTCTCCGCTAAAAGTATTGGCAGACTGTTGGCCTTATATGATTATTATGAAATTGTGATCGGGCGGGACCGTGACATTCTGTCTCAATATGAGAAGGAATATAAGAAGCTGAAAGCAACATTAGCTGCGGCTCAGCGCAGTTCACAGGAGCTGGCGGAGCTCAAAACGGCTCTGGAGGAACAGAAGGCACGGGTCACAGCGCTTAACGCGGAGATCGAAGGCGGCATTCAGGGCAGCAGTGATCCCGAACGAATGAGTGCTTTACTAGAGGAATTTACGAAGTATTGGGAAAATATCGGCATCCATGAGGTTAGAACGTATTTCAAAGCTTTGTCGTCGGCCATGAAGAATTTGCCGCAGTTCGTTCAGAGTCATGACGGGATGCTGACGCGTAAAGGAATGACTTACAATCTGGCGCTAAAGGAAGAGGATCTGAATGAGTTCCTGGTGGAGCAGAATTCATTGTTCAAGGACTTTGCGTTCCATTTCAATGATAATGAGATTACCGCAACAGGAAAAAGCGGGGGGTTGTCATTGACGCTGACCGGCCATTATACGATTCAAAATGATCCGGTCAACGCTCTGATGTTCCATGTCGATGAAGTTGTATTTAATGGACTGGCGCTGCCGGACACTACCCGTAAGGCGCTTGAGGAAGATTTCGACCTAGGCTTTTATCCGGAGAAAATCATCTCTTTCCTGCGTGCCACCGATGTGAGCAGCGCAGCGGGTGTGCTGCATGTGAAGCTTGCGCTCTCATTTTGAAGCCTGAGCTAAAGCTGCGGCATATCCGGCAGCATTAACTTTCCCTGTAAGCAGTAAGGTAACTGCCGCCGTAAGCTCCGACCAGCCTCCCGCTGTCTCCTTGCTTATGGCAGTTTCCTCAGTAAGCAGCAATTTGGCGTCAAAAGGAAGCTGCGTTCGCTCGGGCAGACCGGAGCGGTAAAGCTCATCAAGGGCGGGCAACCGCCCTGTATTCTCCAGCCAATCCAGCTGTGCCGTGCTTGAGGTTACATAAGCAAGCCATTTCACGGCAGCCTCAGGATCGGCAGATTGCGCCGGAAGAGCGAAAAAGCGGCTGTACAGCGCTTGATACCCTATTTTACTGCCGGCGGCCACCGGCGCTTCAGCAGCCAGGGAAGAATTCCCGTGCTGCTGCCACTCCGAAAGCGGTAGTGCCGCAACCGCAACCTTTCCATCCTGAAGCATATCCCAGATGCTTGTATTATAGCGGCTTGTCAGATAAAAATAGCTGCTTGCATTTTGTGTCCATTCCAGCAGAGCCGAATTAATGTTAAGCAGGTTGCCCCCCATACTCTCCAGTACTGCGGAATAACCGTAAGGATTGCTGCTATCCATTGCCAGCAGATAACGTTCCTTGCCCTGCTGCTCAAGGATGCGCTTCAATAACTCATTCCACTGCTCCATACTTCTTGGAACCTCTGTCAAGCCCAGCTCGCTGAGCCGCTGAGGTGAGTACACCAGCACATAAGGATCAATATCAAGCGGAACTCCCCAGTCATATCCGTTCCATTGCATCTGAGGAATTAACGTAGTTAGCGGCGTACTGCCGGGAAGACTCTGATAAATATCTACCGGCAGCAAATATCCCCGGGTCGCCAGATCAGTGATGCTGCGGCCGTCGATCATCACAATATCCGGGCTATCCCCAATCGTCAGATCCTGCTTCAGCTTCTCATCGGCATCCCCGCTGTCCACATTGCTCAGAATGACCTGAACTCCCGTGGACAGGCTGTAGTTATTGCTGATCCGTTCCAGCTCCTTAAATTCCTCATTGCTCAGAGACACCCGGATACTCAGCTTTTTGACACTGTCCTTATCGCCGGAAGCAGGCCGCTCCGATTGATTCAGCGGCTGCCTTAGCGGATGGGAATCGTCGCGGGTATCCAGCTCCATGCTGGGGGATAGGCTTGTCAGCGACAGCAATAAAATAGCAAACAGCAGCCAGTAGTTTCTCCTTCTCAGCACGTTCCTTCTCCTCCCGCCTTGACTCGTCTCCCCCATTTTAACAGATGCATCTCCGGTTGTCTGCTGGTAGTGAAAACGTTCTCTTTCTATTATATAGGTGTGAATGGCGATGGGTAAAAAATTTGTTTGAGAGCCAGGACGCTGCGCGTGCGGATTATTCTTCCGATCGCTGTTGTCCCCGGATTTATTGTAATTGATTATAGCGGTGGAAATCCGGGGACAAAGGCGAACGCTGCCGCTTCTCCAGAACAATTCCGCTCTCTCCGCTAACCGCTCTCTTTATGCACATTCTTCCCCTCGCCGTTCCTCGGGGCGGCAAAAACCTTGCTCGAGAGCCAGGACGCTGCGCGTGCGGATTATTCTTCCGCTTCTCCAGAATAATTCCGTTCTCTCCGCTAACTGCTCTCTTTATGCACATTCCTTACCCTCGCCGTTCCTTGGGGGCGGCAAAAGCAAACAGCCGGGAATGATCTCCCGGCTGTTTGCTGTAAATCAGATTGCCTACAAACCATATATACCTTATTAGCTGGTATATGGTCGTTAACAATTCTGTTGTACTTCGTACATTCACATTTGCAATATTCTGTCCCATTTCACGTTCTATTGTACTCTGTACAATAGATTTATCGAATTCTGCCCATAACGGTGGATTTCCTTAAAATCAGTTGCATGAAATACAGCAGAATGCGTTTTGGAAGCCATTTCCCCTTATTCTATTGCACATAGTGCAATCACACCAGCCTTTACTCTAGCACACAGTGGGCGGAACTGGTAAAGCAAAGCCTGCAGCTACAGCAGGTCAGCGGCCAGTTGGGCCAGATGCGAACGCTCGCCCTTTTCCAGAGTAATGTGTCCGCTGATGCCCTGCTGCTTGAACTTCTCAACGATATAGCTAAGCCCGTTGCTCGCAGCGTCGAGATAAGGATGGTCAATCTGCTCCGGATCGCCCATCAGAATAACTTTGCTGCCTTCACCGGCTCTGGAGACGATAGTCTTCACCTCATGGCGGGAAAGATTCTGCGCCTCATCAATGATGATGAATTGCGATGGAATGGAACGCCCGCGAATATAGGTGAGCGCCTCGACCTGAATGCTGCCCAGGCCCATGAGTATTTTATCAATGTCTCCAGCCTTCTTGGTATCGAACAGGAACTCCAGATTATCATAAATCGGCTGCATCCACGGACGAAGCTTCTCGTCCTTCTCACCAGGCAAATACCCGATATCCTTGCCCATCGGCACCACCGGGCGGGCGATCAGCAGCTTTTTATATTTATGCTCATCTTCTACCTTGAACAGTCCCGCAGCCAGGGCCAGCAGCGTTTTCCCTGTTCCCGCCTTGCCGGTGATGGTCACCAGCGGAATGTCATCATTCAGCAGCAATTCGAGCGCCATCCGCTGCTGGGCATTGCGGGCACTGATTCCCCACACTGCATCATTCCCGAGATAGAGCGGCTCCAGACGGGAGGCATCGCTGTTCACTCTGAGCAGGGCCGACTTGCCGGTGCCGATCTCATCCTTCAGAATAATGAATTCATTCGGATACAGCGAGTACGATAAGGCTAATTGTTTGACTGACAAGGAACGGTGGCTATAATATTCGTCGATCAGCGAAGGATGGACCATCAGTGACTGGCAGCCGGAGTACAGCTCGTTCAGGTCACCAGTACGGTCGGACAAATAATCCTCCGGTGTAATGCCAAGCACATCCGCCTTGATTCGGACAAGCACATCTTTACTTACGAGTACCACAGGTCTGGGTTCAGCCTTTTCATTCTCCTCATGGAGATAATTGAGCGCCACAGCCAATATCCGGTTGTCGTTGGACACTTCGCCGAACATTTCCTGTACCTTGACGAAGCTGCGGTGATTAAGCTCCACCTTCAGCGTACCTCCATGCTCCAGCTCCACACCGCTATGCAGGTGGCCCAGTTCACGGAGTCCGTCTAATAAGCGCGACACGGTGCGGGCGTTGCGGCCGATTTCATCGGCATTACGCTTCTTGGAGTCGATTTCTTCCAGCACTACAGCGGGAATGACAACCTCATGCTCCTTGAAAGCAAAGATCGAATTGGGATCGTGCAGTAGCACGTTGGTGTCTAGTACAAATATCTTTTTCATGTTATCCCCTCCACAGCGCCTGGTTTGATTGGTCATACATAACTCTTTTCAGCGGGGGCAAGATATAGTAAAAAACTGATCTTTGGCTGAAAGGAGTAAGCACATATGAGAAAATCAATGTGTCTGTTGCTGGTACTGCTGCTGCTGACAAGCTGCGGTATCGCTAATAAAGGAACATCACCCTCTCCTCAGGATAAACAATCGGCGAAAGCTCTAAGTAACCAGGGGAACCGCGGGGTACGGCCACTAACGACTGCAGGGGCAGCTACACTGAACCCCACAGCGATGCCTGGTCAAGCTTACAACACTTCAGGTGAGAGCGATATTGCACTGAAGAATCATTTTGAACAGCTGGCCAAAAGAGTACCGGGCGTAAACGGCGCCCACTGTGTCGTAATGAACAACATGGCTGTAGTCGGCATAGATGTTGATGGATCACTGACCCGCTCGCGTGTCGGAACCATTAAATATTCCGTAGCTCAAGCTATCCGGAAGGACCCGAGAGGTGTAAGGGCACTCGTCACCGCTGACATGGACCTTAACAGCAGGCTTGCCGAGATGGGCCGTCATATCAGCAAGGGACGCCCGGTTTCCGGATTCGCCGCCGAGATGGCCGATATTATCGGCCGGATCATACCACAGCTCCCTAAGGACGTCAGACCGCAAGGGAAGTAAATTTCAAAAAAAAGCCTAGTGAGAATATCACTGGGCTTTTTGCATGGCGGCAAACACTTGTCCGTCCAGCTTGTCAGCCGCACGTGCATCGTATACCTTCGCATATTTTGGGGCAGATTCCAGCTGTGCGCCATAGAACAGCGCATTGCGGACCGCTTCAATTTCAATATCAAAACAGCACATCTTAAACGGGACATCAGACAGCGGGTCCTGCCTCACGACAGCGCGGCCGTTAATGGCATGTACGGTACCCTCGCCAAAAACCGTGATCGTCACTAGCGGATTAACCTTCATGTTGTTCACAAGCCTAGAGCGATGGTCCACCGCCAGACGCACAATGGACGGGCTCACTGCATAGAGCCAGGAAATAGCGGTGGATGTAGGTCCACCAGTTTCCGCATCAACAGTGCTTAGAAGAACAAAAGTCTCTGTCTGCAGCATAGATAGCAGGCTTTCATTGAGCTGAGCAACGGCTTCGGACATAAATTCAGGCCCCCTATGATGCTTGTGTGCGTTCAATTAATTATATTATAGCACATGCCCGAACTTGCATTCAATTTTGAGATGCAGCCCCGGCAATCCGGTTCTGCAGGCTTTTCTTTGCCGCGTCAAGCTCTTCATTGTTAATATATACATATGGACTGCGCCAAGTTCCGGTCACCGGTTTAAATTCAATATTCGCCTTGGATATTTTCCAATAGGTGGATATCATGCTCTTAATCTGCTCATTCTCGATATCGGTCTTCATGTTGTCGTCCACAGCATCAAGCACTTTGCCAATCTTGAGTACCCCGCCCAATGACTGCATTTGTCCGACTAATGAATTCAGCACCTCGTTCTGGCGTTTATTGCGGTCAAAGTCATCCGAAGCCTTCGTCTTCGGGCTGCAGTTGGACTTGCGGTAACGAACATAATCAAGTGCATCGTCGCCGTTCAGTTGTGCCGGACCCTTTTTCAGGTTGATATCCGTGCCATCCACACTATCCGTATAACACATATTCTCACTAATATTGACGTCCACTCCACCTAGCTCATCGACTACATCACGGAAGCCTTGGAAATCAAGCACGGTAGCATAATCAATGTCGACTCCGAGATATTTGCCCATCATTGTCTTCATTTCATCCTCGGCAAGTATACCCGACTTCTTCTCCTTGCCCTTGAACCGAGCGTAGAACTCGTTAATCTTAGTCTTCTTATAACCGCTAAGCTCCACATAGGTATCCCGGGGAAGCGAGACCACTGTAGCGGACTGGGTACTCGGGTTAAGCGCTGCGACCATAATGACATCCGTCAGATTCGAAGGATGCTTCGGCCGGTTGTCTGTTCCCAGCAGCAGCATCGTGATCGGTCTCTCTGCAGCCGAATGTCCCGCCGGAACCGGCCGGTCGATACCAAAGCTGCCTTTATCAAACTTCCAATACAAATAACCTGCGTAACCAAGCACTGCAAGTATAACTATCAGAAGGATCACAAGCAGCGTCCTTCCTGTTCTGGCAAAAGTTCCACGTTTCTTAACTTTCTTCTTGTTCTGCGCGGGTCTGGCCGCGCTGCTTGGCTGCGGTCTGCCGTTTCTTTGGTTCCCGCTGGATCTTGGAGGCAAACTGCCCTTACTTGTACTCATAATGTAATAAAGTCCTTTTCATATCTACTGGAATTATATTGCTACGTATTAAATTAGACGGAAGTTCGTGCTAAAAGTTGCGTTTACTGTCTTTTAGCTGCTGCCGCCGCCTTTCGCTTCTGCCGCGCTTCCACCATATAACGGACCCGCACAAGCAGCATCAGCCCTACAGCCACAAGCAGACACTGGATGATCGGCAGCTTGTCGTGCTGAAAAATGAGCAGCATGCCCGAACCCAGCGCCATCATAATATACAGCACGATTTCCTTGCCGATGGTGAGCTTCTGATTAACGCGGAAAACACGGTTGTACACATAGGTCAGCAAGATAAAAATAACAATGTAAGCGACAATAGGATGCTCAGCGAACCAGCTCTGCACAGCTCGTCACTCCTCCCGGGAATAAGTTCGCTTACATTATATCATCCGCCGCAGGTTTTTCCGCTAATAATCCTTAGAATTTTAAGGACCTCTTGAAAAGCGCACAAAAGCCGCCGGACTGGCCGGCGGCTTCAAGAAGAAGGATAAACAGCTTAGGCTTGGCTGGCTTGCGCCGCTTTGCGCTGCTTTTCTACACGTTCGCGTTCGCCCTTATTCAGGATCTTTTTACGCAAACGGACAGATTTAGGAGTAATCTCGCAATATTCATCATCGTTCAGGTACTCAAGCGCGCCTTCCAAAGAGAACAGGCGAGGTGTCTTCATCTTCACCGTTTCATCCTTTGTAGCGGAGCGGACGTTGGTCAGAGCTTTTTCCTTGCAAATGTTGACGATGATGTCGTTGTCGCGGGTATGCTCGCCTACGATCATCCCTTCGTAGATTTCAGTCCCAGGCTCTAGGAACAGAATACCACGGTCCTCTACGCCCATCATGCCGTAAAGAGTAGTGTTTCCGGTCTCACTGGATACAAGCACGCCTTGATGGCGTCCACCAACCTGGCCGCCGATCAGTGGAGCGTAGCTGTCGAATGCATGGTTCATTACCCCATAGCCGCGTGTCAGCGTCAAGAAGTACGTGTTGTAACCAATCAGCCCGCGTGCAGGAATCAGGAATTCCAGACGAACCTGTCCGGTACCGTGATTGATCATGTTGACCATTTCCGCTTTGCGTGTTCCCAGGCTCTCCATTACGGCGCCCATGCTTTCTTCCGGAATATCAATCATCAGACGCTCAAGCGGCTCCATTCTGACACCGTCGATTTCCTTCACGATAACCTCAGGCTTGGATACCTGCATCTCGTAGCCTTCACGACGCATATTCTCAATCAGAATCCCGAGGTGCAGCTCACCGCGTCCGGACACGATAAAAGCATCAGGGCTGTCGGTTTCAAGCACACGCAAACTTACATCTGTTTCCAGCTCTTTGAAGAGGCGCTCACGCAGCTTGCGGGAAGTCACCCATTTTCCTTCTTTACCGGCAAACGGACTATTGTTCACAAGGAACGTCATTTGCATGGTCGGTTCGTCAATCTTCAGTACAGGCAGCGCTTCAGGGTTAGCCGGGTCGGCAATTGTCTCACCGATGTTGATATCCTTGATGCCGGCGATGGCCACGATGTCGCCTGCACCCGCTTCTTCGGTTTCCACACGTTTGAGGCCCTGGAAGCCGAACAGCTTCTCAATGCGCGCAGTTTTGCTCTTGCCGTCGCGCATGATGACTGTAACGGATTGGCCTTGCTTGATAACGCCGCGGTTTACGCGTCCGATAGCAATACGGCCCAGATATTCGTTGTAGTCCATCAAGGTTACAAGGAATTGCAGCGGCTCATCCACTTTTTCAGTTGGAGCCGGAATGTGTTCGGTAATGGTCTCATACAGTGCAAGCATGTTGTCGTCTTGCTTCTCAGGGTCCATGCTGGATGTACCGTTAAGTGCGGAAGCATAGACAACCGGGAATTCCAATTGATCATCGCTGGCTTCAAGCTCAATGAACAGGTCCAGCACTTCATCAATAACTTCCTTCGGACGTGCAGCCGGGCGGTCAATCTTGTTCACGACTACGATTGGTGTCAGGTGCTGCTCCAGCGCTTTGCGCAGAACGAATTTTGTCTGCGGCATGCAGCCTTCATAAGCATCGACAACGAGCAGTACGCCGTCAACCATCTTCATGATACGTTCTACTTCACCGCCGAAGTCGGCGTGTCCCGGTGTATCTACGATGTTGATCAGGAACTCTTTATAGGTAATAGCTGTATTTTTGGCTAGGATAGTTATTCCGCGTTCCCGCTCCAGGTCATTCGAGTCCATAGCGCGTTCTTGAAGATGCTCGTGAGCGCTGAAAATACCTGATTGCTGCAGAAGCTGATCGACGAGTGTTGTTTTGCCATGGTCAACGTGGGCAATGATCGCAATGTTGCGGATATCTTTTCTTGAATGCATGATTTGTATCCAAATCCTCTCATTTATCAAATTAAAAATGTTCAAATTTATAGCGTGTCGCAGCAGTCTCACAAAAGAAGCGCCAGGCAGAAAGCCGACGCTTCAACATATCCTTAATATTATAGTGAAAGCACTATGAAAAGCAAGTCTTTTTATGAAAAAAACGCTTACCAGCCTCCATTCCACTTCTTGCGGCCTCCCGGTTTGCCCCGGCCGAACATCAGCCAAGCGCCTGCTGCGACTAGAACCGCACCAATTAGGTAGAGCGCTCCGGTACCCAGAAGACTAAAGACCAGCAGTATAATGCTTAACAGTCCAAGAATGACGGCTGTAGTCGTAAGTCCGCCGTTTCTGCCCGGAGAATAGAGCGAATACTCATACAGTCCGACAGCAATGCCCAGCAGCAGCAGCGGCCACAGATGTCTCATCAGCCCCCAGCCCCACGCATTGCATAATCCCAGCAGCAAGCCGTAAACGGTCAGAATTCCAGCGGGCAGCAGCACAGATGCCGAAGCACGGCGGCTGAAGAAAAGCACATGCAGGAACAGGCCTGGTATCAGAATCACGAGTGGCCACAGGGCACGCCCGAGGAATCCGAACACCCCCAGCTTTCCGAATAGAATTACGATGCCGGCGGCGGCGATAAACACACCCAGTTTCATGTCGTTTTTGGAAGACATTTTTCACCCATCCCTTCAAAGTTCTCATCTTTTATGACAGGATTCCATTTATATTTTATCTGAAAAAAGAATAAAACACCATCACCAGCATTCTTCATGCTTTTGGCAGAAATGCCAAAGAGGCCGCGCCAAAGCTTATTCAGCTCTGTCTCAGCCTCTAGTATTGCCAGATTTCTACTTTAACGATACGGGTCTGCGCTTAATTGCACCGGATACCACAACTGCGATGCCAAGTAAGAGCGGTAATGTGGAATGAAGCGATGGCAGCAAAAAGGAAATCACCGGACCGAACTTGGCATCCTGCAGCAGCAATTCGCCAGCGGTATGCGCGAGGATAAATGCCCCGATGTAGATCAGTACCGGAAAACGGTGCAGCCAGCCTACGATAATCCCGCTTCCCCAGACCACAATCGGAATGCTTAAGGCGATACCGATCACAATCAGCGCAAGATCCCCTTTGGCTACTCCTGCAATCGCCAGCACATTGTCCAGGCTCATAATGAAGTCGGCAAGCAGAATGGTACGGATCGACCTCCAGACGGTGGAGCTTTCCTCCACCCTGACATCTTCCTCTTTCTCCAGCAGCAGCTTGAACGCAATCCATAGCAGCAGCATTCCCCCGCCTGCTTCAATATAGGGAATTTTGAGCAGCAGCACCGCAGCAAAAGTCAGCAGGCAGCGCAGCGCAACAGCTCCCGCGGCTCCCCACCATACCGCCAGCTTGCGGTGGTTCTCCGGCAGATTCTTGCTGGCCATCGCAATCACCATTGCGTTATCCCCGCTCAGCACAAGATTGATCATCAATATTTCACCAAGCAGCAATAAGGAATCCATTGTTTTTAGCCTCCCCGAAGTACATGTAATTACATGTATGTCCAAGGGCGACAAGCTATGCTTACTCTGCGGGCTTTTTTCCGCGGGGACGAATGTCCAGCGCTTTTCCAGCGTATACAAAACTATGCAGACACAGCCGCCTTGTCTCCACACCTTTAGCATACAAAACTTTAGGAGTGACCCCCACTTGAGCACATCCGTTCTGGATTTCATATTGTCGCTGCTGAACATCGTCTTTCTGGATCTGATCCTGGCCGGCGATAATGCAATTGTCATTGGCCTCGCTGCCCGGAATTTACAGGGCGGTACACAGAAAAAAGCAATTTTGCTGGGTACGGGCGGAGCCGTCGTGCTGCGGATTATCGCTACCATTCTGGTCGTATGGCTGCTTAAGGTTCCCTGGCTGCTGCTTTTTGGCGGATTGCTGCTTATTCTGATCGCCTACAAGCTGCTGGCGGGAGAGAGTAACGGTCCTGATATAAAAGCTGGAGGGACACTGTGGTCCGCAGTCCGGACAATCATTGTCGCCGATGCAGCTATGGGCCTTGATAATGTTATCGCCATTGCCGGGGCAGCCAATCACAATATTGTCCTTGTTGTACTGGGCCTACTGATCAGCGTGCCGATTGTCATCTGGGGCAGCACGCTTTTTATTAAGCTGATTAACAGATATTCCTGGATTATTTATATCGGTGCAGGTGTGCTTGGATTTACAGCCTCCAGCATGATTGCAGGAGAACAGCGAATTGAGCCTTTTGTACGGGAGCATCCGCTGCTGCACATTCTTTTCATCATTCTGATTATTGCTGGAATTCTTGCGGCTGGCCATTGGAAGCGGGTCCGTAGTGACAGAAAAGCTGCGCACAGCCACTATTTTGACTAAAACCACTCTTCCTGCAGTCCGGCTTCGGAAGTGACTACATCGCTGGGCTTCTCATTTCCGTAAGGCGTAATGGTGACCGTTTCGGTCCCGGCGACCGCCGCATCCAGCAGCGCAGAGTAACCTGGAAGTGTGGCTTCGATTTTATCCACGATTCGCAGATTCGGGTTCGTCGTTGGAGATTTCGGGACAAACAGTGTACAGCAATCCTCATAAGGCAGAATCGACAGCTCGTAAGTGCCGATCGTTTGGGACAGCTCCACGATTTCACTCTTATCCATCATAATCAGCGGACGCAGCAGCGGGAGTGCTGTGGCACGGCCAATGACATTCATGCTGGAAAGCGTCTGGCTGGCCACTTGCCCGAGGCTTTCTCCTGTAACGAGTGCCAGCGCGCCTTCCTGCTCCGCCAGTCTTGTGGCAATCCTCAGCATAGCCCGCCGCATCAGCGTAATAATCAGATTATCCTGACCGATGCCGGTAAAAGAGGTCTGCACCTCCGTAAACGGGACAAGATGCAGCTTAATGACCCCTGCATAACGCGACAGTACCCGCGTCAGATCCACGACCTTCTGCCTTGCCAGCTCGCTGGTATAAGGATAGCTGTAGAAGTGAACACATTCTACTTCCAGCCCCCGGCGCATAGAAGACCAGCCGGCAACAGGACTGTCAATCCCGCCGGACAGCAGCAGCATCGCTTTGCCGTTAGTGCCCAGCGGGAAACCGCCGACACCGGCAATATTTTCGCAGAAAATATACGTATGTTCTTCGCGGATCTCAATCTTCATTTCGAGCTGCGGGGACCTCACATCCACGAGCAAACCGGGATAACCCTGAAGAAGCGGAGTAGAAATCAGCTTGTTCATTTCAAGCGAGCCATACGGAAATCCCTTCCACACCCGGCGGGCATTGACCTTAAAGCTGGTCCCTGCAGCCGGAGCGATAATCTCCAGAAAGGTGCGGCTGACCGTCAGAATGTCTTCGAATTCAGACCGCGCAACCTTGACCGGACTTATTGAAGCAATGCCGAACACGTTTTTCAGCGCCGTTATCAGTTCTTCCGCCGGTTCACCGTTCAGCTCTACATAGATCCGGCCGAATTCCTTGCTCAGATTTGCCTTGGGATAAGGCTTGACCATCTCCTTCACATGGCGGAACACGGTTTTTTCAAAGCGGGAGCGATTTTTCCCTTTTAAAGTAAATTCTCCAAAGCGCAGCAAAAGCATGTCCGCATATTCAATACTGCGTCCGTCAGCTTTTGCTTGTGTATCTATCTCTCTCATCTGTTACTTCATGCCTCCTTGAGCTTTCTTCAATGACTGTACAGCAGTCAGCAGCGCCTGTTCAAGCTGGACAACATCGGCCTCCGTGTGACGGTCCCCCAGGCTGATGCGGATGCCGCCGAGCGCTGCCGAGACATCTCTGCCCATCGACAGCAGAATCCGGCTTGGTTCGGCAAGGCGCGAGGAACAGGCCGAACGGGTCGACACGGTCATTCCCAGCTCCTCCAGCTTGCGGGCCAGAACCTCTCCCTTCATCCCCGGATAGGAGAAATGAACGATATGCGGCGCTCCGTCCTCTCTGCTGTTCAGAATCAGCTCAGGTATCCCGGATATAAAACACAGGAGCCTGTTCCGCAGTGGAATCAGGCGTTCGTTCAGCGCGAGCCGCTGTTCACCGCTCATCCGCACAGCTTTGGCCGAACCGACAATCGCCGGCACATTCTCCGTTCCGGCGCGCAGGCCATTTTCATGGGAACCTCCGGTTATCAGCGGAAACAGCGTAACGCCTTCCCTGACATATAGTATTCCCGTACCGCGCGGCCCACGGATTTTGTGCGGCGACAGGCTGTATAGATCGGCCTGCCATTCCTTCAGCCGCGTTTCCAGCTTACCGTAGCCCTGCACACCATCGACGTGAAACAGCGTCCTGCGGTTAACAGCTTTAATCCGCTGCCCAATCTCTTCCAATGGCTGCACGGTGCCGATTTCATTATTGACATGCATGACGCTGACAAGCACAGTATCCTGGCGGACGGCGGCGGCAATACGCGCAGGATCAACAACACCGCTGCTCTCCGGTGGGACAAAGGTAATCTCCCAGCCCAGCTTTTGCAGCTGCAGACAGCTCTCATACACTGAGGGATGCTCCAATTCGGTAGTTATGATATGCCTTCCCCTCGACTGAAGCTCCAAAGCCGCCCCTTTAATCGCCAGATTGTTGCTCTCGGTAGCTCCCGAAGTAAACAGAATTTCCTGTGACTGCACTCCAAGCGCAGCGGCGCATACTTCCCGTGCGCGTCTGATCAGCCTCTCCGCTTCTACGCCTGCACGGTGAAGAGAAGAGGGGTTGGCATAATGCAGCCTCATGATTTGTTCCACGGTCTGCACCACCTCATCGTAAGGCGGCGCTGCGGCGGCATAATCCCAGTAAAGCATATATCGGCGGTCTCCTTTACATTTCCACTTGTGATGAAGTGAAACAATTCCATCCTTATCATTTGAAAAAGGATCAAACGGCCCTCTCCCACCCCGGTGGTTTAAGGTTAACCCGTTTGATCCTTTTATTATACCGCGTATTGCGCGCGGGCGCGTTCTATTTTGGCGATATAGGATTGAGTTTCAAGCGGAAGCTGCGACAAATTGGCCATCAGCTCCATGTCATTGTTTACTCCAAGCTTGTTCACCCGCCCCGGACCGGCATTATAAGCCGCCAGCGCCATTTTCTCCTGCCCGCCATACCGCTGTAATTGATAGGACAGATAACGCACACCGCCATCAATGTTCTGCGCCGGATCGAAGGGATTAGAAACGCCCAATCCGTTCGCCGTTCCATCCATTAACTGCATCAAGCCCTTGGCCCCGGCCGAGGAGACAACATTCGGATTAAAGGAGGACTCCGTATCGATTACAGCTTTGATCAGGTCAACCGGAACTCCGTATTTCGCGCTTGCCGTTTGAATCAAATCTTCATAATCGGTAGGCTTGGTTCCCGTTATTTCCCCGGAAATTGAACTGTAGTCATTCTGCATTCCCCCAAGCTGCTGCCATAGCAGACCGCTCAGTGAAGAGTTGTCCATTGAGGTAAGTGCGCTGCCGCTGCTTCCACTGGCATTCTGCAGAGCAAGCTGCTGCAGCATGGCGGCAAATTCTGAAGCGGATGTTCCCGACACTTCCTTGCTGGTGGTCGAAGCACCCTTCCTGACGTTTGACGAAGTCCTTAAATCAACCCATTTCAACTGCCCGAGTCCGCTTCCAGCAGCGGTATTAATCTCCATGCTGCGCACTCCTTCTTTCCGGTTTGTCTTGTATGTTAAGAATCTCAATTTCAAATTTGAAATGCGCCTTTATTTTACAATTTTTTCGCGGGAAATGCTATATACTGACACGCAAAAACAGACTTCAGACCCGTATAGTTAGGTCTGTAAGCCTGTGTCTGCTTCATATTTCCGGCTGCAAATGCTGCTACCGCGCAAAAGGAATCATAACAAAATAGCTGAGTGTAGATACAATGCCAAGCCCGATCGCCCACGCTCCGGAGGTTTTTTGCCCTCTGGCATAAGCGAAATATCCGAGTATTGCGGCAATTGGCCCTAAGATGACCGACCAAATAAATAAGGAGACCACCCCAAAGCCAAGGCCTGTATAACCGAGGGTACGACTGTCACTTTGGGTCTCATCTTGCGTGTCTTCCGCATCCTTGATATGCGTTCTTTGCACATGTGCGGGCAGCGGGGTAACTTCGGCAGCGTACTCTTCGTTCAGCGTCCGGTCACGGCGGGGATAGTCCGTCCGGCGCGGACGCAGAACGATCTTTTTCCGCTCTGAGCGGTCCAGCTTGGATTCATCATTGTGCTTGTCCATGGTATCCTCCTAAGCGTTAGGCTTGAACGTCAGGCAACAAGTGGCAGAGGAAGTTCCGGCAATGTCATGGTGGTTGCTATCCGTCATTTCTTCGGCATATTCTTCCTTGAAGCGGCTGCCGACATGCTTGTCGATTTCGATCACAATTTCATTAGCCCGGCACAAGTTCTGCTCTCCCCAATAATGACAGTTGCTAACACTGCATTTCACAAGCGTTTTTGCGTTTGTCATGTTTATCACCTCGACTTCATTATGCCCTTGGCCGGCTGCCTCTATGCTGTAAAAGGGTTACCAGCCCGCCCAGCACAAAAAGGACCGTGCCGTCATCCTTCCATGACAGACACGGTCCTGGCTGTAGCTGAACAGATAAGCAGCTGCTACACCTGGTTCTGCATACGCTTTTCGGTCAAATAATCATTTTCATAATAGCTCAGATCATCACGAAGCTCTTCATAAACCTTGGTGATATCCAGAATAATGTCACGTACCGGACGAACCGGCTTCTTACGGAAGCGGATAGCATCCTGGCCGGTGTAGGCATAACGCCCATCTTCGGAATAGCTCTCATTCTTAGGATAGAAGAAGTTGTTCACTCCGAAATGGTATACGTTATAAAGCGCTTTTTGCGCAAAGGCTTCGTCAAAAGTGGCGCGGCGCAGGGCTACCCCCAGCTTCTCATAGGACATTTCCGAGAACACCAGCAGATGGCGGAGATCGGACAAGAAGCCTTGATAAAACAGCAGGGTTTCCTCATCATCTTCAGTTACCAGTTGCGGCAGCGCATGCTGGTTCAGGAATAATTCCATTTTTCCGATTACGGCATTTAGCTTTTCTCTCGTCGTTTCACACAATTTCTGCACGTTGGCTGCTGACATGGCAATTGGTCCCCCTTATTAGTCCTAGCTCGGTAAGCACTTACTTTTTTGATATTAACATAAATCTTTGGACGGCGGTATCCTTTTCTGACAAGCAGCAACGGCTTCTCTGTCCTCTGCTTTCTTCTAATTGATGCATAAAACAGGTGCTCTCTTCTAAAGCTACAGGTATTACGATGCCATGAAGGGGCGGAAAATATGTCACGAAAAAATGTATTAATAGCCGGTCTGGTCACCGCTGCAATCTCGGCAGTCCTACTAACATTTACCCTTCGGCCTGAAGGGACCGGGGGGCTTCACCAAACCGCCGTGCCTAATCCGGCACAGGAGAAAGCGATCAAGAAAACATCGCTTACCCAGGATGTCAGCGCTACCGACCGTCTGAACAGGGTGGATGTCAGCAAGCATTTAAGCACGATGCTCACTGAGACGGATGGCGCTTCGCCCGGAGATATTTCAGCATATGCCAAACGTCTCCAGCAAGGACACGGACATATCACCATGCTGATGTGGATTGATTTCCGCACAGAGAAGACGAGCACCTTCAAGTCCTCGCTTCCGGAGGGCAGCGATCAGGAGAATCAACAACTGCTGAAATACCTGAATACCGCGAAAACTGCGATCAAACGGCATCAGGCTTATGAATCCCCTACCTTTATTATCGGGAAGAAGAAATATTACTTTATGGCTCAGCGCGATAAGGCCGGACATTTCGGTGTTATTGCCCTGATCAATCAGAAGATTCTGGACCGGGTTGCCGAACATCAGCTCAAGAACCTGCGCCTCATCCCTTATCCCAAGGAAGGCAAATACCGCGTTGAATCGGTTCACACCGATACCTTGAAGGATATCACCGTCAAAACGGGCCATGACAACGAGAACGCCAGCCATTATTATGAGAATGAAATCGTTGTCCGGTTCCAGAACGGCCATCCTACTGCGGGACAGCTTCAGACCATTGCCGCAGATATTCAGTCCAAGGAGCCGCGCAAGCTGGGGTATGCCTATATTTTTCGCTCGGAGAAAATGAACTATACAGAGCTTAAATCCTATTTCTCCAAAAAATGGAAACCCGAATACACAGAGCCTCACTATATGTATTTAACCAATGATGCGGTGAACGAAAAGACCGGAGCGAATGTGCTTACGCCAAATGATCTGCTGTTCTCGACCTATCAGTGGAATTTGCCGGCTATCGAAACCGAGCAGGGCTGGAATTTGTCCAAAGGCAGCAAGGATGTAGTAGTGGCTGTGGTGGATACCGGTGTGCAGGCCAGCCATCCTGACCTCAAGGGCCAACTGCTGGCCGGGTATAATGCGATCACAAAAGGCTCGAAGCCTGATGACGATGTCGGACATGGCACCCATGTAACAGGCATCATCGGAGCTTTGACGAACAACAAGGAGGGCGTGGCCGGCATTAGCTGGTTCAATAAGATCCTTCCGGTAAAAGCACTCGACAACTCGGGAGCAGGCACTACCTACTCCGTTGCCGAAGGAATTATCTGGGCTGCGGACAAAGGAGCGAAGGTGATAAACCTGAGCTTGGGGAATTACGCCGATTCACAGTTTTTGCATGATGCGATTAAGTATGCCTATGACCGTGACGTGGTGCTCGTGTCCGCTTCCGGCAACGACAACACCGAACGTCCGGGCTATCCGGCAGCTTACCCGGAGGTAATTGCAGTTGCTGCAACAAATGCCTCCGGCGATAGAGCTTCCTTCTCCAATTATGGCGATTATATTGATGTCGCTGCCCCGGGAGAGAGCATTGCCAGCACCTACCCGGACAACCAGTATGCGGCTTTATCCGGCACGTCCATGGCAAGCCCTCATGTGGCAGCGCTCGCCGGACTCATCCGCTCGCTGAATCCGGCCCTGACCAACAAAGAAGTGATGGATCTGATGACTACCAATGCGGTGGATCTCGGCACCCCCGGTCATGACAAATATTATGGCTGGGGCCAAGTCGATATCTACAAAACACTTCAGGCAGCCACCGGAGGCGAAGTGCCGTTGCAGTTGTTTCCGCAGCAAGTCGGCCGGCAGCTCAAATCACTTCAGCAGAGCCTTCAAAACAGCTATTAAGACAAAGAGCTGAGATGCTTGCCCAGCAGGATCAGGAACAGCCTCAGCCCCCGCTCCATGTCGGCTTCCTTCATTTGCGCATAGCACAGCCGGATATGCCGGGAGGGAGTATCACCGGCATAACACACATCGCCGGGAAGAAAGGAAATGCCCTCCTGTTCGGCCAGCATATGCAGCCTGTCGATGCCCGCTGCGGATGGGAGCTGCAGCCAAAGATTCAATCCGCCATCGGGCAGATTCCAGGTAACGCCCGGAGGGGCGTACTGCTTCAGCAGCTTCGCCGCCTTCTCCATACGTCTGCGCAGAGCAGCCCGCAGCTCGCCGGCATAGCTCTCGTATTTATGGGAGATGAACGGAAGGACTGCCCCTTGTGTCAGCAGCGGGCTGCCGAGATCACTCGCCGACTTGGCGGCGATGAGTCTGGAGAGAATATTCCCAGCTGCGGCAACACAAGCGATTCTGCAGCCGGGGGCGAGCACCTTGCTGAAGCTTTTCATATAGACCACATGTCCGTCCTCATCCATGGATTTGATCGAAGGCGGCGGAGGTGTGCGGAAATACAGATCACTGAACGGGTCATCCTCCACAATGAGACAGCGGTAGCTGCGGGCAAGCTCCAGCAGCCGCTGTCTTCTTGGCATGCTCATCGTGACGCCGCTAGGATTCTGAAAGGTGGGATTCGTATAAATCAGCTTGGGCGGTCTCTGGTCGCACAGCTTCGTCAGCACATCAATCCTCATTCCCTCCTGATCCATCGGCACAAAGATCATCTCCGCACCTCTCCCGGCAAAAACATCAATCGCCCCGGTATAGCTCGGCGCTTCCAGATAAACCGTATCCCCGGGACCGACAAAGGTCCGGGCTACCAAATCAATCCCCTGCTGCGTCCCGCTGGTAATCATCAGATCAGATGAGCTAAGAGTAATGCCGCGCGGCTGCAGGTGCTTGCGCATGATTTCCCGCAGCTCCAGATTGCCCTGGAAATTGCCGTAGGAAGCCATCAGCTCGGGCTGCTCTGTCACTAGTAGGGCCATCGTCGCACCGATAGACCTGAGGGGGAGCAGCTCGCCATGAATTGATGCCATATGGAACGGGTACTCCACCTCTGAGTAATCAAAATTCCTCCACAGCTGCGCCCGCGGCAAATAGTCGTCATAAACGTTCTGCCAGCCTGTGCCGGTATCGGAGCCATTCCGTTCATGCTCCGCGACAAAGCAGCCTTTGCCTTGGCTGCAAATAATATGTCCCCGCTTCTCCAGATCGGCGTAGGCCTTGCTCACAGTAACCTGGCTCACCCTCAGACTGACTGCCAGACCTCTGACGGAAGGCAGCCGGGTACCCGGCTGCAGCAGCCCTGAAGTAATCCGCTGAGCCAGTGTATCGCAAATTTGCTGCGGCAAGGATTTCGTGCCGCTGCGAAGCAAATCGATATGCATCCTTCCGTCCTCCTTACTGTTATATTCAATGCTTTACTGTTATACCGCTATGCCGTTATGATACAACAAAATTCAAAAGCGGGGAGCATTTTTTATGAAGATTAATTTCTCAACGGCTGCTAACCATTTGGGTTCTTCGGCAGTCCGTGAAATTCTCAAGCTTACTCAAGGCAAAGACATTATCTCCTTGGCCGGGGGCCTGCCCGGAGAAGATCTGTTCCCGATGGAGGCGGTCCGTGATGCATACAGCCGTGCTCTATCTACGGATACATCAGCGCTACAGTACGGATTAACTGAAGGATACGCCCCGCTGCGGGAGCAAATTGCCGCAAGGCTGACCAAGCAGGGGATTCCTGTGGCCGCCTCTGAAATGATACTGACAACAGGTTCCCAGCAGGCCATTGATTTGCTGTGTAAAATCCTGCTTGATCCAGGTGATGCCGTACTAGTGGAAGCGCCTACTTATCTTGCCGCCCTGCAGGTGCTTGGCTCCTACCGTGCGGACATCCATATTGTCCAGAGTGACGAACATGGCATGCTGCCGGACCACCTGGAGGAGCAGCTTCGCAAGCAGCGCCCCAAGCTGCTGTATGCTGTTCCAACGTTTAACAATCCATCGGGAGCCACCTGGAGCAAGGAGCGCCGGGAGAAGACCGTGGAGCTATGCCGGCGCTATAATGTGCTTATCCTTGAAGACAATCCGTATGGAGAGATCACCTCCGATGAGGCGCCGGGCGCTTATCCCCCTACCCTGGCGGAGATTGACAGAAGCAGCAGCAGTGAGCCTTGTGTAGTCTATACAGGAACCTTCTCCAAAATCGTCGCCCCCGCGCTGCGCACAGGCTGGATCGCCGGTCCCGCTGAACTGATCAAAGTGATCACCAAAGCGAAGCAGGCGGCGGATTTGCACTCCAGCGCCATTGATCAGCGCGCGCTGTCTGAGCTGCTGGGGTTCTTTGATCTCGAAGGGCATATCCGCAAGATCTCGCGTGAATATTGTTCGCGGATGAAGCTCTTGTCCGCCGAGCTCTCCTCCCGCAGTTGGAAGGGTACCCGGTTCCACGAGCCACGCGGCGGCATGTTTCTGTGGCTGACATTGTCCGAGCAGATTAACACTACGAGGCTGCTTCCCTTTGCTGTAGAGCAGGGCGTTGCCTTTGTACCCGGAGAGGTCTTCTTTTCGGCGCAGCCGCTCACAAATACGATGCGGCTCAATTTCACCCACACCCCGCCGGAGCTGGTCCGGCTTGCCGTGCAGCGGCTGGAAAAAGCGCTGGCTCTATATGAGCAGAGCGAGCTGTCGCATCTTCACTGATTATTCAGGATCAGACAGCAGTACTCCAATCTCTGGTATGCAAAAAGCGGCCCTCCTCGGAGGGCCGCTGTCTTATAGGCTGCTTACATCTACAAATGCTTAGAAGTTGTCAGTTAGGAAAGTTTGCCGTAAGCCGGGTTCTGTGCTCGTCGTGGTTCGAACGGGAACTACCCTCCCACCATAAGCGACAATCATCTATCTAGGCCGTACATTACTGCACAGCTCCAGCGACCAACCTAGACGCGCCTCAGGCGAAGGCTGCCCCTTCCCGTTAAGGAGGATGCTGCGTCTCATTAGGTCTTGCTCCAGATGGGGTTTACCAGGAACGAAGTCACCAGCGTTCCTCGGGGTCTCTTACACCTCGGTTCCATCCTTGCCTGTGCCGCCCGAAAGCGGCCATCGGCGGTCCATTTCTGTGGCACTATCCTTCGGCTCGCGCCGACTGGATGTTATCCAGCACCCTGCCTTATGGAGCCCGGACTTTCCTCCCGCAGCGTCTTCACGCCGCCGGCGATTGTCTGTCAAACTTCCCGTACAACATTGTATATTATACAGACTTGCGTAAGCCGGCACAAGTGTAAATTAAAGGAATCTACAGGAATTTAAAAGGCTCTGTGTCCACCTGCGAGGCATGCACCGCTGTAGCATACTTATGCTCAGTCAGCTTGCCCGAAATCCACTCGGCTACTTTTTCCTTCATAATCTTCTCCGCATTATGTCCCGGATCTATCAGCGTAATGCCGGCCAAAAAAGCATCCTGAGCCGTATGATAGTCAATATCCCCGGTCACCAGCACGTCGGCACCCTTGAAGATGGCGCTGTTGTAATATTTAGCGCCCGATCCGCCCATCACCGCCGCTTTGCGGATGGGACGGTCCAGGTCCCCAACCACGCGCACCTTGTCAACCTTAAGGCCGCTTTTGACCGTTTCAACGAATTCGCCCAGGGTGGTCGGCTCCTTAAGCTTGCCTACTCTGCCCAGGCCGAAGCTGCGGCCCTTGAGGTCCATCGAATAAAGATCATAGGCCACCTCCTCGTAAGGATGGGCTTTCAGCATCGCCTGCACTACCTTATTACGGATAGGCTGAGGAACAATCGTCTCAATACGGATCTCCTCGGCATGCGTAAGCTTGCCTTGCTCACCGAGATAAGGCTCGGAGCCCTCTCTGGGCATAAAGGTCCCGTAGCCTTCGATATTGAAGCTGCAATGGCTGTAATTGCCGATCCAGCCTGCCCCGGCATTCAGAATGGCATCCAGCACCTTCTGATGATGCTCCTTCGGCACGAACACCACCAGCTTCGAGAGCTGCTCGGTATGGATATCCTTAATTGGCGCACCGTCCTGAATACCAAGCGCTTCGGCCATCCAGTCGTTCATTCCGCCTTCGGCCACATCCAGATTCGTATGGCTTATATATACGGCTATATCATTTTTGATCAGCTTCTCATACAGCTTACCCATCGGGTTATCAGTCTGTATTCCCTTGATCGGGCGGAAAATAATCGCATGATGCGCGATGATCAGGTTGCAGCCCTGAGCGATGGCTTCATCCACAACCGCGTCATTGACATCAAGCGCGACCAGCACTCCCGTAATCTCCTTCTGCAGAGAACCAAGCTGGAGGCCGACATTATCCCATTCCTCCGCCAGATGTTTGGGAGCAAGCTGCTCCATATACCCGATTACAGTTTGTCCTTTGGCAAACATTCCAGCACCTCCGTAATTCGCTTGATCCGCGCCAGGATCTCATTGCGTTTGTCCTCTGCCGCCGCCTGGCCGGAACGTGACAACGAAGTCAGAATCCCTTCCAGCTTGGCAATTTCACCCTGCCACTTCTTGTGAAACACTGCATTTGGTGCTTGCAGCAGATAAGGTCCCATCTCCAGGAGCAGCTCACGGTCACATTCGATGCCTGAGGCCAGCTTCAAATCACGGTATAGCTGATCATTCGTAACATCGGCAGCAGCTTCAGGAACTGCCTTCAGAATTTCATAAATCTTGCCGTCTTCCTCCAGGATATGCTCCGCAGTAAGCACCCAGCCATGATTCAATAGCCAGCGGCGCAAAACATCCTCGCCCACGTTCGGCTGCAGCGCCAGCGTCTTCACACCTTCAAGCTTGCCCAGGCTGCGGCCGCGTTCCAGAATGGCGGCAATCAGCGACCCGCCCATTCCGGCAATGGTAATACAGTCGGCTTCTCCCGGCTCCAGCACCTCCAGCCCGTCTCCGCGGCGGACAGAGATAACCTTGCCTAACCCAGCCTCAGCTACCCCTCTGCGGGCCGCTTCGAACGGCCCCGTGGTTACTTCGCCGGCAATGGCGGACAGCGCCCGCCCGCTTTCTATAGCCGCTACAGGCAGCAGCGCATGGTCTGAACCGATATCGGCGACAATGCTGCCCTGTGGAACCTGCTCCAGCACAAGCTGAAGCCGGTTTGATAATTTTGTGTTGTTCATGAAGCCACCCACGTTATCCATTTTTTTCGGAAAATAAACAGCAGAGCAAGTCCTGCCGCAATCTTCAGTATCAATAAAAGCGAAACCCATTGCGGATAATCCTGCCTTAGCATCAGTGCATCAATTTCAGGCATAATCCACAAAGAGACACCAACCCCCAAATATACGCCCGATACACCGTTTACACGATGGTACAGAAGCCAGCTCAGCCAGATCATCAGCACACAGATCGGCAGCCAGAGCAGCTCCAGCTCAAGGATGGAGGCATCCGGACTTTTTTGGCCAAAAAAACCGGCATAGAGCAGCGCCCAAAAGGCAAAGCCGCAGTAATGAAGCAGCCCAATCCGCAGTAAAAATCCTAAAACCACCCACAAAAGTCCGCAGCCTGCAATCAGTATAGGCCTCCACAGGTCAGTGTCCAGGTTATGCAGATCAATCAGCCATAATCCGAAGCCCAGCGTAAGCACACTCCCGGCCCCTGCCAGCACCAGACTGATCATCTTGTTGCGGTCCTGGTAAATCGCCGAGTATCCGTAACAGACAATTAAGACACAGAGCGCCGTACCAAGTTGCAATGGCCAGGGAAAAACGCTAAAATATAGACTAATCAAGAAAATCAAGGAAATAATTCCAAAACCAAACAGCCATACTTTGATGCTGCCCTGTTGAAGATTCTGGAGTGAAATCGGATTGCTGTCCTTTACCTCGGTCCCTTCATCATAAAGGTTGGTCAGGAAATCGCAATATTGCTCCGGCAGCACCTTGCTTCTTCTCCAGTACTGAATTTCTCTTAAAATAATTTCACGTTTTTCCAGATTCAACGGCTCATCCCTCTTTCGGACCTTGAGTCTCCAGCTTCATTTAAGCTAAAAGGACCTCCTGCCACCGTGCAGCAAAAGGTCCGGGTCATGTGATACTATTCGAGGAAATCCTTCAACCGCTTTCTGCGGCTTGGATGACGCAGCTTGCGCAGCGCCTTGGCTTCGATCTGACGGATCCGCTCACGGGTAACGCCGAACACTTTACCCACTTCCTCGAGCGTTCTCGTCCGTCCGTCATCCAGACCGAAACGCAGACGAAGCACATTCTCTTCACGCTCAGTAAGCGTGTCCAGCACGTCCTCCAACTGTTCCTTCAGCAGTTCATAGGCTGCCGCATCCGCAGGAGCAAGCGCCTCCTGATCCTCGATGAAATCACCCAAATGCGAATCATCCTCTTCACCGATCGGTGTTTCCAGCGATACCGGCTCCTGGGCAATCTTCATAATTTCTCTAACCTTCTCGACCGTAAGTTCCATCTCGGCGGCAATTTCCTCCGGCGATGGCTCGCGGCCCAGCTCCTGCAGCAATTGACGGGAGACACGAATCAGCTTATTGATCGTTTCCACCATATGCACCGGAATCCGGATCGTCCGCGCCTGATCCGCAATCGCCCGGGTAATGGCCTGACGAATCCACCATGTGGCGTAGGTACTGAACTTGAAGCCTTTGTTGTGGTCAAATTTCTCCACCGCTTTGATCAGACCCATGTTGCCCTCCTGAATCAGATCCAGGAACAGCATGCCGCGTCCGACATAACGTTTGGCGATACTAACCACGAGCCGCAAATTCGCTTCAGCGAGCCGGCGCTTCGCTTCCTCGTCGCCGTTCTTGATTCTCATCGCCAGCTCTACCTCATCGTCTGCCGACAGCAGCGGCACGCGTCCGATCTCCTTCAGATACATCCGTACAGGGTCATTGATCTTGATTCCCGGCGGGAGTGACAAATCATCGTCGAAGCTGAAGTCATCATTATCGCTGCCTTCATTGTCATCGTTCGGACGAAGCGTATTGACCTCTTCATCATTCTCATTCACAACCTCGATGCCGTGGTCGCTCAGTTGCTCGTAGAATTCCTCCATTTGCTCGGGGTCTTGATCAAACGGCGACAATTTCTCCATAATATCTTTGTAGTTCAATGATGATCTTTTCTTGCCTTGCTCAATAAGCTGATCCTTAACCTGATCCAGAGTAAATTCCGCTTCCAGTTCAGTGTGCTGATCGTTCGCCATAATTCGACTCCCTCCTCCCTAGGTACATCCTGTCAACTGCTCATTGTCTCTCTAGGGCAATAATCTCACTTGCTATTTGTGCCGCACGCAAAAAGTCACCGGACTTCTCAGCCTGAATCATCTCTTCGCGTTTCTGTTCCATCCCGCGCGTTACGGGGTACTTCCGCACTTCACGGATACAATCGTCCAAGACCTGAGTGTTCCAGTCTGGAGGAGTGTCCATCATGGAAATTGCTGTTGCGGTTTTTTCCAGACGGTCATCCTGAAGCGATGATAAAAACCGGCTGATGCCGGGGGGCTTGCCTTGCGCGTAATAGGCATATAGATAAGCGGCAATGGCCGCATGATCATCGATGTTGAACTCTTCACCGAGGCGTTCTCCCACATAAGCAGCGGCTTCAGGGTCCTGAATCATTATGGACAGAAGTCGCCGTTCCGCAGCATGATAAGCGGGCAGCAACGTTGGTACTTGCACCTGCCCTTTTTTATGCCTACCATTATTCCACCTTTTGTCGTTATTATCCCCTTCAGGGATGTTTTTTTGCATCGATGCCCGAAGTAAATTGCAGTCCTGCTTTAAGCTATCATATGACAGATCCAGCTCGGAGGCGATTTCCCGCAGGTACACCTCTCGTTCTGTGGAGGAATGCAGCGTGGCGATAATCTCCAGCGCCTCCTTGACGTAGGCGATTTTGCCGTCTTCCTCTAGGAGTATATGGTTTTTTTTCAGATATATAAGCTTAAATTTTATGGATGAAACCGCCGAATCAATTACCTGATCCCTGAAGCGCTCTCCGCCATGCCGGGAAATGAATTCATCGGGGTCCAGTCCGCTTGGAAGCACGGCTACCTTTACCCGCAGGCCATTGTCCTCCAGCATCGGAATAGCTTTCATCGCTGCGGCTTGTCCAGCCTTGTCGCCATCATAGGCCAGAACAATTTCGTCGCCCAGGCTCTTCATCAGCGCCACATGTCCATCCGTAAGTGATGTTCCCATGGTAGCCACACCGTTATGCACACCTGCTTCCCAAGCCGAAATGACATCGCCGTATCCTTCAAAAAGGACGATTTGCCGCGTTTTGCGGATGGATGCTTTGGACTGGTGCAAGTTGTACAGAATCCGGCTCTTGTTAAACAATCTGCTCTCGGGGGAATTCAAATATTTCGGCTGCCCGTCTCCGAGAATTCTTCCCGCAAAGGCAATTACCTTGCCCATACGGTTCGCAATCGGAAAAATAACACGTCCGCGAAAGCGGTCGAGATACCCTTTGCCCTCGCCCCTGGCAGACAGAAGCCCGCCTTTCTCCATCTCAGCGAGATCAAACCCCCGTTTCTCCAGGAACTGCAGCAGTGTGTCCCAGCGGTCCGGCGCATAGCCGATCTGGAACTGGTCAATCATTTTGTCGCTGAAATTACGGGCTCTTAAATAATCCATTGCGGCAGTGCCGTATTCCGTATTCTTCAGCAGAAAATGATAGAACTTCGCAGACAGCTCGTACGCCTGAATGAGACGGTCACGCTCCGGATCAGGAGGAGACAGGAACCCCCCCTTACCCTCGGGAACAGGGATATCGCTTTCTTCCGCCATTATTTTGACTGCTTCGGGGAAGGATAATCCTTCGATTTCCATCCTGAATTTGATGGCATTTCCACCCATACCGCAGCCAAAGCAATGAAAGACGCCCCGTTCAGGGGTTACCGTGAAGGAAGGGGTTTTCTCCGAATGGAACGGGCAGAGGCCCCATAAATATTTCCCCTGCTTGGACAAATGGACAACCTTACCGACTGTATCGACAATATCATGCCGCGCCAGCACGCTTTCGATAACCTCTTCCGGAATATTACCTTGTCCGTTAGCCACTTTTAGCCACCTTCATCTCTTAACAAATAAATATAATTCGCTATAGCTGGACATTCTCCTGCAAAAGTGTTAAAAGTTTTGTCAGTTTATGTTGAAAATAATTTTTTTCCTCGGCGGTGATCGCTTTCGGCCCTTTGGAATAATGGCCTCTCCGGCGTTCAACCGCTCTGGCATGCCTGCCCTCCAGCATAAAATCCATCTTGGAATCCTCATACTCCTGCCCGCGGTTCGAAAGCACCTTGCAGCGTTTGGCGAGCGCCAGTGCAGCAAGGCCATAATCCTGCGTAATAACTATATCCCCCGCAGAAATATGATTGGCAATATACAGATCAGCGCTGTCGGCTCCCCGCTCCACCTGGACAACCGAGACACCTTCTTCAGCCTTCAGCACATGATCGTACGAAGAGACCATAATTACCGGTATGCCAAAGCTTCGGGCAACAGAAATAATCTCTTGTTTGACCGGACAAGCATCCCCGTCGACCACAATCGTTCTTCCTTGGGGCCTCTCCATGACATCACCAATTTCCCGTGTAATATATATACGCTTTGCCGGACAGAAATCCTTCTTTGTAAAGCATAAATACGGAACGGATGTCAACCTGTTCATTGGCACCGTTCCGTATATTTATACCCTAAACCATCGTTCTATACCATAAGCTGCACAAAATTGTACATTTTCCGTGTCAGACAGCACCCTTAAGGTGTGTCAGTAGGAATTTACCACACCAGCTTGCCGAAATCGGCGAAGGCTTTGGAGTCGGCATCAATGGCGGCCAGCAACGCCAGACGGTTGGCGCGGATCTTCTCGTCTTCAGCCATAACCATTACGGAATCGAAGAATCCGGTAACAGCATCCTTAAGTCCGGACAGAATTTTCAAAGCTTCCGCTGCATTTCTGGCACTCAGCGCGACCTGATATGGCGTGTGAATAGCCTGCCAGGTTTCATACAGCTTCCGTTCGGCTTCTTCCTGCAGCAAAGACGGTTCCACAGTAGCACCATTGTCTGCTTTGGCAGCCAAATTGCTAACCCGGGTCAGCGAATCGACGGTAACTTTGAAATCAGCCTGCCCGTTCACGGTATCCATAAGCGCACGGCTTCTGCCTACCACGTCCACGATATCATCGAAGCCTGCAGCAATTACCGCATCCACAACATCATAACGGACATTGTCGGATAACAGGCGTTTTACACGCAAACCGAAGAATTCGTAAAGGTTTATACGCAGGTCAGTAGCAAAATGTTTCTCTGAACGTAAATTTTCGTGAACCTCTACCGCTGTGTCGAAAATTTCCTGCAAAGTGATCGGCAGTTTATGCTCAAGCACCATCTGTACAATGCCTGCCGCCTGGCGGCGAAGCGCGTAAGGGTCCTGTGAGCCTGTCGGGATAATGCCAATGGAGAAGCAGCCGACAATGGTGTCGATTTTATCGGCAATGCTGACTACCAGACCCGCTTCTGTCGAAGGAACGGCGTCTCCGGCAAAACGCGGCTGATAGTGCTCAAAGATGCCTTTTGCAATCGTCTCGGATTCACCGGCTTTACGCGCATAATCCTCACCCATCGTGCCTTGCAGCTCAGGGAATTCATAGACCATCTGGGTAACCAGATCGAATTTGCAAATATCGGCGGTCCGGCTTACCTCTGCGGTTGCAGTCTCGGACAGTGCAAGCCTTACGGCCAAACGGTCGGAAATGGCCCGTATCCGGCGAACCTTGTCTCCGACACTGCCCAGTTCTTCGTGATAAACGATATTTTCCAGCTTGGCCAGCGCGTCGCTGATCTGCAGTTTCTGATCCTCTCCATAAAAGAACTTAGCATCCGATAGGCGGGCACGCAGCACCTTTTCGTTCCCCCTGGCAATGACATCCAATGATTCGGCATTCCCGTTACGCACAGTGACGAAGAATGGCAAAAGCGTACCTGCCGCGTCAAAGACCGGGAAATAACGCTGATGCTCACGCATCGAGGTGATCAGCACCTCCTGTGGGATGCTGAGGAACGAAGGATCGAAAGTGCCGAACAGTACGGTTGGAGTTTCCACCAGGAACAATACCTCTTCCAGAAGGTCTTCCTTGATGGCAATCGTCCAGCCTTTCTCAGCAGCCAGCTTGTTAATCTGGTTCAGAATCAGCTCTTCGCGTTCCTTCACATCCACCAGCACATGCTGGCTGCGCATCGTTTCCACATACTGCGCCGGCTCGGCAATCACTGCTTCCGTACCCAGGAACCGGTGGCCCCTGCTCACATTGCCGGCTTTAACGCCGGTGATTTCAAGATCGATAATCTCTTGACCGAACAGGGCCACCAGCCAGCGGATCGGGCGCACAAACTTGAAATCATACGCTCCCCAGCGCATATTTTTCGGAAAGGTCATCGAACTGACAATGCCGCTGAGTCCTTCGGACAATAGCGAGGAGGTATTTACACCGTCACTGTTCTTGGTGGCGTAGATATATTCCACTCCGGCCAGTTCTTTAAAGGTAAACTGCTCCGTCGACACCCCTTGGCTGCGGGCAAAGCCGAGTGCGGCCTTGCTCCACTCGCCGCTCGCGTCCAGCGCGATTTTGCGAGAAGGGCCCTTCACCTCTTCGCTGATATCCTCTTGTCGTTCGGCGGCATCCTTCACCAGAACAGTAAGGCGGCGCGGTGTGGCATATGCGCTGACTCCGCCATGGGAAATACGCGAAGCTTCCAGCCATTTAGTTGTTCTGTCCTTCAACTGCTCCATCGCAGCGCGGATGAAGCGCGCAGGCACCTCTTCCAAACCGATCTCGAACAATATATCTTTAGACAAGGTCAGCACCTTCTTTCTTCAGCAGCGGGAAGCCAAGCTTCTCGCGTTCCTCAAGATATGTCGCCGCTACAGTACGGGCAAGATTGCGAACTCTTGTAATAAAGCCCGTGCGTTCGGTCACGCTGATTGCTCCGCGCGCATCCAGAAGATTGAAGGTATGCGAGCATTTCAGCACATAATCGTAAGCCGGAAATACCAGATGGCGCTCCATAGCTCTGCGTGCTTCCTCTTCGTAGGTATTAAAGAGTGTGAACAGCATTTTAACATCGGAGACTTCAAATGTGTAGGTCGAGTGCTCAACCTCCGGCTGATGGAACACATCACCATAGGTCATGCCGTCCACCCATTCCAGATCAAACACATTTTCTTTCTTCATGATGTTGGAGGCGAGCCGTTCCATTCCGTAAGTGATCTCAACAGCAACCGGTTTGGTCTCAATTCCTCCGACTTGCTGGAAGTAAGTAAACTGTGTAACCTCCTCGCCGTTCAGCCATACTTCCCAGCCAAGGCCTGCGCAGCCCAGCGACGGATTCTCCCAGTTATCTTCAACAAAACGGATGTCATTGAGCAATGGGTCCACGCCAAGCGCCTTCAAACTTTCCAGGTACAGCTCCTGGATATTGTCCGGTGAAGGTTTGATAATGACCTGGAACTGGTGATGCTGGTACAAGCGGTTCGGGTTCTCTCCGTAACGTCCGTCTGACGGGCGGCGTGAAGGCTCAACATAAGCAACCTTCCACGGCTCGGGTCCGAGTGAACGCAGGAATGTCATGGGATTCATCGTTCCCGCCCCTTTTTCCGTATCATACGGCTGGACGAGAATACAATTCTGAGCGGACCAGAACTGCTGCAGCGTCAAAATCATCTGCTGAAAATTCATACTACCGTCTCCTTCGCTTTTACAAGTTTGACTTCGCTTCTTGCCATGCTTAGTGCTGCTGCGCGATGGAGGCGGCATTCTTCTATCCCTGCAGTGCCAGGCGCATACTATTTCACGTCCCCACCACATGGCAAAAAAACTCCCGCCCCCATGCCTGTTATACAGACATAGGGACGAGAGCCTGAAATATACTCCCGCGGTTCCACCCTACTTGATTACGTCAGTAAATGACGAAATCCACTTTCATTCAGCCGCTTCCCGTGCTCCCGGGTGCCATGTTCATGAACGTTGTCCCGCCAGGCTTCCACTCTCCCCGGCTCGCTTAAGCGACAATGATGTTCACTACTTCCCCGATCGCTGCACGTTTCTCCATGTTAGGAGTGATCACGGCGCAACTATAAAAAGAAACTGAACCTATAGTAACGGATATTTCGCATTTCGTCAAATGTTGTATTTATCGAGCTGATCCAGGAAATTCTGCGATTTCAGCTTCAGCCCCAGTTGATGGTCCATAAAGGCCCGCATGATTTTCTTGAGTTCGGCCCGGGTCCCTTCCTTCACATCGACGCTGCCAAGCCGTGTCAGATCAAGCGCAGCGAACAAGCGCAGCAGCTTGAGCGCACGGGGCGACACCTCCATCGCCGGAGGGTCATTATGTCTGCAGCTGCGGCACAGCACCCCGCCAAGGCGGGGGCTTAACCGCAGTTCCTCGTCAGGCTTATCCTGGCCGCAAACGATACAGGCATCAAGCTGCGGGCCGTAGCCTGCAGCCTGTAGGATTTTCATCTCGAACACATTGATTATGACACCGGGCTCCTTGTCCTCCTCCAGCGCATTCAAACAGGCAGCAAGCTGGCGAAACCAGAAGCTGCCGGTCTCCTCGTCATGCAGCACACGGTCAAGCAGCTCGCAGGCATAGGAAGCATACGCCGCCTTTACCAAATCCTCGCGCAGCGAATGGTGGGACTTCGCAATTTCACCGGCATTCAGTGTTCCGAGCCCTCCATTATTGCGGAAAAACACAAATTCACCAACAGTGAACGGCTGGATCAGAGCAGCATGGCGGCTTTTGACCTTTTTGGCGCCACGCACAAGAACGCCTACTTTACCGGCGTTCTCGGTGCAAAGCGTAATGATCGCGTTCCCCTCACCATAGTCCATGCTGCGGATGACGATCCCTTCCACCCTGTATAACATGCCTCTTCCCCCAGCCACTCGGCAAGCAACCAGTCCTTATTGCGCTTCTTCATCAAGGGCCTTCTCTTCCTCCGCAAGCAGCGCGCCGCTGCTCTCAAGCGGGCCTACAGCTTCTTTGTACAGCAGATAAGCATCGACATCTCCAGTCATTGCAAAATACTTCCACGAAAAATCTCGCATTCGTATTCATCCTTTCTTCGGAAACACGATGTCTCTTCAGAAATAGGATGTGCGATAGGCCAGGATCTATCCTTGCAATTCCTGCCAAACAGCCTCAGACACGGAGTTTAAAGGTCCTTATGGAAGCCCAAATCACGCAGAACGCGTTCCTGATTGCGCCAGTCTTTTTTCACTTTTACCCACAGCTCCAGAAAAATCTTCGATCCCAGCAGATTCTCGATATCCGTGCGGGCCCGTCTGCCGACTTCCTTGAGCATTGCGCCCTGCTTGCCGATAATGATCCCTTTCTGGGAATCGCGCTCAACAAAAATCACCGCGGACACATGCACAACACCGTTCTCCTCCACGCGCATGTCCTCGATAGCTACCGCGATGGAATGCGGCACCTCTTCGCGGGTCAGATGAAGAATCTTCTCGCGGATCAGCTCCGCACAGACGAATTGCTCCGGGTGATCGGTAATCTGGTCGTCAGGATAATACTGCGGGCCTTCCGGCAGATACTTCACCACCTGGTCCAGCAGTGTGTTCACATTGCTGCCCAGCTTGGCTGAAATTGGCACAATTTCCGCAAACTTATGCAGCTTGTTGTATTCGGTAATCAGCGGAAGCAGCGCTTCCGGCTCAATTTTATCAATCTTGTTCAACACCAGAATGACCGGCGTCTTGATTTCATTCAACTGCTCGGCAATGTAGCGGTCACCGCCGCCCATGCCTTCGGATGCATCCACGAGGAACAGCACCGCTTCCACTTCATGCAGGGTGCTCATCGCCGTCTGATTCATGTAATCGCCCAGCTTGGACTGTCTTTTATGAATACCCGGCGTGTCCAGGAATACAATCTGGGAATTGTTCGCGGTGTATACACCGTGAATTTTGTTTCTGGTTGTCTGCGGCTTGTCCGACATGATGGCGATCTTCTGTCCGATCACCTGGTTCATGAGTGTCGATTTGCCTACGTTCGGTCTGCCGATGATGGCGACAAACCCTGATTTGAATTTCATATGATCTTCCTTCCTAAATTTATGAGTCTAACCTTTGCAAAAGCTTTTTCGATCCCCCTAAATCCCCCTTAGCCAAGGGGGACCCCAAGGGCCCCGGCCCTCTGGACACCCGGAAATGGGCGTGAGTGTGGCTTTCGGCGCATCGGGAGAAGAGCTTTGGCGGGTGGAGCGCTTACGTTCCCTGCGGGAACACGCTTGACTGTGGTGAAAAATCTAAATTTGTTAAAGACACAGTAGCGATAACCCTTAGTTAATTGTATTTTGTACAGTTATTCCTGCTTGAATCTACAACTTTGCTGGTTTAGCTGTATTTCGTGCAATTATTTTTGGCAATATGGGCCGTTTGTTCAGCAATTAGCCAAAATAACTGCAGCAACTGCAATTAAATCCCCTTGGAGCGTAAATATCTGTGATTTAACTGTACGAAATACAATTAAGTCGGTCAGCATATGTGAGCATAAGCGGAGTTCAAACTATTCACCCAAGTAATCCGAATTCACTCAGGAGCCTGTCCCTGCTCCAGATCAGCCGGTCCAAAAGCGCCCGGCAAAAGATCACGGACGGTGGTTTCCTGGACGTCGCCTTTCAGGTTGCCGAGAATGACCTTCATATCCGGAGGGCACAGCTCCACCATCACTTGGCGGCACACGCCGCAAGGAGACACCGGGCCATCGGTATCGGCAATGACGGCAATCGCCTTGAAAGATCCAGCCTTGTGGCCGTCCGCAATGGCGCGGAACATGGCGGTCCGCTCGGCACAGTTCGTCGGACCAAAAGCGGCATTCTCGACATTGCAGCCGTGATGAACATGGCCATCCTTGTCCAGCAGCGCTGCGCCGACACCGAAGCGGGAATAGGGTATATAGGCATTCGCCCGTGCTTTGATCGCTTCTTGTAGCAGTTGAGCAGAATCCATAGTTGTCCTCCTCAGAGTTTTGTTAGCACATACTTCTTCGATTCGCTTCGTACAAAACTTGCTTCGGAAGCATACGCTTAGTTTTATGGAGCTATGCCCCCTTGATTAAACTGCGTAATAAAACTTGCTTCGGAAGCATACGCTTAGTTTTGTTAGCATATACTTCTTCGATTCGCTTCGTACAAAACTCGCTTCGGAAGCATACGCTTAGTTTTATGGAGCTATGCCCCATGATTAAGCTACGTAATAAAACTCGCTTCGGAAGCATACGCTTAGTTTTATGGAGCTATGCCCCTTGAATAACTGCGTAATAAAACTTACTTCGTAAGCATACGCTTAGTTTTATGGAGCTATGCTCCTTGATTAAACTGCGTAATAAAACTCGCTTCGGCGCGTAAAGACAATTAAAGACGGAGTGCAAAACGCAGGTCCGCCTCACCCACAAGCTGAAGTTGTAAACTGATTATGACATAAGTCCGGTGATCCAGTCCATCACGGGATGATAAAACACGTAGATTCCTACAATGACAGCAAACACCGCCGTGAGCAGTACGGCGCCTGCGGCGGTATCCTTGGCGGTCTTGGCCAGGGGATGAATGTCCGGCGAGACCAGATCAATCGTCGCTTCAATCGCCGTATTCAGCAGCTCGGCGGTCAGAACGAGTGTTATAGCGAGCAGTAGCAGCATCCAACTCGGCGGAGGAAGTCTGAAGATGGCGGCGGCAGCAAGCACGAGTACAGCCACGACGCTGTGCACCTTCATATTCAGCTCGGATTTGAACGCGGAGGCAATGCCTTGCGCCGCAAACCGAAAGGAGTGCCAGAACTTTTTGTGGCCCACTGCCGTATTCTTGACCATTAGCGAGTCAACCCGACCTGAGCCAGCACATGCTCCTGCTTCGCCATCATCTCCGCTTCGGAATCTGCATCCTGATGATCGTAGCCCAGCAGATGCAGGAACCCGTGAACAAACAGGAACCCAAGCTCCCGTTCCAGGGAATGCCCATATTCCAGAGCCTGCTCCTGCGCCCGGGTCACCGAGATAATGATGTCCCCCAGCACATAAGGCATATCTTCCAGCTCTTCACCGTCTTCGAGATCGTAAATAATTTCAAGCTCGTCTTCTCCGGATTCATTCATGGCAAAGGAAAGCACGTCCGTCGGACGGTCAATTCCCCGGTACTCCAGATTAAGCTCGTGGATGCGCTCATTGTTGACAAAAGTAAGATCCACTTCACCTTCGTCAATCCCTTCGGCTTCTCCCGCTTTTTGCAGAATGCTCTCCAGCAGGGCGATCAATTCATCGCTTATATGATGTTCTTCCTGTTCGTTGCTCCACACGATTGCTAGGCTCATGTTGTTATAGCCCCTTCCTCTTTTTTCGGTTTCTTCACATCCTCGGGATATTCAATCCGTGAATGAAAAATGCCCATCACCGTTTCTTTCAGCGTCCGAGCAATGATATCCAGCTCCTTGATCGTCAGGTCGCACTCGTCGAATTGATGATCATCCAGCCGGCTTTTGATAATTTTCTCAATCATCGTCTCCACCTGCACGACTGTAGGCTTGCGGAGCGAACGTACCGCTGCTTCCACGCTGTCGGCGATTCCGACTACGGCCGCTTCCTTGGACTGCGCCTTCGGTCCGGGATACCGGAAATCCTCTTCGGTGAAGTCAGGCTCCACGCCCTTTTCTTCAGCCAGCGTCAATGCCTTATGATAAAAATAATGCAGGAACGTCGTGCCGTGATGCTGCTCGGCAATGTCGCGGATCGGCTTCGGCAGCTTGTACTCCTTCTGCATCTCCACCCCATCCCGGGCGTGGGCCACAATGATCGACTTACTGAGCATCGGTTCTATCGAATCATGCGGATTCTCCATATTGTTCTGGTTCTCTATGAAATAAAAAGGCCGTTTCGTCTTGCCGATATCATGATAATAGGAGCCCACCCGGCAGAGCAGGCCATCCGCGCCTATCGCCTCCGCCGCCGCTTCCGACAGGTTGCCGACCATTACACTGTGATGATAGGTTCCCGGCGTTTCCGTAAGCAGCTTGCGCAGCAGGGGATGGTTGGGGTTCGACAGCTCCACCAGCTTCAGTGCTGACAGTATGCCAAAGGAAGCCTCGAAGAAAGGCATCAGCCCGATAACCAGCACTGCAGTCAGCAATCCGCTGGCAAAAGAGAGGCCGATGGCATACAGAGTCTGCGTCTCGTTCCAGTTGCCTCCGCCGAGTACGGTCAGCATAAAGACAGACACGCAGCCGAACAGGGATACCATAATCCCGCCCTTAAGGAGCGTAGAACGCTGCCCGGCGCGGTGTGTGGCAAAAATGGCGACATAGCAAACGATAAGGGCAAAGAAGCCGAATTTGAAATCAAATATGGTATTCTGCTGCACATTCAGAATAATACTAGAAAGAACGCTGAACAAAATGGAGCAGAAATAGGCCAGGGTCATATCCAGCAGCATGGTAATCAGCATCGCGCCAATCGCTACCGGGGCCAGGAAACCAGCGTAAGACCGGGCATCCCCCTGCAGGAATGCAGCCAGCTTTAGCGTGATTATCGTAATTACAAATACCAGAACCAGCATCAGCAGCTGGGAGTTATTATACTTGAAGCCCGATGTTCCACCCGTATAGCGGATGAACGTCAAAAGCCCAAAGGACAGCAGTGCAGAGAGCAGCAGCAGGCCGAATTGCGGCCAGTAGTTGACCTCGTTGCTCAGCAGGCCATTTTCGTCGAGAAGGGCATACAGCTCCGGAGTAATCAGCTCGCCCTTGGCAACAAGCGGCTCACCCTGTTCAATATACACATCCGGTGTGTTCTCGCGGGCCTGCACCTTTGCTTCCTTGGTAGCTACCTCGTCATTGAACTTATTGCTTGTAATGACCAGCCGTACCAGTTCCTGAACGACCTCACGAGCGGTACGCTGGCTCAGCGAGCTGACGCTGACCTGTTCCGCCACCTTGGCGCGGGCAGTTTGAGCGTCCATAATCTGGTCATTCATCAGCTTGGTAACGATATCGCGGGCAACCGGCTTCATCTCAATGATATCCTGAGAGGTCAGACGCGGTATTTTGATATAAGTCTCCTCCGGAATAACATAGGTCTGGTCCTTAATGACCTTTTGCATCTCGTCCAGCAGCGTATCGGAATAAGTCCCGGCACTCCGGCTGGAGGTCACGAAATTCAAGATAAAATCATTGGCCCGCTGGGGGATTTCCTCCCGGTATATGGCGGTCTTGTCGCTTTGCGAGATTAAATCATCCTGGTTCAGCCGGTCAATCCGGTCCAGTAAAGAGGTTATTAGATTATCCGCCCTAAGCGGAATGATCGTATAGCGGTTGGTCACATTCTCAGCCGCTTCTTCCTGCGCCTTCAGCGTGGCTTTGGTGTCCAGGATTTTCTTGGGGGCTGTGATCTCTTTGGCGCTGTGGGTGCCCTCTTTGATATCGTACTTCTTGGGTACCAGGTCTGATGACAGGCTGAAGTAGAAAATAAGCCCCAATAACAGGAAAAGAGCATAGCGCGTAGCCGCGCTATACTTCCAGCCGTTGTTGCTGTATACAAATCCACTTAATTTTGTTGGTTGCTTTGAGGCCATGAAGACAGTCCCCTTTTTTATTCGAGGTTTTCGGCAGAGCGTTCATAGGCGACAATTATTTTCTGCACCAGGGAATGCCGTACTACATCCTGTTCTGCAAAATAAACAAATCCCAGCTCTTCAATACCGGATAAAATCGCTTTGGCTTCGATCAGACCGGATTTTTTGCCGCGCGGCAGGTCTATTTGGGTAACATCGCCCGTAATGACCATTTTGGAGCCGAAGCCAAGGCGGGTCAGGAACATTTTCATTTGCTCGGGTGTTGTATTCTGCGCTTCATCCAGGATGATAAAAGAATCATCCAGCGTGCGTCCCCGCATATAGGCGAGCGGCGCGATTTCAATCAGTCCCCGCTCAAGCGCCTTGGCGACCTGATCAGGCCCCATAACGTCGTATAAGGCGTCATAGAGCGGACGGAGGTATGGATCGACCTTTTCCTGCAAATCCCCCGGGAGGAAGCCCAGGCTCTCTCCTGCTTCCACAGCCGGACGCGTAAGCACAATGCGCTTGACGGAGCCTTCCTTCAGCGCCGTAACCGCAAGCACAACGGCCAGATAGGTTTTACCGGTACCGGCGGGGCCGATGCCGAAGACAATATCACGCTTCTTAATGGTGGTTACATAATGCTTCTGTCCAATGGTTTTGACGCGGATTGGCTTGCCGCGGAAGGTTGTCGTGATTTCACCCTTAAACAGATCAAGCAGCTGGTCGGCACGGAAATCCTTAGCCAGTTCGACCGCATACTGCACATCGCGCTCACTGAGTATGTAACCGCTGCGAATCAGCGACAGCAGCACGCCAAACAACTGCTCCAGCATGTCCACTTCCCGTTCCGCTCCACGTATCGTAATTTCGGCTTCACGCGAGTCAATAACCGCCGGAATTTCACTTTCGATCATCTTCAGAAATCCATCCTGCGGGCCGAACAGGGATTGCGCTTCTCCCGCATTTTGCAAAGCTATACGAATGCTTGAAGTCTGTTCTGCCAAGTAGCCTCATTCTCCTCAGTTGTTTACTATCGGAAGTTCCTCCGCAATTCTCTCTTCCACTTCAAAGAGCACTTTCATATAAACTTTACCATTGTCTTTCTTCTCATGCAAAATTTTTTGACTTTTTATGGTGCTGTCTGTGCCGTACCGCGCCAAAATATCATTTTTCGCCCGCGTAATCCCCTCTGCCTGTGCGGCCTCCGGCGTCAAGGTTTCAGTGGTGCTTTTGACCTCCATCTCCTTCTCGGTCATCACTCCCAGCGGAAGCTGGAAGGTGCGCCAGGTCAGTGGATCATGCTCCGTAAGCGTCCGTGATTCCGCAAAATCCGATTCGCCGTAGCCCCACAACTGGATCGCCCATTTGCCCAGCACCAGGTAGGTCCGGTCCTTTCTCTCACCTGTGAAGGAGCTGCCGGTTGTTTTCAGCGGAACCTCTATATTGTATTCATGCCAGACCAGGCCTTTAACCTCGCCTTTGGCAACCACATATTGCGAGTTCCCTTCGTCTCCGATCATACCGGAGATCAGAATTTGCCCTTTTTTAACCCGGGTATTGCGGCTTACTACCGGCCTGCCCTGCTCGGCATAGATTTCAGTCACAACCGCATCGGTTCTGCTGACCAGATGGCGCTTGCTGAGCAGCGGTCTGTTCTCCGCCTGGTCAGATTCAACCACCTGAATCGTAACGCTCGTCCCCGTCCGCGACACCCCGACCCAGGATACGCCCGGCAGCCCGGAGTTCAGCTTCTTGGAGAGCTTGTCCGGATCATCCATACGCCAAATCCATTGAAACGGATAGATTCCCTCCCGGCGTGCGGCATCCAGAATATCCTCGGACGCGAGGCGGTTGTTCCCTTCAATCTTGACCGTCCATACCATCGAGCACAGCAGCAGCAGCGCAGCGCCGAACAGGAATATCCCAGCGCCAAAAAACTTCCGTTTCCACAGACGCGCCACCTTGAACGGCAGCCCGTTCCTGCCTGTGACATGCATGCGGCAGCCTGTCTTTTTCAAGAGCGGCCGAAGGACAAAAAAGTCATCCAGCAGCAGGCTCAGGGAAGCGCCATTCCCCGCAGGCCTCACATCCCAGATGACGATGCCCGCTTCGGTTACAGCGTTAATAAACTTTTCCACCTGCGGTCCCGTCACATGCAGTGTAACGAACCCCCGCAGTGATGACAGAGGCGGCTGCTTCATGAATTCTCCTCGCTTCCCTTGTATCTGATTTCTCTGACAATGCCCTCTACGGCCAGCTCCTGACCCAGAATATTGCGGATCACAAGCCCTTCGCCGGCAATCTCCAGCGAACCTTTCACTAACGCGAGCCTTAGCTGCTCGGAGGAAAAATGCAGCACGCCGCGATGATTCTCGATATACAGCTCCTTATTGCCGATCAGGGTGATACGGGGCAGCTCCTCCAGCACATCCTGCGGAAGATCCAGCATCCCGTTTGTCCATCCCCGCAGCCTGCGGCCAATACGGGTCATAAGTAGACTTCTCCCCCTTCCTGCCTTCTGTACACCTTATGCGGGAACGCTTTTTTTTATGAGAGGAACTCACATCATAGCTCACTGCCGCAACAAAAAAAGCCCCTGAACTCCTGATCAGGAGTCCAAAGGCTTGCAATCATCCCGCTTATATTCTGAACTGCGCAGGCTTATCTGCGTGAGGAATGGGGCTGCTTGGAGCGGGGAGGACCAAGAATCTCCGCCCACACCAGCCCCGTGCGCAGCGCTTCACGCCCGCCTGCGAGTCTTGGCGGGCCAGCCGCCGCTGCTGCCGAAGCGGCTTCGGCCTCGGCTCCGGTGCTTGACGGCACTGCGGCCGCCACTCCATCAAACTGGGCCTGCAGCCGTTCCAGCTCCCGCTGCATTCGCTCTGAGCGCGCCCGGACTCCGTCTTCCTCCCCGGATTGCTCCAAAGACAATCCTTCTCCGGTTTCATAATCGGGAGAAGGGGTTTCGGGCGCATCCGGCCAGGCTGGAGATGCGTCATATTCGCTCTCCGGCGCAGGCGGCGCTGTCCGGCTTGGAAAGCTGTCACCGGGAGCAGGAAAGCCGCTGCTGTCCCGGACAGGGCGCATTGCCTCCGGCTGCCGTTCAACGGGCCGGACCCGGCGATGAGAGCCATCCCCTCCGCCAAACGTCGGCATGCCTCCGCCCGGAGCGCCTTTGCCTTTATTTTTGACCGCTTTGTTCACACTGGAGATGATCGCGACGATAATTACCACCGCTACATAAATTAAGCTGCCCATGGGAATTCACATCCCTTTATTTATTGGTTGGACGGCTACCATCCTCACCGTCGCCCATTTTGCCGAGCGAACCGCGCATTTGTGTATCGGCTTCAATATTTTTGAGATTCATATAGTCCATGACACCAAGCTTGCCGGAGCGCAGCGCTTCTGCCATAGCCAGCGGCACCTGGGATTCGGATTCGACCACCAGCGCCTTCATCTCAACGACACGGGCCTTCATTTCCTGCTCATGGGCAACAGCCATCGCTCTGCGTTCCTCCGCTTTGGCCTGGGCAATGCGTTTGTCCGCCTCAGCCTGTTCGGTCTGCAGATAAGCGCCGATATTCTTGCCCACATCAACGTCGGCAATATCAATCGATAGAATTTCAAAAGCCGTCCCGGAGTCAAGCCCCTTGGACAGCACGGTCCGTGAGATCGAATCGGGATTCTCCAGCACGTCCTTATGGGAGCTGCTTGAACCTACTGTAGTAACAATCCCCTCCCCGACACGGGCGATGATCGTTTCTTCGCCTGCACCGCCGACGAGACGGTCAATATTGGCCCGGACGGTTACTCTCGCCTTTACCTTAACCTCGATACCGTTCTTGGCTACAGCTGCGACAACCGGGGTCTCAATGACCCGGGGGTTGACGCTCATCTGCACTGCCAGCAGCACGTCGCGTCCGGCAAGATCAATCGCAGCAGCGCGTGTGAACTCAAGCGGAATATCCGCACGCTGCGCAGCGATTAGCGCATTAACAACCCGGTCCACGTTACCGCCCGCCAGGTAGTGGCTTTCGAGCTGGTTAATGCTGAGTCCCAGCCCCGCCTTCGTCGCTTTGATCAGCGGATTGACGATCCGGCTCGGCGTAACCCGGCGCAGTCTCATCGCCACCAGCGTGATAATGCTGATTCTAACACCGGACGCCCACGCGGATACCCACAGCATCACCGGGAAGAAACTGAAGAACACGCTCAGTACAATGATCACAACAACCGCAATCAGCAAAAATGTAATTATAGAAGCTTGACCCATATTATTCATCCTCCGTTACCTTTTAAAATCCATTAATTCTCCGCTTCCTTCACAACGACACGTCCGCCTTCGACCTTCACAACAGAAATGGGCATACCCGCGCTGATAAAGCTGCCTTCTGTAACCACATCCACGCGTTCACCGCCCACCATAGCCGTTCCGGCTGGACGAAGCGGCGTAAGACTGACCCCCATAGAGCCGATCAGATTCAGCTTCTCCAGCACAGGCACAAAGCCCTGCTCCTTAGTTAAGCTGTCCTGCAAAATAAACCGGTTCCAGATGCCCCGCTCCTTGAAGGTGACGGCTACAATAATTATAACCACTGCCGCTGCTGCAAAAGCGATGCCCAGGCTGAACAAAGCATGCGTATAGCTGTAAGCAGCCCGTACAACACCCGCTACAAGGCTGACCGATCCCAACAGCCCCAGAATACCGAAGCTTGGGACGAACAGCTCCAGTACAAGCATGACCAGGCCCAGGATGAACAGCAGCCAGGTCTCCGCACCGGCAAAACCCGCCACATAGTTGCCGAAAAAATAGAGGGCAAAGGCCAGTGTACCTATAATGCCCGGAGCGCCAAATCCCGGCACCAGCAATTCAATGACAATTCCTGCGATCCCGACGAAGAGCAGAATCGTCATAATAATCGGATTTGTCAGAAAATGCGACATTTTTTCCGCACCGGTATGCTCCACGCGAAAAATGTCGGCAGTGGAATACCCAAGCCAAGTAATCGCCTCTTCCGGCGTGCTTGCAATGCTGTCCGCATATCCGGCTTTGAGCGCTTCGCTGCTGCTGAGCGCGATAATCTGCCCCTTCGACTTGCTCACACCAAGCTCAGGCTTGTTGACACTAAGATTGACATCCATCATTCCGGCAGCAATTTCAGGATCACGTCCATTCAGTGAAGCTGCGCCAACCATTTTGGATTTCCAGTAGGATACCATCTTGGCGTCGTTTACGCTTTTTCCGCTGCCATCTACGAGCGAAGCCGCGCCGATCATGCTGCCGGGCTTCATGATGATGCTGCCCGCATTCAGCGCTATGTAACTGCCGGCGGAAGCGGCATCGCCTTTAATATAGGCAGCGGTTGGGATTTTACTGTCCCTTACCAGCGTGCCGATTTGCTCGGCGGAATTGACAAGTCCGCCCGGTGTATCAATCTCCAGCACAATCAGAACCGCCCCGTAATTGGCCGCCTCCTGAAATCCCCGCTCCAGAAAGCTCTGCAGCCCCCGCTCAATCTCCTGGTCAACCGGAATGATAAATACCGGACCGCTTTTGGTCTCACCGACGGCTGCTCCCGGCGCGCGCGGCGGAGTGTCATCTGCGCTTGCTGTTCCGGGCAAAGGCACAAAGAGCAGCAGCAGCAAAAGGACAGAGATGGCTGCCACAGCTATTTTCCGAAATTTATTCAAGCTTTAACCCCCTTTCCTTAGCATATCTCCAATTCTTAATGCTTAGTACGCCTATTATGTAAAGGAGTTTCAAAAAACGATATAATGAAAAACACCCCTTATCAAAGGGGTGCTAGCGTTATATTATTGCAGAAATTGCTGAACCGCTTGGTTCACAAGTTTACCATCGGCGCGACCCTTTACCTTAGGCATCAGTGCGCTCATCACCTTACCCATTTCACTTTTCGAAGAAGCACCGGTTTCCTGGATGGTCTGCTGTACAATTACTTTAATTTCTTCTTCGGAAAGCTGTTCAGGAAGGTATTTAATGATAATCTCGATTTCTGCCTTCGTACTCGCGGCAAGCTCGTCGCGACCCGCTGATTCAAATTCTTGGAGGGCATCTTTGCGCTGTTTGATTTCACGACTAAGGATATCAAGCACTTCGCTGTCGTCTAATGTTCTCTTCAAATCTATTTCAAGATACTTTATTGTAGAACGAACCATTCGAATCGTTGAGAGTGTGAACTTGTCCTTACTCTTCATCGCTTGCTTCATATCTTCGTTCAATCGTTCGCTAAGATTCATGCTTGGGTAATCCTCCTAAAACTTTCTCTTACGAGCAGCCTCAGACTTCTTCTTGCGCTTTACGCTTGGCTTTTCATAATGCTTGCGTTTCTTCACCTCAGCCAAGACACCATCTTTAGCAATGGAACGTTTAAAGCGACGAAGTGCAGCATCAATTGTCTCGTTTTTACGAACTTTCGTTTCAGACACCAGTTTTCCCTCCCTCCGACCAGACCGTCCAAGAGCATAACAACACGGTTCATCAAATTTCATTATAGGTCAAAGCGAAATATGGTGTCAACCTTCGTGTCATTCTTTTTTTGGGCTGGCGCTTCCGTATTAAAGATCTGTTACGCGTGAGATGTCGAGGTTCCGACGAGGGCACCCAATTTGGCTCCGCCAAGCAAGTGATAATGAAGATGAGGCACAGCTTGTCCGCTGTCCGGTCCACAGTTGTTAATCAGTCTGTACCCGCTCTCGGAAATCCCAAGCTCCACAGCAATTTGCTGCGCCACAGCGTGAATCTCTGCGATCAGCGGCAGATCCTCAGGCGTAACATCCTTCATGGAAGCAATGTATTTCTTCGGAATGATCAGCACATGCACCGGAGCGGCAGGCTCAATGTCATAAAACGCCAGAATCCGCTCATTCTCAAACACTTTCTTGGATGGGATTGATCCTTCAATGATTTTGCTAAACACAGTTTCCATAGGGACTTCCTCCTATAATTTGTTAACGTTGCTGTCCTGAAATTCATTATGTAACTAATCATACAGGATAATTCCGGATTGGGAAAGCTGCGGGCAGCAGTCATCCGGGCAGTCGTTAACGGGACGGTAGATGTGAGGATTGTGGGTAGTCTTTACCGAACTGTATCAGGTACAGAATAAAGGTACAGAGTGAGGTACAGAGATAGGTACAGGCTCACTTTGGAGAGATATTGTGTTCTATGCACCGCAGCAATTGTATCTGATACAGCAGGTGCAGCAGAGAGAAGCAGCGCTTTTCAAAAATATGTGAGATGCGGATGGGAAGTCAGGCGGCGGTCGGAAACCCGCTCATTCCCTGCAGTTACGACTAGTACCTCTATGTAAAGATAAAGTTCATCTTATATAGCAGGAAAATCGCCCTCTATTCTGGGTAAGAACATGTGCTCCAGGAAAATAGGGGGAAATCATTCCGTTATATTTGGCCGCTAACCCTTTCCGAGGTAGAATGGACGATTATACAGGGAGGAATTCCCCTTAACTCGTGGATTATGGAGATCTAATACGAAATTGCGGGACTTTTTCCGTTTATTTTGATCCAGGCATTCCAAAGTGAATAAAATAAAAAAGACAAAAAAAAGAAACACCCTTCACAGCTCAGAAAGCTGATTCGGCGGCGGACGTATGAAAAGGAGGAAATTCCCGGTCATACGTCCGCCGAGGTGTTTCAAAATGATGTCGGCTTAGCTGTATTATAACAGGGGGTTGAAGGTGTCTCTGTGACAGATGTCACACTCAACCCCACTCATCACATTTTTTCCAAAAGAATCCGCGAACCCCCGCCGCCCTGCTCTGCCGGCACGATTACCAGCTTGCGCGGCAAGCGGGCCCGCAGCTCGGGAACGTGACTGATGATGCCGACCGACAACTGATCATTATGCAATCTTTCAAGAGAAGTAATAACTGTATCCAGCAAATCCGGGTCGAGTGTGCCAAAGCCTTCATCCAGAAAAAAGAATTGCAGCGGATACTGTCCCCGTAGTTGAATCTGTGCCGATAGGGCCAGCGCCAGCGACAGGGAGGTCAGGAAGGTTTCTCCCCCGGATAAAGTCGAGACCGGACGTCTGACTCCCCCGTTTCCGTCATCGCGGATGACAAAGCCCCCGCCGGAGTCCACCTCCAGCGCATAACGCTGTTTGCTCAGGAAGCGCAGCCGCTGCGAGGCGGCCTGGCATACCTGCATCAACTGCTCCTCGGCAATGTACTCCACAAAGGCATTACCGCGCAGCACTGTCTGCAGCTTGGACAGCCGATCCTGGAGCGAGGCATGCTCCACACGTTCTCCTTCAAGCTCCATCCAGCGGATGTGGCGGTGCTGCAGGTCCTCCAAATCACGCTCCGCGCGCGCACGGCTCTGCAAAGCACTCTCGTCTTCTTCCTTGCATCTGCGCAGGGTCTCTTGGCTCTCCTGCCATTCCTCCCCGCTCACGAAGGCTCCGCCCAGCTTCTCTTCTATGCTCCGAAGCTGCAATGCGACCTCTGCTTCATCGTCACGATGAGCCTTTACACGGGCAGCGGCCCCGGTGCGTTCTTCCGGCGTTAAGGCAGCACCCTCCACTTCCAAAGCCGAAGCAAACAGAGAAGATTGCAAGCTGTTCTCCCACTGGGCAGCAGCGGCTGCGCAATGCTCGCGGGCAGACTCCGCCGCCTGGCGGGCGATAGCCGCCTCCTTCACCGCATCCTGCGCTTGTTCCGCCGCCAGCCGGTGGCCCTGCTTGCTGCTCTCCAGCGCAGTCTGCAGCTCCTGCAGACGCTTCTCACACTCCGCCAGCAAAGCGGCAGCGGAGCGGCCGCCTGTCCATTGCTGCAGGCGCTGATCCTTCTCCTGCTCCAGCGCCTCTTTGCCTTCGAGCTGCGCATTCCACTGGGCCAGTTCCTTGTCAAGACTCGCTATTTCCTCCTGCAAAGCCTGCACGGCAGCACTTTTCTCCTCCAGGAACTTGACGCTGATCTCCAGCCTTCCTCTGATATCATCGGCCTGCTCGTCCTTCTTCAGCATCTCACGGTACGCCTGCTCCGCAGCATCCGGCTCCAGCTCAGGAAAGAGCCGGCTCCACTCTTCACGCAGCGTTGCCAGTTGCCGGCCCAGTTCACCGGTCTTGGCAGTGATGCCCTGCAGCCAGCCTGCTTCAGCTTCCACCCCGGCAGCTTCCTTGTGTCTCATTTGCTGCTGCTCCTGCATAGAACGCTGCCACTCCACCGCTGTGCGGCGCAGCTCCCCGGAGCGGGCCTTCAGCCCGGCAAGCTCAGCTTCAAGCTGAGCCAGCGCCACCTCATCTGGGACAGGTGAGGTGGTGGAGAAAGGATCAGAAACAAAGACTCCAGAGGAGTCAGAAGAAGCTGAACCTGCCGTGAGATTGGAAAGACCTGCGGCGACTGAGAGATCAGGAAATGCTGGAGTTGCCGACAGATGGGTAGGAGCAGCAGCGACTGACGGATCAGAAGCATCGGGCAAAGCTGAGAGATCAGATGCATAAGATGCTGACTGATCAGTTGCTACTAAGAGATCAGATGGTGCATGAGATGCCGACAGACCAGGAAGAACTGTAGCTTCAGTTCCGCTACTCCGCTCCAGTCCTGCAGCGGCAGGCGACTTCATGAGCTCCGCAGCTCCTTCGCCGTAAACCTGCTCCAGCCATGCCCCGGTCTGCTCCAGTAAGTTATGGAACTGATGGCGGACTTCGAGCGCACGTCTGCCCAGGGTCCGGCTGAGCTCAAGCCGGGCTTCCAGTTCTTCCTGCGCGCCGCTGTCTTCCTCCAGCGCAGGCAAGGGGTGATGGAGGCTGCCGCAGACCGGGCAAGGCTGCCCATCCTGAAGTTCACGGGCGAGCGACAGCGAGAGCCTGTGCAGCTCTTGTCCTTTGAGTGCCGCCGCCACTGTGCTTCCATGAAGCTCCAGGCTGTCCACGGCGGCTTCTGCTGCGGCCTCTCCGGCGCGCAGCTTCTCCAGGTGCAGCGCTGCGGCGGCGATCCCCCCGCCGCGCTGCGCCTCCAGCGACTGCCGCCGTTCCTCGGCGGCAGCAAGGCGCGCCTCCGCCGCCGCGAGCACCGCGGCGCGCTCGGCGCGCTCACGTTCCGCCATCTCCCACTGGGAGGAGGCGGAACGCAGGACCTGCAGCCGCTGCATCGCATCCTGCAGCGACTGCCGCTCCTGGGAGCGGACCGCGAGCGGCTGCAGACTCATCTGCAGCTCTTGCTGCCGCTTTTGGCCCTTGGCCAAAAGCTCACGCTCCCGAGCCATGCCCTCCCGCCGGGCAGCCAGCCCGCGGGAGGCCTCGTCGCGGCGCTCCAGCACAGCGGCGCGCTCCTGCCGCAGCGCGCGAAGCTCGGCTTCCAGCTCGAGCGCGCGGCGGTACACGCCCTCCGATTCCCGGAGGGCAGGCTCCTCTGCGGCCAGCGCGGCTTGTGCCGCCGCTTCGGCCGCAGCCAGCCCCGCCGCCTGCCGTTCGGCGGCGGCGGCGGAAGCCTCCTGGCCCTCGGCCCGGGCCAGACGGCTCTTCCAGGCCTCTTCCGCGCTGCGCCAGGCCTTCAGCGCGGGCAGCATCTTCTCGGCTTCGTCAGATTTGCCGAGCTTCTGTTCGAGCAGGAGGATATCCGCCTCCTGCGACAGCAAAACCTGCCGCTGGCCTTCGCGGCGAACGCGCTCATCCTGCAGCTCGCGGATTCGGGCGTAGCGCTCCGCCCGCTGCACAGCCTCATCCAATCTGAGGCGGCAATCCGCAGCATGGCGGACCGCTGCCTGCAGGCGTTCGGCCGCAGCCTCAACATCTGCCTGCCCGGCGCTGCCGAGCCCCTGCTGCTCGGCCTCCAGCGCCCGCAGCGCCGCCTCGTTCTCCTTGACCCGGCGGCTGAGCTTCAGCGCCAGCCCGTCGCCGTACTGCTCCAGATGAAAGAGACGCTGAAGCATCTGTCTGCGGTCTACACCGCGCAGCGACAGGAACTCGGCGAATTTGCCCTGGGGCAGCACCACGGCACGGGTAAAGTCATCCATTTTGAGTCCAATATGTTCTTCCACACATCTCGTTACATCCGCGAGCTTGTCAGCCATCACCTGGTCGCCATCTGCTGTAACCTCGATGAAGCGGCTGATCGTATTGCTGACCGTTTGATCTCCGGTGCGCTTGAATTTACGTTCGACCCGGTAACGGCGCGGCCCGGCAGAGGAAACAAGCTCAAAAGTGAAAGCCACGCTAAGCTGATCCTCGGAATGATTCATGATGCCTTGAGTCCCATTCACCGCACGCTCTACCTTGCCATACATGGCTAGTGTGATCGCATCCAGCAGACTGGACTTGCCGCTGCCCGTCGGTCCGAAAATGCCGAACAGCCCGGTCTCGGTCAGGCTCTCAAAATCAATCTCCTGCTGCTCTCGATAGCTCTGCAGCCCGGCTACTTTTAATAGAATCGGCTTCACCTTAGTTCTCCTCCCCTTCCGCAGGCTCGCGCCGGTCTTCTTCCGCCAGCTCCAGGAACAGCTCAATCAGGCTGTCCTCTGGCTCCGCCCCGCCGGTCTGCCGCTGGTAGAATCTGCGGAACAACTCCTGCACCGGCATACGCGAACGGGACAGCTCCTCCAGCTCCTGCTCCATCTGCGGATAAATCGGCCGGATGTGTATAATCCCCTCGCGTGATTTGCGCAGCCGCTGGATATCATTCAGCGACATCGCTTCCGTGAGGCGAAGCTCCAGATCAATAAAGGCCTCAGCATCCCTGCCTTCATCCAGCCAGTTGTAGACCTCCTGCAGCCCGCCGGAGGATTTCCATCTCACCAGCGGACGGCCGCAGCGGAGATAGATTTCCTCAAAAGATGGCTCGCCGCCTGGAGCAACCTCAATCATCGCCACCGATTTGGCCTGCCCGGCTTCCGAGAAGCTGTAAGCAAGCGGCGACCCGCTGTAGCGGATCATGCCATCGCCTTTGACCCGCTGGGCGCGGTGGAGATGTCCAAGCGCTGTATACTGGGCGCCGCAGTATAGCGCAGAGGGATCTACAGTGTACGCCCCGCCGACCTGAATCGGCCGCTCCGAATCGCTCTCTACGCCGCCGAGCACATAGATATGGCTCATCGCCAGATTCACCGTCTGCGGCGAAAATTCCCGGCCCAGCAGCTTCATTAGCCTGCCGACCCGGGCGCTATAGGCGAGACGCAGCTCCTCCTCTGCGCTGTCCCCGGCGAGCAGTTCGCCGAGCCGGGCTTCGGAGGGATAGGGGAGCGCAGCGATTTTGGCGATTTCTCCTGTGCGGACAGCGTGAACCGTCACCGGCTCCGAGGTAGGCAGGCCCACCAGAGTAATGCCCTGTCTGCGGACAAGCGGGGACACGGAAGCTACGCGCTCCGGCTGATCATGATTGCCCGAGATTACTACGAGCGGCCTGCCGTTCGCCGTCAGTCTGGCGGCAGCATCGTAGAACAATTGCTCCGCCGCTGCCGGAGGATTCACTGAGTCATAGACGTCACCCGCCATTAATATAAGATCCGCTTGGGAGGAATCGGCAATCTCCACCAGCTCATCAATGAACTGTTCCTGCTCCCTCTGCCGGCTTCTTCCTTCCAGCGTCCGGCCAAGATGCCAGTCCCCCGTATGCAATATGCGCATGTTCGCCCTCTTTTCCCCGCCAATCACGCGGCATTAATAGATTGATAGATTAATAGATTCCTACATAAATCGAACTAAGAGTTTCTTATTAAGGTCTGGTCGTAACTGCGGGGAATGTTTGGGCTTCCGGCCGCTGTTATATTTGGATTTCCTGATTGAAACCGCTGGGCGCAGTAGAAGTCCAAATATAGCCTAATCATACGGCCAGCTTTCCTACGGAAAGCTCTCAGGCGAACGCTGCCGCTCCGTAAGTATCCAAACTTCCCGTCACTTCTACCCAGGTCAATCGCTTACGGATTTTTTTGAACACCTGTGCTCAAATGCTTCAGGAATACATGGTTGCGGAAGCTTTTATCCTATTTGCCAGGTTCTGAGGTGGAATTTCCCCACTTCCCCTCCTCACTCCAACAACGGCATTTCTGCCGTTATTCCTGGTCGGACCACCCAATCTCACTCCAACAACGGTATTTCTGCCGTTATTCCTGGTCATACCACCCAATCTCACTCCAACAACGGCATTTCTACCGTTATTCCTGGTCAGACCACCCAATCTCGCTCCAACAACTGCATTTCTGCCGTTATTTCTGATCGAAGAACCTACTCACGGTTCTCCTTGTTGTACCTGTTTCTAGTTCATTTCGTAAGCGATAGCCCTACACTTCTACCCTTTTTATTAGACAAGCCCAATTCTATCTTCACAGCCTCACGGCATGTCCGCCGTCAAAAAAGTACAGCCAGATCTCACTGACCGGCTCGCCCAAAATATCAAGCAGCGCCTTGCTGTACAGCTCCAGTTGAAAACGGTATTTCTCCTTCAATGCTTCCAAGCCGCCTAATTGCTTCTCTACCGAATCTGTCTTGTAATCCAACAGAATCAAACGTCCCTCTTCGCGGAACAGACAGTCTATCACGCCTTGAATCATGACGGATTCCCCAAAGGCCGTGCTGCCGTCAGAAGCTTCAAGTCCCGAAGCCGCTTCACGCAGATAGGCAAGATCACTGTAGGCTTCACTCGCCGGAACCATGTAGCTGAAGGGCTGCTCTCTTCTTTTCCAGGGAGCCTTCAGCAGTCTCTGGCCGATTTCCGCACTATAAAAAGCCTCTACTTCAGCAAGCTCAACCGCTTCGGCCTGCTCATCGCTAAGAATCGCAAGCCGTGTTAGGCGCGCCACCGTGTCTTCCAGATCAGCTCGGTCCACCACCGGCCCCTCCAGCGGAACATGCTGCATAACCGTATGATAGGCCGTTCCCCGCTCCGCAGGCGACAAGCCCCGCTTTTCCATAAATTTCGGGCGCTGCAGATGCAGGCTGTCTCCACCTGCCCTACTCCACACAGCCCCCCCTGCTCTTGCCGTATGCCGAGCCTCCTCCAGCAAATCGTACGAAGGCTGCTCCTGCATGGACAGCATGGCCTTAAGCTCCGTTACGGAGGTTTTGGCCGGAATGCCTGAAGCAGCAGCATATGGGTACTTCCACTTCAATCTTGCGGTGATTTCCGCCTCTGCAGGAGTACTCTTGGAAGGTACACGGCGGCCGTGCCGCATGGCTTCAAGATTTACATACCGCTCTTCGTCCGTCTCCGCATTACCATCCTTGGCCAGAATAGACCCGGAGCTGAGCTCAGAGGCGTTCAAGGTTGAAATACTCCAGTTGGAAGCATCCCGATGCAGCACTGTAGATACCGGTCCTTCGGCTCCGGCCAGCTTGCGCAGAATAGCCGCACCCGGATGGCGGATCAGCGCCGGTCCCACCCAATCCAGATAGCTGCGGCCACGGGCCAGCAAATGATCCGCCAGCAGCAATTCCTCATGGTCCTGCACGCTGCTCCAGCCCGCGAGGGTACGCGGCAAATCTCTCACCGTGCCGACGAGAATCATTTTGTCGCGCGGCCGGGTTAACCCGACATAGAGCACACGCATTTCCTCCGCGAGCAGCTCCAGACGCGAACGGCGGTTAATAGCCAGATAGGGCAGTGTCGGATAGCTGACCCGGGTCTCCCGTTCCACAAAACGCGGCCCAAACCCAAGCTCCTTATGCATCAGGAAAGGGGAATGCAGATCCTGGCGGTTAAATGGCTTAGCCATTCCGGCCAGAAATACCACAGGAAACTCCAGACCCTTGGACTTGTGAATGGTCATAATTCTGACGCCGCCGGCCTCTTCGCCCGTTCCTCCGGCCACTCCCAGGTCCCCTCCGTTTTCTCTCAGACGGTTAATAAATACCAGGAAACGGAACAGCCCGCGCGAGGAAGTGTCATTTTCAAACTGTACCGCCCGGTCATACAGAGCGGTAAGATTATTCTGGCGCTGAAATCCGCCCGGCAGGCCGCCGACCCATTCCAGATATCCGCTCTCTCCATAAATTCGCCAAATCAAGGTGCTGAGACTGCCCTGGCGGGCCGCATTTCTCCAGCCTTCAAGCAGCGTCAAAAATTTCTTAAGCTTCGCCTGAAGCTTCAAGGAAATCTCCGGCATGGCTGTAACGCCCGCCGCATTCTCCACGCCGCCGCTGCTTCCCGCGATTCTTGCTTCGTCAGCTACAATTAAGTGATCTATTACAGCAGCCGTCCCGGTTTGGGCCGTTTCCGTCTCATTTCCTGCCGCAGGCTGCACTCCCGCAGCCGCCAGCACAGCATCGAAGAACGAACCGTTGCTGCACAGCCGCACCGCTGCCAGCTCTTCTTCGCGCAGGTTCACCACAGGAGAACGGAGCACCCCAGCCAGCGGGATGTCCTGGCGCGGATTGTCAACAATCTGCAGCAGCGCTAGGGCAACTTCGACCTCAGTCGCCTGAAAATAGCCTTTCGTCTGGTCTCCATACGCCGGGATGCCTTCAAGCCGCAGCTCTTCGATCATCAGCGGTGTCCAGATCCGCGCCGACCGCAGCAGAATCACGATATCGCCGTACACAACCGGCCGCATGATGCGCAGCGCTTTATCATAGATCAGCAGCGGCTCGCCGCCGGCCATGCCGGTCATTTGCGAGATGCGCCGGACAATGGCGCGCGCCTCAAGCTGAGCGGTTTCGCTCTCAATGGCTTCATTCTCCTGCGGAGGAAGGTCTCCATCCTCAGCGGCTTCCTCCGCGCGTCCGGCGGACGACGTTCCCCGGTCGATAATGAGCAGCTCGGGGGCAAAATAAGTATCCGGCCCCTTATCCTCCGCACCCGGGAAGCTTGCTCCATAGACCAGCTCCGCACGCTCGTCGTAGCTTATTTCGGCAACCGTCCGGTCCATGATCTGCCGGAAGATCATATTTACAGCATTTACAACCTCCCGGCGGCTGCGGAAATTACGGGCCAGATCAATGACTGAGCCCCCAGCAGACTTAACCGGCCCAGCGCCTTCTCCAGTACCCTCCTCCGCTTCGCTGCCATCTCCGCCTGAACCGAAGCTCTGGTATTTATCCAGGAACAATCCCGGCTCGGCCAGCCGGAAACGGTAAATGCTCTGCTTCATATCCCCGACCATAAACCGGTTGCCCGGCGATTCGCGGGAGATCAGCCTTACGATCTCCTCCTGCACGCTGTTCGTATCCTGATACTCGTCCAGCAGCACCTCGTCGAACTGGTCACGGTATTCCATCGCCGCATCCGAAGGTACGGAATGGCCGGGTACAGAATCCTCATGACGCAGAATCTGCAGACAGTAATGCTCCAGATCACTGAAATCGACCAGTCCCCGGCCTGCTTTCTCGGCGCGGTACCGTTCTCCGAATTCAATCACCGTCTCGGCCAGCTCCTGCATCAGCGGAGCCGCCTCATGCAGCTCTCTCAAGAACGTCCCGGCAGGACGTCCAAAGAGCGACTTTTGCAGCTCCAGCAAGCTTTTCTTCACGCTGTCGCGCAGCTCCTTAACCGTCTCCTGCAGCCCGGGGTCTGTCGAATCCTTCTTGCAGGCCTTCAGCTTCCCAAACGATATTTCTATAAAAATATCATACAGCTCCGCCCACGGGCGGAACTCCAGCGCCTCTTGCAGCGACTGGACCATTTCCAGATCCGCCGCCAGATTCTCGGCATAAGGAGCCGGTCCGCCAGGCTGTAAAGCGATTTCCATGCCCTGTCGGAGCTGGCTGGCAGCCCCGTCCAGCGTCAGCTTCGCCTCCGCCAGAATGCTCTGCACCCAAGGCGTACGGCTTAAGGCCTCCGTATCCGGCAGCGAGAAATCGGCAGCCGTATCCCGCAGCCACTCTGCCGGCCAGGGGTGGCTGCGCGCAAAATCATGCAGACGCTGTACCAGTGCATGCACGGCATCATCGCTGCGCTCGCCGCTGAACCAGTCAGCAAGCCGTACAAAGACAGTATCTTCCCCGTCCTCGCGGACTTCTCCATACTTCTCTTCCAGCAGCTCCTCCAGCAGCTCCTGGCGCATCATCTCCGCCTCATGCTCATTCAGAATCCGGAAGCCCGGATCAATCGGAATAAGCTGGTAATAACGCCGGATCACCTCCAGGCAAAAGGAATGCAGCGTCGTGATCGAGGCTTTGCCGAGCAGAGCAAGCTGGCGGCGCAGATGCTCATTGCCTTGGCTTCCTTCACCATCCACGGACTCCGCTTCCTCCAGCTTCCGTTCCAGCGCCTCACGGATGCGCTGGCGCATCTCGGAGGCGGCAGCCTTCGTAAATGTGGCTACCAGCAGCCGGTCCACGCTGAACCCGCTCTCCCCGCTGCTGATTTTACGGATAATCCGCTCCACCAGCACCGCCGTTTTGCCGGAGCCTGCCGCTGCCGCGACCAGGATATCGTCACCGCTCTCGGCAATGGCGCGCCACTGGTCGTCGCTCCATAGGCTTCCTTCCGGTTTGGGCTCTATTTCAGCTCTTCGCTTCATGGCTTCTCTCCTCCTTCGCGGGACAGCAGATCCCAGATAACTTCCTTGCCCGGCTTACCCAGATTGTTGTAAGCATTGCCTTCCACGGCCTCATCGAACTGGCATACCGGCCGGAAAGCGCAGAAGGTGCAGGCCGTCTCCTGCTGAATGCGGTAAGGCGCAATCGCCACATCGCCTTCGGTAATGCGTGTCCCGATATCAGAAATCGTGCTGCGCACCGAAGACAGCAAATGTCCCCACTGCTCGGGGGTAGCCACCGAAGCGCTGCTGTAAAATCCGCCATCACTCTTCAGCGCTACCGGCACAATCGAGGAATAACCCTTGTCCAGCGTAGTATCCATAAGTGAAACCACTTCACGGTCAGCCGTCAGCAGGCCCTTCATTTTGAAACGCTTGAGCAGCTCCTGCTCCGCCTGCTCACGGTTCATGCCGTTCGCCGAAGCCAGCAGCGGATCATGCACATGAAAATAGAGCGTTCCGGCCGGCAGGGCGGTCTTGCCCAGCCACTGCTCCGAATAGGTAAGCAGCACATCCAGGTAGGTCAGCATTTGCAGCGACAACCCGTAATAGACCTCATGCAGCTTGAGATCCTTCTGGCTTGATTTATAGTCAATAACGCGCAGCAGGATGCCCTGCTCGCCTTCAGCCATATCCACCCGGTCAATCCGGCCCACCACTTCCATGACACAACCGTTCGGCAGAGTAATTCTCAGCGGCGGCAGGTCCTTGCCGGGACCAAAATCCAGCTCCAGCCCTACCGGCTCAAAGCTGCCCCGTCTGGCATGCTCGCCCAAAATGACGGAGGCGCGGCTGACGATGCTCTTGAGCTTGCGCGAGATATAGCCGTAGCGCTTGCTGCTCATCAGGATTTCGCCCTGCAGGAGCGGCGAGAGCTTGTCCACGGTCTCACCCGCCTCACGGCGGCATTCCTCCGCCGTCAGACTGCCCCAGCCGCGGCCCTGCTTCTGCAGCCGCTGCGCCATATCACTGAGGGCGGCGTGGAACAGCTGCCCAATATCCGGCGCCTGCAGCTTGTATAGCTGGCGCTCTCTCAATCTCAGGCCATAGGAAGCAAAATGCGAGAAGGAGCAAGCGGCGAACTTCTCCATGCGGGACACGCTGCCGCGCAGCGTGGTTCCGCCGTAAAGCCGCAGGCTGGTCTCCCGTTTCAGCCGGATTCCTTCATTGCGGTAGAACAGGGAGCCGAGCAGCCGTTCCAACTGCGGTCCATACTCCTTGCTCGCAATAAACCAGTTGTAGACATCCCACCACAATTCAGGAATCTGGGCGCCCTGGCGCCACTGCCGAAGCTGCATAATCAGCATCCGCAGCGTCTGCTCCGGCGCTCCGACAAAGCTCATATGCAGCGCTTCGGCCATCCCGGCTTCCTCAGCCGCTCCAGCCGCAGGGAACCCGGAAACAAACTGCTCCTTGAGCGCTCCCGGAAACATCACTTGCAAGTTACGAATAATCTCGGATGGCAGCAGGGCCTTGCCCTCTTCATCCGCAGTAGCGTAGCTTACCCAGAGCTTGCCGCTTGCCGCAGTGAGCGCATTGTAAATCAGAAAACGCTCGTCCAGCAGCTTACGGGATGAACCCGAAGCAAGCTCCATTCCGGCATTCTCCAGCAGCAATCGCTCCCCTTCCGAGAGAATGCCGTCATCCTTGAACTGCGCGGGAACGACACCTTCATTGAACCCCAGCAAAAAGGCGTACTTCACACCCGAAACCCGGGTCCGGTCCATACTGCCGACCAGCACCTGGTCCAGCGCAGGCGGAACCAGCCCCATTTTCAGCTCAGCCAGCCCCGTCTCCAGTACCCCGGCGAAAACATCAAATTCCATTCTTTCGTTGCCCATCATCTCGGCAATCTGATCCAGCAGCCCCAGCACCGCTCCCCAGAGCTGACTGTGCTCGCGGGCCGACTCAGGCCGTCCAGCCTCTAATGCCTCCACACCCATCCGCTCCAGCTTGCGCGCCGCATCCGTATCCTGCAGCAGGGCATATACTGCTTTACATAGATCCAGGCCGCTGCGGCTTTTCTTAACCTGCTTCTCAAAGGCTTGCAACGGGCCTGTAATAATCGCCCGGCAGGCCTCCATTCTCGCCAGTTGCGCTTCGTCCACAGCTCTCTCGCCTTCCAGCGAAAGGCTGGGAATTCCCTTCCAGGAACGTCCATCCGTCCAGCGGTAGCCCTGAATGCCGCAGGCCAGCACATAGTTCTCCAGCTCGTCCATATCCTCACGGGTCACGCTATGGTCAAACGGAAGCAGCAGCTCGGTCTTCACACAGCGGAACACATCCTCATAACGCCAGCGGCGGCGGACCACATCCATGGCAGAGCGGATAAATTCTACCAGCGGGTGATGCAGCTCATTCATCTTCTGGTCAAGGAAGAAGGGGACGCCATAGTCCTGGAACAGCGGAACCACAAGCTGTTCATAATCGGCAATATTTCGCATAAACACAGCCATTTCGCCATACTGCGCCCCTTCGTCGCGAACCAGCCGGATCATCTCCCGCAGGCTTCCTTCAACCTCGGCCCGGCGAGAAGCTGCGGCAGTGAGGGTAATGGCACCCGCAGCCTCTGCAGCCTCGCCGCTCCAGCGGTTCCGGCGGCCAAAGCCCCGCTCCAAATGGGCGAGAACCGGACTTCCGGAAAACCGCGGCAGCACCGGCGGAGCGAGCTGCTCGTCCCATACCGTCAGGCCCATCTCCTCGGCCATTCCACGCAGCTTGATGTAGGTTACAGCCGCAGGATGAAACAGATCCAGCTCATGCGGCTGCATCCCCGAAGGATAAATGCGGTCCAGGGTCAGCGCTATCGTCACACTGGAGGCATACTGCATCAGCTCGCGGAGCACGATAAACTCCTGGGGAGTAAAGCCATGAAAACCATCCACCCAAATCTCCGCTCCGCGTATGTATGTGGATTCCTTTATATGCTCAGCCAGCTCATTCAGCCGGTCTTCCTCGTCAATGTACAGCCGGGACATTTCCTGCTCCAGCTCGCTGAACACCAGATGCAGATCATCCAGCTTGCTGGCAAGAATCGGGCTTCTTAGGGTGGAGTCCCGCATCCTTGACAACTGCTCCTCCAGATCGGCTGCTCCCAGGCAGCAGCGCTTCAGCTCCGTGTGCAGCTGGCTCAGCCGCTCCACAAAGCCAGGTCTGTCGCTCGAAGCGCCAAAGAGCTTCAGTTCCTCCTTGCGGCGGCTGATGATTTTGTAAATAAGCATCTTCTTGCCTTCCTCGGAAATGGGCAGACTGGCACTGCCTCCGGTTTCCTGCCGTACCCGGTACGCAAGCCGCGAGAAGCTGAGCGTCTGTGCCCGGACGCTTCCCCGCACCTTCCCCGCTGTCAGCAGTCCCCGCTCCGCTCCAAAGGAGCCTTGCTCCGGAACAAGCACAATAATCGGCGCGCCCAGCGGCCCCTGCTCCAGAGCGGAGGTTACTTCTCTCCATATTTTCGTAGTCTTTCCGCTGCCCGAGCGGCCTGTTAACAAGGTTACCGGCATAACGACAAGCTCCTTCCGTAGCTCTGCATTTCTTCGTCCCATTATTATAGCATACTAACAATAACCGGAACGTGCGTTTGCCACAAAATTCAAGAAACTTACAGTCCATATCTTTACAAAAGCATTAAAAAACGCCGGCAGATCATTCCCAGAAGGGACAACCTGCCAGCGCCGCGCTGTTATTTTCTATGCCGCTTACTTCAAGCCCATATTGGACATTACATCAACTTTGCTGGCGTTTTCATACCATGCGTTGACCTCTTCCGTAATTTGGGTACCGCCTTTTTCGTTCCATTGTTTTACAAAATCATCATAAGCGCTGAGCGGCTCCTTGCTGTAGATAATCTTGGTGAAGGTTTCCTTTTCCATCGTCGTAAGCTGCTCCCATGAGCTTTGCATCGTCTTGGTTGGCGGACCGTTGAACGCGCTTGGCAGCAGGGACTCACTGTTCTTATAAGAAATCACATAACCGTCCTTCATCGTCTGATCCAGTGCATCCGATCTCATCAGCACTCCGGTATCCGCCTTGGCGCCATTCGCAAGCTCATCGAAGGATTTCCCGGGACCATCGACACTAGGCGTATTTTTGGTGAATGCCATCTTCCCTACCCCTTGGACAGCATCCAGAGGCGTGTTGAATTTCTTGGAGTCAAAGGTAACCTTGCCGTCCACAATGTCATAGTCATAGCCTTGAGCATAACCGTATTTGAAGTCCCCGGTACCAAAGGCGGCATCGTACAGCTTGTCATAATAGAGGAAGAACGCTTCCATATTATTGAAGTCTTTATTGAACATGAACACACCGTCATTCAATTGACCCGATTGATAAGTCTTGTCTCCGCTAACCCCATTGATCGTTGGATAAGCGCTGATTTTCGCACCCTTAACATTGGCTTCAACGTCTTTCACGCTGCCATACAGCCAAGGACGGCCAATAATAATCCCAGCTTTGCCTTCGGTAAAGTCAGCGAGAGCATCCCAAGCGCCCTGAGTCGCCAATTCTTTATTCAAATAACCCTTCGAATACCAGTCGCGGAGTTTGGCCAGCGCTTCCTTATTGCCTTCCGCCACCGACCCGTAGGTAAGTTTGCCGTTCTCTTCATGCCATGAGCCCGGAAGATTCTTACCTGTAAATGCGCTGAAGATCATAACCGGGTCGCTGACCCAACCTGTGTTGTATGAATCTTTACCGGAGAAATCAAACCCGTAGGTATCCTGTTTACCGTTTCCGTCCGGATCATCATTCGTGAAGGCGGCAATTACCTTTTCAAATTCATCAATGGTCGTTGGAGCTTTCAGCTTCAATTTATCCAGCCAATCCTGGCGGATCAGCATCACTTCACCTTCGGTCAGGTTGGGGGAAATCGCCATGCCGTACACCTTGCCGTCCTGGATCACCGGATTGAACGTGGTTGGATACTGCTTATAGATTTCTTTTAACCGGTCCGGCATATATTTCTTGATGTCTTCAGTGATGTCCTTGACCAGTCCTGATTGAATCAAATCATTCTCCAGCGAAGTATCATACACAGGCAGAACATCCGGGAGCTTCTCGGAGCCGGTAAGCGCGAGCCGCAGCTTGGTGTTATACTGAGCCGCATCACCGCCCAGCAGCGTCGTTTCAACAGTGATCCCGAGATTCTTGGTCCCCCAGCGGGTCAGCACATTATCGTTCAGGCTTTCGCCATTGATATATTTGCCGGCATTTTCGTCCAGTTGCTTCGCGATGGTGATCTTGATCGGCGGATCATATTTGCCGTCCTTAAGCGTTGCCTCGGCTGCCGAATTCGACCCTTTATTGTCCGAAGAACAGCCTGCAAGCAGTCCTGTCATCAGCAGTAAAGCGGAGAGCGTTATCCCTGTCTTTTTCATAAATTAGGCCCCTATTCTATTAAGTAATTTGGTTATTCCTTCACGGCTCCCAGCACAATCCCTTTGACAAAATATCTCTGCAGGAAGGGGTACACCAGAATAATCGGCAGTGTGCTGATGAAGATTTGTGCGGCCTTTATGCTTTGCTCCGACATCGCCGCCGCCTCTGACTGGCTCATGGCCATGCTCTGGGCATTGCTCTGGACAACTACCGTCTGCAAAAAGGAAGCGAGTGGATACTTGTTCGTATTGGACATATATAAGATCCCGTCAAACCATGAATTCCAGTGCCCCACCATGATAAACAAGCCAACGGTAGCCAGGCCGGGGAGGGACAGCGGAAGATAGATTTTCCGGAAAATACCGAAGAAGGAAGCCCCATCAATGAATGCCGCCTCTTCGAGCGCTTTGGGAATGGTTTTGAAAAAATTCATAATCAGGATCAGGTTATACGCTCCAAAAGCACCCGGAAGCACCAGCGACCAAATCGTGTCCTTGAGTCCAAGCTTAGTGACCAGGATATAAGAAGGAATCAAGCCGCCCGAGAACAGCATCGTGAATACGAAAATCCACATCAGCGCATTGCGCCCGCGAAAATCCTTGGATAAAGCATAACCCGCCATCGTAATGATCAGCATCCCGATTGAGGTGCCCAGAACCGTTCTAATCACTGAAATTTGCATTGAGCCCGTGAAATTCGAGTTTTTAAAGGTTTTGGCATAAGCATCCGTATTAAAATCAACCGGCCAGAAGGATACCAGGCTGCCGTTGACCGCCGCCTTGCTGCTGAAGGATTGCGCCAGCAAATGGAGCAGCGGAAGAAAGCACGATAATGCGATAAGAATCAGAAAGATATAATTAAATACTGAAAATACCTTATACCCCTTGGACTTATGATACACACTCCTTCCTCCTTCCTAAAAAATTTTGTAGTTGGCGGCCTTATAGGCGATCCGGTAGGAAATGACGATCAAGATAAAGCTGATGCCTGACTTGAACAAGCCGACGGCGGTACCGAAGCCATACTGTCCATTCAACAGGGATGAGCGGTACACATAGGTATCTATAATGTCCCCCGTGCTGTATACAAGCGGATTGTACAAGTTGAAAATCTGATCAAAGCCCGCATCAAGAACGCTGCCAAGACTTAACGTGGCAATTACAATGATCATCGGCATCATGCCGGGCAGCGTAACATGCCGGATCTGTTGTCTCCGCGAAGCACCATCTATTTCAGCCGCTTCATAGTAGGAAGGATCAATCCCTGTGATGGTGGCTAAATAGACAATCATGCCAAATCCAAAGTTTTTCCAGAGGTCACTGATAATAATGGTAGGCCTGAATAGCGCCGGGTCCCCAAGAAAGAAGATGGGCTTTGTTCCAAAGATGCTGGTCAGCAAATGGTTAATCCCGCCGTCGAGCCCCAGAATATCAATCATGATCCCTGCTATCGTTACCCAGGACAGAAAGTGTGGCAGATACACCAAGGTCTGAATGCTTTTCTTGGTTCCGATATGGCGGATTTCGTTGAGCAGAATGGCCATAATGATTGGAACGATAATCCCCACGATGATCTTGATGACTGCAATAATAAGCGTGTTGATGATGGCCTGCGTTGATTCCTTATACTCGAATATTCTCGCGAAGTTATCCATCCCGATCCAGGCTGAGCGGGTGATGCCAAGCCAGGGCTTGTAGTCCTGGAATGCTATGACGAGACCAACCATCGGGCCGTAGGCAAAGATCAGCACAAAAATCAAGGCCGGGAGACATAACACATATAAAGGCCAATGCTTCCTGACTTCCTTTCTCCACGGATTTTTTTTAGCTTGGGCGTTCATCTCCTGAGTAATTTTCCTTACCCCCTTTTTACCATTCCCTGTAGTCTGTTTCTTTTCAAGGTTCATGATAACAAAGGCGCTTTCATTCTAAAATGTCTCAATCTAAACATCATAGCCAATGTTTTAATCACTTTATAAGCGCTTTCATTTTATCGGACGCATTAGGCTTTTCTTTTGGAATTTAGGGTTTATTATATTCATATACCTTTACTTGGGAAGTGTTGATGATCAGAAAAGTAAATATGAAGCGCTTTATATACTTCTTCGTTTTTTTCCTTCTGCTTACCTTGGGCTTGTTCTTCATTCTGAACTCCTTGGGCACCAAAACCATTCAGGATAGCTTGATCAATGCCTCCAAAAACCAGCTTGCTTATACAGAGAGCATTGTTGATGGCGTAGTATCGGAAGCCAGTCTGTACGGCATTCAGTTCACAGCTGACAACTCCGTGCGCTTCTATCAGAGCCGGATACAGGATTTAAGCAACTATGATGCCCAGATGAAAAAAAATGATATTTTTGACCGGATCTCCGAGCCCCTTCTCTCCAGTCAAGCTATTGAATCCATCGGGATCTATTGGCGGGCCGAGGGTACTTTTATCTCTACTGGACATAATCCGCTGGATAAGCTGCCTTTTGAGAAGGTAAAGCGCCGGGGGTGGCAAACCGTCAATAACAGTCTGTATTATTTCTCTGTCTATCCGTATATCCATCAGCCCAAGAATCCGGCCAATATTCAATATGTTGTAGGCGTTAAGCTGAATACGGATTATCTCACCAGTCTGCTGAACAAGGCGGTGAACGGCGAAAGCTCCAATGCCTTTTTTCTCGTAAACAAAAGCATCCTGCTCAGCGACAAAGCGGTGGACCGCACAATCGAACAGAAGGCTAAGGCAACGATAACATCTGATCCGCAGAACATTTTAAAATTTGATTATCATATCAACCATGAAGATTATTATGTCTTGTCCAAGTACATCGAACCTATCGATACCTATCTCGTCACCTATACACGGGTGAGTGAATTAATGAATCCGCTCTACCTGCAGCAGCAGGTTTTCTTCGTGAGCATTCTGGTCATTCTGATCATCGGCCTTATTGTGATTCTCATGTTCTACCGGAATTTTTTCAGGAATGTGTATTTGCTGGATAAGAAGTTCAATCAAGTAGAGGCAGGGAACTACAGCACCCGAATCAGCGCTAACCCGGTCAATGAGTTCCATAATCTTTTTAAAAGCTTCAACCACATGGTCAGCAAAATCCAGACCCTGTTCGCATCCCTGAAAATTGAAACAGAGCTAAGAAAGAACGCGGAAATCAAGCAGCTTCAGGCGCAAATCAATCCGCATTTTCTGTATAACAGTCTGTTCTTTATTATGTCGATGGCTAAGTCCTCGCCGGAAGCTGTCATGCAAATGAGCAAGCATCTCGCCGAGTACTACCGCTATTTGACCAAGCTGGATGCGCACGACGCCACACTCAGGTCTGAATTGCAGCTTGCCGGGCATTATCTGTCCATCATGTCGCTTAGCAAAAGAATCCAATATGAAATTAATTTGCCACCCGAGCTGGGGGAGCACCGCATTATGCCGCTTATTATTCAGCCTATTGTTGAAAATGCGATTCAGCATGGGATTGAAGAGCGCCAGGGCGCCTGCCGCATTTCCATAGATATCAAAGCTCTCGATGACGGGGCGCTCATTATTATTGCCGATGACGGCAAAGGGCTGACGCCTGGTGATATGCAGCAGCTCGCAGCCGCAATCAAGCAGGAAGCGCCGCCTGAAGGAACCCGGGGAATTGGCCTCTGGAATATCAATCAGCGATTGATCAATGCGTATGGTCCGCTAAGCGGGCTGAGATTTTTCAATAATGACTGGGGAGGCTTGTCGGTACTGATTTACATTGACTTTTCACTTGATGGGGGCGGGGCAGCATGAGACTGTTAATCGTTGATGACGGATTTTATATCGTGGAATATTTAAAGCATCTGCTGGATTGGAGCAAATACGGAGTTGACCACATTGAGACCACCACCAACTCCATTGAAGCCAAGGAGATTCTGGATCAGGGCCAGACAGATATTCTGATTACGGATATTCGTATGCCCGAGGTCTCCGGCCTTGATCTTCTGGAACATGTGAACAAGCATATGCTCAGAACAAAGGTGATTATCCTGTCCGGTTATTCCCAATTTGATTATGCCCAAAGCGCTATCCGTCTGGGGGCGCTCGATTATTTGCTGAAGCCGGTGGATAAAGAGGATATGGAGAAGGCCATGCAGAGTGTTGTTAAGCACATCGGTGAGACTCCCCCGGACAAGGAGGAGCTTGATGGGCTGGGTTATTTGCTGTCCGCTATCAGCGAGCAGCAGTCCTCAACCAATTCTGGCAGCCACGCTGATCCTTCCTTCAACACGTTATCCTTTTGTTTTTTTCAAGTTCCGGGTGGCGGGGGGCAGGCTGAAATCACGCTTAGGGACAACTGCGATGGTCTGGAGGCTTTTATTTGGCGGACGCCGTCTGGATTGGCGGGGCTTGTCTTAACCAGCAGAATGAACAGCCTGCAAGACAAGGTGGAGCATATTCAATTTTCCCCAAGCTTTGAGCTGTCCAAAAGAAATACGGTACGCCATCATTTTTATAGCTTTTTCCATCATGAGGATATGGACGCCAGTGACTTTGCCCGATTGAAGGATTGGAATTTACCCATCAAATTTGATGCTGCGCAGTGGGAGCTTGTGCGGAAAAATATGCTGAAGAAATTCGCCCAATTGACCACCAGAAAACAAAAGCTGCTCTATCTTCTGGAATTCGTCCATTCCGTATATTATGCATCCGACTCCTTGCAGCCTGCCGAGGCTGCGGCCTTACTATTCCATCAACTGTCGGAGCCGGATACGGCTTTTAAGTCCATAATGCAGAGCATCAGTGAACGGAACAAGAACACCGACTGCGCCAATCATCAGATCGTACATACGATTCAGACCTATATTACCGATCACATCAGCGAATGCCTGAGCCTGGAGGATTTGGGCAAAATCGTACACCTCCATCCTGTATATCTGTCCAAATTGTACAAACAGGAAACCGGTGAAAACCTGTCCGCCTACATTTCCATGAAAAGACTGGAGAAGGCCTCACAGCTATTAATAGATTCCAGCCTGCACGTAGTCGATATCTCCCATCTGGTCGGGTACAAGAAAAACCAGTATTTCATCAAGCTGTTCAAGGATCAATATGGCGTGACTCCTTATCAGTACCGCAGGCAGTATATAAAATGAGCGTTTTGGCTTGGATCATCGTTATCTCTTACGTGGACGCTCCGCAAACGGAACGTTGTTCCAATCGCTGTGCTCTCCAGATTTTTTTTATTTCCCTTAGCGGTGAAAATCCGGAGACCAAGGCGACCGCTACCGCTTTTCCACAATCGTTCCGTCCGCTCCGCTGGTTAAGCGCTAAAGTTATAAACCTTTCCAAAATCACCTCGTTCTTGTGGTGAACGCCGCCATTTAACCTATCGGACAACGCTATCTTTGACCGGCCTTCAAGATTGCTCATGGGAAATCAAGCCTCCATCGAACAAAAAAGCAAGGCAGCGATCCTCCAATAACGGGAGAATCGCTGCCCTGTTTACTTTTGATTACAATCTTTGATGTTTGACTGTCAACCAATTAAGAAAGATCTAATTTGGGGACAGCTCCTTTTGCTTGTTCTACTACTAGGCTACAAGCTATATAAGATGAAATTTGAAAATCATAAAAAGGGGGAAAGTACGGAGGGGAAGTTTGGAATTGGAGGAGCGAATGCGTCCGCCTGAGAGCTTTCCGTAGGAAAGCTGGCATCGTAAGCATAGGCTATGTTTGGATTTCTACTGCGGCCAGCAGTTTAAATCAGGAAATCCAAACATAACAGCGGCCGGAAATCCAAACATTCCCCGCAGTACGAACAGACCCCAATATGAAAATCTAAATTCAACTTATTTAGTTCTTGCTGCGCACCTCAAAGATGGCAAATTTCAAGTAGTGTCCTTCGTTCACGCCAAGGATCTGCGGGTGGTCCTTGCCGGCGGCCCGCCATTCGATAAGGCGCAGCACCTTGCCGGCATCCTTGGCCGCATCGGCAATCGTCTCCAGGAACAAATCAGGCTGCATATGGTAAGAACAGCTTGCAGTAACCAGATAACCGCCTTCGTTCACCAGCTTCATCCCGTGCAGATTGATGTCCTTGTACCCGCGAACGGCTCCGGCCACCGCACCTTTCGTCTTGGCAAAAGCAGGCGGGTCCAGGATAACGACATCCCAGGTCCGTCCTCCCCCTGCGGTCATCGGCTTCGCCGTATCAGTCTTCTTGGCTCCCTCAGAACTGCCGGCGGCAGCACGCTCGGCCCGCTCCTCCAAGCCCTTCACCTGATTGCGCAAATATTGAAACGCATCGTCCACCACAAATTCGACCCGGTCGCTGAAGCCGTTCAGCTCCACATTAGTCTTGGCGCTCTCAATCGCATGCGCAGAGACGTCGAGACAGGTTACCTTCTTGGCGCCATATTTGCAGGCATGCAGCGTGAAGCTCCCCGTATGGGCAAAGCATTCCAGCACCGTCGCCCCATCCCAATACGGGAATGTGACCACCTTGCCGCTTTTGTTCACCGGCAAGGCCATCTTCCGGCCGTCTTCGCCTTCCATCTCCTGCAGCACAATGCCGCTGCGTCCGCCCCAGCCCAGCATCAGCGGAGCGATGGAGGCTCTATTCTCGCGCTGGTCGAAGAAGTAGCCCGTCTTCTGGCCCTCTTCAATATCGACGGTCAGCTTCAGTCCGTTCTCGCTTACCGTCACATGGCGCGGGCATTCTCCATACAATACGCCTGTCGTCTGCGTAAGGCCTTCCAGCTCGCGGACACTGACATCGCTGCGCTCATAGATGCCGCGTGGAGCCATCACCTGAACCAGAGCCTCTACAATCTCAGCACGGCGCTTGTCCATGCCAAGCGTAAGCAACTGAACAACCAGCACCTCGCCGAAGCGGTCCACAATCAGCCCAGGCAGGAAATCCGCTTCCCCGTAAACGAGCCGGTACGCATCTGCCCCCGGCAGGAAGCGTTCTCTATGCCGCAGGCACTGTGTGAAACGCTCCACAAAAAATGCCGTATCCATAGCCGCAAGCGGTCCCTGCGACACAATGCGGACCCGGATTTGCGAAGCCGGATTGTAATAGCCTGCCGCCAGGAAACGCCCCTGATGATTCAAGACATCCACAAGCCCTCCGGCCTGCGGCTCCCCCTCTACCGAAGCTACCTCCCCTGCATATACCCAGGGATGGCCCTGCTCCAGTCTTTTTTTGCGGTTCTTCTCCAAAGTAACCGATGCCAATGACTTCAACTCCCTTATGATCTGTGAATTTCTCTAATTTGCAGTGAAATGCTGCGATTACATACATGTCCCAATGATTCCATTCATATATTGGTGTACAACCCCGCGCCAAAGGAGCCTGCCCCCTATGATCCGTGATGTGCTGTTCCCTGTCATATATGGTCTTGTAATCTTCCTTGCCGGCATGAAGCTCATGGAAGCCGCGCTCGCGCGGCTGGCCGGTCCGCTGCTGGCCAAGGGGCTGCATTCGGCAACAGCCACCCCGCTGAAGGGGCTGATCGCCAGCAGCCTGCTGTCCGCGCTGCTGCAGAGCAGCACGGCCGTAACCGTGCTGACCATTGGCATGGTCAATGCCGGGCTGCTCTCCTATGCCCGCACACTGGGCATTATTCTCGGCAGCAACATCGGCACCTGCCTCACCACGGAGCTGATCGGACTGCGGATTAGCTCTATGGCCACGCCGCTGCTGGCGGGCTCGCTATGCCTCTGGGCTGCTGCCGTCATGCTCGGCGAGCTGCCAGCCAGTGCCCGGCGTGCGGCGGAGGCCTGCCGCAGATTCTCCACGCCGCTGCAGTTCATCAGCCTGGCGGTGGCCGGCTTCGCGATGGTCCTCTGGGGCATCGCGGTCATGCAGTCGATCGGCCCCGCTCTGCAGGCGAGCGGGCTGTTCCGCTGGTTCCTGGACCATGCCGCAACCAGCGCGCTGTGGGGCCTGGCGGCAGGAGCCTGCCTGACCGCAATGCTGCACAGCAGTGCGGCGGTCATCGCCATGGCGATGGGTCTGACCGCCTCCGGGGTGATGCCGCCGGAGCTTGGCATCGCCATCGTGCTTGGCGCAAACGTCGGCACATGCGTCACCGCCGTCATTGCCTCCATCGGCGGCTCGCCTTCCGGCGTGTTCGTCGCCTGGTCGCATGTGGCGCTTAATGTAGGCGGCGCACTGCTGTTCCTGCCCTTGATCCAGCCGCTGCAATCCGTGGCGGCCTGGATCGGCGGCGGCCCCGCCGCACAGCTCGCCCATGCCCAGACGATCTTCAATGTCGTCTGCTCCCTTGGCGTTCTGCCGCTGTGTTATCTGCCCGTATGGACCCGGCTGGAAAAACGGCTCCAAACATAGACATGCAAATCCTGCCGTGCCTTCAGGGAAGACCTGGAGCTTCACAGCGCTCTGCCGCCCGGGCACATTATCGCTGTACCATTATACTTCAAGTGCCCCGCTACTTAAAAATATTATAAAACCGCGAGCCATCATAAAAGGTGATCACCGCGACCGCCACCGCCATTCCCAGAATCAGCGCAACCACCACATAATCATTTCTGGTGAACGGACGGGCACTGTACCAGGTACGTTTGCGATTGCTCCCAAAGCCGCGCAGCTCCATCGCAGTGCTGATCTTCTCAATCCGTTCGATGCTGCTCAGGATCAGGGGCATCAGAATCGAAACGATGTTCTTCAGCCGCCTCGGCAATTTTTCCTTGCGGGAAATGTCGATTCCCCGCGCCTGGGCCGAGAATGAGATATTCTCATAATCACGCTGAATATCCGGGATATACCGCAGCGCCAGCGAGACGGAATAAGCAATTTTGTAATTCACCCCGACCCGGTTCAGCGATGCCGCAAATTCACTGGGGTCTGTCGTCAGCAGGAACAGAAGCGCCATTGGAATTACTACAGCATACTTCAGAGCGATATTGAACTGATAGAAGAGCTGCTCCGCCGTCAAGGTATATCGTCCACCTAAATGAAGGAGATCATGCCTCGCACCATAAATCCGCGTACCCTCCAAAGGAGAAAATATAAAGATCGCAAGATGATTCAGCAGAAAAAAGAACAATATAAAATAGAGCACAAAAGCATAGTCCTGGAACCGGACCCGGGAGATTCTAAAGATTGCCAGACTGATCAGCAGCATTACAAGCAGACATCTGGTATCATAGGTGACCATCGCTGAAACCGACCAGACCGTAAACACAATCAGCTTGGTCGCCCCAGTCAGCCGGTGAACAGGTGAATCCTGCTTGGTAAACGTCAGCATCTTGGCCTTCATCCGCGCCGCACCTTCCTGTCATGAGCGATATAACGGCGGACGAATTCCTCCGGCTGCTCCATTCCAGCCTTCTCTGCCAGAGCAAACAGCGAGGTCATCTTCAGGTTGGCGCTACTTACAATACTCTTGTCCGATAAAATCCGTTCCGGGCGGTCGTCCGCCAGCTTCACGCCCTCCGCCAGCACAATCGTCCGCTGGGCATACTCCAGCATCAGGTGCATATCATGCGTGATCATAATTACCGTAATCCCCCGGCCGCTAAGTGCAAGCAGAAACTCCATCATTTCGTTGTAATGTCTGAAGTCCTGTCCAGCCGTCGGCTCGTCCAGGATGATTACCTCCGGCTCCAGCACAAGAATCGAAGCAATTGTAACACGTTTCTTCTGCCCATAGCTGAGCGCCGAAACCGGCCATTCCCGGAAGGCATGCAAGCCGCATATTCTCAGAGTTTCATGAACCCGCTCCCTGATCAATTCTTCATCCACGCCCCGCAATTGAAGCCCCAGGGCCACCTCGTCATAGATCAGCGTTCTGGAGATCATATGATTCGGATTCTGCATCACAAAGCCGATATGCTCTGCCCGCTCTTTAATCGTATCCCGGCCAATATCACGTCCGTTCAGCAGAATCGACCCGGAAGAAGGCCGGTAAAAGCCGCAAATCAGCTTCGATACAGTGGACTTGCCTGCGCCGTTCCTTCCGGCGATGCAGAGCATCTCGCCACGGCGGGCGCTGAATGAAAGCCGCTGCAGAACCGGAGTGTTTTTGTCATAGCCGAAGGAAACCTCCTTCAGCTCAAGCAGCGGGGGATTCTCCCGGACTTCCGGTGTATTATTGCTGCTGTCATACCACTGTCTGAGCATGTCCACACTTTCTTCCAGGTCAAGCCCGTGCAAATGCTGCGGTTGTATTTGCGGCGTAATCCTGCAGCCGGCATATTTCATGGCAGTTATGTAGAGAGGCTCGCGAATGCCCGTTTCCGGGAGCAGGCCGGAGCAGAGCAGCTCAGCAGCCGGCATATCCGCAGCTATCGCTCCGTCGTTCATGACGATGATCCGGTCAACCGCACGGTGCAGTACTTCTTCGAGGCGATGCTCGATGATAATGACCGTCTTGCCGGTCTCCCGCTGCACCCGGTCAATCAGTTCAATGGCTTTGGTGCCGGTGAACGGGTCAAGGCTGGCGAGCGGCTCATCGAACAGCAGAATATCCACATTGCCGACAAGCACTCCGGCCAGCATCGTTTTCTGCTTTTGTCCGCCGGATAACTCCTGCGGGGATGCTGACAGCAGCTCCTGAATATCGGCAGCTCTGGCTGCAGCCGCCACCTTATCCTTCATCTCAGCTTGCGGAGTTGCCGCATTCTCCAGACTGAAGGCAATATCTTCTCCAACCGTGAGACCAACAAACTGCCCATCCGGGTCCTGCAGCACCGTTCCAACGGCTTTCGAAAGCTGGGTGATCCCCAGTTCCTTGGTGTCCTGCCCCATGAGCTTCAAGGCTCCGCTCATTTCCCCTGCATAAGCAAAAGGGATCAGGCCATTAATGCAGTGAGCCAGCGTGCTTTTGCCTGAGCCGGAAGGTCCGACAATCAGCACCTTCTCCCCTTCGTGAATCCGAAGGTTAATTCCGCGCAAGGTTGGCTCCTGCTGGGCACGATATTTAAACGTGAAATCCTTGAATTCGAGTACCGTTTTACTCATGAATGACCTTCCTCTTTGCCTGCGTGCAGTATTGTAAAAACAGAAAAGCCGGTGACGGGCACCGGCCTTCGATAATTATTATAATTCATCCAAGCTTTCTGAGGCTACCCTGCTTTGTCCGCGTCTTAGCGTATGCCGCCGCAAGCAGCGTACCGATGACTGCCACCGTGACGATGTTGGACGCTCCGGCGATCAGTCCCTGCGTAAATACTTTATTAGCCGGCTCTGCATAAATGAGAATGTCGAGCAGCGGGGCTGCTACGAACCAGGCGATGGCGTTGGCCGCAATCTGGGCCAGATTGAAGTTAATGATCTCTTTTCTGCCGAATTCCCCGTCATGAATTGCTATTCTCGTCACAAGCAGCCCGATGATCAACCCGACCAGCCCGGAGGAAATAACCCAGCTAAACCAAGGTGATCCGTAGAAAATCGCATCCTTCAGCGTATGCCCGATCAGGCCGATCAGCAGTCCTGCAACCGGTCCGTACAAAAGAGCGAACAGCGCAAGCAATGCATATGTAGTCTCAATGTTGGTATTGGGAATGCCGGAAGGAATGGAGCCGAACCGCCCCAAGATTACAAATAACGCCGAACCGATGCCAATTGCTACAATCGTTTTGATGGATAATACCTTTTGCTTGGCCACCTGCTTCATCTCCCCTAAATAGATTTGTTATGTACTTTTTCAGATATTATACATTGGTTTAGTAGGGATTACTATAGGGGAGGAGAATTTTTATGAGCACAAAAAGACCTGCAAACCGCCGTGAAGAGGCTTTGCAGGTCCTGATGTTTTATTGCGGATTCACGCTGTAACTTAGGTTATTTAACCGTAACTGAAACCGACACTGTTTTGTTGTTGAACTTGCCTTTGAATGAGGTAGTTCCTTTGCTGACTGCCGTAATCGTCCCAGAGGTATTGATTCTGGCCACGGAAGGCTTAGTGCTTGTCCATGCTACGGCTCCTGTTACAATCTCCGTTTTACCGGTATCATACTGCGCCGTTACCACTATGCCCTGGGAGGCTCCCGGTGCCAGTTGCAGCCTGTTTTCACTGACGGTCAGCTTGGTCAGCTTGGGAACTACAGTAATTTTGACGGTTGCGGAGATTCCTTGATAGGATCCGGTCAGCGTTGTTGTGCCTTCGGCAACAGCTCTTACAGTAGCGCCAGTAACAGTAGCAACAGCCGGATTGGATGATTCCCAGTTCATTGCCCCGGAAAACACCGCCGTTTTGCCATTAGTGAAAACTCCGGTAACCTTAATGGTCTTGGAGCCTCTAAGATTCATCTCAAGTGTACTTGGTTCCACCAGCAGCTTCGTAATCTTCTGCTCAATAGTCACCGGAATGCTGATCGTTTTGTTGGAGTAGGTTCCCTTCAGTGTAGCAGAGCCCTTCACCAAGCCTTTGATTGTCTTGCCGCTCGCCGTTTGCTTGATCACCGCGTTGCTGCCGGTAACCTCCCATTTAATCAACGAGGAAACATCCAGCTCATCGCCGTTCTCCAGCACCGCCTGCACAGCAGGCAATGCCTTATCTTCACCAATAACGAGACCAAATGGATTTTCCGGCCCGATCAGAACAAGCACTTTATTCAGAACTGTTACTTTCAGCTCAACAGTTTTGCTGCGGATGGCTGAGGCAGGTGATGCAACAGGGCTTTCTTTAATTTTGCCGGTAAGGGTTACTGTGCCTGCTTTGCCGCCGACAAGCTTGCCATCCTTAATCGAAGCAATTTCTTCGTTTGCGGATGTCCAGGCGATTTCATCACTGATGTCCAGCTTGGTTCCGTCATATTTTGTTCCGCTTACCTTCGGCAGGCTTGCAGTGTCCGCTGTGTACAGCTCCTGTTCTTTCTTTTCAATAGTCAGGTCTGTAAGGTTAGGATACACTGTCAGCTTAAACGTCTTATTGACTCCCAGGTAATCCCCTTTGATCACTGCTGTACCTACCGCTTTGGCAGTTACAGTAGCCGCAGCGTCCTCTGAAGCTACCGTGTCAGCCGTAACCGTTGCTGTAAGCTGGTTGTCGGAGCTCCATACCGTACCCGCAGATTGATTTTTGGTTGAGTTCACAGCATCCCGCACAGACGATTTAACCTTCAGGCTTTCCCCGAGGAAAAGCGATTGATCGCCGCCTGGATTCAGCAGCAACGCCTCATAAGGCGCACGCACATAGACATCAATTGATTTGGAAACACCGAGGTAGCTCGCTGTAATGGCCACCTTGCCGGCGCCCAGCACCGTAATCTCTCCGGTTTTTACCTTGGCAATACTCTCATTTGAGCTTGTCCAGGTGGCCTTGCTGGCAATATCATTCTCGGCACTGTCCTCAAGTGCTTTGGTCATCGCAGTCAATTGTAACGGACTGTCTCCGACCAGCATTTCAAGCTCCTTAACAGCCGTATTAGTCTTCTTATCCTTCAGCACAATAGCTGAATAAGGCAGTTTCACCACAGCTTTGAAGGTGGCGGTCAAGCCTTTGTATTTGGCAGTAACCGTCGCCGTACCTTCGCCCACAAGGGTAATTTTGCCGCTGGCAATGGTGAGCACGTTAGCATTAGAGCTGCTCCATTCAGCATCAGCAGTAACTTCCTTCACGGAAGCAGCCGACTCGCCGCCGGTAACCTTCGCTTTCACAACCAGCGACGCTTCGCTGTCGCCTAATTTATAATCGCCCTCGGAGCTTTTCTCCAGTGTTAGATCCTTATATGGATATGTAACAGACACTTCGATAGATGCAACTGCATTATTATAAGTTGCTGTAATCATTGACGTACCGGTGTTTACTGGTGTCAGCAACCCGTTAACAACCTTAACCACATCAGTCTTGGAAGAAATCCACAAGGCTGCAGCCGTTACATCTCTTTTGGAAGAAGTGCCTTCCAGATTGGCATACACCTTAAGCTGCTTGGGTGTCTGCCCAACGGTAAGGTCTACTTTTGCCGAACTGTCGAATTCAATAGAAATAGTGTCGCCAGTAGCTGCAAAGACGTTTACCGGAAAAGCTACAACAGTCAGCAACATCATTATGAGGAGCATTTTCGTCATTTTCCTGTACACAGTCATCGTTTCTCTCCTTAGGCAGTAAAATTATGGATACTTTTTTTCCACACTCTTCCACTATATCGGTTATTTCGACCTGAGTCTTTACCCCATTTTCAGTTTATTTTCAGCTCCAGCTCAATTCGGGACTTTGTAACTATATTCCCCCACAACCAAAACAGCCCCACAAAAGTGGGGCCGTAGATCAACTATATACCGGAGTGGAAAAAGTAAACCTAATCAGCCTCGTGCGGCGTTCAAAAACTCATTAGTTGGAAAAAGTAAACCTAATCGGAGCAAACGGGCCATAAACACGCAATTTTCTCCGAAATAAGTGGACTAATTCCCACTAAACCCCGCTGCGGCAAGGATTTCAGCAGATTAGTTGTACTAATTCCACCTATCGTAGATAAATCTGCAAATTCATTAGGCCAATGAAGGCTATGTTATACGCTATATGACGCTCTCACGAAGCCCGCTCCGGCTAACACTGACCAGCTCGCCCCGGCATTCATTTACTCCCGCTTCTGTGATCTTCACCTGGCAGAGCTCTCCCTGCAGCGAATCATCGCCGTCAAAGAACACCTGCAGGTAGTTGTCGCTGAAGCCGTGCTGTGTGCTGCGCTGCGGCGCATCTTTGGCCGACCGCTCGGCAATGACGGGCAACGTCTTGCCGACGAACTTACGCGCATAGGCAAGCTGCATGTCCTCGGAGAGGTCAATCAGCTCCTGAACACGGGCGTTCTTGATCTCTTCATCGACCTGGTTCAGCATCCGCGCCGCCGGAGTGCCTGTCCGTTTGGAATACGGGAACACATGCATCTCGGAGTAGTTGACGGCCTTCATGAAATCATAACCGGCACGGAACATTTCCTCGGTTTCACCCGGGAAGCCGACAATAACGTCGGTGGTAATGCCCACATCCGGCATCGCCTGGCGGATGAGCTGCATTTTTGCGTAATACTCCTCTGTCGTATACTTACGGCGCATTGCCTTAAGAACTTCGTTGTGTCCGGCCTGCAGCGGAATATGCAGATGACGGCACATTTTGGAGCTGCGGTTCAGCACCTCAAGCAGCTTCTCGTCAATCTGGCTGGCTTCAATTGAGCTGATGCGAACCCGTTCCAGTCCATCTACCTTGTCCAGTTCCCACAGCAGATCAGCGAGCCGGTAATTCTCCAGATCATCCCCGTAGCCCCCGGTATGAATGCCGGTCAGAACAAATTCCTTATATCCGGCTTCCACCAGCTGATGCGCCTGGGCTACAATCGACTTCGGATCACGGCTGCGCGACAGTCCGCGCGACCACGGAATAATGCAGAAGGTGCAGAAGTTGTTGCAGCCATCCTGGATTTTCATAAAAGCCCGCGTCCGGTCAGCAAAACCCGGCACATCCAGCTCCTCGAATTCGCGTGTTTTCATAATATTGCGCACGGCATTCACCGGCTGGCGCGATTCCTGAATATTTTTCACATGGGTCATGATGTGCTCACGGTCCTGGTTGCCGATAACAAGATCGACACCGGGAATATCGAGAATCTCGCCGGGCGAGGTCTGCGCATAACATCCGGTTACGGCAACAATAGCCTCGGGATTGCGGCGTACGGCGCGGCGGATCATTTGGCGGCTTTTTTTGTCGCCAGTATTTGTTACAGTACAAGTGTTGATCAAATAGACATCAGCGGGTCCCTCGAAATCCACTTGCTCGTAACCTTCATTTTTGAAAAGCTGCCAGATGGCTTCAGTGTCATAGAAATTAACCTTACAACCTAAAGTATAAAATGCTACGGATGGCATTCTTCAAGCTCCCCCCATTTCTCCGGATTCGTACAAAATACAAGCTGCGGCTACCATGCCCGCCGTCTCGCAGCGTAGGATGCGCCGTCCAAGCCCGACGGAAACTGCCCCGGCCTCTTCGGCCGCGCGGCATTCCTCAGGGCTGAAGCCGCCTTCAGGCCCGACCACAATCATTACCTTGCCGGATGCCTGCGGCGGCAAGGCAGACAGCCACGGGGCGGCTGCGCTGCGGAGCTGCAGCCCTTCTTCTTTCTCATAACAGAAATATACGGCGTCATATTCGCTGAAGCTCTTCAGCAGCAGCTTCCAGCTAAGCGGCGAATTTACAGCAGGAACGATGTTCCGGTGCGCCTGCTCAGCGGCCTCTTTGCAGATTTTGCGCCAGCGCTCTACCCGCTTGCTCTCCTTCCGCTCGTCGTACTGCACAATCGTGCGCTCCGAGAGGAAGGGGGCAAAGGCCACTGCACCGATTTCGGTGCATTTTTGAATCACCGTCTCCAGCTTATCTCCCTTGGGCAGACTCTGGGCCACCGTGATCTTGATCCGCGGCTCATGGGTCATTTCCAGCATTTCCAGTATGCTAACTGTTACTTCTCCAATTTCAATTGAAGCGATCTCCACCAGCGCCTCGCGGGATACACCGTCGCTGACAATCAGCTTGTCACCGGCCTTGCCGCGCATGACCTTGGCAATATGACGGGCGTCCTCGCCATCAATCCTTACTGTATCCGGCCCGAACTGCTCCGGTGTTACGAAATAACGCTGCATATTCTCATCATCCTGTTCTTATTCAGCATGAAAGCGGCAGCGTTCCTGCTCTCCAGGTTCCCTGCCGCTGCTCTACTTGCATCTATCCTTCCAAAAATACCACATTACATCATACAACGTTTGCCTGCCTGTGAACAGTCCCGGTTAAAGGACTTTGCCTCCAAACAGCTTGTAGAACATCAGAAAAAAGTCTTTCCCGATTTGCATTGCCCAATCGTTCAGGGGTTGAATGGTGTAGTGCTGCAGTCCGGGAATAAAAATAATTAGTAAAAAGAGGAAGACTGCCCACTGCTCATATTGCTGCATTCTTCCGCGAATCGGACGCGGTGCCATATCCTCCAGAATACGGTAGCCATCCAGCGGCGGCAGTGGAATCAGATTGAACAGGAAAAGGAAGAAATTAAATGGAATGAACATATTAAAGAACCAGTGTACTGCCTGAAATAGATGTACGTTATTGATGGACCCAATGACCCCGCTTGCATTCAGAGCAGCGAAGATAATTGCTCCGAGAATGCCCAACAGCAGGTTGCTGACTGGGCCGGCTGCCGAGACAATCACGCCCATCAGGCGAGGGCGACTGAAGTTATCGCGGTTCACAGGAACCGGACGCGCCCAGCCGAAGCCAGCGATAAGCAGCAGTATAATGCCGAACAGGTCAAAGTGAACAGCAGGGTTAAGCGTCATACGTCCCAGCAGCCGCGCTGTCGGATCACCAAATTTGTTAGCAAAATAAGCATGGCTGAATTCATGCACCGTAAATGCAATAACAATTGTAATCAGAAAAAAAGGGAGCTGTTGCAAAGGATATACTAAAACTTGATCCAGGAAATTCATCTTTACCTCTTTCCGGCTGTAAACGCCACCCAATCTTCTTCGCGGGATACTTCCATAATCTCAAAACCGGAAGCCGCCAGCGCTTTTGCCACCAGCTCTTCCTTATCCTTATAAATGCCGGAGGTGATATAGATCCCGCCCGGCTGGAGCGCACGGTAGACATCATCCGTGAACAGCACAATAATCTCCGCCAAAATATTCGCTACTACAATTTTTACCGGAAGTGTAACCCCAAGCCCCGCTTCGCTTCCCGGCTCAGCAGCTTCATCAGCCCCGGTATGGTTCGGTCTGGCCGAAGGCCACATTTCTCCCGCAGCCGTATCTGCAGCTCCTTCACCGCCGAGCAGCGACAGCAGATCGCTCTCTTTGACTGTAATGGCTTCCTGCAGCCGGTTCAGCGCCACATTCTCACGGGCACTGTCCACCGCCACCGGGTCCAGGTCGAGCGCCAGCACAGACTTTGCTCCCAGCAGGACCGCGCCTACAGCGAGAATGCCGGAGCCTGTTCCAACGTCGATAACCTCTTCCCCGCCGCTGATATGCTTTTCCAGAGCCCGCAGACACAGCGCAGTAGTGGGATGAGTACCTGTTCCGAAGGCCATGCCGGGATCGAGTTCAATAATCTTTTCATCCGGGCTGGCGGGCGTATACTCCTCCCAGGTCGGTCTAATGGTCAGACGCTCCGATACACGCAGCGGCTTGAAGTATTGCTTCCAGGCATGTGCCCAATCGTTCTCGTCCACCGTTTTCCAGGAAAGCTGCCCTTTGCCCGGATCAATACCGAACTCGCGAAGCTCCTCCACCCGGGGAGCGATTTCTTGTATAATCTCCTCCATGGAGACCGATTCCGCATAATAGCCTTTTATCACCGCTTCCCCTTCAGGGATGTCATTCAGCGGCTCGTCATATAATTCACCGTAACGGGTGTCCCGTGTCTTATTCAGCGTCCCTGATTCTTCAATAGAAACACCGCCTGCTCCGGCTTCATACAGCAGATTGGATACCATCTCCTGCGCTTCTTCTGTTGTATGTACCGTCAGTTCGTGCCATAACATACTATGGGTCCTCCTAAAAGTTTTGTAGCATACACTTCCTATATCCACTTCGTATAACTCGTTTCGGAAGCATATTCTTAAGTTTTGTGCCCGTTTTATGTAACATTTGGACATTTAACAGTATACCATTACTTACATGCGCAGCGCCAAACTGCCGCTTCATCTCCCGGAACCGGGAATTTTCTTGTGGCAAAAGCAGTCCGTGGTATGGTCATCCACCATGCCCGAGGCCTGCATAAAGGCATAACAAATCGTAGAGCCGACAAACTTCATGCCCTTCTTCTTCAGCGACTTGCTCATCTGATCGGACTGAGTGGTGACAGCCGGAACCTCAGAGATGCTTTTCCACTCATTAATAACCGGGGCCCCTCCGGCGAAGCTCCACAAATAATCCGCAAAGCTTCCCTCCTCCTGGCAAATCTGCAGGAACACAATCGCATTGTTAATAATGGCATTGATCTTCAAGCGGTTGCGGATAATCCCCGTGTCCTGCATTAGCGCTTCAATCTTCGCTTCATCATAATGGACAATTTTCTGCGGATCGAATCCGTCGAACACTTGCCGGTAATGCTCCCTTTTCTTCAAAATAGTGTACCAGCTTAGTCCTGCCTGCATGCCCTCTAGCATCAGCAGCTCGAACAGCTTCCGATCGTCGTACAGCGGTTTTCCCCATTCTTCATCATGATAAGCTATATACAGCGGGTCTTGGTTGACCCAGGCACAGCGTGTAATTTTCAAGCGGCTCTCTCCTTTTTCCATGTGCAGGCAGTTATTTTACATCATTCGTATATACACTTTGGTAATCGTACCAAATTTGTTGCGGTGGCGGCAATCCGGCTGGAGGCATTTGCTTAAGTACTTACGCAGGGGGATTCGCGGCAACATAAAGAGGCGCCCACACCCTCAAGGGATTTTGGACACCTCTATTACTTGTGCACTATTCTCTTATTTTTAAAAATAATAACTTTGGCATTAAGGCTGCAGCGTCACCCGTGTTTCTTTATCTGGATCGTCAGTGGTGTAGTAGTACATATAGACAGAAGCCTCAGTGCCTTTGAAATTCTTATAGACATCAATAGCTTTATTATTTCCGTCTCCGTCAAAGTTAGAGGTTACAGGTTTGCCGAGCGGATCGTTGTATTTCCCCCCCATATTGGTCTGGTTGATCCCGCCAAAATGCGGGTCTTCGCTGCCAGTTTCAATGAACAGATCTTTTCCTTGCATGTAATACGTCCATTGAACAGGATAACCACCAGTTTCCCGGATAAAGGTCTGTTTTTCTGCAGATATATTATTTAAAATAATTGGAGCTTTATCATCATCATGCACAGTGACCTTATATTTGCCTACATAAATGATAGGGGTTTGCCCGTCAATTACAAGGTCTGAAGGACGTTCAAAACGCACCGTGACCATACGATGATCGACACTGGAGGATTCATAAAATCCTCCCTCAAGTGTTCTGCCGTTCACCAGCAGATAGGATTTCTTATAAGGCATTTGGTCCTTGAATCCCTTCCCTTCATTTCTCAAAGTAAGGCGGATCTGTGTAGGAGTAATCACCATTTTCTCGATCGTATTGTTGGTCGCTCCAGGTTCCAGCGGTACATTCAGCGTCTTCTTTATCGTCCCGCTTTCCATCTGCTTTTTGCTTAATTCCAGCTCAAATGACCACGGCCCGGCAATGTTACGCTCCTGCTTCCAGTATTGCAGCTTAAAGCTGGTTTGCCCTGGGGTAATTTCATCCGCCTTTAAAAAATGCTTCAGCTTGTATTCCCCGTGATCTCCCGGTTCACCAAAGGTACCGCCAGGCAGCTCTTTGACCATAGTTGTACCATTGTATGCGGCAATCTGCGGATAGGCCCACTCCTTAGCCGACGGATCATCGAAGGTAACTTCCCCTAAGAGCAGCAGTTTATCCTTGCTTTGAGCCAACGGCTGAACGTCTATTTTTTGCATGCCTTCCCGGCCGATGTTAAAGCTCTGCACTTCAGGCGATGCAGGATTCAAGGGGATCTCCTCGGACTGAACTGTCTTCAAATCAATTCCGTCTGCGGTTAAAATAACCTTCTCGGTATCCTGCTGAGGGGTCCAATCACTCTCGAAATAACCGTTATACCGCTGGTTCTGCTCATCCCATTGCTGATGATTCGTCTCCCCAAGCTTATAGCTATCCTTTGTCCCCTTTATCGTCATTCCCTTCACATTCCAAAAATCGGTGTTCTTACGCTTACCAACATCCAGACTGTAGAGAATGACCGTGCGGTTCTCATCCACAATCGCCGTATGCAGCGTAAACGTCACCCCATCCTTGGTGATGGATTGCCCGAGCTGCTGACCAAGATTCTGGTCCAGGGCCGACTGAATTCCCTCCCTGCTGTGCAGAAGATTATCCCAGTTATAATGAATCGCCGCATATACAGGAGCCGCAGCCAGCAGGGCGCTGAGCGCAGCAATTCCGGCAATTCTGCTCCAATTTTTGGACCGCCGGAGGATGACCGGCTTCACTGTATCACTCTCAGCCGTCGCGGTGTGACCGGAATCCTCCATCCGCTTCCACATTCCCTCGAAATCCGGGTAAGGCACGTTCTCATCATTATTTAATTGATGCTTGAGTGCACGCTCCAGCTTGTTCATAGCTTTCTCCCTTCCATGCGGCTTCCGGCATTCCTGTCTCCAGCAGCACATTCTTCATCAGCTTCAGTCCTTTGTGCAGTCTTGATTTGGTTGTTCCGAGCGGAATGGACAGCACGTCCGACACTTCGGCCAGACTAAGGTCATGCATGTATCTCAGGGTCAGCACCGCCCGGATTTTCACGGGGAGGCCTGACAGATGGATCATCCACTCCTGTGAGGTTTCCTTCTGCTCGACCAGCCGCTCCACCGTGTGTTCCGTGCCGCTGCCCTGAAAAAGATGCAGATGCGCTGCCAGCTTCTGCTGCAGGCTCTGCCGCCGCTTCAAGTGATTCAGGCAGGCATTTACGGTGATTTTCATTATCCAGGGCTTGAGATATTCAATCCCCTGCCAATTGCTGCGGAAAACCGTAATAAAGATCTCCTGGCACAGATCCTCGGCATCCGCCGGATTATGCACCATGTAATAACAGGTCCGGTACACATCCTTGTTGTAGGTTTCAAACAATTCCCGGTTGCTCACCAATCCATGTGCCCTCCTTTCTTGTCTACGTATGTATTCAACAAATAAACCTCGAAAAAGGTTCATTTCAGAAGTCTTGCTCAAGAAAAAAGCAGCATGCCCTCCTTCCAATCGAGAGGTCCACGCTGCTTATCATATAAGTTAAACTATAGATTTTCATATTGGGGTCTGGTCGTAACTGCGGGGAATGTTTGGACTTCCGGCCGCTGCCCGTCTTCAAATTTCTTGATTTATACCGTCTTAGCGGATGAAATTCGAAGACAAAGGCGGACGCTTCCGCTCCGTAAGTATCCAAACTTCCCCTCCGTCACTTCTGCCCTGTTATATTTTTTTAGTTCAACTTTTAATAATTCCTATCTCGCACTAAGTACGCTGCGGCACAAATCAGATGATATTCAGCACCTCGCGGGCCTGATTGTCCAGCTCCTGAGCAGAAGTGGAAACCCCTGTAAAATCCTGCAGGGCGACTTCAATCTGCCGCTGGCTTTCTTCCACACTGTCCTGAACCTGGGCGATTCCTGCGGACATTCTGCCAATCTCCTCCGTAATCGCCTTAACGCTCTCCCGCACTTCGCCAATGGAATGCTGTACCATAGCGGACAGCTTTCGGACTTCCTTGGCTACGACATCAAAACCCCGGCCGAACTCTCCGGCATGTGCCGCTTCTATCGCCGCATTAAGCGCCAGCAGATGGGTCTGCGAAGCAATGTCACGGATCGTCTGCACCACGCCTTGAATATCTCCGGCCTTCTGCTGCAGATTGGTAAGTGTCATATTATTTTCATTCGACACCTCGGCGATGCTGTCGATGCTCATTAGCAGCTCACGGCTCCGCTCGATGCCTTTTTCCGCACGCTGGTTCAGACTGCTGGCCATTCCCTGCATGTGTTCCACAACATTGCTCATATTCGTCTGTCTGAGGGTGATATTCGTTGCGACCTTCGTCACACCGATAACCTGCTCGCCTAATTCATCATAAATAGGCATATAGGTAGCTTCCAGCCACACCGGGTTCCTTTCCGAGTCCATGCGGACGATTTTATCCTGAAAGCTCTTGCCGGACATCAAATTGTCCCAAAACATTTCATAATCAGGACTATTCGCAAACTCAGGAAAACAAAACTCCTTGTGGTACATTCCATACATTTCCCCAGCGCTGTATTTCATGGAGCTGGCAAATACCTCATTGACATAAGCCACCCGGCGGTCAAGATCAAACCGGATGAGGGCAAGATTTTTTTCCAAAGCTTTGACAACCAGTGCATCGGTGACTTCTTGTGCTGGCAGGTTCTTCATAGCAATTTCTCCCCGTATGAATCGATTTTAGAATATCTGAGGTTGTCCTAATTAAGTTCAACTTTAGATTTATTTATTGGGGTCTGGTCGTAACTGCGTGGAATGTTTGGACTTCCGGCCGCTGCCCGTCTGCAGATTTCCTTATTTTTACCGCAAAGGGGTAGAAATCCGCAGACAAAGGCGGTCGCTGACGCTCCTACAGTTCCAAACTTCCACTCCGTCACTTCCGCCCTTCTTATTAATTCTGCAAGTTCAACTTACTTAATTTCATTGTTTTACTTTACTCTATAATAACGGTAAAATTTCGGTTTTAGATTACAGAAAAGGACAATTTATAGAAATCTCTAAAAAAACTAAAAACCGCAGGCATATAGCCTTACGGTTTCATCACCTTTAAATAAACTTTAGTATACAATTTCCCGCTTATTCACTTTAGCACCAGATAAAGATTGATCGAACATATCCAGAATAATGAGGAAACGCTCGGCCTCGCGGAATACATGATCCGCCAGCAAAGGATGAATGATGCTTTTGATCCTGCACTCATCAATTAAATCACGTGCTGTTTTCTTGAAATCACGCAATGATTTTACAGAAACCCGGTTTTCGTCAACGAATTGACTGAGCAGCGGAACGGTCTGAGACTGGGGACGCATATGACTTAAATCAGCCGCCTGGAACACAAGCTTATCAAAATCATTGCTGAATTCCCGCGCTTGATCAACCAGCTTCCGTTCAGAAGGGTCAAGCAGATGACCAATAAATTTGGCGTGATCGGCCATGATCTTTAAGAAAAAGACATTCTCATCAATAATGGCATCGGGCAGCGGTTCGAGTGTCCCTGAATTGAGCTCATCCAGGCGGTTCCTGAAATAATTGGCCTCCCGGCTTACATGATCCACCAGCAAAGGAAAGTTGGTTTGTCCCGGAAGCTTGCACTGCAATATAAGCCCTAGCACCTTTCGTTTAAACGCATAAATATGCGTCGCCGCCACACCAACCTCTGTATTAAACTCACGGATCGTGTGAGGGTCAGCGTCGCTCTGAAATTCGTGGGACCTTCTCTCAATATCCTCAAAAATAGCGTAAAACTGGTTCGCCTCTTGTCTAAGCTGAGTATCCTCCACTCTGAATCCCAAGCACAAAAAAAAGGAATGCTCCTTCATGATCCTCGACCAAAAGCGTATTTCATCTAATGACCGGGTAACGAACATATCCAAACTATTTCCCTCCTTTGCAGAGATAAAATCCAACTACTTCTAAGCATATGGAGGTTTTTTGTCCACTATGTTCGTTACTCTTATGCAGGCCTGACAATTCCTGTTTCTATTCAGATCTGACCAGTAAATATTACTTTTTTGAACCGTAGTCTCCTATTTTAATGCCCCAGACCGAATCCTTCTGATATGCTGCCGCTTCCTGCAGATCCGGGAGACGCGTGTCCTGCGGATAATGGCGCTCCAAATACATAACGAATGCCCGGCGCAATCCGATTTCAGCCTCCAGCTTATTGAATTCATTGGGATGCTTGTCCATCTCCGCCATCGCAGCTTCCCAGATATTCAGATCAGTAGCCTCCGACTGCCCGCTGCGGACTTTCCCGGCAAGCTCACGCAGTTCGCGGTAAGCCCGTTTTACTCTGGAAGAGTAGACCTGCTTCTGATTCAAAAAAGTAAGCAGCGCAACCAGCAGCGCCAGCCCGCCCCATAAAATATAGTTGTTCATGTTTATCCCTCCGGCTTGGCATATCTCCATAATTATACACGCCTGATAAGCAGGACGGCTACGCCAGCTATATTATATATACACAAAAATACCCCACAGCCGTGGGGCATTTTCTGCAATTTTTTTTGCTATTCCTTCTTCAAAATTTCGTGAAGCTGCCGCTTGTCCGCCTCCAGTGAACGCTCCTGCGCCTCCAGATCATCCTGGTCCGCTTCCGCAGCAGAAAATTCTACGTCCTCTGCTTTGGCTTCATACAGCATTTTCATCTTGTCGGTCTTCGAAAAAATTTTCGAGTTCTCTCTATCCATCTGTTATCCGGCCTCCTGTCGTTATACATGAATTTAGCCTTCAGAGCATTCCGCCGGCCTCTTCGATAATCGACATGGCCTGATCAAAATACTCCGAATTCAGAACAACCGTCAGCAAAACATCCCTGCCAGTTGGCCCGCCGTCTCCACCATGGCTCATCCCACTGGCACTGGAGTCTGCAGCTGCCAGTATACCGGCTGAATGGCTGCCGAGCGTTGAATTGAGCGTCATGGTAGCCAGACTGGGAATATCCCCTGTTACCGGATTATTCCCTGTGTATCGGGCTCCCCCCGGGTATTTGCTGAAACGGTCAATCGACATATCGATCACTCTAAGTGCCTGCAGTTTGCGGGAAGCCCCTTCTGCCTCTTCTGGACTTTTGAAATATGCAAGTATGTTTTTTTCGGACATGTGTATCCCTGCTCTCTGCCTGAATTTCCATACGCAATTGTGTACCTTCATATTCTGTATTCCGGGTGCAGAATTTATTCGTTTTTCTACGCCTATTCCCCTGAATATAGTACAAAAGTAGGATATAACATTTGGTAATTAGCCTGTAAAATATATCTAATTTTCACTAATAATTCGTTCAGCTCTACAATACTCGAAACAAGGAGGGATACGTTAGGTTAAGTGAGTTCCTACTATGTAAACTAATTGACACTGGGGAGGATATGTAAATGTTCACACGCTCCATCCGTAAATTTGGCATTGGCGCAGCAAGTGTAAGCTTAGCAGTTTCAGTTCTCTTTCCTTCCGCCTCTTATGCCAGTGCAGGCAGCTTTCTGCCCGCGCCTCCAAATCTTCAAGACCAGGCTCCACAACTGAATCCGAAGCTGGATTTCTCCTCGGACTCCTTGAGTCAATTCATCCAGAGCTACAAAGCTTCAGCCATTAAGCCGCAAAACTATGCCGGAACAAGCACTTCTTCAGCACCTGTTACCTTCATTGTCCAATTGCAGAAAGACCCGATCAAAGTTGCAGAAAGCCAAAGCCCATCTCTCAAAGGCTCTGCACCATCACTGCAGCACAACGTTCTCCGTACGGAGCACAGCGCTTTTAAAGCGGCTGCCGATCTAATCGGCGCTGTAACGGGTCATGAATATACCGAGGTTTTTAACGGCTATGAAGTCACACTTCCAGGCAATCAGGTAGACAAGCTGCTTGCACTGCCAGGCGTAAAGGCCGTATTCCCCAACACGACTGTTCATGCGCTGGAAACAGCCACAGATTTTGAAGCGCCACCTTCTTCAGGTGGATCAGCTCAAGTGCCTGTAGGTAACGGCGATATCTTTCATACAAAAGCCCTATATGACAAGGGTGCTACTGGAGAAGGTATTGAAGTAGCTGTTATTGATACCGGTATCGACTATGATCATCCTTACCTCAAAGGTGTCTACAAAGGTGGATATGACGTCGTTGATAACGACGAATATCCATTTGAAACGAAGCCAGACCCACGTTACTTGCCAAGAGACGGCAAGCCATATGAGACTGCTCACGGTTCCCATGTCTCCGGTATCGTCCACAGTGTAGCTCCGAAAGCGGATATTTATGTATACCGTGTACTTGGACCTTACGGCTCGGGATCTACTGCCGATGTCATCGAAGGCATCGAGCTGGCGGTAGCTAAGGGCGTTGATGTCATCAACCTCTCGCTTGGCTCCGATGTGAACCAGCAGTATTCACCGGATGCCATCGCCGTGGACAATGCCGCCAAAGCGGGTGTTACTGTTGTACTCGCATCGGGTAATGCAGGTCCTGGCCAGGAAACTGTAGGCACTCCGGGCGGTGCGCATCGAACCATCTCGGTCGGCGCCAGCACTACACCAACTTGGGTTAATGTATTTAAAGTTGGTGTAGTCAATAATGTCTATGGCATTCAGGCTGCTGAATCCGCTGCGCTTACAGCAAGTGGAAAAGAGATCGTCTACGCCGGACTGGGAGGCTCGGTAGAGGATTACACCAAGGCTGGTGCAGCAGGAAAGATAGCGCTCGTTGACCGCGGAACTTATACTTTTGTATCCAAATCCGCTAACGCCAAGAAAGCCGGTGCAATCGGGCTGCTGATCGCCAATAACGCTGATGGGGAGCTAAGCATGGCCATTGACTCCACCGGCGTTCCTACCTACGGCATTACCAAAGCTGAAGGCGCCTTGATTAAGCAAGAGATTAATGCAGGGCGTAATACAGTAAATTTCGAGGTTAAATGGGATACCAGCAATTTGCTTGCCGGTTTCAGTTCACGCGGACCGGCACTTCCGGAACTGAATATCAAGCCGGATGTCCTGGCTCCTGGCGTAGGGATAAACTCCTCAGTGCCTGTGTGGGAAAGCTCCAATGGATACACCAAGCTCAACGGCACCAGTATGGCCAGCCCGCATGTAGCCGGAGCAGCAGCCCTGCTGCTGGATTGGGATAAGAACTTGACACCGGATCAGGTTAAAGTTCTGTTGTCCAACAGTGCAACTCCAATCAAGGACCGTACAGGAAAGTATTACAGTGTCTATGAGCAAGGCGCAGGACTCATTGATCTGTCCAAGGTAATAGCGGCCAGCTCCTTCGCCAGAGTTGCCGAGGTTCTCGATACGGGGAACCCGGCAGTGCCAACAGTAAATTATGATACGGGTTCACTTTCCTTTGGTCTCCAATCTGTCGGAACCGTAACGAAGACCGTCTATGTAGATCCCATTTCAAAAGCACCTAAGACCTACAGTGTCAGTGTTGACTGGCGCACAGCGGAACACAAAGGAATCTCTCTCCCAGCCTTTAGTGATATCACTGCCGGAGGATACTTCAATGTTCCTCTAACCATTGATGCTACAGCCGCTCCAGGGTTCTATGAAGCTACACTGACACTTACGGAAGTTGAAGGCCAAGAAACCTTAACACTGCCTATAGGTGTAGTAGTAGGTGACAAGTACAAGCCGGATGCGCTTACGAATCTTTATGTGGGACAAAAGATCATCTCCCCAAATAATGACGGTTATTTGGACAACACCGACTTCTCCTTCTCTGTAAATGAGCCAATCAACAGTCTGCATATTGAAGTAGCTGATGTGTTCACTGGAACAGTTGTTGGTGATGTATACGCGACTGGCGAGAAATATTATCGTGGTTTCTATGAAACTACCGATTGGGATGGTACGGTCGTTGATCAAAAAACTAAAAAACCGCTACAACTGCCGGATGGAATTTATTCCATTACACCTGTTCTGAATGGTACTGCTGTACCTGATGATCAAACAATCTCCATTGTTGTTGACCGGACCGCTCCGGTAGTTACCGGTTTGACAATTACAGAACATGACCGGACAACTGCAGAAGAGCCAAGAAGTGCAACAATTAGCGGCTTTATTGCTGATGACCTTCTTTTGGAACTCGTAGCCGCAGGCCAAGATCCTAACAAATTATTCGGAGCTGCTGCAGTCTTTACAGGAGCTAATGGCAAACTGCTGCAGGCAGATGGAGTTATTGATCCATCCGGATATTTTGAAATCGAAGTCCCTCTCGCTGAAGGGCTGAACCAGTTCTATATCTACGTGTATGATACAGCCGGCAACGGTGCGGCAGACGGAGATTATGCACAGCTGCTTCGCTACAGCACAGATGCAAACAGCGCCAAGGTAACTCCTGCGGCTTCTCCAATTCAAGCTGTAGTTGGACAGCCGGTTACAATTGATGTAGGCTTCTCTGTTACTGACAATGTCTACGGCATTTATGGAGCCACATTCAACCTGTATTACAGCAAGAATCTTAATGAACCAACCATTGTGCCAAGCGTACAACTGGCTACCTATCAGGAAACCAATTTCCCTGGTAAGCCGCTGCCGCAATTCACCAACCTTATTCCTCTGAAAGATGGACAGAGTGTACTGCAATACGGCGTGCATGTAACGGATGGGGCTTATACCGGCACAGGTAATGGCTCACTTGGCAAGTTTACCTTTACACCAGCCTCCGCCGGAACGTATACCTTCAAACTATCGGATGTTCTGCTCTGGAGCGACAGCTACTCAGCTACAGTTCCGGCAGGGCTGTCGACCGTAAATGTAGTCGTCACAAACCCTGTACCATCCGGGCCTGCGATTTCCACAGGAGGATCGGCTCCAGCCGTGGGCACTACCTTGACTGCCGGACAGTTGGTTGAGACTGCAAATCCTGCAGGCGGTAAACCAACAGCAGTATTGGCCGTTTCTGACACAGCGTTGACCGCTGCGTTACAAAAGGTAGAGAATAACACAGCCGTCATTAGTGTCAGCGACTTAGATTTCACAAAGTATGGAGAAGTGAAAATTTCGCTTACCTCTGCCCAAGCAGAGAAACTGAAGACCGCTGCCAACGCACTTAGTATCAATGGAGCAGGCTTTACACTGCTTATTCCAGCAGGTACTCTTCCTGACTTCATCACAAGCAGCGGATTGGCTGTGACTGTCAGCCTTGTGGATAGCAAAGACAAAGCTGCTCTATCGGGAAGCACAGCAACAGTTGACCTCGGGTTTTCCCTGTTAACTATTAAGAACGGCTGGTCCACAGGCAAACCTGTTACCGTGCAAATTCATCTGAATGATGCCGGTAAGAAGGACGTTCGTAAGGCAGGAGTATATAAACAAACCACGGATAGCAAATGGACTTATTTCCAGGCAGGTACACTTCCAAAAGACGGCCTCCTGCAGTTTACAATTACCGGCGACGGCACTTATAGCGCCGCTGTACGCAACGTTACCTTTATTGATCTCAGCGTGCATTGGGCCAAGGAAGATATCGAGATTCTTGCAGCTCATGGTATTGTAGCCGGAAAAGGAACGGACGGCAGCTTCAAGCCTTCCGACAGCTTGAACCAGGCTGAACTGCTGACCCTGTTCGACCGTTTGCTCGGCAAAGGCGACACCTGGTCAACCCGCATTAAAGAAGCAGGCTCCCGCGATGTCTTGACACGTGAAGAGGCTGCTGTCATTCTCGCTAATGCTCTGGGTGCGGATAGTTCTTCTTCCGCAACACTGACATTCAAGGATGCCGGAAAAATCTCTGCAAATGCAAAAAATGCAATTTCATTTGCAGTAAGCAAAGGCTACCTCAAAGGAGAAGGAGCTAATACCTTCAATCCACAAGGTACTCTGACCCGTGCACAGGCAGCCGCCATCCTGCACCGGGTGCTTGAGGATCTTCGCTCTAAATAATGTGAAGTTCAGCTAAGGCAACATTTAATATATTTAAAAGAAACGGCTGCGTGTCCTGTCTAGGATACGCAGCCGTTTTGCAAATTAGTGACGAATGATTCTTGTCATCATAACTGAATACCACCCATTTCCCATTGTTTTTACAGCATTTCAAACGGTTGTTAGATTACCTTAATTTGGTACAAAAGTAGTATATAACGTTTCTCCGCTAGATTGTAAAATAAATGTAATTTCCACTCAGAGAAGAGTACATTAGAGCAGCTGCCTGAATAAAAACAAAAATTTATTCAGCGCATGAATCTATGTGAGGAATTCTCCCTTTAAGCGCATTTTTTCACTTAAAAACGTGTTTTTCCGAGGATTTCTGATAGATCAGACCTTAGAAGGAGAGTGATCATGTCATATATTGCATCATACAAATGAAAATTATTCTTCAAACTTCAGAAATTTAATGTAGATTTTACATTTTACCGGTGGTAAAATCTTCTTAATATTTTTCCTACTATTTCAGACGGAAATAAACTGGATGAGAAGAAAAGGAGAATCCATACTACTGTCTGCAGCAGGAGAGATGTGAGCCAGTATTAAGAACATAACATGGAGGGGATTACATTTGGAGTGGACAAAACTACCACGTAAGCTGTCTGTACTAGCCTTGTCACTGGGTGTGACAGCCGGTATGATTCCGGGTGCGGCATTCGCCGCCGGCAGCTTGCAGACGTCATCATCAAGCAATCATCTAGCATCTTTGATTCAATCAAATCAAACTATTATTTCTCCACAGCTCAACACCAAATCCTCAAGTAAAGTCCGGGTCATTGTTCAATTAAGCGGCCAGCCTGCAGCTATCGGCAAATACGCCGCTAAGCAGGGGATCTCAGCTCTAGCCAAAACAGCTACTGAAGCTGCGGTTAAGAGCCAGCAGGCCGATGTGCTGGACCAGGCTGAAGCCAAAGGCATCGATCTGACCGTCAACTACAAGTATGACACCATTTTGAATGGCTTTGAAGTCACTATTCCGGCGAATAAGATTCCGGAGCTGGCCAAGATTTCCGGCGTTACTTCCATTTATCCGAACAGCACCTGGTACGCTCTTCCTGATCAGACAGTAACTGAAGCCACTTACAGAAACGACAATGCTCCACTCGAGCAGATTCGTGCTACCTGGGCTGCAGACCACGGAATTAATGGTGCAGGCTTGAAAGTCGGCGTCATTGATACCGGTGTAGACTATAAGCATCCGGATATCGCAGCAGCTTACAAAGGCGGCTATGACTCATTTTATAATGATAAAGACCCTTATGAAGAAGTTCCGCTGACCCCTGCAGAAGATCCGTATGGCGTAGGCTATGGCGGAACTTATCACGGCACTCATGTAGCCGGCACCATCATTGGACAATATGCCGCTAAAGGAGAAGTTGCCCAGAAAGGTGTAGCCCCAGGCGCAGACCTATATGTGTACAAGGTTCTGGGACGCAATCTCGACAAACCAAGCACATCCTCCGGTTCATCAGCTCAGGTCATCGACGGTATCGAACGCGCAGTGAAAGATGGCATGGATGTTATCAATCTGTCCCTTGGTTCAGATTCCGAAAAAGATGTGAACTCCCCGGATTCGATTGCTATCAATAACGCCGTCTTGTCTGGCGTAGTGGCAGTTATCGCCAACGGTAATAATGGAGAGGCTGGATATTTTTCACTCGGTTCCCCGGCTACATCCCAGCTGGCGATCTCTGTAGGTTCTGTAACCAGCCCTATTGACGCTTACTCTGGAAGTTTCAAGGCAGAAATAGCAAACTCTGTAACTTCGGTTACTTATGATGCCTATTATCCATTCCACATGATGGCATACGAGTTGGCAAAAACGGATTTCGCCACCATTATCGGCACAGAACCTACTCGGGTCGTTTATGCAAATCTTGGAGCTAACGAAGATTACCCGAAAGGGGACATCAGTGGTTCCATCGTTCTGGTATCCCGCGGCGATTTGGCCTTTACAGACAAAATTGCGAATGCAAAAGCGCATCATGCCAAAGCAATCGTAATTTTCAACGGCAATGCTAAGAAGGTCGATGGTAAGAGTGAAGCTATTCTTGACGAGAGCTACACAGATCGTTCCGGCTTTATCGGTGTGAATCTTGGCAATGGATATGAGAGTATTCCTACGTTCGACATTGAAGGCTCAAAAGGCCGTAAGTTAGCCAGAGCTATTATTGCTAATGGAGACAACCCTACTTATTTCACTTTTGGTTCAGAATATAACCATGAAATGACAACAGGGGATACTATGAGCACCTTCTCCTCCTTGGGGCCAAATGTCGATGGCAAGCTGGGCATCAAACCAGACATCGTAGCTCCTGGTGACGGAGTGCTGTCTACATGGCCAGCATATGGCGGAGATTATTCCAAAGCTTACAACCGAATCAGCGGTACAAGTATGGCTACTCCGCATGTCGCAGGCTTGTCGCTGTTGATTAAGCAGGCACATCCGGAATATACGCCAATTGACGTTCGTGCCGCACTAGCGAACACTGCAGATCCTATCTTCTACAAAGGAAATCCAGAAGATCTGTATCTTCAAGGCCCTGGACGGGCCAATGTTGAAAATGCGATTTTGACTCCGGCACTGCTCGAAGCTGTAGAACCTATCTCTATTCTGGACAAGAACTATGCATCTCAAAGTATCACCAACTACAATCCTTCAACAAGTTTTGGAGTGATGGTGCCAGGCTCCACAGATAGTAAAACACTGCAGTTGAAGAACGTCAGCAACAGCGAAGTTGCGTACACCGCTTCTGTTGAATGGAATTATGGTCAAGCGGATAAAGTATCTGCTACATTGGACAAAACCACTGTAACAGCATCCGCATATGGCACAACTGGATTTAAGTTGAATGTTACTGTTGCAGCTGACGCCGATCCAAAACTGGATTACCAAGGTAAAGTGGTTCTGACAGCCAAAGGACAACCGACGCTGCATCTGCCATTTACTGTCCATGTAAATGATAAGGCTGAACAGCCTGATTGGGGCACAGGCGTACAGGAAGCAGTGATCAGCTCGCCGATCTTATACTCCAATTCGACAGCTACCCTTTCTTACAAACTGAAAGCTGACGATATTAACTACTATGAAGTGAATCTGATTGGTCTGGATGATGCCAAGAAAGGCTCATTCCAGGTATACACTACGGGTAAACCGGATAAATTCTTTGAACCGGGCAACTATAGCACGGTAATAGGAGCGACCTACCAGCCTTATGACAGCAACGGTGATCCTATCGTTGACGCCAACGGTAAACCTGCAGTAGCAAATATTAAGGATGGCGTTTACAAGCTCGAGATTCTCGCCATCACTGCAGAAGACAACACCAAAGGGCCGATTAAGATTGATTACAACAATGATAAGTACTACAGCACCTATACCTCTTTCCGCTTCGTAACAGCTTCAAGCCCATCAACAGGCGGCGGCGGTAGCGTTGCAGCACCAGCAACACCTATTATCCCAAGCACAGCCAAAGCTCTGGTAGAGGAAGGTACCAAGCAAGTAACTGTAACCCCAGCAGTTGCATCTAAGGATGGTGTAACTACTGTAACAGTAACCGACAATGATCTGAAGGCAGCGCTGGCAAATGCCGCGACCTCCAAGACTGCTGTTGTGATCTCTGTAGCCTCTACAACTGATAAGGCTGCCCAACTGAGCCTGACTGCAGATCAAGTGAAGCTGCTGACCGGTCTCCCTGCTGGAAGCTCTGTAATTGTAAGCATTAGCGGTTCCGCTGTATCTTTACCGGTATCTCTGTTCTCTGGTTCCCCGGCAGGACAAGGCTTGAAGCTCGATATCAAGCAATCCCCTGATACCGCCAGCAAGCTAACTTCAAGCGTAGCTGGTTCAACGGTAATCGGAACTCCGGTTTCCTTCGAAGCTTCTTGGACAACTGCAACAGGCAGCACATATTTGAATGTTCCAAACAATACTTTCATCAAGAGATCCTTCACGGTACCGGGAGCGATCCAACCGAAAACCGCAGGTGTGCTCTTTGAAGAGAACGGACTGGTAACACCAGTTGCTTCCGTATTCACGCCTCAGGCTGATGGAACAACTATCGTTACTGTAAGTCGTCCAGGCTTCTCGGTATACGCCGCAGTAAGCAAACCATCGGCTGCCTTCACGGATATCGCTGCTTCGAAATCGGCCACTGCCATTAAGACTCTGGCCGACAAGCTGATTATCCAAGGCACTTCGGCAACGACTTTCTCACCACTTAACAACCTGACACGCGCTGAGTTCACTGCACTTTTAACTCGCGCACTTGGTCTTCGTACGGATGCCAGCGTTACCTTCACTGATGTAAAATCATCAGACTGGTATGCTAAAGATGTTGCTGCCGCTTCCAAAGCCGGCCTGATTCTAGGCATTGGCAACGGCAAATTTGCTCCAACCCAGAAAGTAACCCGTCAAGAGCTGGCTGTTATTCTGGACAGAGCACTGAAATTAACAGGAGTAGAATTGAAGGCCGCTAATCCTTCGTTCACAACTTACACCGACAATGCCAAAGTAGCACCTTATGCCAAGGACAGTCTGCAATCCCTGTCCAAAGCTGGCATCATCGGCAGTGATGCAGGAACTGCTTTCAATCCGACTGCCCCAGCAACACGCGAAACGGCTGCTGCCGCTCTCTACGAATTGCTGAGTAAGATTGGCTTGATTGAATAGTCTTGCTCTGAACGATTGAAAGCAAAAAGATCGTGTATGGCTAAGCCATACACGATCTTTTTTTGCTTCATAAGCTCAACTAATAAAACGGCTGCGCATCCTTTGAGGAGGCACAGCCGTCTGTGTATATGATAAAAATAAGATTAGCAACACTTACTCCCCGCGGAACGCGCGTTTCACACGGTCAAAAAAGGATTGCTCCTGCTCATGCGTATTTTCCCCGTTGTAGGAGGCGAACTGGCGGAGCAGGTCTTTCTGTTCTTCGCTGAGCTTGCTTGGGGTAACGACGATGACCCGCACATGCTGGTCGCCTGTTCCGGAGCCGCGCAGATGCGGAACACCTTTGCCTTTAAGCCGGAAGAAGGTGCCTGTCTGTGTGCCTGCCGGGATTTTGAGCTTCACTTTTTCCGTCAGGGTAGGAATCTCAATCTCGTCGCCAAGCGCTGCCTGGGCAAAGGTTAAGGGAACCTCACACATAATATCGTCGTTCTCGCGCACGAAGAAGTCATGCGACTTCACACGAATAACAATGTACAGATCACCGGAAGGACCGCCGCGTGTGCCGCCTTCGCCTTCGCCAGTCATGCGCAGCTGAGCGCCGTCATCGACCCCGGCGGGAATGCGTACATGAATCTTGCGCTGCTTCTTGACTTTCCCCTGTCCGGCGCAAGTCGTACATTTTTCCTTAATAATCTTGCCTGTACCAGAGCAGTGCGAGCAAGGACGGCGGTTACGCATTTGTCCAAGCGGTGTATTCTGCACAAATTCCTGTTGGCCGCTGCCGTGGCACACGGAGCAGGTCTCCGGTTTGGTACCGGGTTTGGCACCGGAGCCAAAGCAGGTATCGCAGGTTTCCGTACGTGGAATGGTAATGTCGGTTTCTTTGCCGAATACCGCTTCCTTGAATTCAATGGTCATTGTGTACTGCAAATCGCCGCCGCGTTGCGGTGCGTTCGGATCACGCCGTCCGCCGCCGCCGAAGAACATATCGAAGATGTCGCCAAGTCCTCCGAAATCTCCACCGCCGCCAAAGCCGCCGCCCATTCCCTGGTTAGGATCAATATGTCCATACTGGTCATAACGCGCGCGCTGCTGAGCGTCGCTGAGCACATCGTAGGCTTCCTTCACTTCCTTGAATTTAGCCTCCGCGTCACTCGCCTTGTTGACGTCCGGATGATACTGGCGTGCCAGCTTGCGGTACGCCTTCTTTACTTCATCGTCTGAAGCATCTCTTCCGAGGCCCAGAACCTCATAATAATCGCGTTTATCTGCCACTGCTTTCACCTCCGTACATCAATACTCATTATCCCTGTAACATGTTAAAAGGAAAGCCAAAACACGGGATGCCCCGGTCTTGACCTTCCCTTCGAACAAAATAACTTATCGTTTAAAGTTACCCTTATTTCTTCTCGTCGTCAACAACCTCATAGTCGGCGTCTACCACATTGTCTTTCTTTGCGCCTTCTGGAGCTCCCTGGCCGCCTTCTGCGCCTTGCTCAGCCTGTGCAGCCTGCTCATACAGCTTCACGGACAACTGCTGTACGATCTCAGTCAGCGCTTCTGTAGCCGCATTGATTTCTTCCAGGTTGTCAGTTTCCAAAGCGGCTTTCAGCTTATCCTTGGCAGCATTGGCTTTGTCGACTTCAGCAGCATCCGCTTTGTCGCCGAGGTCTTTGATAACTTTATCGGTGGAATACACGAGTTGGTCAGCGGAGTTCTTCGCTTCTACCAATTCTTTACGCTTGCGGTCTTCCTCAGCGTGTAGCTCGGCATCCTTCATCATTTGTTCTACTTCTGCATCGCTCAGGCCGCTAGAGGAAGTAATGGTGATCTTCTGGCTCTTGTTCGTGCCCTTATCAGTTGCAGATACATTAACGATACCGTTGGCGTCAATATCGAAGGTAACTTCGATTTGCGGTACGCCGCGCGGTGCCGGTGGAATCTCGTTCAGCATGAAGCGTCCCAGCGTCTTGTTGCCGTTCGCCATTTGGCGCTCACCTTGCAGCACGTGAATTTCCACGCTTGGCTGGTTATCGGCAAAGGTCGAGAACACCTGCGATTTGCTTGTAGGGATCGTAGTGTTGCGTTCGATCATCTTCGTGAATACGCCGCCTGCAGTTTCAATACCCAGGGACAGCGGAGTTACGTCAAGCAATACCACGTCTTTTACGTCACCGGTCAATACACCCGCTTGAACAGCTGCACCGAGGGCTACCACTTCATCCGGGTTAACGCCTTTGTGCGGCTCTTTGCCGGTAAGCTTCTTGATGGCATCCTGTACAGCAGGAATACGTGTGGAACCGCCCACGAGCACGATTCTGTTCAGATCAGCCGGAGTCATGCCTGCATCGCTCAGTGCCTGGCGTGTAGGTCCCAGTGTGCGTTCAACCAGACCTGCAGTCAGCTCGTCGAATTTAGCGCGGGTAAGGTTCACTTCCAAGTGCTGAGGTACGCCGTCAACAACTGTGATGAACGGAAGGGATACGGTAGTTGTCAGTACGCCGGACAGCTCTTTTTTCGCTTTTTCCGCAGCATCCTTCAGACGTTGTACCGCTGCTTTATCTTTGCTCAGGTCGATGCCCTGCTCTTTTTTGAATTCAGCTACAAGGAAATCCATAACTACTTGGTCAAAGTCGTCGCCGCCAAGACGGTTGTCACCGCTTGTTGCTTTTACTTCGAAGAAGCCGTCGCCCAGCTCAAGGATGGATACGTCGAAGGTACCGCCACCAAGGTCATAGACGAGGATCGTTTGGTCTTCGGCTTTTTCCAGACCGTAAGCGAGAGCCGCTGCTGTTGGTTCGTTGACGATACGCAGAACCTCGAGACCGGCGATTTTGCCCGCATCCTTCGTTGCTTGACGCTGGCTGTCATTGAAATACGCAGGAACCGTAATAACGGCCTGTGTTACCGGCTGGCCCAGGTAAGCCTCGGCGTCGGATTTCAGCTTTTGCAGAATCATGGCCGAAATCTCTTGTGCAGAGTAATCCTTGCCGTCGATGCTTTCTTTGTGGTTTGTGCCCATGTGGCGTTTAATAGAAGCAATTGTGCGGTCAGGGTTCGTAATCGCCTGGCGTTTGGCTGTTTCGCCGACGATACGTTCGCCGTCCTTCTTGAAGCCTACAACCGATGGGGTTGTGCGCGCGCCTTCCGGATTCGGGATAACGACAGCTTCGCCGCCTTCCATAACGGCAACGCAAGAGTTGGTAGTTCCTAAGTCAATACCGATAACTTTACTCACAGTAATGTGCCTCCTCAAAATATTATGGAGCCCTTAGCCCCTCTTGAATTTATTGATAGATAATACTTGTGAAAATCATTAAGTATCCCCAGCTTATATAGACAGGACTACATGCTGACTTTGACCATAGCGGGACGAAGAACCTTATCCTTCAGGAGATAGCCCTTCTGGACCTCTTCCGTCACGATGCCTTCCTCGTGCTCCTCACTCTCCACCTGCATGATGGCCTGATGATATTCAGGGTTAAAGGGCTGTCCTACCGATTCCATCGCCGCAAGTCCTTCAGACTTCAATACCCCTTCAAGCTGATGGAAAATCATATTCACGCCTTTGTTAAAAGCCTCGAACTCCGGACCGGCCGGAGCGGTGACAATTGCGCGTTCGAAGTTGTCGAGCACCGGAAGCAGTTCAGCTACAAGCTTGGAGGTAGCGTATTGCGCCAGCTCTTCCTTCTCCTTCTGGGTACGGCGGCGGAAGTTGTCAAAATCAGCCTGTACGCGCAGCGCACGCGCCTGGTACTCTTCAGTAAGCTCCTGCAGGCGTTTGGCCGCCTCACCGGTGTCCGAAGCCTCCTCGAAGGTTTCTTCCGCATTAGCTGTCACGGTGTCTGCCGCTGCTTCAGCCTCGTCAGCCGCCTGGTTCTCATTTATTGCCTGATCCTGAATTTCTTCCTCTTTCAAGTTGTCTTCACCTCCTTATAATCAGTCACGAAATCAATTACGCTCTGTTCACTTATACCAGTGAGCCAGCATTGCTGTCAAATCTCGGGATAGTATGCCTAGTATACCCATTACCCGCGCGTATTCCATCCGGGTCGGTCCCAGGATGCCAATGCTTCCAAGCGCCTTCCCATCCAGCGAATACGTGGCGGTAATCAGACTGCAGTTGGCAAAAGCCTCATGCTTGTTCTCTGTTCCGATGCGCACCTGCATGCCGGGTCCTCCGGATACGGGGTCCAGCATTTTGAGCAGGGTGGGCGTTTCTTCCAGCAAATCGAGAATAGTCTTGACCTTATCGACGTCCTTGAACTCGGGCTGGGTCAGCATATTGGTCGCTCCGCTGAGATAAATGCGCTGCTCATGATCGCTTTCCAGCGCCGTGTCCAGCACCTTCATTAATTCTTCATAGTGGGAGATATGACGCTGCATCTCTTCTCCAAGCTCAGAATAGAGCTGGCTCTTCAGCTTGTAGAGCGGTACATTTACCAGCTTGCTGTTCAGCAAATTAACGACCTTCTCCATCTCGGACAAAGAAATTTCCGGTGGAATAGTCACTGTCTTGTTCTCTACCTGGCCGGTGCTTGTAACAATAATCGCCACGGCGGTATTGTCATTCAGCGGGAGCAACTGAAAATGGCGCAATGAAGTATGAAAAACCTCCGGCCCCAAAAGGATGGAAGTATAATTCGTCATATTGGAAAGGATCATCGCCGCATGCTGGATAACCTGCTCCGTCTGATTAAGCTTCTCGGCAAAAAAAGTCCGGATCGTGCCCAGCTCTGCCGATTCAGCGGAATTCCACGGTACCAGATGATCCACATAATAGCGGTAGCCCTTATGGGAAGGAATTCTGCCTGCCGATGTGTGCGGCTGCTCCAGATAGCCTAAATCCTCCAAATCGGCCATTTCGTTGCGGATTGTGGCAGGACTATAACCTACATCCCCGCGTTTGGAAATGCTGCGCGAGCCAACCGGCTCAGCGGAAGTAATGTAATCATCTACGATGGCGTTCAATATCATTCTCTGGCGTTCGGTTAACATATAATTCCCTCCAGTCGGCTGCGGCTCCGATTCGTTAGCACTCTGGTTAGATGAGTGCTAACCACTAATACAAAAATACCAAACTGACCTTGACATTGTCAAGTCAGTTCAGTATCTTGGTTTCACCAATTTTCAGGCCTGCCGGGCCTCCCGCAACCAATCCCCCATTCCTTCGTCTGATATTTAAGGAGGTGTAAAATGACATCACTAAAACAACGGCTCTTTACCGCATTCACCATGATAATAGCTATGCTCATGCTGTCAGGCTGCATGCCGGGCGGAGTGCCGGAGAAGATAGGCCCATACAAGTGTTATTACGGTGAGGTAGATTATATTCCTGCCTTTCAATGGAACGGCATCATGTATACGGATTATAATGAAAGAAGCCTCGACAAGACGGAAAAGGGAAAAAAAGTCGGTGAAACCAGCTACCGCAAAGCTGATCATACTTGCCCCCGGGACCCCATGCAGGATGGAGATGCCACCTTGCTGGAAGTGGGTACGAAGCTCTACGAAGTGAAGGGCTATAAAACCTCGGCCCGGCTAATAGCAGGGGACAGGCTGTATGTGGCTAGCGATAATCCCAACGCCCACACCATGAATGATCTGCTGGATATCGAAGGCAAGATCAAGACCGTCCGTTTTATCAGCGGCATGGATGGGAGTCCTCTTAAGGATTTTACACCGGAAGCGGCTGCTGTGTTCATAAGGGAGTATCCGAAGCTTAAATATGTTCCATTCAATCAGCTTTATAAAGAAAACAAAGGATTAGTTGGAGGGGATTACTGGCTGGAAATAGAACTGATGGACGGCACCAAACGAACCATAGTCTACAACACCATGTTTGCTGTATTTAATCCTTCGGCTTACGCCACGCCTGAACTGGCCAAGCTGGTGGAAAAGCAGCGCAAGCTGATTTACGCAAAGTAATAGTAACGATTATTCACTTCAATAGTTAGCAAAAAACCACTTTTCCGCAAATGGCCTCCGCCCTGCAGAAAAGTGGTTTGTGTATTTTATATAATCCGCTGCGGGTTAATCCAGCTTCTTAAGCACGGCGATTTCATCGCAGGCATGCTGCTTCTTGCAGTTCACGCAATCCGTCCATACCTTCTCCGGGAAAATTTCCTTCTCAACAACGGTGAACCCGTTTCTAAGGAAGAAATCCACCGCATAGGTCAGGGCCATAATCTTGGGGATCTTCTGACGTCTGGCCTCTTCTGTCAGCTTCTCCAGAATCATCGAGCCAACGCCTTTGCCTTTGCCCTCATCACGCAAGCCGATGGAACGGACCTCTACGAGATCAGCGCCAAGTCTGAACAGTGAACCGCAGCCGATGAATTTGCCGTCCAATTCGGCAACAACGAACTGGTCGATCTGGCGGGTCAGCGCTTGCCTGGAACGGGGCAGCATAATTCCGCGCTGGGCGTACTCCTCTATCATTAAATACAGCGGCTCAACATCCTCCACTGTAGCATTCCTGCATATCACATTATGGTCTCCCGCAGGAGCCGGCTGGCGGAACATCTCCGTTTTGACAAGCACTTTGACTCACCCCTCGTTGTTAATATGAATAAATATACAACAGGGTGAATTACAATTCAAGAGGTATTTTAAAATTAAACCTCTGTCAAAGCACCGACAAATTCACCAAATACATCGTTCCCGAACAGGATGCCCTGTTTGCTCAGACGATAGCTGTCTCCGCTTGGCTCCAGCAGTCCGGCAGACAGCATTTTGCTCAGTGGCCGCGCGAAAACATCCGCTATCGCTTTTCCAAACTGCGCCTGGAACGCCCGGTCAGACACGCCTTCGCGCATGCGCAGGCCAACCATCATGAAGTCCTCCATCGCCTCCTGCTCAGAGATCATGAACGTGTCCAGACGCGGCAGACCGCTTCGCGAAGCTTCAATATAAGGGTTGACGCCCTTGATATTCATATGCCGCTGCCGCTTCACATATCCATGCGCACCTGCACCGAGACCATAATAGTCCTCATTGCGCCAGTACGTAATATTGTGCCGGCTCTCCATTCCAGGTTTGGCGAAATTGCTGATCTCATATTGACCGTAGCCCGCAGCCTCCATTGTTGACATCAGCAGCAGGTACATCTCCAGCTCGTCCTCTTCACTAGGAAGCGGAAGCTTGTTCTTATTGAATAATGTGTGGAAAAGCGTATTCTCCTCCACCTTGAGGCTGTAGATGGAATAGTGCGGCAGATTCAGCTCCAGTGCCTTGCGGATGCTTTCTCTCAGCATATCAACCGTCTGATTCGGCAGGCCGAACATCAGATCGACCGACAGATTGTTCAGGCCGACACTGCGTGCATTTTCCAGGCTGCGGTAGACATCATCCACATTATGAATCCGGCCAATGCCGCTGAGCAGCTCATTCTGAAAAGCCTGGACGCCAAAGCTGACCCGATTGACGCCGCCTTCCTTCATTACTGTCAGTTTGTCTATGTCAGTGGTACCGGGATTAGCCTCCATAGAGAACTCTATATTCTCATCCCACTGTGGGAAATGTGTGCGCACGGATTTCAGAAAATAAGCCATTTCATCCGGTTTCAGCACCGTCGGTGTTCCCCCGCCCACAAAAATCGTCTTGATCACGCCGGGCGGCGTATTCTTCACCGTCAGCTCCATCTCCCGGTCCAGCGCATGCAGGTAATCCATGACCGGCTGGTCCTTCAGCACATAGGAATTAAAGTCGCAGTAAAAACACTTATTCGTACAAAACGGGATATGAATGTATACGGCCTCCGGGGGACGGCCATTATTAACGTTTGTCATAGCTGTCTCCTTTGTTCAAAATAAGCTGAATAAGCTGATCTATAGATTTCATATTGGGTCTGGTCGTAACTGTGGGGATTGTTTGGACTTCCGGCCGCTGTTATTTTGGATTTCCTGATTTTGTCCGCTGGCTGCGGTAGAAATCCAAACATAAAGGCGGACGCGCTGCTCCTCCAGTTCCAAACTTCCCCTCCGCCACTTTTCCCTTTTGTTATTTTCCCAAGTCCAATCTATATATCATTTCATCTAGATATCTAGCCAGAAAAGGGAAGCCGTCTGGCTTCCCTTGCATAACATGCTGCTTACAAATCCAGCTCGCATAGAGCGGAGATTCATTTGCAGCTACTCATCAATCTTGAGCACCGCCATGAACGCTTCCTGCGGCACCTCAACGCTGCCGACCTGCTTCATGCGCTTCTTACCTTCCTTCTGCTTCTCGAGCAGCTTCCGCTTACGCGAAATATCGCCGCCGTAGCATTTAGCGAGTACGTTCTTGCGCATCGCCTTAACCGTCTCGCGGGCCACAATCTTCGTGCCGACAGAAGCCTGAATCGGCACCTCGAACATCTGTCGCGGAATAATGCCGCGCAGCTTCTCGCAGATGATGCGGCCGCGGTTGTAGGCACGGTCGCGGTGGACGATGAACGACAGGGCATCGACCTGCTCCCCGTTAAGAAGGATGTCCATCTTGACAAGGTTGGACTGGCGGTAGCCCGATACTTCATAGTCAAAGGACGCATATCCCTTAGTGCCGGACTTCAACTGGTCAAAGAAATCATATACGATTTCTGACAGCGGGATCTGGTAGGTAATCGTCACCCGGTTGGAATCCAGATACTCCATATTGACGAATTCACCGCGTTTATTCTGACACAGCTCCATAACGGTACCCACGTAATCGTTCGGAACAATGATCCCGGCTTTGACGTAAGGCTCTTCCACATAATCAATGGTGCCGATCTCCGGATAGTGCGACGGGTTGTCGATCTGGATCGTTTCGCCATTGGTCAGCTTAATGCGGTAAATAACGCTTGGCGCCGTGGTGATCAGCGGCAGATTGAACTCACGCTCAATCCGCTCCTGGATAATTTCCATGTGCAAAAGCCCCAGGAAGCCGCAGCGGAAGCCGAAGCCGAGCGCGCTTGAGCTTTCCGGCTCAAAGCTGAGTGAAGCATCGTTGAGCTGAAGCTTCTCCAGCGCTTCACGCAAATCATTATAATCAGAGGTTTCAATCGGATAGAGACCGCAGTATACCATCGGGTTAATCTTCCGGTAACCGGGCAGCGGCTCCAGCGTCGGATTCTTGGCATCCGTTACGGTATCACCGACGCGAGTGTCGCCGACATGCTTGATACCGGCAACGATGAAGCCGACATCCCCGATATTAAGCTCTTCCACAATGCTCATACGCGGCATAAATGCGCCAACTTCAATGACATCGAACACCTTGTCCGTAGCCATCATCTTAATCTTGGAGCCTGCGCGGATCTTTCCATCTATAACACGGACATAGACGATAACGCCTTTGTACGGATCATAGTGGGAGTCAAAAATCAGCGCCTTCAGCGGGGCATCAGCAGTACCGGCTGGCGCTGGAACCTGCTTAACCACCTGCTCCAAAATCTCCTTGATGCCGATGCCGGCTTTGGCGGAGGCCAGCACTGCTTCGCTGGCATCCAGCCCGATTACGTCCTCGATCTCCTGCTTCACCCGTTCAGGGTCAGCGCTCGGCAAATCAATTTTGTTGATAACAGGGAGAATCTCCAGATTGTTGTCCAGCGCCAGGTATACGTTAGCCAATGTCTGCGCTTCGATACCCTGGGCCGCATCCACTACCAGCAGGGCGCCTTCACAGGCCGCAAGGCTGCGGGAAACCTCATAAGTGAAATCGACGTGCCCCGGTGTATCAATCAGGTTCAGCAAATATTCCTGCCCGTCATCGGCACGATAAGTGAGGCGGACAGCCTGCAGCTTAATGGTAATGCCGCGTTCGCGCTCCAGATCCATTTGGTCGAGCACCTGCTCCTGCATTTCACGCGAGGTGAGTGCCCCTGTATATTCCAGGATGCGGTCAGCCAGTGTCGATTTGCCATGGTCTATATGTGCAATAATCGAGAAATTGCGGATTTGTTGTTGTCTTTTCTGAACGTCAGTCATTCCTTACCCCCACAGAAAGCCTAATGTTAATCCTCTTATTATAGCAGTACGGGCTGCGGCCATCAATCCCGTTGCCTGGGGAGTGCAAAGAAAGGGCGAAAGCTTACTCCTCAGCGGAGTCGAACAGTGAGACCACCCAGCGGATGCTTTTCTGGGAGGCTTGCTGCAGCAGCCCCGCCGTTTTGTCGGCCAGTTTGTCTACCGTCGGCTTCTGTTCCTCAGGAATTAGAAGCTGCTCGGGGCTTTTTGTGCTGTAATCCTTCACTTCCTGCTGCGGCAGATTGCCGGAGGAGGGAGAGTCGGCAGGACTTTGCGTTTGTACCGGAGCAACCGTGTAAGCGCCGGTTGCCGGGTCCACGGTTACTGGAAGGTAGACATAGGCCTGACCGCCTTGAACCTTACCTGCTGCCGGATTATTTTGGAGCCCAGACGCCTGGGAGGTTGGAGCAGTTTGCACTGTCCCGGTTGCCCCGTTCCAGCCCGGCAGCACCCGAGCAACCTTGCTTCCGACACTGCCGCCAAACTGCATGCCTATGAGTATTCCAATGCCCGTCCAGATTCCTACCACAACCAATTTTTTTCCGATCCGCGACATTTCATTCACTCCTTCATCAAGTAGGCTTGATCTTAGGATGCGCCGCCCGCAGCGGCTTTTCCCGTCTTGCCTTGCATGCTCTCATCCTGCTTCGTAGTGTTTAGGCCAGAGTCAGGCGCAGCCGCTTTTTCAGCGTCATGACTGTTCCAGTACACATCGGCGATGGCATCAGCCAAAATGTCCGCCGTCCGCTTTAGCTCCTCCGCTGAATTGTCGATCCCGCCTACTTCAATTAATACACTGTTAGGCGAAAGGGTCTGATTGTATTCACCGTTGTTGCCGTTCCCGGATGACTTGCCCCAGATCCCGCGGGATATCCCAGGATAGCTCTTCTCCAGCAGCTGATGAATTTTATTGGCAAATGCTTCATTCTTCTTCCAATCCTTATTCGCATGGCCGAGGATAAAATACACCTGGGCGTAGCTTTTTCCGTCAATGACGGCGGTAGTTTTGCCATGCCGCTGCGAATCGCGGTGAATGTCAATCATCTCACTCATTTCCTGATTGGCGCTTAAAGCTGCTTTGACCGTAATTCGTGAATATTTATAGGAAAAATTCCAATTGTAATCCGGCACCTTTGTTGCGTAATCCTCCTGGGAATGGACGGTCCCAATCCCGCGCTGCTCCAGTCTTTTGGCAATATACGAGCCTACCATCATTACATTTTTGGATGGAACAGCAGAGCTTGGATTGTCGCTCTCTGTTCCAAGCAGCGGATTATAAGCCTCGCGGGGATGGGAATGGTAGATTAATATCCGCTTGATCGAGGTATCCTGGCTGCCGCCGGGTTCAGAGGTTTTCCCTGTGTCGCTGTTATCGCCCGCCTCACCTGTTCCTGCCGCATCCGGTGCCGCCGTAGCTTCCGGTGACGGTGTACTTGCTTCACCGCTGGGCTCGTCCGCTCCATCGGTATGCGCAGGCTCCGTTACGTCTGTCCCTGCTGCATTTTTATCGCCCGCTCCGTTTGCCGCCACTCCGTCTGTTCCCGGATGGTAGTCGGCAGGAGCGCCCGAAGCACCGCCAGAGCCTGCCCGAAGCAGAAAAGGATCATCCGCTGCCAGACCCGGCATCTCGCGGGAGAGCAGGCTTTTCGGGTCTCCCGGATCGACGCTGGTCAGCATGCGGAAAACGAAGGAGGTTACATTTTTGCCCGAAAATGCGGAAGGGGCTTGTCCTTGCGGCAAATGCGGAACCTCCATGCCCAGCAGCTCCATGAAAAACCCGCTGGAGAGCGATGCAGCCAGACCTTTCATCGACGGAACGGGTGAAGAATTCAGCTTCTGCCCGGCCACCCCACCGGCTCCAAGCAGCATAAAAAACACAAGTGAACCTCCGGCCAGCAGCAACATCGTTCTCCCCAGCGACAGAATATCCAGCAGCTTGCTGCGCAACCGGCCGATATTCCATAGCTGAAACCATTTTCTATTCATTATTGTTATGTCCTCCTCCAGCCCTCTGTAATCTCTTATACTCCAAATCTATGAGTGAAAGAGTAGTGCTAGAACCAAAAATGAGAGAACACGGCAACACACATATCGGGACCCTTTATCACACGAAAATAGCCCGCCCAGGGGCTGCCTTGCGGCAGTCTGAGCAGGCCTGATATGGCTGACTTACGGTCAGTGGGTATAAGCCCCGACATTGCCGGGATCTACGGCATCATGCAGCGCGGCATTCAGTCCGCCCGCTACGATATTGGCGATTTCCTCAATGAACTCATCAATTTCCTTCGGAGTTACGATCAGATCATGCCCTAGCGGCTCCAGTACCTCCTTTACCAGCGACAGCCGCTCCTGCTCAGAGATATCGTCCAGCATGCCCATAATTTCTTTGGTATGAGCCGCTCCTGCTCCAACCTGTCCAAAATGCTTGCTCATCATCTCCAGCACATTGTTCACAATCGTTGAAGCATAACATACTGTAGGAACGCCGATAGCAATGCAGGGGATACCGAGAATTTCCTTGGTCAGCCCCCGGCGTTTGTTGCCGATTCCCGAACCGGGATGAATGCCGATATCGGCAATTTGAATCGTCGTATTGACCCGTTCAAGCGACCGGGAGGCCAGAGCATCAATAGCAATAATAACGTCCGGCTTCGTCCGGTCAACGATTCCCTGTACCACCTCACTGGATTCAATGCCTGTCAGGCCAAGCACGCCGGGGGCAATCGCGCTCACATTGCGGTAGCCGGGAGAGACCTGATCGGGAACCAGCTCATAGAACTGGCGTGTAATCAGGGCATTCTCCACAACAAGCGGGCCCAACGAATCAGGGGTCACGTTCCAGTTGCCCAGGCCGACAATTAGCACAGAGGAGCTGCGTCCAATGCCGATTCTGTCCATGAACTGCTCGAATTCGCGGGCAAAAACCGTGGATACCTTCTGCTGCAGCCCGGTATCGCCCCCGCGCAGCCCTGGAACCTCCAGAGTCACGTAGTTTCCTATGGCACGGCCGATAGCCTGCGAACCTGCGCTGTTAGCTACGGCAAGGCGGGTAACCTTAATGCCGTCTGCCTCCTCTACCTCTTCGTTAACACCGGGAATCGGCGTTTTTTGCGGGCCTTGAGCCATTTCTTTGGCCTCTAGCGCCAAGTCCGTGCGTACCGAATATAGCTGAAGATCCAGTTCCATTATTAGTTCAGCCTCCTTTTGCATATTGTCGATAGTGTGCGAGAGAAGGCCTTGGTTTATACAGGCTGAAAAGGTTAAATTATAAGCTTTTAGTGTTGCATTTTGCTGAGCATCATGCTAAACTATTTTAAGTTGTGAATCATTTGATGATTTCGAATGTCTTTCAGGAGGTGAATGCAATGCCAAATATCAAATCCGCGGTAAAACGCGTCAAGACGACCGAAAAACGCCGTGCACTGAACGCTTCCCAGAAATCCGCGCTTCGTACAGCTGTGAAAACTGCTGATGTAGCCCTGACTGGTACTGAAGTTGAAACTGCTCAAGCTGCTTTCAAAGCTGCTTCCAAAAAGCTGGACAAGGCTGTAACTAAAGGCCTGGTTCATAAAAATGCGGCTGCCCGCAAAAAATCCCGCTTGGCGAAGAAATTGAACGCTCTTAAGGCTCAAGCCTAAGCCAAGGGCTACTTTCATAATGAGCACTATAAGAACCTGACCGCTATGCTGCATACGGTTAGGTTTTTTTGTGCTCTTTTATATGCTTGCCTGCTATATAAGTTGAACTTTAGATTTTCATATTAGGGTCTGGTCGTAACTGCGGGGAATGTTTGGACTTCCGGCCGCTGTTATGTTTGAATTTCCTGATTTAAACCGCTGGCCGCGGTAGAAATCCAAACATAAAGGCGGACGCTATCGCTCCTACAGTTCCAAACCTCCCCTCCGCACTCCTACCTTTTTTATGATTTTTTTAAGTTCAACTTATATAGATTGCCCAGATACAATAGCCTGCCCCGGCGCGTTTAGACGCTGTTAAGCAGGCTCTTGCTTTTCCAATCTTAGGTCAAGCGCCCAGCCGCAGCATGAACATCTCCAGCCCCAGCACCTTGTCGATGGCTCCTGTTTTCATTTGGTAGTCCAGATCAGCCAGGTAGCTCATAATTTGTCTCAGCCGCTGGCCTTCGAACTTGTGGGCCTGCTCACCCGCAAGCTTGACGGCATAGGGATGAAGCCCAAGCTGCGAGGCAATCTGTCCCTGTGAGTAGCTCTGCGCGGATAAATCCTTTACCTGCAAAATAATCCGGAACTGCCGGGCAATCAGCGCGGCAATCTTGATCGGCTCCTCACGCTGCTTCAACAGCTCATACAGCGTATTCAGCGCCTTGTCGAGGCGCAGGTTGGCAATGTCCTCCACCAGCGTGAACACATTCTGCTCCGTCCCCCGGTGCACCAGGCTCTCAACAGCCGCAGCGTCTACGGTACCGCCTTTACCGGCGAAGAGACACAGCTTGTCCATTTCCGCCGACAAGCCCTGTAGCCCCGTTCCGGCATTCGTTACAAGAAGCTCAGCCGTTCCCGGAGCAGCCGCGCAGCCCCGGTCACGGAACCCTTTTTCTACCCAGCGCAGCAGCTCCTCCGCTCCCAGCGGGTTAAAGGCCAGGACGGTTCCTGCCGCTTTTGCCGTCTTGACGATTTTTTTACGCTCATCCAGCTTGTCATTATTGACCAGAAATACGATCACGCTGAAGCTGGCCGGGTGCTGCATATATTCACTTAACACCTCTACGCGATGCTCAAGCTTGGCGTTGTCTTTTCCCGCAGTGAAGAGGGAGGCGTCACGCACCAGCAGCAGCTTCCGCTCCACCATGAACGGCACAGTCTCCGCTTCTTCCACAACCGCCTGCACCGGCGTCTCGGAGAGATCGAAAGGGATTACCGCGAAATCACGATCCTCTTTGGCAATCAACTGATCCTCCAGCAAGGCTGCAAATTCATTCATCCGAAACTTCTCGCTGCCGTACAGCACATAGAATGGCGAAACTTTTCCTTGTCTGATGTCCTTGGCCGCCGTTTTAGCATCCATCCCGCCACTTCCTTTTCCATGTCATTCTTGGATCATTGTATCAGTCATACAAAAACAGAGCAACTCCGGCAGCCATGGCCAAAGTTGCTCCGTTTCAGAGGCGCATCTATATAAACGACGGAAGGAAAAGCTCTAGAAACTTCCCGAGCCGCCGGTCATACCGATGATTCTCGCAAATCCTAAACATTCTGTTCTCTTACTATAAGCATATTCCACTGCCGCTAAAAATGTTCCACCGCACGATTATTTTGCGGACGTTGCCGCGTCCGGAGTAACCGCCGGTGTTGCTGTAGACGAAGCCGCTGGTGAAGCGGAAGGCTGCGCAGAGGCTGCTGAATCTGGAACTGTGTATACCTTCGTAACCTCACCCTCTCCTTGCTCAGTCACATAAGTGAACTCCCGGCTGTCAGCCGACCATGAACCGGAAACCCATGTGCCTTCCAAAGGAAGAGAGGTCAGCGCCGTCCGTCCGTTATTCGAAGCGCCCCCCTGAATGGTGTAGATCACAAGCTGCTGACCGGCAAGCTCGGCGTCAAAACGGCCGTCCGGTGAAGCCCATGTCGATTGTGTCATCATCAGAGAAGGCAAAATGCCCATCGCACCGGCTTCCTCGTCTTTGGAAACACGCTCCTTAGCTCTGTCTGAATTATCGGCAGCAGCATTGTTTTGCATATTCGCCGCGGCATCCTGTGAGCTGTTATCTTCACTTGGAGCCTGGCTGCCTACAGCTCCCTTATACTGAGCTGCCGGAGGAGTAGCCGCACTTTCAGGTTTGGCAATGGATCTCCCTTTCCCCTTTACCGGTTCCTTGCTATTGGCGGGTGCAGTATCCGAAGAACCCTGGGTTGGAGCATTCGTAGGCGCAACAAGTGAAGTATTATTGTTGCCGTCTGTTGGAGCGCTGCTCTGCTCCGGGAGACTTGCCGCAGTGCTGTCCGCGTTGGCTTTGTCTGCGCTGCTGACTTGGCCGGTATCCATTGCGCCCCCTGCTGATGCTGCGGATTTCTCCATAGACCGGTTGCTTGAACTTACATCTGCCGCCTGATTCAGTGCCTGATCGACATCCGCCGCCGGCATGCTGTCCGGCATATTGAAGATAGCTATAAGCAGTATAACCGCAGCCGCTACAGCACCTATGCCTGTCCTTGCTGCTATGGAATTCCCCTTGAATTTTTTGCCATGGGTACTCTTGCGTGTGAAAGGAACGACCTTCGAATCTTCAACACTTGTCACACCCTGCTCCTGAACACCTTGGTCCAGCTTGTCAAGCTGCGGCAGGATCGAATCAACCAAACTGAAAGGGGGCTTTACATCCGGCAGCTGCTCCAGTTGCTGGGAGAGCAAGGTCAGCCGGTCAAAGACATCTGCGCACGATGGACAATCGTCGATATGACGGAACATTTCTATAATCTCGTCCTGGCTCAAGTCATGATCCAAATAGCGGTGCATCCATTCCATCACCTCCGCGCATTTCATCCCGATACACCACCTTTCTGATACTCCTGAAGTCTATTCTGCAGTTGCTGTCTTGCCCGGAACAGGTAGGATTTCACCGTATTCAAAGGAAGATTCAGTGAGTCTGCAATCTCGTTGTAAGAAAAATCCTGCAAATACCGCAGCACGATCACCGTCCGGTGATGCTCCGGGAGCTGATCTATCGCCTCCCGTATATCCTCCGCCATATACCCCGACATCACTTCCCGCTCCACATCCTGCTTATCCGGAAATACCATCTCATGCTCATCCATGGAAACTGTTGGTTTCGTTTTTCTGAACTTGTCAATGCAAATGTTGGTCACGATCCGTTGTACCCATGTTTTGAACTGAGCTTTCTCCTCATAGGAACCGATTTTGGTATACACCCGGATAAGCGCCTCCTGTGAAGCATCCAAAGCGTCCTGTTCATTATGCAAAATGTAGAAGGCCGTCTTATACACCTGTCCTTCAATTTCTCGCAATAGGGTGATTAGAGCGTCGCGATCGCCCGCTTGAGCGGCTCTGATGAGTCCCTGCTCCACCACGAAGGTTCCCCCTCTCTATGCAATCTTACTGACGCGCAAGACTGCGAATTTGTTGCAAGCCTGTAATCAATATTTTGGAACGCACTCCATAATCCTTACTAAGCATACAAGGGAAGCTCGAATCATTCAAATACTCTTTCACAGAAAATTATTACAAAAATGAAATAAATAAAGCCCCACGACGTGGGGCTGCAGCCTTAATACCTATAAATACATCATTTATACAGTATAGTTTTACAGAGCATAAAGATGGAGTAGTTGTCTTTGGTTTCATCATCCACAATATAAGCTTCACCGTTATCAAAAATATGCGGGTTGTTAAAGTTGCGCTCCAGCCTGTAAATCCGGCCCTCCGTCACCTTGCAGCCATGATGCCTGCTGGCAATTTCCACATATTGCGCATCCCATTCAGAAGCCGGGCTAAGATGATGATCATGAGCAGACATTCCAATCACTCCTGACAGGATAATAAAAGGCTTCTACTATTATATAGTATAGTATATTATATTTAACTTTATTCTATACTGAACGCTGAATGTCCGCTGCTATGAGACACTGATTCTCTGACACCGGAGCTGCTTATTCCTCCGCAAGCTCTGTAATCGCGTCCACAATCAAAAGGGCGAGAGGGTTCGCGTTACACGAACCATCTCGCCCTTTTGAATTCATTATGAGTACGATTTTGTATACTTGCTTTTACAACCCTTCAATAAGCGCCTTGATCGAGCTGTCGCTCTCCAGTGCGCGGATGATGATCGTCACAGCTTCAGCACGAGTGGCTTTGCCGTTTGGCGAGAACACTGAGGCGGACAGACCCTGCACCAGATTGGCAGACGAAGCTTGAGCAATCGCCTCCGCAGCCCAGTTGCCGCTGCTCACATCACTGAAGCCCGCTGGTGTGCCGGTGGCCAGCACCTTCAGATCAAGCACACGTGCAAGGATTGTCACCATCTCGGCGCGGGAGATCGGCGCATTTGGCTTGAAGCTGCCGTCTGCGTAACCGCTAATGATGCCCTTATCAGCCAGCGTACTGATATAACCGGCAGCCCAGCTTGAGCGCGCATCCTTGAAGCTGGACGATGCGGAGCTTTCGCCGAGACCGAACGCACGTGCAATCATTGCGGTAAATTCTGCCCGGGTAACGGAAGCGTTAGGCCGGAACGAACCGTTCTCATAACCGTCAATTATGCGTAGCTTCACAGCAGCTCCAACGTTTCTGTTAGCCCAATGACCCGAGATATCGCTGAGCGTCTTTTGCTCATTTTTCGTTGCAGCAATGGCTTCCTTAACTGTCTTGAGAACCGCTTCCTGACTAACAACACCTGATTTGAATGGAGTAGTCTGTGTAGCAGCAGGTGTAGGTGTGGCTACAGTGCCGGGACTAGGAGCAGCACTCGCTGTCGCGGAAGGCGCTGGTGTAGCGACAGGGGCGACAACTGGTCCAGTCGAAGGTCCCTGAATGGTTGTATCCGTTACAACAAGGGCAATCCGGTTGCTCTCATATACAACCTGAGCGTTATATTTGCTTGGCAGGCCATTTACCTGAACGGTTGCAAAGGTCCCGGTTTGCTGATTAGCGCCAAAGCTTACAAGCGTAGTTGCACCCGGAGCAGGCACATAACCATTGGTGAAATTCACACGTAGTGTTCCCGCTGTGCTCACAACGCCTTTAACGTCAAGCACGTCATTGGCAGTAGCCACATTAAGCTCCAGCGTGCCGCCTGCAGCTTGCGTGAACTTACCTCCAACGTTCCATTTCCCGTATACACTCTCCGTTACTGTGCCGCCACTGTTAACTACATTGCCGCTGCCGAAGGCGGAAGCTGTGTCACTTTCCAGTGTGCCTGCATTAACCTCAGTACCGCCGGAGTACGAATTGATCCCTTGCAGCTTCAGAGTACCGCTGCCTTCCTTCGTCAGCTTGCCCGTACCGGAGATGTTGTTGCGCCAGGTGTCCAGCGCGTTGAAGCCTCCCTTGCCGGCATCCATAACTACAGTGACATCACTGTTGAATGCACCGTAACCGTCTGCCGCAGCAAACAGATTGATACGCCCCCAGCCTTCCGGATCATCAAGCAGCGGATAACCGGATGCTATGCCCGTTGTAGCCAGCACAGCGCGGCGCTGGTCTGCACTCAGATAGGGCTGTCTTGTTTCGAGCAGCACTTCTGCTCCTTTTGGTACTGATACTGGTACTGTTGTGGAGCCGATCTGCTTGAAGCCGTAAGTCAGGCGCTGAGTATACTCTGCCTTGTTCTTCTCGTAGTCCGTGAAGCGGTCTTCCGCCGTGCCGGTCTGCTTCAGCAGAATGCTATGTGCCTGATTATAAGCCTCCTGCTTCAAGGTCTGATTGTCCGGGTCTGCCAGGGCAGACGCAGCCAGAGCCGTTGCGAGTACACGGCCTCCCATAACATCAAGCGGAGAGTGCATTCCGGCTATGATTCGGTTGTTGCCCATTTCCGAAGCACGGCTCACCAGCTCCTGGAATCGTTCAGGCACGGCATACGCCAAGGCAAGTGCAGCAAGATAAGAAGCATTGGTATGCCCGCTTGGAAAACCGCCGTCTGAAGACGGTTTGGTGCTGATGACCGGAACCAAGGTAGGAACGATTATAGATGTATCCTTCCAGCGGAAAGGACGCTTATATTGGTAGAAGTTTTTCGCTTGTGATGTTGAGGCATAATCACCGCGAATTTTTCCGATCAGGTCAACCATTTTGCCCAGCTCAGAATTGGAATCTCCAGCTTTGTTAGAGTCATTTCCATCTGAGTATTTGGTTTTCGTGGCGTCTTCCGGGATGCTTTTAATAGTAGTGAAGGTACCCGATTTTTCACGGTATACATCAGCAAGTGAACCCAACCCGTCAACAGCCCCGTAAGTCTGGTTGGTACGATCCGTATAGTATGCGGCATCCTCTTCGGCTTTGGTACGGGTTTTTGCGATATTGGCTACATAATCAATGTTGTAGTCCAGCACCTCGCTGTTAACCTTCGTACCGTTGTCCCAGGAGTCGCCCGGTGTCCAAAGATCCAGATACTTAGACATGGTTCCAATTGCCGGATTCGTATCAACGGTCATGTTAGCAGGGATATTCTTTTTATATTGATCTACAAAATATCCCCAAGCCGGCTCCTTCGGCAGTGCGATTGAAGGATCACTTGGCGCTGCAAGCGCAGCACCTGATGTAAAGGAACTCGATACGACTATCAGGCCCAGAGCAGTAGTGAACAACTTCTTCTTGTTTGATGCAGCTTTCGTTTTCAAATCGTGTCAACTCTCCCATCGTTTTTTAGTTGGCATAAATCGCTCTCAATGTAGCACCCGGCTCGTCTAACCGGCAATAAAACAATTTCCCCATTGTATAAATTTTGGAGCAATATCGCCTTTTCATAACATTTAACATCCGTTTAATATAAATCATGAACTTTTGTGAAGTTATTTAGTGTATAATCCTCCCGGGAGGAATGTCTCATGAAAAAATGGAGCTCCGCATGGGCTCGTCTGGCCCTTTCCTACGGTTCCATCGTAATCGTCATTGTGCTGCTCGTGTGCTCTTTTTTCTATATCTATTTCTCACGCAGTTACAATGAAGAATTGCAGAACAAGAATCAGCTGATTCTTGAAAATACAGTCCGAACTATTGAAGGAACCGTGCTGCAAAGAGTGCAGCAGATCTATCTGGACCTGTCGCTCGACAAATCTGCCGATATTCGTCTGTTCACTAAGCCGTCTGCCCAAAGTAGTCTTGACAGCGTCATTGATCTCCAGGAGCTGCTCAAGTCCAAGGTGGCTGGCAATGCAGACATGATCCAGTCGATTCATCTGTATTATCCCAAGCAGAATGTGATGTTATCTTCACTTTACGGCCTGCGGTATAACGCCGATCAAGGGGAAGGTGCGGCTTATTATACCGACTGGCTCGACAGCATGCTGACCAGCAAGCAGAATAGCCTGTGGACATCTACACGCAAAGTTCCAGTGGACATTTTCTCCAGCCTGGCAGAAAGCAACGTCAATGCCCTGTTTACATATGCCCACAGCTATCCTATCCAGTCCAGTGGCAAGACCGGGGATGTGATCATTGCGATTGATGTGAAGGAAAGTGCAATCAGTAGCATTATAGAAAATATGATGCCTTCGCAGTATACAAGTACGTTTATTGTTAACCCTTCGGGCAGTACTATTAGCAATGCCAATAAAAGCCTTCTGGGTCAAAAGGACGGATACGATGCCAGTATCACGAAGGCACTGGATTCCGGGGGTGCAAAGGGCAGCTTCGACGATAAGATTGGTGATACGTCCTTTGTTGTGTCCTATCAAACTCTGCCATCCACAGGCTGGACCATCTACAGCGCGATGCCAGCCAGCTTTTATTATGAGCAATCCATCATGATCCAAAAGCTGATTCTCGGCATCTGCCTCAGTGCCATCGTCATCGGGCTTGCACTATCTGCGGTGCTGGTCAGGGCCAACTACAGCCCGATCAAGCGCCTTGTTGACAAGATCAGGGACACGTCCGGCCCTGTACCAAACCATATCACGAATGAATATCGGCTGATTGACCGTGCCTTCATCCAATTAAGCAATAAGGTTAGCGACCTTGAAGAGACACTGCTGGCGAGCAGCCCGGCAATCAAGCATAAAGCTGTGCTCAAGCTGCTGCAAGGCGGCAATAACCGGGGGCAGTGGGCAGAGGAACTACCTGCTCTGGGCATTGGACAGCAATATAACGACTACTGCTGCTTGCTCCTGAATACCGGGGCAGCCCACACAGGACTTAGCTCGGAGAACCAGCCAGCCGTAATCTCCCGGCTGATTCACGGGCTGGAAGCTCTGTCCCTGCAGGACAGCCGCCTCATTGCCGAAGAGCTGCCTGACAAGAAGCTGGCGGTCATACTATGCACCAACATGGCATCTGAACCGCTGCTGGACAAGCTCGCCCAGCTTCTATTGTCTGAGGCACGGGAGCAATTACAGCCGGATATCCGCTTATCGTCAGGCTGCTGGGTCCAGAATCTCGCCGATATGCACAGAAGCTTCAATGAGGCGCAGGCATTAATGAAATACGCTTATTTCCTGCCTGAGCTTGACATACTGAAGGACCGAACCATCCTCCAGCGTGAGCACAACCTGGATGAAATTCCGCAGGCCATGCTTGCTAAATTCAGGGACAAGCTCCATGCCAAGCAGGCCGAAGAGGCGGTTGCAACTATCGAACAGCTTATTGACAAGATGCGCGAAGGACTGTACCCCGCCGATTATTGCCATTTTATGCTGGCGAATATGGTATTCATTTACTCAGATGTCGTGAAAAACGTCCGTTACAAGCATCCCCTTCAGTTCGGACATCCTGATCTGTACCATGAATACATTAATCTTCACAATATCCTGACTTACCGCGACTGGCTTGTGGAATCGGTTACAGCATTCATCGAACAGACAGAGAAACGCAACAGTGACCGCGCCGTGACCACGATTGAACTGGCAAAGCAGTATATTGAGGAGAATCTGGCCGAAGATCTGTCGCTGGAAGCGGTAGCGGCAAAAGTGTTCATCAGTCCCAAATATATGAGCAAGCTTTTTAAGGAGGAGCTCAGTGTCACCTACACCGAATATGTCACCTCCCGGCGGATGGAGCGGGCCAAGGAACTGATTGAGAACAACAACATGACCATCGAACGGATCGCGAGTTCGGTGGGCTATGGAACAACAGCCTATTTCATTAAGCGGTTCAAGGAAATGTACGGCTGTACGCCGGGGCATTATTTGCGCAATACCGCTTCGGCGGGCCTGCCGGAAGCCGGATCTTAAAGTGAGGAAGGTTACAGGATGAAAAAGAAGGGCTGGCTGCGCGTTACTGTGCTTCTCGCTGTGCTGATTTCAACAGTTATGACCAGCTTCCTCAGCGGGTGCAGTCTGCCCCTCAGGCAGCAGGCTGCAACGGAAAAACAACGGGCGACTCCGGCTTCCGCCACTCCGCTCTACCACATATCATGGACGATGCATCAAAATCTTCCGGTACCGGAAGATGCGGAAATGCTCAAGTACGTGGAAGATAAATTCGATGTTGATCTGGATGTATGGAATCTTGAAAATAATAAATACGAAGCGCTCCTCGATATGAAACTGGCTCAGGGAGCCATTCCCGATTTGTTTCGCATCCGTCAGCCGCAGGACCTGCTGAAATACCAGCAGCAAGGCGTGCTGGCCGAAATTCCTGTTGATACGCTTAACACGTATGCCCCAAACCTGATGCGGGCAATTCGGGAGAATGCACCCGCTTATGAGCATTCCGGGATGATCGGCGGTAAGTATTATGGCATCCCTGTCATTAATCCGACCAACATTTATCGCACTCCCGTTGTTTACCGACAGGATTGGCTGGACAAGTTGGGCTTGCCTATCCCTCAAACGCTGGCTGATTTCGAAAAGGTGATCTATGCCTTCACCAACGATGATCCTGACGGCAACGGCATCAAGGATACCTACGGGCTGTCCAGCGAAGGGATGAACGTGGTATTCGGCGCCTTCGGACAGATCATCTTTGCTGATCAGCTCTATTTCAGCACGAAGAATGGGAAGAAGGTCATCAGTGCACTGCAACCCGAAATGAGAGAAGCGCTGAAGTATTTGCGTAAATGGTACAAGGACGGCATCATTGATCCCGAATTCATTACCGGGGAAAATAAGGGCGGCTATAAGCACCTGTCACATGCTTTTATTAACGGGAGGATCGGTATGACTTCCATGGGCAATTACTATCACTGGATTCAGGATGGCGATTACCTGGACTGGAGGTCCGGTCAGAACGGTCACGCCGCAGAAACTCCGGTCCAATCCACCTTTAACATAAAAGAACTTAACGCCAAGAATCCGGACGCCCGGGTGGTGTTTGGCAGACCTTTTACCGGACCCTATGGGCAACGCGGCTCCAAGGCCTATGATATGTTAATGAGCTTCACAGCCATCGGCGCAGATGCCGTCAAGGAGCCCGGCAAGCTTGCGACCATCCTCCGCATTTTGGATTACGTTAGCGCAAACCCTGATCCGAACGAAGCAGCTACCCTGGCTTTTGGCGTGAAGGGCAAGCATTGGAACTGGACTGAGACCCAACCGCGGGACATTGTCATTCTACCGCCATATGATACTATGTTCGGTTATCAAAATGAGATTGGCGCGAATATCGGCATGACTGTGCCGCTGAAGCAGAGCGGCAGAAGGGAGCAATGGGCATCCACTCTTGGATTGGAACAGGACGGCATCTACAACGCGCTGGAGGTAGCAACCCCCTCTCTTGCCAAGTACGGTCCAGAGCTGATCAAGCTGAAGAACAAAGCCTACATCTCCTTTATTACCGGAGAGAAGCCCCTAAGTGAATTTGATAATTTCGTACGGGAATTTATGGACTCAGGCGGTGCGGAAGTGCTGAAGGAAGCGAATGAGTGATATGGATCATCAACAAAAAAAGCCGCAGGACTGATTTTCATCGTCCTGCGGCTTTTTGATGTTACCTAAGGAATGCTGTTAGTTAAGCGCCCTTAATTTCCTTAAATTTCGCCACATACTTGGCGGCCAGCTCGGTGATCTGGTCGTAGCGGCCTTCCTTGGCCGGTGCGGTCAGGTTGCCCCCGATGCCTACGGCGATACAGCCGTTCGCAATCCATTTCTCCATGTTGTTCAAATCCACACCGCCGGTAGGCATGATGTTGACATGTGGCATAGGTCCTTTGACGGCTTTGACATAATCCGGTCCGAAGGCGCTGCCCGGGAACAGCTTAAGCACGTCCACGCCCAGCTTCAGCGCTTCCTTCATCTCGTTCAGCGTCATGCAGCCCGGCATATACGGAATTCCGTAGAGATTGCACATTTTGGCGGTTTCTTCTTCAAAAGAAGGACTAACTACAAATTCCGATCCCGCCAGAATGGCGATTCTTGCAGTAAGGGGGTCAAGTACTGTACCGGCTCCGATAACCGCACGGCTTCCGTATTCTGCAACCAGCCGCTTGATCGCCACATCCGCATCCGGAGTTGTAAAGGTGACCTCAATGTTGTTAAGTCCGCCTTCAATGCAGGCAACGGACATTTTGAATGCATCGTCGGCATTGTCGGCACGAATTACTGCTACTACGCCAACGGAAGAGATATTCTGCAATACTTTTATCTTCTTCATCGTAAACTCCCTTTCTTGGTTCAATCCTTGGAATAAGAATATTTATTTAGATAAATAATTTTATCTAATTTACTAACCTCATACTGAAAACCTATAAGAAAATAGTAATAATAATGTTGCTTGCAGTCAATATATATTTGTGTGAACAGATCAACAAACTTCATCAGCACTCCAAAAACTCCTTGTTAGAAAAGGATTTATATAATGATCCCCAGATTAATGCAGAAATTTATTTTCGGCAGATGAGTGATGCATTATTGTACAAAACCGTTTTATGTGATAATTTCAAATTACAAATCATTTATACAGGGGTTTATAGAATTACCCTGAGGAGGATCTATTCATGAATAAACAACTGGAAGCAGTTACATTCGGGGAGCCGATGGCAATGTTTTATGCCAATGAGGTAGGCCCGCTGCACGAGGTTACTTCCTTTTCCAAAGCGCTGGCCGGTGCGGAGAGCAATGTGGCGACCGGGTTATCGCGTCTTGGACACAAGACCGGCTACGTAACGAAGCTTGGCGAAGACAACTTTGGCCAGTTCATAGTCGGTGCGCTGACCAAAGAGCAGATTGATACCGGCAGCATTTCGTTTACTAAAGAGTTCCCAACCGGGATGCTGATCAAATCCAAGGTGCTGACCGGCGACCCCAAGGTTGAATATTTCCGTAAAAATTCCGCGGCCTCCAAGCTGAGCCTGGCGGATTTCGACGAAGCTTATTTTGCTTCCGCCGGGCATCTGCATGTGACAAGCATCTCTTCGGCATTATCGAAAACCTGTCACGAATTTTCTGTACATGCGATGGAATTTATGAAGCAGCGCGGCAAAACCGTCTCCCTCGACCCGAATCTGCGTCCTACGCTATGGCCGGATAAGGAGACTATGGTGAACACGATCAACGATCTTGCTACCCGCTGCGACTGGTTCCTCCCTGGACTCAGCGAAGGCAGAACCCTTACCGGTCTTGATACACCGGAGGAAATTGCCGGCTTTTACCTGGACCGCGGGGTCTCTCTTGTCGTGATCAAGCTCGGACCTGAAGGCGCTTATTACAAAACAGCGGCTGGTGAAGAAGGGTACGTCGCTGGCTTCAAAGTAGAGACGGTAGTCGATACCGTCGGCGCAGGTGACGGCTTTGCAGTCGGCGTGATCAGCGCCTTGCTGGAAAAGCTGACTGTAGCCGAAGCCGTTAAGCGCGGCAACGCCATCGGCGCACTCGCCGTCATGTCGCCTGGCGACATGGATGGACTTCCGGTCCGCGACGGATTGGAAGCCTTCATGAAGGCGGGCGTTTAGGCGGCGGAACTATAGCAGAGCGCTCTGCCGTCAAGCTAGCGGCATTCACGTAAAAAGCCCTTCACAGTCTCAACTAGGCTGTGAAGGGCTTTTTGCTGCGGGCAGTTTGCTTTCTTCCCGCAAGGGCATTGTTGTTCAGCTGGCTATCTGCCAAACCGTTTTATTTCTTGGGAGCTGGCGCCTGTACGGATTGTCCCTGCTGCAGCGAAGGCGGAAAGCGGTACGTAATCGGCATGGACGCTCCCTGATCCTCGATCAAAGAGAGCATGATTTTGGCTGCCTGCATCCCCATCTCGTAGGCGGGCTGGCGGATCGTCGTAATAGCCGGATTATAGATCCGGGCAAATTCGGCATCGTCAATCCCGATTACAGACAGTTGGCCGGGAATGGTAATGGAGTGGCGGTTCGCATACTTAAGAATTTCCCCCAGCACAAGATCGTTCGCTGCGAGCAGCGCCGTCGGCGGCTGCGGCAGACTTAGCAGCACATCAAGCGCCGAGGCAATCGCCTCTCTTGGCACACTGCGCACATACTGGTCGTTCAGAGCCAGCCCCGCCTCCTCCATTGCTTTTCTGTAGCCGCTCATCCGTTCCTTGCGGGGAGTAATCGCATGCTCGCCAAGCGGCAGCGACAGGATGGCAATCGCCTCATGCCCCTGCCCTGTCAGCTCTTTAATCGCTGTCTTGACTGCCATTTCGTTGTCGAGCAGCAGACTCTGAGTGGTAATGCCTTCTACCAGCCGGTCCATGAATACAAGCGGATATTCTGCTTCAATCAGCCGGGTGTAGGGAGACGGATGATCCCCTGTCGGAAAAATGATCAGTCCATCCACCTGGCGGGCCACAAGCGCCTCCACGTGGGTGTTTTCTTTGTCCGCATTCTCATCGCTGTTGCAGATAATCACCTGTATGCCATGCCGCTGCAGCTCATTTTCAATCGCCCTGACGCATTGGATAGACAGTGAATAATCAATGTTAGCCACAATAATGCCAACCATGTGCGTCCGGTTCTGCTTCAGACTGCGGGCCAGGCCGTTCGGCTGGTAATTCAGCTCCTCAATGACCTCGGCAATGCGGTTTTTAGTCGCTTCGCTCATATACTTGAACCGTTTATTCAAAAATTGCGAGACCGTGCTTTTGGACACTCCCGCCTTTTGGGCGACATCTTCAATCGTCAGCTTCTTCATCATTTCCGCTCCACTCTGTACAGAAAAACACCGGCTTCCACGGCACGTTCAGCAAGAACAGGTCAACGCAGAAAAGCCATACTTTCTGATAATATCAAAAAGTATAGCTTTTTTTTAGTAAATTATCTAGTAATCAAAATCAAGGTTTATGTTGACACCATTATTTGTTCATTGTAGACGGGTCGAACTTTTCGCCGTATTCTTCATACCACCAATCGTAGAACCACTGCTGTCCAAGAAGAAAAGTAAGATCAACCTTGCGCTTCTCCCCTTTGACTTCGTAGATTGCTGTAACAGAACCTATTTGGATGTCTTCAAAGGTTTCTCCAGAATGCAACGCTGGCTTATCTTTTTTCTCTGTAGTGATGCTCCCTCTCAGCACTTGTATTTTCCCGGTAGCTATGTCATATAGCTTGTTATGCTGCACATAACCACCTTTTCCATCCTGCGTGTAATAAACGTACAACACTTCTTCCCTGTCCTGATCAATAGCCATGAAGGATTTGTACAAACCATAAGATGAATCAACCGCCGGGAGCTCTCTGGGAACAATCAATTCCCCCTCCTCAGCCTTTCTGATGTCTATAACGGAAATCTTGCCTGTGTTAGGCTTCTTCGTCGGTCCCAACGTATAAGCGCTGTGGATAAAGAGAAGATAATCTCCTGCACCATAGATGTCCCCTAGGTAAAAATAAGTCTGCGCCCCTCCTGCATACAGCGGGAATGTATATATTCTTTTGGCTGAAGCGGCCGATAACTCCGAATGCCCTTTAGGGGTCAAATAAAGTGTGTAGGGTTCTGTATTGTGCGTATAATCCGGCTTCATGTAATCAACCATTGGCGGCGGAGGTGACCATACGACGCCTGCCGATGTTTCAACAGCTTTAGCCATTCCCTTATTTCGATCCAGCGGCAAAGGCATGTAGTACTTCATACCGCCGATCTCAAATTCTGCTGACCCGATTGGCGGATTATACGTCTGTGGAGAAGCTGAAGGTTGAACCGCTGCGCCAGTGCTTGTGTGCCACAGCGAAGAGAGCTTCCCGGTGAAATCCCCTTTGCCCCACTCGTCCAGCGGCCATACCAGAACGCCGAACAGCAGGAGTGCAGCCAGACACGTGAACCCCAAGCTTTTGCCGGAACGGAATCGGCGCTTTGCCGTCCGGTGACTATCGGCGGCCGCTTCGATCCGGGCCATCAGCTCCGGAGTAAAACCATCCTCCACAAAAGGACTGCGGCCTGCTTTGGCATACCATTCCTTTTCACCAGCCATTACACTGTTCTCTTCGCTTTCATGTCCAGTTGTCATAAGTCCTCCTCCTTCATCGCCGTTCTTACCTTCTCTCTGGCCCGGGCCAGCCGGGACTTGACCGTCCCCTGAGCCACGCCAAGCAGAGCGGACATCTCCGCAATCGACAAGCTCTGCTGGATATCAAGCACCAGCACCTCCCGGTGCTTATCCGGCAACGCCATGATGATCTCCCAGATCCGGTTAGCATATTGGTTGCCAATCGCTTCTTTTTCCGCAGAAGGTGCCTGTCCGGGTCCTTGCCGGTCTCCAAGTGGAGTGAATCTGCGCCAGAAGCTGTTCCGTCTGAAGCTGAAGGCCGTATTGCGTGTAATCGTCAGCAGCCAGGTCTTCAGAGTGGAGTGGCCGCGGTATTTGCCGATGTTCTTATAAGCCTTCAGGAATACCTCTTGGCTGATGTCGTCCGCCTGCTCTCGGCTGCGCGTCAGAAAAAAAGCATAATTCCACACATCAGAGCCATACGTCTCCATCATTTCCCGCAATGTCATGGCCGGAACATACGCCACAGCATAGGGTAATTCTTCACTCTGCATCTCTCTCACCTCTCGCCCAATAAGACTCTTCAGAACGCAAATGGTTCCCTTGGAATCCAGAAATAAACAATTTAGAACGTAAATAAAGTGAAAAAATTATGTACGGCATAGCGTGACGCATGTTAGTTGCTTAATTCAAACAAAAAATCCTCCAAGCAGCGCTTTCTGCTTGGGGGATCTTGAAACTTGAATCCAATGCGTGCTATCCCAGTTTCGCTTCTAAGCGCCGGGCCAATTCATCATCGGGCAGCGGATTGCGATGCGTATTCTCCAGATAGATATGCTTTTCGGTTTCGGGCATTAAATACTCTTTGTACCAAAGGAACATGTCGGGACTGTCTCCCTGAATCCGCAGGAATTTGCGGACTGTATTAGCGTGATCAATGGTATTATCCAGGTTGGTCAGCCAATCGGCATGGTAAAAATGCTCCCAGCGTCCGCTCTCTGCGTTAAGAAGCGCCTGTTTGCCTTCACTGTAATTCCAGACTGCATGCGAAGCGTGAATGAAGGCCTGTGGATATTGCTCTTCACGATAGCACTCGTAGGCTCTGCAGATTGCCGCCAGGCCCCGGCAGCCGCTCCAGTGCAGCTCGATTTGCACTAGCAGCTGATGGTGCAGCCTGCTGCGTTCAGCTTCCAGCATCCGTTCCATAAGCAGCAGGCACTGCCGTCTCATCTGCTCCCAGCCGGGAGCGGCCGCTTCCGCTTTCTCTCTGAACCAGTGGACCTGCTCCAGGAAGGTTCCGCTGCCTGCGGCCCACTTCAGCCGCTCATCTGCGGCTTCGAGTCCCTTCAGCCAATGGCCCATGATCTGCCGGGCGGGATGATGATAGAATTCATCCCCGGCGCGGTCATCCGCGTGTGGTCCATAGGCGATTGTACACTCAGCATAACTTGTGTATAGGCCCGCAATCTCTTGCCGATTGGTGGTATACAACCGCTCTACGAAGGATTGAAGCTGCCCTTCAGAGTCGGCGGTTCCCTGTGTCCACAGTTGTGCCGCAAGATCCAAAGTATACAGATGCGGCAAAATGTTGCCGGAGTTGACCAGCAAATATTCGTCCGCCCCGGCAGTAAAAGCATCCTCCAGCTCATCTACAATCAGTCCCGCTGGAGCGGGGAACAACGTCAAATGGTTCGATGCCTGCAAATCATGGAAGGTTACGTGATAATAGACTCCGTTCTTCCCTTCATCGCCCGCAGCGGGCAGCGCAGGCACACGCAGATTCAGATTGCCGTGGCGCCGCGAGACCATTTTGCCATAACCGTTGTCGGCCCAAATCTTGATTACACCCGGGGGAACCTCGATGTGCCCCTGCTTGTACAGCTCGGCAATCTCACCATACATCGCCATGCAGCAGACCGGCTGCTTAACAGCTTCGCTTATCATGTCATACTGCTTGCGGACGACACTTGAGATCAAGCGCCCGCGCTTCGCCGGAGTATCAAATCCCGGATCATTCTCCCAAAATGGCTTGTCGCCCTGGCCCCGGAAGGAGAGCACCCACAACACCTTCTCGTCCTTCTGGCGCTGGATGGCTTCCCGCCAGAGCTGCTCGAACAGCTCGGGATATTCCTTGTAGCTGGCTTGCTTGCCCGGAAAAGCCCGGAGGAACATCTCCGCACCAAGCGGTTCGGCATGATGGTGGGTTATCCATAACCCCATGTCCACGGCAAGCCGGTGATGGATGCCGGTCCGCGGCAGATCCGTACCTGGAATGACCATATTGCCACCGCAGCGCAGCAGCGCTTCAAAAACCGGCTGCCACACCTCCTCACCTGGAGGATACTGCTCCTTCCAGCCGATCAGGCAAACCTCGTCATTGACGAACCAGCCCCGGTAGCGAACCTTCGGCTGGATACTGTCATAATTCTCAGCAGGCAAAACGATGAATTCCTGCTTGGCTGGGAGAAGCTCCGACCAGAACCAGAAGGGGTCTACGCCGAGTACATATCGGCTGTAATGAAGCAATCCGTAGATCACCCCAAGTTCATCGCGGCCGACAATATTCAATACCGGAGCAGCCTCACTGACGGAAAAGCGAAAGCTGAAGCCCTCCGGCCACTCCGGGCAGTCATCTTCCTGCTGTGCGTAACGCACCACGATGGAGGCTGCCGTTCCTTGCACCGGTGCCTGGCCGAACACCGCTTCATGGTCTCTTGCAATCATGCTCCAGGCATGTTCGAGCGGCCGTGTCCAGGCAGTCTGAATATCGTATAGGCTTGAGGCTGAGATTGTCAGTTCTCTGGCTATATTCATCGTCTCTCCATCTCCCTATTACTCCTATAATATTTTTTTACATCTCATTGTAAATATTGTACAGCAGAACCGCCGCTTCTGCGCGGCTGGCTGTACCTCCGGGGTGAATCATCCCATTGTAGCCCTGCAGCCATCCGCTCTGCAGCATCCGGTTCACTGCTTCCACCGCGTAATCTGCCACAGACGCAAGGTCACGAATCTCTGCTCCGGCTGCTCCCGCAGATAAATTGCTGCTGGCGGCAGGGAGGGAAGCACCTGAGAGAGTAATGGCCCTCTCGGTCATAACAATCATCTCCTGCCGGGTAATGGATGCATTAGGGTCAAAGCTTCCGTCTGGGTTGCCATTCGTAATCCCCAGTGCCTTGGCTGTATTTACAGAATCATAGTAATAGCTACCTGGCAGCACATCTGTAAATGTGGAAGCCGCCGCCTGGCCGGCCAATCCAAGGGCACGGACCAGCATGAGGGTATAATCGGCTCTGCTGATTTGCGCAGTAGGAGCAAAAGACGCTGCAGAGACGCCATTTAAAATCCCTTTTGCAGCAAGTACCGTCACTGGCTTGCTCGCCCAGTGTGCAGCCCCTACATCCGTGAACGATTTGCGGTTCATCACGACAGCATAGGTGCTGAAATGCTGCGCGGTAAAGGTAACCGCCCCCGATCCCGAGGTATGTTTACTATATTTAGCGCTTGTTACCGGATAACTCAAGCCGTTTTCATCAATATACCATACCGTCAGATACTCGGAATTGAGAAGTTCAGCCGCAGTGAGCGTATAAGGAATGCTGACCTGAACCGGCACGGAGCTATTCTGCCAATGAATAACTTTTCCATCAATGCTAAGACCAAGGTCAACCGCCGGTCTTCCCCCGCTTGCCGAAGTGATCTCCGAAGATCGGGCAGTGACATCCCCTGCAGAAATCCTCAGCACCGCAGTTCCCCCTTGAACCGCCTGACCTTCGGTCAGCATGCCGCCGGGAAGCACAACCGCCCCGCCCGGCGTTTGGATCTCCAGGGTTTTCCCTTTTGCCGCGGCATTTAAGGCTGCTGCGGGAAGCGATACTTCATAAGCAGCAGCACCTGCAACCTGATTCACCGCAATGATTACCCGTTTGCTGTCATCGCCTTGTGCCGCCGCCAAAGCAAGCGCCTGATTCAGCGCTTCCTGTGTAACAACAACCTGCACCGCTGCCGATCCGGCAGCGGACTGCGGGTTCGCTGTCAGCTTGCCGCTGCTGACAGTCACAGACGGCACATCAGTCACAGCGCTGCTTCCAGAACTACCAGTTCCAGGATCAGTGCCAGTTCCAGGATCAGTGCCAGTTCCAGGATCAGTACCAGTTCCAGGATCAGTGCCGGTTCCAGGATCAGTGCCAGTTCCCGGGTCAGTTCCAGTTCCCGGATCAGTGCCACCACTCTCACCCGTGGTATCTTTAATCTGGATGTCCACAGTGGCGTCCTTTCCCTGATTGAAATCAAAGACCAGGGAGGATACGCCCAGCGGCTGCTGAAGCAGATAAGAAACACCGATGCTGTACACATTACCTGTTACGGTGTAGTCCGCTTCACTAAGCTGCGCTTCACCGTTCCGAATAGCTGTAAGGCTGTTGCCGTTCCATTGCACTTCAAGCGCAACAGCCTGGCTGTTCGCCGGATTTTTATCAAAAACAGCGCTTAACGGACTTACCGAGGAATCGGTAATTTCGGGGTCCCCGGGATCATAGGTTCCTTCCCAATAGACTGTAATTGAATAAGTCCTGTAATCTGTCCCGTCCGCCGAGGCCGTTGCCACAGTGATTTCACTAATGCTTTCTCTGAGGGGTATCTCCACAGAGGTTTCGGCGTTGTCCAGAACAGTGCCGTTCACGCGAATCTCAGTGCCCGGTGCTCCGGCAACCGGCGTCACCTTCAATCCGTAGACGTTGTCCTGCACAGTCACCGTATAACTATCTCTATCATAAGAAAATGCCGGTGACAGCAGCAGCTCCTCACCGCCACTGCCCGTAACCTGCAGGTTTTGCAGGGTAGAATCGAGTGCAGCAGGCGTACGGTTAATCGTTACATTTACCGTATTGGTTGTACTGCCATCCTCAGCAGTAACCACTACGGGAATCGTATTGGCTCCTTCAGCCAGCATAATCTCTTCCCCAGGCTGTCCGCTTACGGCCGGTTTTCCGTTCACCGTCAGAGAAGATACATTCGGACTGCTTGCCGTCGCTGTCAGCCGCAGGGAGTCCACAAAGTAAGGAACCTCCAGACTGTAGCCTTCGCCCTGCTTGACGAGCGGACCAACATCAGCCGTCAAATCTGCTAGTCCAGCATCATTGCGCTCATAAGGAATGCCTTGATAGAACCGCACATTGTCGATGTAAGCCGTGCCATAGTTGGTGCTGTTGGCATAATAGTCAATACGGCCGATGTCGGCAATTTTATTGCGAAAAGCTGCTTGATTCAGGACCATAACATCATTGATATAGAGGTCATATTTACCGGAGCCGGTATTCATCACGAGCCGCAGATTGTACCATTTTCCGGCCTCGTAAGGCATTAGATTTGTGGAGGTTCCCCCTTTGTAAGCAACGATCTGCCCTTTGGAAAAAGCCAGAGCTACTCCAACGTTCACACTTGCCGTTCCTGCGCTGCTGTAGACATAAGGCAAGCTGATCCAATTCGTGGCACCTGCATTGTCCAGCTTCATAACATCGGCTGACAGGGTGACTACGCCTTTCAGTGTTCCGGCAGCAAAGGTCTGCGACATTGAAGTGTTGCCGCTGTTGCTGCTGCGGGTGAGCTTAATGCTTTTGTCGGCAGTGCTCGGCACCTCGGCAGCGCCAACGCTTCCTCCGTTCGCCGTTACCGTCCAAGGCGCGGAGGGCTGTGCTCCCGTTGCCAGCTCATTGTAATCGGAGGCAGTAAGCAAGGTGGATTGTTTGCTGACTACATAAAGATCAGGCACGGAAGTAGCAAGCGCCGGTTCCACCTTAATTCCAGATACCAGCGCCGCTCTATAACCTTCCTTGACTGCGGTTAAGGTATAATTCTCCCCCAGTTCGACAGCAGGGAAGCTGTAGCTTCCGTTAAGATCACTCACAGCCGTCTGGCTTGCGTTTCCCTCCATACTCAGCGTTACAGTGACCCCTGCTGCCGCGGCCAATTCACCGTCCAGCACTTTTCCAGTCACCGAACCGGTTGCCGCATTGGAAACAAGCTGGAAATCGCGGGTAATGACGTTGCCTGCCGCAACTGTGAAGACACCGGTTTCACTTTCAGAGTAGCCGTTCTTCACCGCCTTCAGATTGATTGCACTGCCTACAGCTGCGCCGGGTATTGCATAATAGCCAGAGCTGTCTGTAACAGCTTGCAGGGCGCTGCCGGAAGAATCGCTTACCGTTACGCCGCTCATGCCGTTTCCTGCGCTGTTCGTTACGCGGCCTGCCAATGTTGCAGTGGCCTGAGAAGCATCATAATACTCGAACGCTCCCAGATCGGCGTTGCCGTTATAGAGGGGCTGTCCGGCGAAATCTTTTACCGCTTCGGATGCAGGTTGCAGAAGGTTGAGTCCCCGGTTAACAAGCATCGACTCAGGCTTTAATTGATAACCGCTCAGACTGTCCAGCGAAGGTCCACTTACTTCAGAGCCGGAAATTCCTGTCCCGGGGTTCATCAGCTGCGGGTTGCCGGTCAGTGCGTGGGTGTCGCCTGCCGGGGCAGTAAGTGTGCCGCTCGATGCATAGTAGCTGTTGTTGTCATACGTAATGGTTGGGCTCACCGTTAATTCCTGAACCGCCCGTGTTGTATACAGAATATTATTGCGGATATTGTAGGTGCCGTTCAGCGAAGATCCGTAACCATAAATCATATATCCGCTGGCGTCATTATAAATGGTATTGTTGTACACCTCAGCAACCGCGTTCCTGTCCGAATGCAAATACACAGGGTAACGTGTGTTGCTCTCGAGCACATTGTAACGGATCACTGTATTGCCGAAGACGAATTGGCAGATTAGAATGCCGTCCCCATTGTCATGCACATAATTGTACTGAATCAGAATTTTGGTAGTTCCCTTATCGGGGTCGATGCCGTTGGAATCGGCTCCGCCCGCTTTTTTCGAGGTATCAAATACCTCGTTATACTGGATGACCACATCATCGGCATAATAGGTTTCAATCCCCGAGGTGCCCGCGCCTTCAACGACGTTGTGTTCAACCAGCGCTCCTCTTACACCGGTCAAGTACATCGCGTTGCAGCCAAAATCCGTAGCCTTCTGCGTAATATAGTTACCCCGGATGATGATGTTCGTATGCGGAGTAAATTTAGTGTCGGTCTCGCTGTCGCGTGTGCCCCAGCCGGTGCTGACAATTCCGGCACCGCTGGTGTTGTCACCCGCATACTGCTTAAATATAATTCCGCCGAATGAGGTATTCTTGACCGTAGAATTTTCAATAATGACGTCGTTAAAAACGGTTGCCCGCTGCGGGTTCTGCGGATCGGCCACCGTGGTATCAAATACAATACCCCCGGTCTTCTTGGAGCCGTCCCAGCCGGTCTTGAAGCGTATTCCCGGCTCCGGTGTAGCCGGTACAGTTCCGCTGATCCAGGCAATTTCCCCGGAGACATCATGTACGTCTACGCCGCTAATACGGAAATACTCCAGGGTTCCAGCATCTGCACCCGTCACATGAATTCCGCGGAAATCACCGAGCGATTCTGCGAAGGTGCCCGTTACCGGAGCCGTATTGGAAACATCCAGATTGCGGATCTCCCAGTACTGCTGATTGCTCAGGGTGACCGCATCGTTATATTGCCCGCCCGTCTTAATCTTTGGCTTATCTCCGCTGCCGTAACGGTCGATAATAATCGGACTTCCCGCTGTACCGGAGCCTTGCGGAGCAAGAGTCTGGTTTATCCAGACCCCGCCTGATTTCAGCAGAATCCGGTCGCCCGGCTGAAAGACCGTGCCATTTACTTTGTTGAGCGTTTTCCAGGGGCTGCTCTCGACTATTCCCGTATTGCTGTCACTCCCGGTTATACTGTCGATGTAATAGGCGGTACCTGAAGCCGGACTAGCTTCTGTTTGATCCGCACCCGGATACATTCCGAACAGCATTACCGCGATCATCAGCACGGACAGCCATGTTTTCCCTTTGCCAAGCCTTCTTGCCTTCATAATGCCTAACCTCCTCTATTCTTTGCTTCCTCCAGGAAAGCGTTATCATGAATACTGTGCCAATTATAAAGGATACTGCCGCCCCTCCATGAGAGAGAAAAGAATAGGAATCTTTCACTTTAGAACAAAATACCTGCTTTGCGGGCCAATTATCCGCCTTTTATTTTAAAAAGAACCGACCGCTTTCGCCGGCCGGTCCCAAAGACGTTCTATTTAGCTTCCGCTGCGTATTGTTCCGCAGTCTTCATGAGCTCGGCGTAAGCCTCTTCCGGCGTGGATTGCCCAAACTGCAGCTTTTCTACGACCGTTTTATAATCATTTTTGAAATTTCCCCAGCCTTGAGGGTCATTAATAAACTGTTGTGCATCCGGTGTTACCTGATTCAGGAAATCCAATGAGGTTTTATCAGCAGCGCTGAAGGTAGGTGTGAGGGCTTCCACCACTTTCGAGTTGACCGGTGTGCCGCGTGTCAGACCCAGTGTTTTACCCGCCTCTTCATTATTCACGAACCAATCAACGAATTTAATCGCTTCTGCCTGATGAGCCGACTGGGCGTTCACACTCCAGAACATCCCCGGTTTCAGCCAGCCGCCTGCTTCTGTACCCTTCGGCATGGAGGCATATCCGAAAGCATCAGGCTTCAGGGCTTCAATTGAGCCGACTTGGTTGGAGAACAGATGGCGCATTACAGCATTGCCGTTAATGACGCTGTCCAGCTGTGGATCAAGCTCTTTATCCGTAGTAGTAATATCAGCCGGTGTCAAAATCCCTTTCTTGCGCAGCTCGTCCATCTTGGTCATGAAGCCGATCCATGTATCCTTGTCGATGCTAAGGTTGCCGTCCTTGTCAAAAATATATCCTTTACCCATGCTGTATTGATAGGCGGTATAGTCAACCAGATCGGCACTTTGATCGGCGAACACATATTTATCCTCGCCAAGCTTCGCTTTGGCCGCTTCGCCGAAGGCGTAACAATCATCCCAGGTCCAGCCAAATTCCGGCGCTTCCAGACCCAGCTTCTCAACGACAGTCTTGTCATACACCATCCCAAGTGCAGCAACGCCCAGCGGCATGGCAAATTGGGTGCCGTTTACTTTCCCGCCGTCCACTGTAGCTGCCTCAATATTGTCCACGTTGACATCCTTCAGATCAGCCAGCAGGCCTCTGCCAGCATAGTCATTCAGGTAAGCCGCATCCATCTGGATGATATCCGGAGCACTTTTCGCCGAGTATTGTACAGCCAACTTGTCAAAATAGCCGTCCCAGCCTGAAAACTGCGTCTGGAACGTAACATTGGGATTCAGCGCTTTATATTGGTCAAGCGCTTTCAAAGTAGCGTCATGTCTGGCCTGGGAACCCCACCATGCTACTGTGAGCGTCACCTTATCGCCGGAATCTCCGGCCGATGCCGCCGGAGCAGTCGTGGCGGCGGTATTGCCGCCCTCCGTATTGTTCGATGACGCGCCGTTATTGTTGTTATTTCCGCAAGCGGCAGACGTCGCAACCATCATCATTAAAGCGATTGCAAGAAAACTTTTCTTTGCCATTTTGTGCATTGTAACTTCCCCCTTCTGTCAGCTCAGCCGACATTTATAGCTCGATAGTAACACCCGGCTTATTCAGCGTATAGAAGAGTAATGAACACAAATCTTTCAATATCCACTACAAACTATCGTTTCATGAGCTCGCTGGGACTGACACCGCAATACTTTTTGAAGAGTGTGCTAAAATAAGGAACATTCTGGTAGCCGACCATTTCCGAGACCTCATAGATCAGATGGCTGCCGTCCAGAAGCAGTGCTTTGGCCTTCTCGATCCGCACGCGGATCACGTAGTTGGTGAAGGTTTCGCCGGTCACCTTTTTGAACAGCTGATTTAAATAATTTTTGGAGATATACAGCTGTGAGGCCAGAAGCTCCAATGTGATATCCTCGGCATAATGGGTATGTATATATTCGGTCATGAACTGTACAGCCTTGCGGTGCTTCTCCTGGATTGCCGGAACCTGCGCCTTGCGGAGCCCCCGGATCAGCGTCTCCAGCCACTCCTCTATCTTGGGAAGCTCGGTCATTTCTCTCAGCTCGCGCAGAGCCAAGCCTTCATCTACACTTTTACCTGGCAGCCCTGCCATCAGGATGGCGTTGTGCAGCAGTGTCCACAGCTCTGCCGCAAGTACACGGTAAGCCAGGGGGTCCCCGGTCTGCTCGGGCTGTTTGCGGTTCAAGTACAGGCGGATGAGGTGCATCACCTCGTCATCGCGTTCCTCCTGCAGCGCTTTGGTTATACTTTGGTAATAATCAGTCAGCAAAAACTCCTCATCCGCTGAACCCGCTTCCCCGCTCATCAAAATTCTGCCGCCTTTTAGATTGACCGGCAATTTCTCGAACAATCTCTGCATGGCCTCGTCACCCGAGGCTTTAATCCCACTCCAGCCGGGCTTGACATTTCCGATGCCATAACGAATTTCCAGGCCAAGAAAAGTCTTCATGCTGCTGACAATAAGCTCCCCGAGGCAGTCCGCAGCCTGAACAATTTTCTCCTCCGGCTCACACTCCGCCGATGGGAGCAGCAGCGCTGCATGATTGCCGAACAACCAGACGAAGCAGGATTCCGGCCATTCCTGCCCAAACACCTCCGCGACGATGTTGGATACGGCAAATTTGAACAGATTCCAATCGGCCAGCGAGATGCTGCGGATGCGTTCGGTCCAGAGAACCTCCATAACCATAACCGTATATTTCCGTTCCTTCATTTCCTTACAGGGGGCTGCCGACTCGGTGTTCTGGCTCCAGCCGTTCAGCACCGTTACAAGCCATTCCTCCAGCCGGAGCTCTTCCTCCCTTTCACCCGACTGCACTCCGCTATGCTCCAGCCGGTGCAGATAAGTTTCTTCGAGCTTCTCTATCGTTTCTGATAATACGCTGCGGATTTGATCCACAGTGACAGGCTTGGTTAAATAATCGTCCACTCCGAGACGAAGCGCCGTCCGGGCATACTCGAAATCATTGTACCCGCTCAAAATCACAAACCGGCCGGCGAAATTCCCGGCTTTTAACTGTTCAATCATTTGTATCCCGTTCATAACCGGCATATAAATATCCGTCAGGACAATGTCGGGGTTGACCTCTTCAATCAGCTTGAGGCCAGCCTCCCCGTCAATCGCTTCCCCGGCGAATTCCGCGTCCAGTTCCTCCCAGGGGATCGCTTTGCGCAATCCTCTTACCACTTGGAAGTCATCATCAATTATGACTACTTTCCACATGCTGTGTTCCTCCCTTAAGTGATGGTGAATAAAGTACAGGCAGGCTGATGATGGCTTGTGTACCGCCTTCCGGCGAATTTTCCAGCATAAAGCCAAAACCATTGGCATCGCCGAACATCGCTTCAATCCGCTCACGGACATTACGCAGGCCGTACCCGCCTTTGGCGCTGCGCTTCTCCATCCAGTTCTCCGGCAGCTGACGGCCGTTATCCATAATAACAATCTGAAGCAGTTGGCCTTCCAGGATGCTGACGGCAATCGTCAGCGAGGCCTGCTGTTTGCCATGAAAGCCGTGGATGAAGGCATTCTCCACAAAAGGCTGCAGAATGATTTTCGGCACAAACATGCTTTTGGCCTCATCGGTGATTAGCAAGCGGTACTCCAGCCGATCCTCCCAGCGTATCTTTTGAAACTGCAAATAGCTCTCAATATGAGCCAGCTCCTCTGACAATGGAACAAGACTGTCGCTGCTCGACAGTGCAAGCCGGAAGAATTGGCCCAAATGCGACAGCATGCTGCTGATCTGCAGCTGCGAGGCCTCAATGGCCATCCAATTCACCTGATCCAGAGAGTTGTACAGAAAATGAGGATTGATCATCATCTGCAGTGCCTTAATCTCTGCCGCCCGTTGCTGCTCATGCTGCCGCTCCAGGCTGTCATAGAGCTCTTCAATTCTATAAGTCAGCTTCTCATAGCCCTGGAACAGACGGCCGAACTCATTTTTGTAATCATACGGCAGCGGCGTCCTTTTGCTGAGCGAGAAATTGCTCATGGCTTTCAGCACCAGCCCTATGGGCTTGACGAACTGGCGGGACAGAAAGACGGCAAGCAGCAGAATCATCACAATGGTAGCGATTCCAAGAGCAAGGATGATTTTGGTCTGCTTCAGACTTCCGGCAGTGATCTGCCTCCAAGAGGTTATTTCCACTAAGGACCACTGGGAATCCAGCGAGGAGGACCAGACGAGAAATTCATCACCAGTCCGCTTGGCTCCGGTAGTCTGCGCTTCCAGTTGAGCCTGGATTTGATCCTCATGCTGCAGAAAGAAAGAGGCATCTCCGGTATTCGTAATCAGCTTGCCCGTGGCATCCAGCAGCGCCAGATTGGAACGGCTGTCTTCGGTAGCAATCAGAGCTTGGAAGGCTGGGACCTGGACATTGAATACCATCACAGCAAAAGCCCTGTTGAAGCGGTTATAGACCTTGCGCGCAAAACTGATAACCGAAGTGTCCCCATTGTTGGTCTTAATAGTCCGTTCGCTCAGCCAAGCATAGTCGGAGTTGCGGAGATCATCGTACCAGGGTTCACGCTCCATCTGTCCGATCGGCAGAAACTGGACAAATTCCTGCACATTGTAAGACGGTGTCAGGTCGGAATAGACATGAATTGATTGCAGGATCGGCATGCTGAATACATAATTGTTCAATTGGGAGCGTATGCTTGTCTGTCCCCGTATCTGGTCATACTGATTGCCGTCCAGCATCTCTTCATACCGCTCGTTAAAATTCTGCGCAGCTGTGTTGGAGCTTTGCTCAATATCCTCCAGGTTGGTGTTCAGCTTCTTATGCAGCTCGATCAGCAGCTTCTGCTGGTAATACGAGGTGTTGTCCGCAATCTCTCTGGACCCGTTGATATAACTGAAAACGAGGATCAGACCGACCAGGATCGTAACAATCAAAGCGAAGCCAAAAAAGAAAACAACATCGATGCGCAGCGTTTTAAAGGGGTTCACCCGCATGTGGAATCCTCCGTAGATCAGATAAAGAAAAAGAAAGCCGCGAAAACTCGCAGCTTCAAATTCCGGCTATGGATATGACCTAGCCCTTCAAAGCCCCTGCCGACATTCCTTCGACAAAATGCTTCTGTGCCAGGAAGAAAATCAACACCGATGGAACTATGGATACCAGCGACATCGCCAGCATTTGTCCCCATGGCACCGATCCTTGCGAATCGATGAACAGCTTGAGTGCCAGATTGATCGTATATTTATCAATGGTATTAATATAAAGCATCTGTCCAAAGAAATCATCCCAGTTCCACAGGAAACAATAGATAGCAACGGTAACCAGTGCAGGTTTTACCAAAGGGAGCATAATTCTCCAGTAGATGCTGAACCAGGAGCAGCCGTCGATTTTGGCCGCCTCATCCAGCTCTTTGGGGACGGAGCGCATAAACTGGACGAGCAGATAGATAAAGAACGGCCCGCCGATGCCGCCTGCGAACAAATGGGGAATATAGAACGGCAGATAGGTGTTGATCCAGCCCCATTTGCTGAACATGACATACTGCGGCACGATCGTAACCTGAGTCGGCAGCATCAGGGTAACCAGCATAATCGCGAACCAGAAATTGCGCAGCGGGAAATCCAGGCGTGAGAAGGCAAAGGCTACCAGACTGCAGGAGATCACGCTCGTGAACAAAACTCCGGCGACAAGCTCAAAGGTATTGAGATAGAAATGGGAGAATGTGAAGTTCGGCACCGACACCCAGCCGTCGGAAAAGTTGGCCCAGTGCGGGATCTTCGGGAACAGATTGGCAGAGCTCATCTCTTCATTGGTTTTCAGAGAGGCGCCCAGCCACCAAAAGATTGGATACATCATGATCAAACTGACGACCAGGAGAGAAATATGCGTAACAAAGCGTTTGCTTGAACTGGTGGCTTCCATTATTTCTTGCCTCCTTGCGTTTCATAGAACACCCAGTATTTCGAAGTTCCGAACAGCACGGCCGTAAACAGCCCGATCAGCAGCAGCAAAATCCAGGCCAGAGCCGAGGCGTAGCCCATATGGAACTTGGTAAAGGCTTCTTCATACAGATACATGACATATACAAAAGTGGATTTGACCGGACCGCCGCCCGTAATAACAAAAGCCTGCGTAAACATCTGGAACGTGTTGATCATCGTCTGAATGGCATTGAACAAAATAATCGGCGAGAGCATCGGCAGCGTAATCGAGAAAAACTGGCGGAACTTGCTTGCCCCATCCACGGCGGAGGCTTCGTACAAATCACCCGGAATCTGTTTCAGACCGGCCAGGAAAATAATCATCGACGAACCGAATTGCCAGACCATCAAGAGAATCAGCGTACCCAGTGCATATTTCGGATCAGCAATCCATGCCGGACCTTTGATCCCGAAAATAGAAAGGAAATCATTGATGAACCCGTTGCGGCTGAAAATATTTTTCCAGAGGATGGATACCGCGATGCTCGTCCCGATCAGTGACGGAAAGTAGACCATCGTCCGGTAGAAGGAAATCCCTTTGATCTTCCGGTTTAGCAGCATAGCCACACTGAGCGCAAACATCAGCCGCAGGGGCACGGTCAGCAGCACGAAGGTAATGGTAATGCGCAGCGATGACGGAAAGACATCATCCTCAGTAAAGATTTTGGTGTAGTTCGCCAGTCCGGTCCACTTGGGCGCCGCCAGCAATGAGTAATCCGTAAACGAATAATACAGGGACATAACCATCGGTCCCAGGGTCAACAGGAAGAAACCTATTAGCCATGGGGAGAGGAACAGATAACCGGCAAGCGGCGATTCCCAGCGTCTGATGCGCGTTTTACTGGACGGAACCGTTTTCATGGAACCCGCGGGCGCTTGCTTTGCAGCAGCATTGTTCATGAATTTCACTCCTATCTTCCATCTGTATCGGAACTTTTCTTTCATTATAGTTCGGCATGCTACAGGCTTGAAGGAGAGGAATGAATGCTTTTCTTTCACTATCTATCAATTCTCGGCGGGCTGCGGAAAATAAAATATTTACCGCTGCACCTCTGCCGCTTCCAGCTTATACCGTACCGTTATCCCCTCCTGCCGGACCTTCATCTGAATCTCCCCGTGCAGATCGGTCCGGTATACAGCGGTTCTGCCCGCCGCCAAACGGTCCAATACTTCGGCATTCGGATGCCCGTACAGATTGTTGACTCCGGCAGAGATCACAGCGGCACTGGGATTCCAGAAATCCAGCCAGGCTGCGCTTGTTGCAGTTTTGCTGCCGTGGTGCGCGGCCTTCAGCACATCAATGGGCTGTCCAGCGCCGATTCCCGCCTGCCTGCCGTCTGCAAGGATCGTTTCCTCCGCCGCCTTGTCCATATCTCCTGTAAAAAGAAAACTGCGGCTGTTCATCTGCAGCCGAAAAACCACTGATTCGTGATTCTGGTCATCCACCTCCGGCAGTATGGGCTCCCCCGCCGTCTGCGGTTCAGGCCAGTGGAAGGTCAGCTCCGTATCCTCATCCGGAGCAAGCGCCATCCCCTGCTGTACAGGGTACAGCCGGACACCAGCCGCAAGCGCTGTACCCATCAGCTTCCGGTAAGGCTCCCTGTCGGCTAGCGTCCCGTTAAATAGCAGCGTCGACACAGGCATTCCCTCCAGCACCGCCTGCAGCCCTCCGGCGTGATCCTGGTCGCCGTGGGTCAAAATAACGGCGTCCAGCCGGTGAATCCCCCGCTGCTTCAGAAGTGGCAGCAGCGTCTTAGCCCCGACCTCGAACGGGCTGCGGCGGATGCGCCATTCCTCCTTTTTACCAAAGCTGACTGTGCCGCCGCCATCGACCAGAATATGGGCTCCGCCGGGAGTGGAGATCAGAATACTGTCACCTTGTCCAACGTCGAGATAGCTGATCGCTCCCGCACCGCCCAGGTTCTCTGCATAGTAGCCCCTGTACAGCAACAGAGCAATTCCGGCAGTACACAAGAAGGCTGCCGGGCCAGTCCAGCGCTGAGCAACCGGCATTTGAAAGGGCATCGGTAATGCTTTCCCCCTGGCTCCGCTCCAAATACCACCGCCCAGGCTTCTCCCGCCTGCACCATGCGGCTGATCCAGCTCCGCCAGCGGCTTTGTCTCATCCTCCATTGCCTGCGGCGCCAGCCGGACCTCATACCGCCGCTTCAAGCTGTAGAGCAGGCCATAGAGCAGTAAATAATACAAGCAAATCCACAGCAAGGAAGGAGAACTCCAGATCAGGACCCCGCCGGAAAACCCGTTCATCCATTCCACCGCGCCAAAGGTAGCATTATTCAGCAGCTCCGTAATCTGCGCGCTCACACCGGCAGCAGCGTTCCAGAGCCGGCCAAGCAACAGCGCCAGCGTCCCCAGCGGCAGCACCAGAAAAGTAATAAAGGGGACAAACACCAGATTAGCGGCAAAGGACAGCAGTGAAAACTGATTAAAGTAATAAATCGTCAGCGGAAAAGACACCAGCTGCGCGATCAGTGTCACCGATACCGCACTGCCCAGCCAACGGGGCAACCTGCGTAGCAAAGGCGCGGCAAGCGGCATATAGACCATAAGTCCGGCCGTAACGAGAAAGGACAACTGGAAGCTGACACTCAGCAGCAGATACGGATTCCAGACCAGCATAATCAGCGCCGCCGCAGCGAGAATATTCATTCCATCCTTCAGCAGCCCGAACCGGGCGGCTAGCAAGGCGATCATGCTCATAATCCCCGCCCGCACAATGGACGGCCCCGCGCCGGACAGCAGCACGTACACAGGCACAAGTATCACGGTAATGGTTAGAGCCGTTTCTCTGGTCAGGCGGCAGCGTCGCAGCAGAAACAAAATAACCCCGACATACACCGCCACATGCATACCCGAAATCGCCAGGATGTGCGTCAGTCCAAGCTGCGAGAACTGCTTGAACGTCTCTTCGTCCAGGGCGTCCTGAATGCCCAGGACCAATCCTTTCATGTATCCCCCGTGCGGCTCCTGAAATAAGCGGTCCATCTCCGCACCAAGAGCGGCGCGCGCCGCATCATTCCAGCGCAAAATGCTTGATAGCCGCCAGGATGCCGGGGGCGAGGCTTGTACACTTTCCACGCCTTCTCCCTTGATGAGCCAATGAATTCTCTTAGTCAGCAAATACTCCCGATAGTCAAATCCGCCGAAATTACGCGCTTCCGCAGGCTGCACAAGCTGTCCCTTAAGCACTACCTGATCGCCTCTCCTCCACTTGGCAGCAGTGGCGATTTCGGCTTCAGCCTGGAGCTTGATTTGCACAGCGATTAACTCGCCTGCCACTTGTCCTTCCCGCTTCTGTGCTCCTTCCTGCGGATGCTCTCCTTCCCCGCTCGCTCCTAGTTGCGACAGCTTTACAGTAAAATCAACCCGGTCCCCGTCCCGTTCCACAGGTGAAGTGATCACGCCTTCGGCTTGTACATAGGACTCATTCAGCTCCGCTGCCGAATGTCCCAGCGCTTCCGGCAGCAGACTGACGTTGCGCCCCTCGTTCCATTCCCAGTACAGGGCTGCCGCAATAAGCGCCAGTCCGAACACCGCTAAATTTCTCCATCCGATTCTTGCGCTGACAGCAAAGATGATGAGCAGCAGCAGACAGCCCGCCAAGTAAATCAGCAGCTTCTGCCCGGAGAACAAGCAGCCTGCCGAGCTGCCTGCAATCCAGCATACTATGAAGCTTAACAGCGGCCTTTTTTTCATGAACGTTCCTCCCTATATACACATCCGTACACAAACAAAAGAACCCCTGCATACGCAAAAAACGCGTAGTACAGAGGTTCTTCCCCTGAAGCTTATGCCTATTCGACTGCGGCAGCCTTCCGGCTATTCCGATACGGTGATCATCGTTTCCTTCGGCGGCTCATAATTCTCCAACTGGCGGAAGATAATCCCTTTGGAGCGCAGCATCGCCTCTACCTTCTCCATATCCTTGCGGTAGGGCCGCAGATAGACGATCTCCACAATTCCGCTGTTAGCCAGCATATTGGCGCAGGTCCAGCACGGTTCATCAGTAACATAGACGGTACTGCCTTCCCGGTCGCTCCGGTCCGTGAACAGCAGCAGATTCTGCTCGGCGTGGATGGTGCGGATGCAGCGCTGCTTCATCACCATCGTCTCTACCCCGTTAACCATTTCCCGTTCATATTGCTCAGAGACCATGCAGCCCGCTTCCGAGCAATCCGGCACCCCCATCGGCGCTCCATTGTAAGCAGTGCCCAGCAGCTTCTTACCTTGCACCAGCACGGCGCCAACATGGCGGCGGGGACACCGCGAGCGTGTGGAGACCATGCAGGCAATATCCATGAAATAAGTATCCCAATTCTTACGGTAGGCTACAGTCATCAGTAATCTCCACTTTCCCTTCAATAGTTGATCATTATTGTAGCATATTGCAGCAAGCTTCCACTAGGACAATGGTTGCACACCCGGTCACTCTCAGAATATCACGAGCGGCTTCAGCTTTTCCAGCAACTTCGGCCCAATTCCCTTCACTTCACCCAAATCAGACAGGCTGCGGAAAGCCCCCTTGCTGCTGCGGTAATCTATAATCGCCTGCGCCTTCTTCGCACCGATTCCCGGCAGATTCATCAGTGCAGCAGCATCCGCTGTGTTGACGTTAATTTTGCCGTCCACGAATGTTTGGCTTGTAGAAGTTTCCCCACTTCCAGCACCCGCCGCAGCACCTGCACTGTTCCCAGCACCGGCCTCAGCTCCTACATTACTGCCAGAAACAGGCGTCCCTGCGCCATTTCCTGGCGGTGTTACCGCTTCTGCGCCGACACTTCTCGCAGCATTAGCTGCCGCCACTGTGGATGCTGCATCTTCCTTCCCTGCGCTACCTTCCTTCCCTGTGCCTGCCCCCTTCTCCCCGCGCTCCTCGCCTGGCTTGCTGCTCTCCTCCACGCTGCTCCCGCCAGCCGCAGCCGATGTCGCCCCCTTGTCCGCTGAGCCTAGAGCCTGCGCCATGCTGGCATTGAGTGTCTTCCAGCCAGCAATACCACTGTCCTCCTCGCGGTCCGCTGCCCACACAAGCCCGCCGCCCAGCAATCCGGCGGCAATGACCAAAGCCAGTATTCTTTTGTTCATGAAGCCCTCCTCCTACAATAAACTGGAATTTTATTCAATAATCCGCTTAAAACCTGTCATTTGTCCAAGACTCCTGTGCATAGACTTAACGAAGAGTACTGCTGCAAGCAATAGCGACATCAGAAAGGAGGTACCCTAGGATGAAGGTGGGATTTATCGGAACAGGCAGCATGGGCAGTCTGCTCATCGACGCCTTTCTTTCTTCGGGAGCATTTGAGCCGTGCGATGTGCTTGCCGGCAACCGCAGCCAGAACAAACTGCTGCAGCTTCAAGAACGCCATCCAGGCCTATCCATTGGCAGCAACAGAGAGATCGCGGCCGGAAGCGATATCCTTTTCATATGTGTAAAACCGCTGGAATTCAAAACGCTGACAGAGGAAATCTCAACATGCCTGCGCAGCGAGCAAATTGTTGTCTCCATCACCAGCCCTGTGATGCTCTATCACTTGGAATCCGCTCTGCCATCCAAAATTGCCAAAGTTATCCCCAGTATCACCCACTCTGTCAAAAGCGGGACTTCACTTTGCATATTTGGCAGCAGAATTAATAAAAAAGACAGGCTACTGCTGCTTCATCTGTTGTCTTTCATAGGCGTTCCATTGGAAATACAGGAGACGCATACCCGGATTGCCTCGGATTTTTCCAGTTGCGGCCCTGCGTTCATCAGCTATTTCATTGAGCGGTGGATTGAGGCTGCGGTAGAAGCCACTGGCATAGAAGAAGCCTTGCTTACCCGGCTGGCCGGTGAAATGCTGCTCGGTACAGGCAAGCTGCTGACAGAAGGCGGATTCACTCCGCAGGAGCTGCAAGAGCGGGTAGCCGTGCGCGGCGGCATTACAGCGGAAGCGCTGAACCATCTGCGCACCAGTCTCGACGGCGTTTTCGAACGCCTGATCACCACCACACATGAAAAATACGATGAAGATGTCGATAAGCTCGACATTCTGTTCGGCACAGGCGGCATCATTCAAACTCCGCTGGACCGCTAACAACCCGCCACAACGCCGGCCCTTTGCCTTCAAAGCTGCCTTAAACCAATAAAGCCCGCAGCACGGATAACTCCGTTGCTGCGGGCAGAATTGCGTTCTTCGCTTAACCCACTACAATATTAACCAGCTTGCCGGGAACCGCAATGATCTTGCGTACGGTTTTGCCCTCGACTGCCGCCTTCACATTCGGAAGCGACAATGCATGGTTTTGCATATCTTCCTGACTCATATCCTGCGCGATCAGCGCGCGCTGTACGATTTTACCATTTACCTGCACGACGATCTCCACCTCGGCATCCACCGTCCAGGCTTCATCATAAGCCGGCCAAGCCACATAGCTGATGCTTCCTTCATGCCCGAGCAGTTGCCACAGCTCTTCGGCAATATGCGGTGCAAGCGGTGACAGCATCTGTACGAAATGCTCTGCTGCTTCAGTAGACAAGGTTTCCTGCTTGTAAGCATCGTTGATGAAAATCATCAGTTGGCTGATCGCCGTATTGAAGCGCAGATGCTCGAAGTCCTCGGTAACCTTCTTCAGCGTCTTGTGCCAAGTCCGCTTGAACTCGTCGGTGCCGCCGTCCGGGGTGATTTTAGCGCTGATGCTGCCATCCTCATTCACGAACAGACGCCATACGCGGGAAAGGAAGCGGTGAATGCCCTCTACGCCTTTTTCATTCCACGGCTTTGTGGCTTCCAGCGGCCCCATGAACATTTCATAGACACGAAGTGTATCCGCGCCATAGGCTTCCACAATTTCATCCGGGTTAATGACGTTGCCCCGTGATTTACTCATCTTCTCATTATTATTCCCCAGGATCATCCCCTGGTTCACCAGCTTGTGGAACGGCTCTTTTGTATCGACCACGCCAAGATCATACAGCACCTTGTGCCAGAAACGGGCGTAGAGCAAATGGAGCACTGCATGCTCGGCTCCACCGATGTACAGGTCAACCGGTAGCCATTCCTTTTGCTTCTCCGGTGAGCACAACTCCTTGTCGTTGCGCGGGTCAATGTAGCGCAGGTAATACCAGCAGCTTCCAGCCCATTGCGGCATGGTGTTCGTCTCCCGGCGGGCTTTCATGCCGGTCTCGGGATCAACCGTTTCGACCCACTCGGTCACATTTGCCAGCGGGGATTCACCAGTGCCCGAAGGACGGATTGAATCCACTTCAGGCAGCAGCAGCGGCAGTTGGTCCACCGGAACGGTCTTCATCGTGCCGTCTTCCAGATGCAGAATTGGAATCGGCTCGCCCCAGTAGCGCTGGCGGCTGAACAGCCAGTCGCGCAGGCGGTAGGTTACTTTGCCTTTGCCGCTGCCTTTCTCTTCCAGCCAGGATATCATTGTGGCAATCGCTTCTTTATTCTCCAGGCCATTCAGGAAATCGGAATTCACATGCGGTCCGTCTCCGGCGTAGGCTTCTTCTTCGACATTGCCGCCCTGCACAACCTCCACAATGTTCAGCCCGAACTGCTTGGCGAATTCCCAGTCGCGGGTGTCATGCCCAGGTACCGCCATAATTGCTCCCGTTCCGTACCCGGCAAGCACATAATCGGCGATCCAGATCGGCACCTGTGCGCCATTCACCGGATTGATGGCATAAGCGCCGGTAAATACGCCGCTTTTCTCCTTGGCCAGATCCGTACGTTCAAGGTCGCTTTTGCGCGAAGCCTTGTCACGGTATTCCGCAACTGCCGCCTTCTGCTCCTCTGTCGTAATGAGGTCTACCAATTTATGCTCCGGTGCCAGCACGCAATAGCTTGCGCCGAACAAAGTGTCCGGGCGGGTGGTGAATACCTCCAGGCTCGCATCATGACCTTCAATCGCGAAGATCACCTCAGCGCCGGTGGATTTTCCGATCCAGTTGCGCTGCATATCCTTGATGCTTTCTTCCCAGTCCAGCTCTTCCAGATCTTCAAGCAGGCGTTCAGCATATTCCGTAATCTTGAGAATCCACTGGCGCATCGGTTTGCGGACCACGGGGTGGCCGCCGCGCTCGCTTTTACCGTCGATGACTTCTTCGTTGGCCAGCACCGTTCCCAGCGCTTCACACCAGTTGACCGATACCTCTGCCACATACGCCAAGCCACGGTTATACAACTGGATAAAAATCCACTGCGTCCACTTGTAGTACTCCGGATCGGTTGTGCTGATCTCGCGGTCCCAGTCATAGGAGAAGCCCAGCGACTTGATCTGGCGGCGGAAGTTATCAATGTTCTTAACTGTAATGTCGCGCGGATGCTGTCCGGTATCCATTGCATACTGCTCAGCAGGAAGTCCGAAGGCATCCCAGCCCATCGGGTGCAGCACGTTATAGCCTCGCATCCGTTTGTAGCGGGAGACGATATCCGTAGCTGTATAGCCTTCCGGGTGGCCGACGTGCAGCCCTGCGCCTGAAGGATACGGGAACATATCCAGCGCGTAGAATTTCGGCTTACCCGCATCTTCGCCTGTCTTGAAGGTCTTGTTATCATCCCAGAATTTTTGCCATTTCGGCTCGATGGTTTGCGCACGGTAGCCTGCTTGAGGCTCAGTGCTAAATTTGTTGTCGCTCATCTTATGCTCCTCCTTGGAGTGTTGCTTACTTAGTTAAACGCCTTTGTAAAAAATATGCAGAGTAGGGTCACTACCAGAAATGTTTGGGCTTCCGCCCGCTGTTATTCTCCGATTTCTTGATTTGAACCGCTCTTCGCGGTAGAAATCCGAGAATAAAGGCGGCCACTAACGTTGCTCCAGCTCCAAAATTTCTTTCCGTTCCTTTATCTCTTCAAAAATTTAAAATACTAACCCGTTTTACCTAACGGGCCGGCAAAGTCCAAGGACCAGCTCAGGACTCGCTGTTCCGCTGTGGTGGATGTCTGCCTTCGTGTGCCTCAAGCAGACAGTTATCCTGCCGGAACCAGATTCCTGACAGGTCCAATACTGCAAAAAAACCTCCCATCCCTAGCGTATAATCGCTAGGGACGAGAGGTTGAAATTCCCGTGGTACCACCCTAGTTAGCGGCGGATATGCTTTATCTGCCACTCACTTTGACACCCTATAACGGGGGTGAGACGACGACGGTTCACGCGCGGGCTTCGCAGCTTCAAGCTTGCGGCCACCTGCGGCTTGCGCCGTTACTCCGAGGTGAGTTCACTCTTCTCCGTTAACCGGCTCGCACCTTGCGCCGGCTCTCTGCAATAACGGTCACACGAATTAATACTCCTCTTCATCGCACTGCTATGCTTCCTGATTGTAAATCAGTAATATTCACCACATTATATACAAAAGAACCCTATCCAGTCAATGATTTGCCTGTTACACCCCGGGCAACGCTTACGAAATGAACTGTGAGATTGAATGAAGTGGAAAAAGGAAACCTAATTTGCGAATTTTACCGATTTTTTGGTGATTAGATGGAAAAAGTAGACCTAATTCTCTCCATTTCCATCCATTCAGTGATTTTATAAGGAATTAAGTGGAGTTTTCCCACTAACCATCCGGGGGGAGGTTACCCAGCGGAATGAAATGGAGAAATTCCACCTCAGTTATTTATTCCTGAAATTTTGAAGGCAAGGGTTTAAAAAAATCCGTAAGAGATGCCCTGCTGTTACACCGGCTTACGCCGGATATAATAGGTGATGAAATGCTGGATCACGACTTTTCCGGCCGCAAAAACAGGCACAGCCAGGATCAGCCCGATCATCCCGGCCAATTCTCCGCCCACCAGCAGCGCGAAAATAATCATCAGCGGATGCAGATGCAGCGTACGGCCCACCACCTGAGGCGAAATGACATTGCTCTCCAGCATTTGGCAAAGGGTGTTCACCACTGCTACCAGCAGCACAAGACGCAGCGAAAGCGTTGAAGCCATCACGATTGCCGGCGCCGCACCCAGGAACGGGCCCATATAAGGAACGATGTTGAACACGGCTACCACACAGGCGAACAGCAGAGCATAGGGCATGCCGATAATCGCATAGCCGATATAGGCCAGCACACCGATGATGACACAGACGAGGAACTGTCCGCGTATATAGTTGCCGAGCGCATCATCAATATCTTTTAACAGCTTAACCATTGACTTGCGCCGTGAGCGGGGCAGACAGGAGACAATCGCCCGTTCGAACACATCGAAATCCTTAAGAATATAGAACACAAGAAAAGGCACGATGAATGCGTTGAACAATACGCCTATCGTCGATCCGATATTATCGAGAAAGTGGGAAATGCCTTCGGCCAAACGATTTTCCATCTGATAAAACCAGTTGTTCATGCCAAGCTCCACACCGGGCGGGATCAGCCTTGAATTCATATTCCTCATAAGGCCCTGCGCATGCAGTGTCATTTCTGGCAAATGCTCATTCAGTTCCTCAAGCTGTTCGATGAACATGGGAATGAGGTTGATGGCAATCACCGCAATCGAAGTCAGGAATACGGCATAGATCAGGAGCACCGCAACGCTGCGCGGCATTTTGCGGCCGGCCAGCATACTGACTACAGGGTTCAGAACATATGAGATGATCATGGCTGCCAGAAACGGCGCAAGAATCTCCTTCAGAAACACGAAGATCCCCTGCAGCATCGGGCGAAGCAGCCATACGAAATATAAAATGATCAGGGCGAGCAGCACTCCGATCATCCAGCGGAACCATTTACTTTGGGACCATTGCTCCATGTTATCCCTCCCGATTAAATGCAGCCCCGAACAAGCCATGCAATATCAGTATGTGTGGGAGAAAGGCGAAATAACCTTTTTCCGAACAAAAAATTGGTTTTTTGTTATCCCGGTTCAGAAGTTGGTATGGTGGACGGAATCGGAGTTGAATAAAATCATAATGTAAAACGCTTTCATTTCGAGGAGGGATGCTTTTATATGAAAAGGTTGAAAAAATTTTGCGGTGCAGGTCTAACTTTGCTGCTTGCCGGATTGCTGGCGGGAGCTCCGTCTGTTTCGGCAGCCACCGTTTTTTATGAGCCGCTAACCTACTTCAATTCCGCAACCTGGCAAAAAGCCGACGGCTATTCCAATGGAGGTATGTTTAACTGCACCTGGCGCGCAAACAATATTTCGTTTACAGGCGGCGGGCAGCTTCGCCTTGCACTGACCAGCTCCAGCTACAATAAGTTTGACGGTGCAGAGTATCGGTCTACAAACAAATATGGCTATGGGAAATATGAGGTCAGCATGATGCCGGCCAAGAACAGCGGAATCGTCTCCTCCTTTTTCACCTATACCGGACCTTCCGACGGGACCCCCTGGGATGAAATAGATATCGAGTTTCTGGGTAAAGATACCACCAAGGTCCAGTTCAATTATTACACGAACGGCGTTGGCGGCCATGAGAAGATCGTGGATCTTGGATTTGACGCTTCCCAAGGATATCATACGTATGCCTTCGACTGGCAGTCAGGCTACATTAAATGGTATGTGGATGGCGGCTTGAAGCATACGGCAACCAGCAATATACCATCCCAGCCCGGGAAAATCATGATGAATCTCTGGAACGGAACCGGTGTAGACTCCTGGCTCGGTTCATATAACGGAGCCAATCCGCTGTACGCTTATTATGATTGGTTGAAATATACAAGCAACTAAAAGCTAAAGTCAGACCCCGGCGGCTGCACAGATGGTGCCTTCCGGGGTCCTTTTTTCTATAAGCAATCCCGTATCTTCAGAATTTGTTATTCGGATTGACACATTGGTATGGCGGCCTAAGCCGGCATTCAGTACGATAATAGCAAGACAATATCACAGGAGGAACAGCATTGAATCGCAGCAGGTTAATCAAAGTGTCCGCAGCGGTAGCGGCTCTGTCGGCCGCAGTATGGGGCATATGGGCCTTCGCTTCAGTATCCAAGTCCGAGGCTGGAGTCGTAAAGGACAATTTCTCAGAGTTCAACACAAAATTATGGAAGAAAACAGATGGCTATTCCAACGGAGACATGTTCAACTGCACCTGGCGGGAGAACAACATTTCATTCGCAGGTGACGATCTCATGACCCTGTCACTTACTAGTCCGTCTCCCGGCGAGTTCGACGGTGCAGAATACCGTTCGCTGGAGAAGTACGGCTATGGCAAATATGAAATTAAGATGAAGCCAGCGGCCAATCCCGGTGTGGTCTCTTCCTTTTTCACTTACACCGGTCCCTCGGAAGGGGAGCCTTGGGATGAGATTGACATTGAATTTTTGGGCAAGAATACGCGGCAGGTGCAGTTTAATTACTTCACTGACGGCGTAGGAAAGCACGAACAGGTGATTGACCTCGACTTTGACGCCTCACAGGAATTTCACTGGTACGGCTTCGACTGGAAGAAGGATTCTATTACCTGGTACATCGACGGCCGACCCGTTCACACGGCCACCGAGAACATTCCCTCCACTCCAGTCCGCATTATGATGAATCTCTGGAACGGGATAGGCGTGGATTCCTGGCTGGAGCCGTTTGACGGCAAAGTCCCGCTTCACGCTTACTATGACCAGTTCCGCTATACTCCGGATCAATCGTCGGGCAAGTAAGAAGCTCCGGCGCTACTTTCGACAAGAAACCGCCTTGATCAAGGCGGTTTCTTGTCCCTGCGGCACTCATCGGCGGCTGCGGTCCCAGGCATTGACCTCCGAGGTTTCAGTTAACCCCCCGTAGGCTTTCCATTTGTCGACGAATTTGTCAAATTCCCCGATGCCGCTGTCCGCGAAGATGATTTTTTGAAAGCTTTTTTGTTCCAGCTTCTTCAGCAGCTCGCCGTCGCTCTTCATCGTCGCAGTTGGCGGTCCCGTGAACTGATCCTTGCGGGAAGCCTCCTTCTGGCCGAGCAGCACGGGGGTAATATCCTTCGGAATTTCCTTGACGACCTTGGAGGGAATTCTCGCTCCATCGAAGGTTAGCGTGTAGGAAGCGACCCGGATGCCGCCCAGCGGCAAAACAGAAGGCTCAATGGTCGGCTTGCTGCCGACCATCGTCCAATCATACCCCTCTGCAAGGCCATTGGCGAATTCGCCGGTCGAGGTAGCGTAATAATCAAACAAATAGTTCTGATAAGTAAAAAAGATTTCAGGATGCTTCATTTTCTTGTTGATCAGAATAGCGCCGTTGACAGGCAAGGTCCCTCTTCTCATGGCGATGCCGTCAGGGCCGTAAGGTATGGCAACGGCCTTGACGCGCGCCCGCGGGTTTGCGTCGGTCAGGATTGACAAGGGCCAGCCGCGCATCCAGTACGGACCTGCAATGATGCCGGCCTTGCCGGAGACGAACAGATTGGCGGCACCCTCTTCATCAAGCCACGCACTGTCGGTGGACAAGTATCCTTGCTGCACCCAATGCTTCATGAGCGCGACAGCCTTCCGGGCGTCTGGCTGCACAGACCCGTATTCAAGTGTTCCGTCGCTTCGGCGGTTCCATTGCTCAGGAACCGTACCGAACGCGCCAAAAATCCAACTGCTGTCTCCCATCCAGGTATTGGGTCCGTTGCGGAAACCAACCGAAAGGCCGAATGTGTCCTTAAGACCATTGCCGTCCGGGTCCCGGTTGGCAAAGGCATCCATGACCTTTTCCAGTTCATCCAGAGTCCGCGGCACGGCCAGATGCAGCTTGTCCAGCCAATCCTGGCGAATCCAGAGCAGCGGATCAGAGTTATAATCGTAATCCATGATCGGAATTGCATACTTATGCCCATCCCGCACAAAGGAGTCCCATGCCGAAGGGTCCTCGGCCACAGCCTCCTTCCACACTTTGGAAGCATATTTTTCAAATAACCCGCCGACCTCCATGAATTGCCCGGAGTCGATCAGTTCCTGGATGATAACGGTATCCCGTGTTGTTACGACATCGGGCATATTGCCTTTGGCCAGTTCAAGCCTCAGCTTGTTGGCATAGTTCTCGGAGGTACCGGAGATGGTCCAAAGATAACGGATGCGGATGCCAAGCCGTTTCTCGGCCCAGGCTGTATGCACATTATTTTCAAGGCTCTCGCCTTTTTTGAAGGTCAGATTTGGGTTCACAGAGCCTACCGTATACAGATCTACAGGAGGATTATACTTTCCTGCCTTGATATCGAAATGTGGCGCAGTGCTCTCCATGGAGGCTGCCGGGAGACTTTCACCTGAGCTGTGAAACGCGCAGCCCGACAACGTCAAGAGCAGCACGATCAGCGATAATCGAATTTTCATGGAACCACCTGCTTTTCGTAATGTTCTGGGGAGTCGAACAAATTGTATCATATCTCCTTCAGCATCGTGTGATACACTTCTTTTAGTACAGCGAAGTCTTTGAAAAGGATGATCTTATGACCTGGCGCCCGAACCTATTTATAAAAATGGTTGCGATTCTTCTATCCCTTATTTCAGTCACGCTCTTATTCTATGGATTATCCTACCGCAAGGATATCGGGGTCATTACGAGTCAGATCAAAACGACCGATTTGAATCATCTTGAATTCCTGACCCAGCAGATGGACAACAATATCAACCAATTAGCAGGCAGCATGTATGCCCTTCAGAGAGATCCCACCATCCGCGACTATGAGCAGATCCGGCAACTCGGCCATCTCATTGATCCCGCCCAGACCATCATGACCGTGCTGGAGAAGCTTTCCCTTCAGACCAGCTCCAGCACGTGGGAGAACCGGATCGTCCTGTACAAGCCGCACAGCGGCGAGACCCTGGGCTCAGATTCCTCTCTTTCCTTTGATTCCTCCGTACTGGACAAGCCTTTGCCTTCCGGCTGGGAGTATATTTCGGAGGAAAAGGGCAGCGCTGAAGCGGGCTTCCGCCTGCTGCTGTCGGACCCTCTTGAGAGAAAGCATGATCCCCGCTCGGCGGGACTGCTGATGTCGATGTATTTCCCGGTATCGAATATTGAACGGATGTTCGATACGTACCAGTCGCAAAACAAGGGAGACACCTTCCTGTTCCATCCGTCAAACGGAGTGATTCTTTCACGAAATACCGACCGGGAAATGGCGAAGCAGATCGTTGCAACCCTGGCTCCTTCGACAAATCAGGGGAGCTCAGAAATCTTCAGCCTCAAGGAAGGCAGCTTTCTCGTCAGCTCCGTCCCATCCTCGGCCATTAATTGGCAGGTTGTGCATTATTCGCCGCTGAAGCAGATACTTCAGCCGATTCGAAGCAGCCGTTATACCTTCCTGACCGGCTCGGCCATACTTTTGGCCATGAGCCTGCTGTTCTCGCTGCAGCTCTACCGCCAAGTGCAGCGTCCGGTAAGCCTCTTGCTGCGTTCCCTCAACAGAATGAAGGAAGGACGCTGGTCTACCCGTATTCATACCAAGACCAATCCTGAGTTCACGATGCTGAACGAAGAGTTCAACGAGATGGCGGAAAAGATTCAATCGCTGATCGAGCAGGTCTATCTGGAACAGCTACGGGCCAAGGACGCTCACTTGAAGCAGCTTCAATCACAGATCAATCCGCACTTTCTCTACAATTGCCTGTTCTTTATCAAGAGTAAGGCCGTTGTCGGCGACACGGCTTCGGTAGAAGCGATGGCACTTAATCTTGGCGAGTATTACCGCTATATCACCAAAGTCGACCATTCCCTCACAACGCTTCAGGATGAGCTGAAGCTGCTGGAGAATTACCTGGAGATTCAGAATTTGAGGAAACAGCGTATCCGCTACGAGATGGATATTGCCGATGACTTGCTGGGTCTGCAAATTCCCCGGCTGCTGATTCAACCCTTAGTTGAGAACAGCATTATCCATGGCATTGAGAAAAAAATCGGCCAGGGCTTCATCCGGATCACCGCCAGCCAGACGAATGAGGCGGTCACCGTCACCGTTGAGGATAACGGAGCCGGCATGACCCCTGAAGCGATTGCCTCACTGCATGCCAGAATATCCGAATCGACGCGTGAGGACGGAGGCTGCGGGCTATGGAATATCCAGCAGCGTCTTAAGTCTCATTATGACGATTCTTCCGGCCTTTTGATCGCCCCTTCGCCTGACGGCGGTCTAAAAATCACTCTCCGTATGGAGAAGAAAGAGGAAAACAATGCATCAAATTCTACTGGTTGACGACGAGCCTTACGTCGTCGATGATCTATCCATCTCGATTCCTTGGGCGGAAATGGGGTTCGAACAGGTTCATAAAGCCTACTCCGGGTACGAGGCGCTGGAGCTGCTTCAGCGCTATCCTATAGACATTGTAGTCACTGACATCAATATGCCGGAAATCTCGGGCATTGAGCTGATCGCGTCCATCCGCAGCCGCTGGAAGCATATCCGGGTTGTTATGCTGACCGGTTATGCCGAGTTTGAATACGCCCGCAAGGCGATAGAAGAGCAAGCCAGCGCCTACCTCCTAAAGCCGATTGCAAATGACCAGTTGATCGCCGTCATCGTTAAGCTCCAGGAAGAGCTGCGCAAAGAGTGGGAGACATGGTCCTCCTATCAGCGGACCATGCAGACCTTCCGCGAGCATCTTCCCCTCCTGCGGGACCGCTTGCTCGGTGAGCTGCTCCAGGGGCGGAAGTTGTCCGGGCCGCAGCTGCAAGAACGGCTGGCCCAGTTCGATCTGCCGCTGCGGACCGACCAGCCGGTATGCCTTGCTGTTGTCAGACCGGAGGAGTTCTTCCGGCGCCAGGACATGCGCAGCATGCTGCTGTTCGAATATGCGATCATCAATATCGCACAGGAGCTGTTCCAGGATCTCTTCCGCATATGGTCCTGCAAGGATGTGCATGATTATCTCGTATTTCTGCTGCAGCCCAGGGATGACATTGAATCTGGCGGCAATCCGGCAGATGATGTCGCCCAGGCGGCCTATCAATTGCAGAATAATGTCAGCACGCTGATTGGAGGCGGACTCTCCGTTGTAACTACAGGCTGGGGGGACTTCCCCGACCAGGTCTACCCTCTCTATCAATCCGCCATCTCGGCTATCCGCCAGCATATCGGCAGCGAAACGGGCATCTTTCTGGACGTAACAGATAACAGCAGCTCCCAGCCTGTGGAGATTCTCCAGCCGCTCTATGAGCCTCCGCTGCTCTTCCATATGTTCGAAGCGAGCAACTGGCAGGGTATTGAAGACAAGCTGAATGCCATCGTTACGGAGCTGGTCCGAAATCCGGACCACTCGCTGGAGCATATCCACGAAGCACGTCTGCATCTGGAGACGGCATTCTATTATTTCGCTCACAAGAACAACACAATGCTGAGCGAGATTGTCGGCAATTCGCTCTTGGAGCAGGCTCCCTTCGAGACACCGGACAAGCTGCGGGAATGGGCGCTTGAGGTAGTCGTTCTACTAAGAGAGCATTTTGAATCGGAACGCCGGGATAGCCGAACCGTCCTGATCCGGAGCGTTCATGAATATATCAACAGCAATCTGCACTATGTCTCCCTCCAGGCCATCGCCGATCATGTCCAGATGCACCCGGTTTATTTATCTAAAATGTACAAGCTGGAGACAGGTAAGCGAATCAGCGACTATATCAGCCAGGTAAAGATGGAAAAAGCGGCGTATCTGCTAATCCATACGCCGCTGAAAATTTATGAAGTGTCCGCTGAGCTGGGCTACTCCAACGCCCATTATTTTATTAAGCTGTTCAAGGAATACGCCGGCATGACCCCGCAGGAGTTCCGCGATCGGTCATTGTAACAGCCTTAACCTAGAATCGCAGTTCCACCTCATGGACGAGACCGTCATCAATAGCCGGTACAAGCCCATCCTCAAGCTCCCGGCCATCCAGAATCAGACTGGCAACACCGCCCCGCATCCGGCAGAAGCCCTCCGGCTTAATGATCTGGATACAATACGATGAGCCGCCGAGCTTCAGGGTGTAGGAAAGCTCCGTTTGCTCTTCCCGCAGGATCGGATTGAGCGCAATGCCTTGCGCTGTATATTCAATGCCCAGCGCTTCCATCAGCGAGAGGGTGAGCCAGGTCGAGGTGCCGCTGAGCATCGGACCAATGTTCTCACCGGTCTCGCTGTTGTTATATTGGGTGCAGAATCGTGGATTCCCGCAGATTGCGAACGGATCTTCCATAGTCTTAAACGGCATGATCCGGTCCAGCAGCCAGTAGCCGAAGCGGCCAAGCTCAGCAGCAAGCTTCGCATCTGACACTTCCTTGGCTCCCTTGAACATGGCTGCAGCGGCCATCATGCAGGCATGCTTGAACACACCGCCGTTCTCCCGGTCACCCGGAAAGTATTCGTCCGAAGCTGTGTGGGTGGACACCCGTCCCAATGCAACAGGCGAGACTAGCTTCAGCCCGAAAGGAGTCATGAGATGCGACTTCATAGTGTCCAGCATCACAGCGATCTGATCTTCGTCCGCACAGCCGGACAAGATGCTCCAACTGAAGGAGTTCAGGAAGTAAGAACCATCCGAGGCCGGATCTGAAGACAGACCATCCGCCGCGGCCCCCAAATAGGTGTACTCGCCATTCTCATAGCGGTTGAACAGCACGCGTGCGAAGAAATTGTCCTTCCAGGCATGATATTGAATCCGTCCCCGCAGCTCAGCTCCGAAGCGGTCCAACTCCGCGGCATATTCCTGCTCTCCCTTCCGGGCAGCCAGTACGGACAACTCATCCACCGCTACCTTGAGCAGAAATGCATTCATGACGCTCTCGGAATAATCGCTGTCCAGCGGATCGCCGAAGACTCCGCCTGCTTGTAGCTGCTTCCGGTAACGTTCTTCCTTAGCCGGGCCGTTCAGATACGTATCATCCAGCTTCAGGCAGTCGTTCCAGTCTGCGAAATCCAGCAATGGAAGACCGTGGCGGCCGACTGAAATCTTCCCGGAGTATACAATAATCGCCTTCAATGTCTCGAAGACCGGACGGCTGGTTTCTTGTCCCGCCACCGGGCAGGATTCGTCCAGGAATTCGATATCGCCAGTGAGCATTACATAACGATAGACGGCTTGAACAAGCCATAACGCATCATCGGACCATTTACCCGGCTCCTTGCCAACCCAGAAGAAATTGTGATAAGCATAACCCAGCTCGAACACCATACCGGTCCATTCCTTCAGCAGGCTCTTCACCAGACCGCTTCTTCCCATACCAACGAAATAATACATTGAGGCGTACAAATCCTGGATTTCGCGGAAACCAATTTCTCTGTAGCCCTTCTGTGTCTGGCAAAAGGAACGGGAGACAAACGTCTGGTAGAGCACCTGAAACGGCAGGTTGCGGTTGACAAACACATCGAAATTCCCGTCACCGGAGGCTACCTGCAGGAACTTGCCATACTCGCACACGAAGCCGGACGATTCAGCCAGCGCAGAAGCTGCCGCGCTGCGGTCAGAGAAACGGGCGACCAGCGCCCCCACCTCTTCCGCCAGCACCGTGTCGTTCCAGGTTGCACCGCTCTTGTCGGAGACCAGTCCGGTCAATTGATCAACCGTTGCCGCACTTCCTGCGGGGATCTGAACCTCACCGGCTACAGCGAAGAAACCTGGTCCCTTGCGGTGCAGAATACTGCTCAGTTTGAGCGCCCCGGACGGACGGTGCAGCGAGCCTGTACCAACAAATTCATTGTAGCTGACACAGTATTCGCGCGGCAGCACCGCTCCGCCCTCTCCATGAACGATCATCGTGTGGAAGCGCAGATCGTGCTTGCCGCCTTCCGGATAATAATCGGGACTGATAGCCGCCACGGCTCCCGTAGAATCCTGAAGCACACCGCCCTGCATGATGACATTGCTGTACAGTACATCCTCGAACAGTGCGCCCGGAGCGGCAGAACCGAACATTCCGGTGTAGACTATCCGAAGATGGCGGTCACCTTCTCCGTGGTTCGCAATTTCTATCCGCTGCATTTCGGTAGCCAGAGGCATTCCCTCGGAGTGCGGCAGAATAAAGATCGTGCGGGTGATTTCCAGACCGCAGCGGGTGCGGTAGCTTATAACGGTTGTATTCTGCGAATGCCTGCAGACGGCTGATTCAATTCCTTCATCTCCAGGGTCTGCGGAATAGAAGATCTGCTGTCCGTCTTCAAACAGATAAAACTGCCGGTTCGCCGGGAAGCCGTTCTCTTCCTGACGCATATCCCAGCGGGTCGCCAGCACCTGAGTTGCCGCGTGCGAGCGGAAGCTGCCGCCGCCGAACCGGTCAACAACGCTCTTCGGCGTGGTCTGAAGCGGATGAGGGAACTCAAGACGGTTGCCCAGCAGCAGATTGACTGCGAAATGCGGACCCGGCACAGGTGAACGCAGGTCGATTACATGCTCTCCCTCGGCATTAAGCGAACCTGCCCAGCCCGTTGCAGCTTGCAGCTGCGCCAGCGCCTCCCTTGCAGTGGCCTCCGGGATTTGGGCGCCCACCTCCTGGCTTCCGGCATGCCGGATATACAAGGACAGCTCAGTGCCTTCTCCGCTTACAACGAACAGAGCGGAGGCTCCGGCTTCAGCCGGCAGCAGCGCAGCCAAGGCTGGCTGCTTCAACAGCTCCTGAATGGCAGGCAGCCTAAACGGCAATCCTGCTATTCCGATAGCCCCTTGGCGTTCCGAATCGGTAAAAAGGGCGCTAATATGTGTACCGGTTCCAATCCGGTCAGCAAACGCTTGTCGCAGGATATCTTCGGCCGATGCCGTCGTTCCTCTTGCAGTAGCAAATTTCAACATCAATGTTGCTTCCACCTTTCCAGGCAGACCGCGGATCAGCCCTTAACGGCTCCCGCGGTCATACCACTAATAAAGTATTTCTGCGTCATGAAGAATATCACCATAACCGGCACGGTTACAACAGTGGACGCCGCCATCAGCAGGTCATAACGGGTGTTGTACTGGCCGACAAACAGGCGGATACCAACCGGAATCGTCTGTACATCCGAACTGGTTGTAAGTACCCAGGCGAAGAGAAGCTCATCCCAAGCCGTAAGGAAGATGAAGATGCCAGTCGCAATAATGCCGGGCAGAGACAGCGGCAGAATGATTTTGTAGAAAGCCTGGAATTTCGAACAGCCGTCGATCGTAGCCGACTCCTCCAGATCTCTCGGGATGGAGACAAAGAAACCGCGCATAATCCAGATACTGATCGGGGTATAGAACGCCGTGTAGACGAGAATCATTCCCCAGTATGTGTTGATCATCGGCAACCCGAATGTATTCTTGATCCACAGGAACATCAGATAAATCGGGAACAGGAACATAATTCCTGGAATAAGCTGAGTGGATATAATACTCATACTGAACAGCTTCGATCCGGGAAAATCAAACCGGGCCAGCGCATATCCGGCAAGCACGGCAAAGGTACCGGCAAGCACAGTTGTCGCACCGCAAATCAGCAAGCTGTTACGGAAATAAATAGCAAAATTAACTGTATCCCACATGTTGATGTAATTGACCCACTGCGGCTTCGGCAAACTGAAGGTAGTAATGCCGTTCAAAATTTGATCATTCGAGTGCAGAGAGGTAAAAATCATCCACAGAATCGGGAATATCGTCACTACAACAATGAACCAAGTCAGTGAAGTCAGCAGAAATGAAGTGACAGAACGTTTTCGGTGTGTACTCATTGGGCATTCAACTCCGATCTAAAGGCTCGGTACCAAACACCGACAACCATAAGCATTACGAACATCAGCATCATTGAAGCTGCAGAACCGGAACCAAACGCCCAGTAGCCAAAGGATTGGCGGGTCAAGGCCGTCATCAGCAGGTCTCCCCACTCTCCCGGGTATCCGGCACCATTACCGAACATCGTGGAAACGATATTGTAGGAGTATACATTGTTAATAATTTGGAATAAAAGTTGTACCGCAATAACCGGTTTGAGTAATGGCAATGTCATATTCCAAAACTGGCGGAACTTACTAGCCCCGTCAATCGTTGCCGCCTCATAGATATCTTCAGGAATGGTCTGCAATCCAGCCAGGAAAATGACCATTAGGAACGGCCAGCCGCGCCAGATGGTTGGGATAATGATCGCCCAGATGGTATTGGGTCCAAGCAGCCAGAAAGGCTTGTCATGGAAGAGATGCAGGACATCGACCAGAAAATAGTTGATAATACCATTTTGCTGCCACATGAAGCCCCAGAGCACACCGACAACATAAGACGGGATGACCCACGGAAGGAGCATGGCTGTACGGGCAATGCCGCGGCCGGGAAAATCACGGTTCAGCAGCATGGCCATCATCAGCCCCATGAACATTACACCAATAGTTACAATAACTGCATAAATTGCGGTGTTGCGAATTGCGAAATTCAAACCCGAACGAACCGGATTATCGGCGTTGAACAGCAGGCCAGTATAATTATCCAGCCCAACAAAAGGCGCCTTCAAATATTTGACCAGTGTAAATTGGTTGAGCTTCAAAAATGACATCCAGATGCCCTGAAGCATCGGAAGCAAGTGTACTAACATCATGAAGATAATGGTCGGCACCATCAGCATGTAAGCGAACTTGTTCTCTCTGACCCGCTTGCGCCACAGACCACGCTTGCTGGAAGAGGCTTTCGCGGAAAGATTTTTTTCAGTATGGAGTCCCATCTGCTATCCCTCACTTTGTTAATGGAAGAAACCGCCGTACCCTATCGCGCGGCGGCCTCCCAAAATTCTAGTAGTTATTGATTAATAATTGCTTTAACATCAGCCGCGGCGGAATCCAGCTCTTGCTTGATGCTATCTTTGCTATACGTACCCTTCACACCAGCAACGATGTCCCACACGTTGGCAAAGTGCTTTTGCAGCGCTGTTTCTGTAGGTCCCCATTGCGGAATGGACGGGTAAGTTCTTCCGTATTTTGTTGCTTCCGAGAATGCTTTCATATTAGCATCAAGATCCGGCGAATTCAGAAGAGACACTCTGGCCGGGAGCTGGCCGGATACACCTGCATAAGCCTTCTCCGCTTCATCCGAGGTCAGGTATTTAATAACATCCCATGTGGCTTCTTTGTTTTTGGAGCCGCTGAACACTGTCAGCTCACTGCCGCCAACAAAGGTGGCTTGTCCGCCAGGACCAGCTGGAAGTGGAGCCACAGCGAAGTTTTTCGCTGCCTTCTTGTCATCCATACCGCCGTTTGCTTTTGGTGTAGCAAAGTTTTTGGCGAGCCACGGTCCAGTGATAATCACTGCCGACTTGCCATCGCCGAAGTCACCCTCGATCTGCGACGAGTTCTTTTCGAGCGAGGCTTTATCAACAAGACCTTCATGCGCGAGTCCTGTGTAGTACATAACGCCTTCAAGACCTTTTTCATTGTTGAAAATTACATCTTTGTTATCTTGGGCGAGAACGTCGCCGCCTGCAGCCCAGATCCATGGGAAAATATTATGCACTACGTTCCAGTCGTTCTTGCCCGGAAGTCCCAGTGCTGCGATCTTCTTGCCGTCAACTGTTTGTCCGTTGACCGCTTTCAGCGCGTTTTTGAAGGAATCCCAATCCTTGAATGCTGTTTCAGGATTTACCCCGGCTTGCTTAAATACATCGGTCCGGTAGTAAATCGCACGCGCATCCACGAACCACGGTACTCCATATACTTCGCTCTCGCCCGCGATGGAGGTTGTTTTCCAGATAGCTGGCAGGAAGGCTTCCGCGCCGCCCACATCGGCAACTTTGTCAGTCACCTTGTCAATACCGCCCATGCTGGCAATTGCCGGTACCCAGGTGCTTCCCAACTGAAGCAAATCCGGGCCTTCGCCGCTTGTAGCTGCCGTTGTGATCTTAGTCCAGGCAGAACCCCAGTCAAGCACCGTTACCTTGACTTTGACATTTGGATGCTCCTTCAGGTAGGGATCAAGGGTCTTCAGGAAATCCGCATCAGGTTTCGGGCTGTTCGGCATTACCCAGGCATTCAGTGTAACCGGTTCCGTGCTTGGAGCTTCAGAAGCTGCAGGAGCCGTAGTCGCGCTGGATCCTTCCTTCTTTCCTCCGTTGTTAGCAGAATTTGATGAATTGTTATTGCCTCCACAACCGCTGACGACTAATGAAAATGCCATGAGCAGCGCACTAATTGAAACTGCTGTCTTTTTCACAATAAATCTCCCCCATTATCTTATGAAGATCTCGGAGAACGGTTGCCCGTCCTCCATGTCTTGATTATAAAAGCGATTGGTGCCGGTCTAAATACCAAATCCCAAGCCTAGATAACAAATTATAAAGCTTGTCTCAAGGTGCAGATACCGTTCCGTTATTCGTCAACATAATATCATCGACATCTACCGCAAGATGACCTGTGCCTCCATCCGCAATATTCCCCAGTTCGAAAGAAATACGGCCGATGGATGTGCTTCCTCCGGTAACGTCGAATTCCAGGGTATACTCGGCATAATCTGTACCAAGATCAACGATTTTGTTCGCATATCCGTGCCAGGTGTAATTGTTCCCGACATCCAGCCAGCCGATGCTAATGTTCATTTTGCGTGGTGCTCCTGCCTTGGCTTTAAAAGTGAGCGTATAATGATTGCCCTCGTTGTAGGCTACTCCCTCGTAATACACCTGCCGGTCCCAGCTGTTCGTTCCTGTGGAACCGACCTGCATCCGCAGCGCCCCATTCACATTGTCAATAGACAATTCACCGCTGTCGGATGAATAGGAGCTCCAGCCCTGGAGCGGAGCTGAGAAATCTCCGTTCGGGATCAGATTCTCTCCATACGCTTCTCCGGCGATCACCGGATTTACCTGAAGGAGGGAAATGTTGCTCAGCGTGACAGTATGTGCTCCAAGGGCCTCCGATACCTTGCCGAGACTGAACTGAAGCAGGGCGGCGGCATCGCTCTCCGAAGCGGTGAAATAGTATTCGAAGTGTCCGCCGGCTTCGCTCAGGCTCGCTGTCTGGTTCGTATATGCGGTCCAGTTGTTGTCCGAAGAACCGTCATGCTGAACCAGTACCCGAATCAACCGGGCTATAGAAGCTTCCGCATCAAAGCGAAGCAGGTACTTCTTGCCTTTCTCCACCGGAATTGCGCCTTGCTTAACCTGTACATTCCAGTCCTCGTCGCCGCTGCCGCCAAGGGCAACCTGCAACGCTCCATTCTTAGCAGTCATTGCAGTATTCTTCACCGGATCACTGTCTACCCAGTCCTTCTTGAATAGCGTCCAGCCTTCGGTTGAATCATTCTTGATGCTTCCGTTCAGCACCAGCTCGCGGGAAAGATCCAGCCAGGCCAGATTATAGCCGCTGCCGCCGAGACGGAAATAATAGGTTCCAGCGGGCAATTCAAGCGGTGCCCCGATGACTGCGCGATAGGATTGAAGTCCTCCTGTATCCCCAATTGCAGTGCTGTAGACGGCTGCCGTCACCACACTGCGCTTGCCTGCATCAAGGACGGACAGTTCCAGTTCGGAATCCGCCCGTACACTGGACACCCGGGCCACCGGAACAATGCTTGCCGCCTGAGGAAGAACCACTTTATACTCCGCGTAATCGCCCTTGTCGATATCAGTGACATCCTTACCGCCCTCGCCGCTCGGGGTCAGGCTGATTCCCGATGCGCTCCAATACTGATCGCCACGGAGATGCAGGTAACCGCCGCTTAATGCTGGCGGATCGGCCTTACGGACCAGACGCACGTTGTCGATCTCGGTCTTTCCGGCAGACTGGCCAAGTAGAAACGACAGATCACCTTCAGAGCCGGACGCGCCGGTCAGTGCTATTTCCGCTGTATAGCTCTTCCACTGCGGTGTCAGAGTAAATGTTGTTCCGTCAGGATAGAGAGTGTCTCCCCCTCCGGTGTTAAGATTGATACCGATTGGCTGCGCCTCATCCGATCTGGCATCGAATGCCAGCTGATAGGTCCCTCCTGCAGACATAGGTATGCCTGTCTGGGTGAGCGTCACATCCTCCGGCGACACGCCGGTAGTCTGGACTTCGGACGCGAACTCCCGCTTCATAAGCGGCAGCTCCAGTATGTTGGTTACCTTGGCTTCGGCCACTGCCCCCGAGTTCGGCTTAACCGCAAATGTCCAATAGCCCAGCCGCCCTTCTCCCTGATCGAACCCTCCATTGTAAATCAGGTTTCCGTCGGCAAGCGGGGTGCGAACCACCGGCAGAGGCTCCGTCTCCACAACCCGGACGTTTGCGAAATATGCTGCAATGTCGTTCAGACCCAGATTGAACTCGAACCGGACATTGTTGTCGGTAGCCTGATCCATGTTAAAGGTGTATTCGAACGATTGCCAGTCCGGGGTTAGCTGGAAATTCCGTTCCTTGGAATACGCCGTCCATCCGCCGCCGAATTCGGTAAGCTTACTCATCAGCGGACGGGCCGCATCCGCTTTGGCATCGAATGTTACCTTATAGGCTTTACCTTTCTCCAGCATAAGCGGCATCTGGGTTAGCTGAATGGAATAATTTTTGGTTCCCGCATCTTTGACAGCAACCTTCACCGCCTTGCCCTTATCCTTATCATCAATGACGGAAGCTGTAGCCGTACCGCCCGCATTCTCGATCAGTTCCCAATATTTAGGAATTCCATTAGCTGCTGCAGCACCGGAGAAGTCACCGTTATAAATCTGGTTCCCGTCCGGAAGCGCAGGACGCTGCGGATCAGAGAGCTCAGGCTTCGTTGGACGATGTCCCGTTACGTCCGGCCACTGATCCAGCTTCTTGTACTTGTAGACCCGGACATAATCGACATACATTTTATCCGAATGGAAGTCTGCCGCCGGATCTCCCGGCCAATCGCCGCCAACCGCCAGATTGAGAATCATATAGAACGGACGGTCAAATGGCGCAGGGTACGTATAGTAATCCGGCTGGCCGGCAGCCTTGGTTCCCCAATCGCTCGTTTCGAAATACATTTTATCGTCCACGTAATACCGGATCAGTCCCGGCAGCCATTCAAGCGTGAAGTCATGATAATCGTCAGCGAACGTCTGGCCCTTCGGCAGAACGTAGGTCTTGGACTGGGACGCATGCGGAATGTCGTAATGAATCGAACCATGAACGGTTCTCGGATACAGATCAGCCTTCTCCGGATCACCTGCCACTGGTCCCGTCAATTCCATGATGTCCATCTCGCCGCTTCCCGGCCAAGGTCCGTACTGCTTCTCATCATCGGTTGGCATCATCCAGATGGCCGGCCACATTCCCTGTTGAATCGGCAGCTTGGCGCGGACCGTGAATTTCCCATAAGTCCAGTCGCCCTTCATCTTGGAGGTCAGCTTGGCAGAGGTATACTCTTTGCCGCCGTAAGCTTCCTTCTTCGCTTCCAGTGCCAGGACGCTCTTCCCGCTCTCCTTCTCCAGTGAGGCGTTGTCCGGATGGTAATATTCCAGTTCGTTGTTGTATACAGTCCCTGTATCTTGAATATTCCATTTGGTCTTGTCAATGGATTGGCCGTCGAATTCATCATTCCAGACCATTTCCCATTGGTTGTCCTCTGATGGCGGAGTTGGTGTCGCTGTGGCACTCGGGGTTGGCGTTGCGCTGGCCGTCGCTACCGGAGTCGGCGTTGGTGTCACTGGCGCCGATGTCGGTGTCGCTCCACCCCCAGTTCCGCCGCTCGCCGCAGTGCTAGCCGTAGCACTGGCCTGCGGTGAGGAAGCACTGCCGGACAAGTCCTTAAGCGTCTCTCCGGTTTTGAGCACTGTACCGTTGAGCAGCACATTGTCTGCCTTTGTCTCAAGCAAGCCAATTTGCCCCTGGTTCACGATCTGTGATCCGGCAGCAGCGGCGCCGACAATCAGTGCATCCACTTTTGAGCCAGCCCCAATCTCTACTTTGGCCGGTTGGGTCAATTCAATCCGGGCCGCTGCGCTTCCATCCCCCAGGACGAACCGTACAGGCGCCTTGGAGGCGTCTACGATGGCCTGCCCCAAGGAGGCTTTGTGGAAAATCACGGAATTCCCGCTCCCCCCGGAGATACGGGTCTTACCCTTCACCTGGATTCCGGTGAACGATATTTCTCCCCCTCCCGTTCCGGGAGTCACATAAAGATTTCCGTTGAGCGATCCGCCTTCGATTCGCACATTCGCCCGGTTGACAATAACGTTCCCGGACACATCCCCAATCGTATAAGTTCCTTCCGCCGGACTGATCCACCCGATCATCCGGCCGAGCAGTGCCGCTAGCTCGGCCCGGGTCATCGTAGCCTGCGGATTCAGTTTTCCTGCAGAATCGCCGCGGATATAGCCAGCGTCAAGCATCGCGCTCACTGCTTCCCGGGCATAGCCGCTGACCACCGTGGCGTCTGTTTGCCCGTTCAGTGCGGTCTGGGAGGCAGTGCCAAGCCCGAAAGCCCGGGCTAGCATCGTTATCGCTTCCTGCCGCTGAACTGAAGCTCCCGGCTGAAATCGGCCATCTGCGTAGCCTTCGATAATGCCCGCTGCTCGGACCCCCTCAACATCTTTTCCGTACCAGGAAGAAGCGCTTACATCACTGAAAGAAGCAGTACCTGGGTTGGTATAACGGAATACCCGGCCCAGTATGACCGCCATCTCCGCACGGGAGACCGCTCGTCCCGGTCCGAATCCACCCTGCCCGTCTCCTTGCAAAATTCCTGCCGCTGCCAGCCTGTCCGCTGACGCCCCGGCCCAATGCTGATTCATATCGGCAAACTTTACCGTTCCGGCTGTGCCAGCGCTGCTTGCGCTTGCGGCTGATCCGGGAAGTCCCTCCGGCCCCGCTGCTCTTGCCAGTCCCGTGTTTCCCGGAAGCTGAAGCCCTGACAGCAGCAGAGCTGCAACCAGAAGCTTGGATATTCCTCTGCGGTACATCTAAACATTCCCCCCTATGTAGAATCATGTCGAATCCCGGCGTTGTCTCCGGTCGATTTCAGTATAGAGTCCGTCCGCTGCAGGTAACATACCAATTCCTTAGCGTGTATAACAAAGATGCAACTTTCGCCCAAAAGCAAAAAGCCCAATCCTCGGGGCGGCTGCAACAGCCGCCCGAGGATTGGGCGCGGGGAATCTATCTAACTCTTGTGGAGCATGAACCGATCAAAGGATCAAGAGGATGCATGAATCTGAGGGAAATCCTGGGCAATCTCTTCCCCGGAGAACAAATCGTCAAGCGAGCTGAGTGTGCCGTCTTCTTCAACCTGATAGACCGACATTTTCTCACCGTTGACTGTCAGTTCGATAAAACAGCCCCAGCAATAGAACTGGTGGGAACCGATCTTGCCGATATCCTTGGAGCCACAGTTTGGACACTTCATATAATACATTCCACCTATCCGTTAACAATATTAATGGCTTTTTGAAGCCGTTCTTCGCTCATCGCGGGAACCAGTACCGAATTCTCCCCAATGGACATTCCTTCAGAACAAGGCAGCCATTTGCGGCCCTCGATCAAATCAGTTACAAGCCCGTCACTGATTTCCAGCGCTACTATTGTGTTTCCCAACTTCTGGTCAAAATAAACATCGGATACTCGTCCCAGAATTGTTCCGGATGTAGTCAGCACCTGCAGATCCTTCAGTTTGTTCTTTCCCAGAAGAAAAGTATAGGGTATATGGTCAGTGTCGGTCTTCATAATCGACTCTTTACTGTGGATCATGACAGCATCCTCGCCATAAGCGGCAATGTCATCCCATGCCACAACTTTCACGTGACTAGAAAAAAATGCTTTACTTTCCAGTTCAATACCCGTAACATGCCAGTTTGAATCCAGTACAATATCGGCGATTTTGCCAATTTCATTACCTTCTTCAACCTCATATACAGCGAGGCCAATCATATCTTGAAGTTTCATGGCTGCTATTTCCCTTCACCTTGAGTGTGCTTACGAGTTCCCTCGGAGCCAAAAGAACTCTCTCTCGTTGAAACGGATACAAGGTAGTAGTAACGCCTAGTCTTTTTTACGCAGCCGTTTCAGAATGGTTTCAACTTTTTGGGCCACATACTCCATTTCTTCATTAGTATTACCCAATCCCGTGCTAAAGCGAATCGCCGAGTTCAAAAGTTCGCCCGGCAGCTTCATCGCCTCCAGCACATGCGAAACCTCCAGAGAACCTGAGGTGCAGGCTGAACCGCTGGCGGCGGCGATTCCTTCCATATCAAGATTCATCAGCAGCACATCGGTTGAGGCTCCAGGAAAGCTGAGATTCAGAATCCCCGGCAAAAAATGCTGCTCATCCCCGTTGATAACATAGCCCTCCCGCCCGATCCGGCGGTCCAGCTCCTGCAGCAGTGTTTCCCGCAGCTTTAGCACCTTATCCCGGCGCTGCTGCAGTTCTTTCACCGCAAGCTCCACCGCCTTGGCAAAACCAGCAGCGCCGGCAAGACTCTCGGTGCCTGCCCTTCTGCCGCGCTCCTGCACTCCGCCGTGCTGCCTTGGAGACAGCGGCGCGCCGCGCCGGACGTACAGACCGCCGATCCCCTGCGGCCCATTGATCTTGTGGGCGGTAAAGCTCATATAGTCCACCGGGAGCTCACGGAGTGTGATCGGCAGCATGCCCAGAACCTGTACTGCATCGACATGGAACAAAATGCCCCGCTCAGTAGCCAATCTGCCAATCTCTTCTATAGGTTCCACAGTTCCTACTTCGTTATTCGCGAACATCACGCTGATCAGCACCGTATCCTCCTGCAAGGCAGCTTCCACATCGGCGGCATTCACTCGCCCCGTAGAATCCACCGGAAGATAGGTTACCGTGAAGCCCATCTTCTCCAGCTCTTCACAGGTATGCAGCACCGCATGGTGCTCAACAGCCGTGGTAATGATATGTTTGCCTTTGTGGGCGGATGCGGCGGCCGCGCCGAACAGCGCCAGATTATCGCTCTCCGTACCACCGCTTGTGAACACCCACTCCTCAGGCGCACAGCCTAAAAAGCCCGCGATGGTGTCGCGCGCGCCATTGATTATTCTTTTGGCGGAACGTCCGTATGTGTGCACACTGGACGCGTTGCCATATTGCTCTAGCAGCATATTGTACATAACCTTAGCCACCTCCGGATGAACCGGGGTTGAGGCGGCATGGTCCAAGTAGATCGGTTTCATGACGATGTTCTCCGCTTCTCCATATTCAGAATTTCCATACAGGACTACTCGATTATACTGCTGAATGTGTTCTTTTACCACCTGTCAATAAACACAATATTGTAACATTTCCAAGGCGCAAGTAGCAGATATATTCAGCTTGCGCTCAGCTTCCTCCCCGATATAGTAACGTGGGCTTTCGGATAGGGACAGCAGGCTATGGGGGGGATTCCCTCCACCTTTTGCCTGGGGGCTGAACAACATGAACAGCTCACCTGATTTTGCATAAATTAAAGGGCTAATCGCGCGGAAAGCTGCTCTTCAGAAATGACCTCGATTCCATTTAGACGAAGCAGCGCAGCCGTTACGCCCTCGCCGGGAATTTTCTGTCCGGAAAATTCCCCGTTATAGATCATGGAGCTGCCGCAGGAAGGGCTGTTTTCCTTGAGGACTACAGTCGTTGCCGCATATTGGCGTGCTTTTTCCAGCGTTTCATAAGCTCCCTTTATATACATTTCAGTTACATCCGTCCCCAGACGGTCCACCACTTTCGCGGTCCCTTCAAGCACAGCCGCACCGTCCCCGCCAATAATTTCTGCCGGTTCTCTTGGGGTGGAGAAACCGCCCAGCAGCTCGGGGCATACCGCAACCGCCTGATTGCTGTCCAGCAGCTTTTGAATGGTCTCATCCAGACAAGCCGTGCCGTTATATCTTACTTTCATGCCTGCCAGGCAGGAGCTTACAATAATCACCGGGAATCCCTCCTTCGCTATAACCCGTTTCTTCATTTATAATTGATATTATAGCATTCATAGATACGGGAGGCGCGTCAGGATGTGCGGGAGATATACCATTATGGTAAGTATGGAAGAATTGATGCTGCATTATTTTATCCAGGATACCTCTCTTGTCCATTATGCTCCTAAATACAATGTGGCCCCGATGCAGCATATACCGGCGGTTATTCATGACGGCAGACAGAATCGGCTTGGAGAGCTCCGGTGGGGGCTGGTTCCTTCTTGGTCGAAGGAAGACAAGAACGGCAGCAGGATGATCAACGCACGTAGTGAGTCCCTTCAGGACAAAGCAGCCTTCAAGGGCCTTATCCGCTCACGCCGCTGCGTCATTCCTGCGGATGGCTTCTACGACTGGAAGCAGCAGGACGGCGGCAAGCAGCCGATGCGGATTACACTGAAGAGCGGGGAGCTTTTTTCCATGGCCGGGCTGTACGATATTTGGGTGGATGCCAGCGGAAACAAGCTCAGCACCTGCACGATCATCACCACAGAGGCCAACAGCCTGATGGCGGATATCCATGACCGCATGCCGGTCATTCTCAGCCGCGAAGCGGAATCACAGTGGCTTGACCGCAATAATCAGGAGGAGCCGGAGCTGATGAAGCTGCTGGTTCCCTACAATGCCGAGCTGATGCGGGCATATCCCGTGTCTGCAGCGGTCGGCAATGTGCGCAATGACTATAAGGAATTGGTTAATGAAGTTTCCACTTCTATACCTTTCAAGCTCTTCTGATCAGGAATACTCTATTATATGTTCCTCATCACTAGAAGAAGGTGGGATTCAACCATGAACTTTCGTAGAAAAGCAAAATTGCTTCAGGGAAAAACCGTACAGGTTACAACAACTGGCAGTACTTATATCGGAACTCTTCAGTCGGTTGGTACGGATTTTCTTATCCTAAGCTCCATCATCAGAGGACGCAGAAGAAGACTCATCATCCGGTTGGCAGAGATTATTCTGCTCTCAAGATTGTTACGCTAGAAGATATCTGGTACTGAAAGATAGGGTATCTACTCTGAGGCTAGCGTCTAAAGGCGCTGGCTTCACTTTGTTTAAGCTTGCTATAAACCTAGATTACACCACCTGCATAGCAGTTTTTTTTGTTCAAAGCCGCATGGGGATTTTTGAGATGGCCGTAAATTCATTCTGCAAGAGTAGCCGCGCGATTATCCAAAACAGATATTCTTTCAGCTTCACCAGCATCATTAAACCTAATTGAAACATGGTAAATCTTTGTTCTGTCTTCTGATTTAACTGTCATTTCGGACAAATATTTTTTACTTTCCGAGTCATATATGTAATCTAAATTTTCCTTTTTCTCTATTGCATTGTCGTTTCCGTAAATTTTTTTCAGGTCGTCTTTGTTCATGTTAATCTCGGCACCTTGTAAAGTCTTGAAGATACCTCTCGATTCCTCGCTTAATAAGATAGCAACAACGGAGTTATCTCTATACATAACAGCCACACCGTTTTTATAAAACATCATTCTCTTTAATTTGCTTTCTTCACTTTCTCCAAGAACCTTCTCGACATTCGCGCGACTCATACCATAACTTACAATTTCCTTCTCATTGTCTACCTTAACAATAGCAAGATCATCAGCAGTAAGTCCTTTTTTCGATGAACCGCAAGCAGTTAACAATACCAAAAACAACAAAGCAATAACACTCCGACGCATCATTATCCCCCTGGACATTTTTTCTAAAGTTTACCATGGGCAGATAGAAGAAAAAAGCCCTGCCAAGCGAAATCAGTAAGGCGCTATTACATACAAAAAAACCAGATGCTGCGAATCCCGCAGCATCTGGTTGCTTTTTATTAGCCGGTTATTTCTGCAGCATCCGTTCAACCATGACTGCTGCTTCCGCTCTGTTCGCATGTCCTAGCGGATTGATCGTATTTCCCGCATTGCCTTTGATAATACCGTGTTTGATCAAAGATGAAATACTTCCTGCCGCATAGTTTGCAACCTGATTCGCATCGGCAAACTGCTTCAATTCACTTGCCTGATCGCCTTCTGACAGCTTTCCGGCAACGGTCAAAGCTTTTGCAGCAAGCACCATCATATCCTGTCTGGTGATTTCGCCTCTCGGATTGTACAGGTTGCCCCCCATACCATTTGCTATCCCAAGCTTTTTAGCGATTCCCAGCGCTTGATAGTAATAATCGCCTTGCTTTACATCGGCAAAGTTGGAGTCCAAGCCCGCCTTCAAGTCAAGTGCTCTCACGAGCAGAACTATAAAGTCGGCACGCGTAATCTTTTTCCCTGGCTCGAAGGTTGTTTCCGACGTGCCCATGACAATGCCTTTTGCTGCCAGAGTGGCGATTGACTTTTCGGCCCATCCGTAATTAGCCAAATCCTTGAACGTATTCTTCGGCGCTTCTTGTGATGGTTCTGGTTTTGCCCCTTCTGATGGCTTCGTTTCCGGTTTTACTGGTGTTGACGTTGGTGTTGGCGTTGGCGTTGGAGATACAGGATTGCTGTTACCTCCGCCCTGATTATTGTCACCACTTCCGCCGGTTGTTACTTTTTTGACAGTGATGACAATTTCCATTTCATCCGTCAGCGAACCGTCGCTAACAACAAATTTCACTTTATAGCTGCCGGCCTGATCCTTTCCGGGAATCCAACTGAACGTTCTCGTATCTGCAGCGAATGTTGCTCCTTTTGGCAGATTCTCTGCCCGATAAGTCAGCACCTTGCTGTCTGCATCGTCAGCGCTCACCTGGAAGGTCAGCTTGTGGTCTTCATTTACTTCCTGATTGGCGATCTTTATGAACTTGGGCGCATGATTGACCGGCGTTTCACCCTTCAGCGCCTCTTCGCACTTAGCCAGGAACGCTTCGATCTCGGCAGCCGTCACATTCATCTTCGCATACAGCTTGCCGGATTCCTCATACAATTTTTTCAATTCTTCCGAATTCTGCCCTGCAAGCTTCTTCTGCATTTCCAGCAGCTGATCAATCTGAACCATCTTGCTTCGCGTTGCGTACTCCGTATAGACCTGCTTGATTTGTCCACTCGTCAGCGCTGTGCTATACAAGCGTCCGACGGAAATATTGCCGTCCAGCACAGCTCCTGCTCCTCCGTCCGGATTCGGATCGCCTGGCAAAGCAAAATGGAGGTCGGGATGATGGACGTCTCCGGAAGCGTCAGTAGAGTTGACCAGTTTGCCGTCCAGATACAATTTGATAATACTGCCGTCGTAAGTCGCCGCCAGATGATAGTACTTGTCCTTCTCAAGCTGAACGCCTACCCGCTTGTAACTGCCGCCGATATGCGCCCAGATTTCCATTAATCCGGAATCGGTCGATTCGAAACCAATGCCTCCGCCCTGCGTGTTCATAAGCACACCCATATCGGCAATCTTATTCATTTTGAATACCGTTTCCAGCGTGAACTGCTTCGTTACCTTGTCTCTTTGCTCTTGCGAGAAAGGAATCTTGATGAAGTTATTGCTCTGGCCGTCAAACACGGCAACCTGTTTCTTTACTGCATCGTCGTACTTAAACTTTACATCGCCTACAACCTCACCATTAAGCTTCGAAGCCGAGCTATCGGTTGCCTTCCCGTCCAGGAAGTTGAAATCAAACACATCCGCCTTGGGAGTCTCTGTGTTGTACAGCATCGCGGTTCCAAAGCCTTCCGTCGTTCTCCAGGACTGAGACGTTTCGTTCTTGCTCCAGAACAGGGTCGAATCGAATGCATCCGTACCGTCATTATCGTCTACGCCGATATCGAAGCCAAGGCTTTTGTTCACTTGAGGATCAATGCCGAGGAATTTCCACGGGATTGCCATTTCAACGGCCCAGCCTTTAGCAGTTTTCTTCTGGGCTTTTTTGATATCGTCAGCATTTCTTCCTGCCGAACCACCGCCGAAGCCGAATACCTTGGAGCTGCCGTCCTCCGTATACCCATAACCGATCTGTACATCGTAAGGAACCTCATAGCTGCTCTTCTTGTCATTGTTCGCGTCAATAAAGACGCTGATTTCATCGCCAAGCCACAGCTTCCGCTCGACCAGCTTGCTGTCCTCAATATCGACCCCTACATACAAATAGTCCTTATCCCACATCAGACCATAGTTGGCCTTATTTTCGCGTACTGCGGAATCCTTCAGTAAATGCTCGATCGGCGTCTTGGTCTTCCAGCTACTATCGCTCAGATCGCCGTCAATGACCGGTGCGCTCTTCGTTTCCGCAGCCCATGTAAGCACGCCCGGAATATCCGTTCCTTCATCGGCATCTGTGCTAGTCTTTGTCGTTGCAGTGCCCTTCAGCGGCTGACCACTCTCCTTACCCCACGAATCAATAGCTGTTACGGTAAAAATATATTCCGTTCCGCCCTTCAAGCCGGATACCGGCGTAGACATCTGCTTGGCTCTGGGATCGAGATAGAAATCCGAGAACATCAGAAATTCTTTTTCAACCTCACCCGTTGCCTTGTTGATCGCTTGAATCTTGTAGGAATGCACCAAATCCTCGTCTTGTCCCTGGTCAAATGTAAGCTTTACCGAATTTTCCTTCACATCCGAAACAGTAAGCAACGCACTATTATCGAAATAAGGATTGGCGCTCTGCTCTTTACGTGCGTCGGTGTACGAGAATTTGCTCTTATCGCCGGGACTTTTAATGAGCCAGTCATCCTTGATAACCCGATCATTATCGAAATCAAGACGCTTCACCCGAACGTCGTTGGTTGTCTTGTCCACTTCAACCAGCAGCCCCTGATTGAAATCGTAGGGACTTGGGGGAATGCTGCCTCCGAGCTTGCCGTTTTCCAATTCAATATAAGTCAGCGCGCCGTCGTTGATGGAGGTGAAATCCTTTTGATAAATTGATCTTTCGTCATTGAGCGCATAATGCGAGTGACCGGAGAAGGTAATGATCTGAGGATAACTCTTCAGTACATCATACAGCTCCGAATTTCCCCAATCGTCGCTGCCATACACCGTGTCCTTAGGCGGCTGGTGAATGGAGACAAAGATAGGCTTGTCCGGCGCATCGGCTGCCGCCTTCTTCAGTTCTTCCTTCAGCCACGGCTTGGCCTTGGTGAAAACTCCGTTGACCTCATTGCTTTCCGTACTTACCTGAATGAAATGATAGCCGTCGATAACTTCATGAGAATTGATCTCCGCCCCAAGGTTATCGGTAAATCTCTTCTGCGAAACCTCAGGCGACAGACCGGCGTAATAATCGGTCCAGTAATCATGATTGCCCATTGTGTACAGCTTTTTAACTCCGGCCTTGCCATACTTGTTCAACGTACCCAGAAAGCGGGTATATTGTGCCTGAGACCCGGTGTTGGCCAAATCCCCGACCATAATGTATGCCTTCAGATTCGGCGCCATGTTGTTGACCGTCGTCAGAGCCTTCGCGAACTTGTCATCCTGTATGGAAGCTTCGTCGTTGATGTGCACATCGCTCCATACGGAAAAAGTCAGTTTGTTTTTTTGTTCATCGGCAAGAAGCAGGTTTGCCCGTACCAGCAGAGCGGCAATTTCAGCCCCTGTAATATTCATTTTGCCATTCGCCGCAGCAATATCGGAAACGAGCTGCTTCAGTTCGTCTGTCGGCTTGGAGCTGAGCAGAGTCTGGAGCTCCGTATTCTTGGCAATCAACTGATCAATCTCACTCAATTTGCCGCGATCCGCCTGCTCTTCATACAGCTTCTTGATATCTTCTGCTGATAAAGCATCACTGTACAGGCGGGCAATCGAAACTTTGCCATCCAGCACAACGCTGGCCGAATCCCCCGATCCCGGGTCACCCCCAACGGCAAAATTCATATCCGGCTGATAGACATCTCCGGAAGCGGCAACCGATCCTGCCAGCTCACCGTTCAAATACAAGCTCACGGCGCTGCCGTCGTAAGTCGCTGCCAGATGGTAGTACTTGTCCTTCTCAAGCTGTACGCCTACCCGCTTGTAGCTGCCGCCGATATGCGCCCAGATTTCCATTAATCCGGAATCGTTCGATTCGAAGCCTATGCCTCCGCCTTCGGTATTCATCAGAACGCCCATATCGGCAGTCTTGTTCATCTTGAATACCGTTTCCAGCGTAAACTTCTTTGCCACCTTATCCCTTTGCTCTTGAGAGAACGGAATTTTGATAAAATTATTACTCTCTCCATTAAATACAGCTACTTGTTTTTTAACCGCACTGTCGTATTCAAATTTCACACCACCAACAACTTCCCCGCTCAGCTTTGCTGGCGAACTGTCAGTCGCTTTCCCGTCGAGAAAATTGAGATCAAATACCCGGTCTGCATATACGGCTTCGGCAACGGACCCATATACCGCATTTACAACGCGAGGCGTTTGATTGTCCTGCGCCATAGCTACGAAAGGCGAATAGTTCGGCTGTTGAAATGAACCTGCTTCCGCAGCTGCTGAATCGTTAGCAATTTCACTCGGACCGGCCATTGCGCTTCCGTTTACAACCGTTCCCGCTAACAGGCTGCATATCACCAAAAGCCGACTTACTTTTGCTCCAAACGTTTTTTTCTGGAACACTTGAGCTCCCACTCCCATTCTGTTATTTTGTGGATTTATTCATTTCTTTTTGTTGTTTCTTGCACACTATTCAATATATCAGCCAATTGTTAAAGCAAAATCAACGTAATATTAACTTTCATTCTGTGAATTTGTTTTTTTCCTCCAATAATTATGTTGACATTTATGTTTTTCTGTTGCAGTTTAGTATTAGATGTCAGGAGAGGATGAAGTACAATGCTAAATATCAAAGCCATCATTTTTGATTTGGACAATACATTATTATGGGACGATAGAAGTAATAACGAGGCATTTCAGGCCACTTGCCGGGTTGCTGCGGAAATACTGCCGCTCGACCCAAACGTTTTGGAAAACCACGTTCGTAAAGCAGCACTAAAGCTGTTTACTTCTATGGAAATCTATGAGTGGGCCAATATGATTGAAGTCACTTACCTGGAAGCGCTTTGGGGGCGGTTCGACTCCGATCATTATCCTGCTTTTCATAAGCTCAAGCAATTGGCTCCTGTTTATCAGAAAGAGTCCTGGACCCGCGGGCTGCAGGAGCTCGGCATCGACGATCCGGAAATGGGACAACAGCTTGCCGAAAGATTTATTAAAGAACGTTGTAATCGTCATTTGATATACGAAGATACCTTCCGTGTTCTGGATGTTCTGCATAATCATTACTCGCTTCTTCTTCTAACTAACGGGGCGCCTAGCCTGCAGCAAGAAAAAGTAGATGGCATACCCGGACTGGCAGATTACTTCGATCAGATTATCATTTCAGGCGACTTCGGCGCGGGAAAGCCGCATCCTTCAATTTTCCATCAGGCGATGAATCTGCTTGGAATTTCTTCTGATGAGGGGATTATGGTAGGAGACAATTTGAACACGGATATTAAGGGAGCTAACAGTATAGGCTTGCGAAGCGTTTGGATCAATCATGAAGGAAGAACCGTACCTGCCGATAACCGGCCTACCTATGAAATTCAACAGCTGTCGGAGCTGCTGAGCATTTTACAGCCAACACTCCAATTATAAAAAAGAGCCGGGCAGGTCCAAAGATCTGCTCGACTCTTTTTTTATTCACAAGAAATCCAGAATATCCCGTTATTCTCAAGCTGATCTTTCCAATCCTTTGGATACTCCTGATCCGATACTATGATATTCACATCGTCCAGAGTTATGATCTTGGCAAAAGATTGTACCCCTATTTTGGATTGGTCTGCCAAAACAATAACTTCCCTTGCAGCCTCGGCAAACAGCTTGGAAATGTATGTTTCGTTCAAATCATAATCTGTCACGCCTCCTGTCAAGGAGAGACCTCCGGCGGACAAAAACGCTTTGTTCAGAAAAAAATGACCCATCATTTGCTCGCAAAGCGGTCCCATTAGGGACTGCTGCTCCGGGTTTAACTGACCTCCGAGTACAAATACCTTGCCCGTAAACCGGTTGTTGTTCAATGCCTCCGAAAGGTACGCGGCGATCGGCAGCGAGTTGGTAACCACGGTAATATTTCGTTTTCCTTGAATCGCTTTGGCCAGCTCCATCATAGTAGTACCTATATCAAGTGCAATGGTGTCACCATCCTTGATCAGTTCCGCCGCCCGTGCTCCGATTTTCTTCTTGGCATCGATATTCAGATGAGTGCGCTTCTGAAGAGGGGGTTCCCCAGACTCATATCCGGAGCGGACCGCTCCTCCATATACCCTTTGAAGTTTACTCTCTGCCTCAAGCGCATCCAGGTCACGGCGTATCGTTTCCGTGGAAACCCCCAGCTTTTCGGCCATCGGAATCACTTTCACTTTGCCTTCGCGAAGCAGCGTCTGTAAGATGATTTCTTTTCTTTCCTGAGCCAAGAGTGTCAACCCATTCACCACCGTCAATTGATATAAATATTTAGTTTCAGTATACTGGATTTGCCTTTCAATTCAAACCTGGCGTGTATATTCAGGCTTCCGTCCGCTTCATTAATCTATGAGACAAGATCTCATAAATTAGTCTGACAACGATGTTCGCCAGAATGATAAGGCTGGACATCGCCGCCGCCGCAGCCACGTCACCCGCATCGTCCATATTGACTATAGAAACCGAAGCCAGCTTGAAGGCGGGCGAATATAGAAATACAACCGCAGAAACAGTCACCATAGAGTTGACAAAATAATACACGAATATTTCCAATATCGCCGGCAGGGACACTCGGGCCGAAACACGGAAAAACAGGCGATACAGAGGTACACGCATTGATTCCGAGACCAATTCGTATTCTTTATCGAGCCGCTTCAGCGAGGTCGTGGCGGTAACGAAGGTCACTGAATAAAAATGCACGATATTCGCCAGCACAACAATCCAGACCGTTCCATACAGAGTATGCAGAGGGTTATCCGGCCGGTTGAAAAATAAAATATACCCCAGACCGATAACAAGACCCGGCAACGCTAAAGGAAGCAAAGAAATAAAATAGCCAATCTGCCGGACAGCACGCCAGATCCGCAGCTTCTCAATAAGATAAGAATGGACGAATACAATAGCCGTACCGAAAACGGCTGTCAGCAACGCGACATAAAGACTGTTCCAGAACGGCTCAAGCCCGCCGCCGGATACGTTTGAGAAATCATAGTGTTTCAGCGTCAGCTCCAAATTATAAGGCCATATTTTGATTAGCGATGCGAACAGCACCGTTAGGATCAATATGATGATGCCGGCAGCAATAAGCGTACAATATGCCGTATATACGGCATCGCGCAACCGGCCCGGCTTAATTTGGTATGGCGTCGCCTTAACGGATACCATCGTCTTTTGCCTGCGTTCCACAAAGCGGTCGATTAAAAAGGCTGCTACGGCCGGAATCGTCAAAATTATCCCGATCACCGCACCCATAGACATATTTTGCTGCCCGATAACCTGTTTATAGATGTCAGTCGGCAATACGTTGTATTGACCTCCCACTACCTTAGGCGCTCCAAAATCGGTAAAGCTGAGTGTGAAGCATACGAATAACGAGCTGATCAGCCCGTATTTCGATTGAGGGAGCGTAATGGTGAAGAACTGCTTCCATTTTCCGGCCCCAAGTGTTTCAGATACTTCATACAAGCGATAATCCACTGTCGAAAAGGAGACCATAAGAATCAAAAACGCCTGAGGAAACGTGTAAATAACCTCGGCAATTATTATTCCCGTACTTCCATACATCTGAATATCCAGGCCCGGCAGCAGCCCGAACAGCCCTGTCGTAACCAGCCCCTGGTTGCCGAATAAATAGGTCAATGCAATCCCGTGCATCATCGTCGGAGCAAATAAAGGGAGCAGCGCAATATAACGAAACCCGATCTTCCCGGACATCCCAGTGCGAGTCAAGGCGTAAGCATAAAGATAGGCGCAAGTCACGGAAATTGTTGTAGTCATTAGGGACACATAGACCGAATGCCACACAGATCTGGATAATGCGGGAGTAGTCAGATATTTGGCAAAATGGGCAAAGCCTACCCATTCCTTTTGCTGATTTTGAAAGGCATTAACAAATAAGTCGATGAGAGGCAACAGGATGGATATCGTCAGAATGATTAACATAAAGATCAGCAAAAAGCGAAGAATCCACCCTTCACCTCCTGCCTTTTGTCGCGTCTTCGGTTTAATTATCATGCGCTCTGTACTCCTCATTCACTTACCGCCACTTCAAGCTGAGCTTGATCCAGGTCATTCCGGTCAGCAAAAAACAGCATTTTCTCTTCGGGAATAACAACGGTAAATTTATCGCCATTATTTAGCATCAACCGGCGGAATTCTTCAACAGGCACATCGACTTGCAATATTTGTCCGGCGCGGATTCTTCCATCGTCCTGTATCGTTTGAACGGTAGTCCGGTAAAAGGAGCCGCGAAATTCATAAAAATTCAGCACAACGTGAACTTCGCCTGCCGCTGGTTCCGATACGATCCGGATATGCTCAGGCCGAACGGCTAACAGCTGTTCATCCTTATGGTCGTTTCTTCGGTCTCCCTGCTGCCTAATAAAATTCATTGCGCCAATAAAATCAGCGACGAAAGGGGTTCTTGGCCGGTCATAGATGTCTTCAGGCGTACCGATTTGAATTACTTCCGCATGATTCATTACAATGATGCGGTCAGCCATCGTCAGGGCTTCTTCCTGGTCGTGAGTCACCATAACCGTCGTAATTCCCAGCCTTTTCTGCAGATCGCATATTTCCTGCCGCAGCCTATGCCTTACCTGTGCGTCGAGGGCCGATAACGGTTCATCCAGCAACAGAAATTCCGGCGATAACGCAATCGCTCTCGCCAAAGCCACACGCTGCTGCTGTCCGCCGGACAGCTGCGCGGGATAACGATCCCGCGCCTGCACCAGTCCAACCATCTCCAGCATTTCCTCCACCTTGGAGCGAATTTGCTGCTTGTTCATTCCTTTTCCCTTTAAGCCATAAGCAATATTCTCATATGCCGTCAGATTCGGAAATAAAGCGTACGATTGAAATACAACACCGAAATTACGGCTCGCCGGAGGCAGGTATGTAATATCCTTTCTGTTCAAAACAACCGAACCTGAGTCAGATATTTCAAGCCCTGCAAGTATTCTGAGCAACGTAGTCTTCCCGCATCCGCTCGGCCCCAGCAAGCATACGAACTCACCTTGCCGTATACCGATTTGAATTTGTTTTAACGCCTGGAATCCGCCAAACGTCTTGCTTATGTTATTGATCTCCAAATAGTCTGTCATTATTTAGCTTCACTCTTGGAATCGTAACGTTTCTGCCACTCTTCGAGAATGCCTTCGCGTTCATTAGACATCGTGTTCAAGTCGTTTTTAATCAACTGCTTCACCGGATCTTTCTCATAGCCTTCCGGAATTTTGCTGCCTTCGCTCTTCACGCTGACAATCGCATAGTTTTTGTTATATTCCTTCATTACTTCATCGCTTATGGCCCAATCGAGGAATTCTTTGGCGATAGGCTTGATCGTTTCTTTCTTCAACAGCGAATTCGCTTCAACGTCCCAACCGGAGCCCTCTTTCGGGAAAACAACTTCTACCGGAGCCCCGCCTTTTTTCTCAACGATTCCCCGATAGCCGAAGGAGACCCCGATCGGGTATTCGCCGGTTCCGGCCAGCTTGGATGGCTTCGAGCCGGATTGCGTATACATGCCGATGTTTTCGTGCAGCTTGTCCATATACGTCCACGCATTATCTTTGCCCATTAATTGGACTAACGCACTGACGGTAAGGAACCCTGTACCTGAGGCAGCCGGATTCGGCATCGTAATTAAGCCTTTATATTCAGGCTTGATCAGATCCTCGTAAGATCTGGGAATCGCCAGATTCCGTTTCTCCAATTCTTTGGTGTTCACTACGAAAGCTGTCTCCCAGGCATCAATCCCGACCCAGGTTGGAGGATTTGCCGTGTCTTTAAACTCTGGAATGACACGTTCCACACCTTTTGGCGCATAAGGCTCCAGCATATTATTTTGATTCAGCACAAGCAAGCTGGTCGCTGCCAGACCCCACACAATATCAGCCTGCGGATTGTCTTTTTCGGCCAGCAATTTAGCCGTAATGATGCCGGTTGAATCACGAACGATATTTATTTTGACATCCGAATGCGCTTGCTTGAACGTTTCCAGATAGGCTTGGATTTGGTCATCTTCAAGCGCCGTGTAAATGGTCAGCTCTTTGTTGTTAACATCCTGACTTGACGACGCGTTATTGCCTGATGTTGTTGTTTTACCATTGCTGCATGCAACAAGAAGCGATACCAGCAGAGTTACCAAAACAGAAAGCTTCATTACCTTTTTCATCCTTGTTTCTCCCCTTATCATATTTTGTCGACATTAAAAATATAACTCCGCATTGTTAACTTATCGTCATCCATATGTTAATTGTTGATTAATATTGTTGTTTTTTATTATATTTGTTGTTGTTTTCTGTTGAATATATCACCAAAACGAAGACCATGGAAAGAAAGATTCGCACACTTCAGCAGTTTCCAGGTTTATCCCGGAGAAAAAAGAAAAGTCCTTCCCAAATATCTTGAGAAGGACGAGTACATAGCTTATTTCAAATATTGTAGCTGGCGATGAATACGTTAACGATGATTATCTACTCTTCTACTCTATATTGTGGATCAAATGCTACACTCCCTCGCTAGTATCTAGGTTTATATGATCAAGCGAACTTAAATGTATATAATCATCAGGAAGTAAGTCCAATCTATAATTGCGGATTCACAATATAGTAATGAATAACTTGAAATGGAGTGATGATAAATGGCAACAATTATAGTTTTCATAAAGATATTCAATGATCTGCTCCGTAAATGTGTATAATTTATCCACTTTAGAGTGACCTATTATGTCAGTCGCTTTTTGGCGTACAAAATTTATATAATCACTCATCACATAATCCGCTACACTTTCGAACAATTCTTCCTTACTGGAGAAATGAGCATATATAGAAGGTACTTTAATTTTTACTTTCAATGCTATATCTCGAATGGAAGTTTGTGCATAACCCTGTGTAGAAAATAGGATAAGGAAACGACGGAACAGATTGAACTGCTGCAATCTTTGGGCTGCCGGGTGATGCAGGGCTTTTATTACGGCAGACCGATGCCTGTCAGCGAGTTGGGCCAATAGTTCAGCGGGAATACGGCGTAATTGTATACATATAGTGCACCTTGGCTAAGCAGCAAAAAGCGCAGAACCTGATTCAGGGTTCTGCGCTTTTTGCGTATGGAAAGAAGTAGTCTGAGCAGTAGCGTTCCTGAAGATTAGCCTTTGACCGCACCGCCTGTAAGTCCTCTCACCAGTGTCTTGGAGCCGAACAGGAAGAGAACAATTAGTGGTAGAGTGCCAAGCGTAAGGCCAAGGATACTTGCTGAATAGTCGGTACGGAAAACGGTAGACAGATTAGCGATTCCCAGGGGGAGCGTGTACAGTTCCGGCTTGTTGATCGTTACGAGCGGCAGCAAATAGCCGTTCCAAGAGCCGAGGAAGGAGATCAGGCCCAGGGTGCTGATGGCCGGCATCAGAAACGGAATAACGATCCGTATAAGAATTGCCGGCTCCGAGCAGCCGTCGATCCGTGCGCTTTCAATGACCTCTGTCGGAACGGAGGAGCGGATGAACTGGGTCATAAAGAATACCCCGAAAGCATTGTTTAGTCCGGCCAGAATCAGAGGCGCATGGGTATTGTTAAGATGGAACCACTTCATTTCCATAACATAAGCGATCAGGCCCAAATGTCCGGGAATCATCATCGTCAGCAAAATAAAGCCATACAGCGCATTTTTTCCCTTAAATTCATATTTGGCAAAAGCGAAGCCGGTAACCGAGGCGATACCAACCGTTACCAGAGTGAACAGTACTGCAACATACAAACTGTTCCAATAATTGCGGAAGAAGTTGGCCGACATGATCGTCTTCAGGTTCTCCAGTAAATAGTCGCTGGGCAGAATCGGAAGCTGTTTGAACAGATCTTCCGAATAATAGGTTCCCATCACAATCATCATATAGAAAGGGAACAGGAAGGCAATAGCAATCAGACTAAGCAGTAGTATGATAAAGAATTTTTGTGTTCTCATTTGTCGTCACCGTCCCTATTGATCCATTTCATGCCAACAACTGAGAATATGGCGATGAACAGGAAGGTGCCATAAGCGATCGCTGCGCCTTTACCGTACTTGAACGCACTGCCGTTGAAGGAAGCATCGAACATATACCAGATAGGCGTGAAGGTTGACCCGTCAGGTCCGCCCACCATACTGGAGCCTGAGGCCCATCCGCTAAACAGCAGCATCGGTTCTTCCACCAGTTGCAGGCCGCTGATAATGGAGGTAATAATCAGGAACAGGTTGATCGGCTTCAGCAGAGGAATGGTAATGCGCAGGAACACATTTCTGGATGAAGCGCCGTCGATTACTGCCGCCTCGTAGATGGAGGTGTCAATGCTGGCCATCCCCGCAGTATAAAACATCACGAAGTATCCCAAGTTCTTCCAGAACACCATCAGGATGACCACCCAGCGGGAAGAACTGGCTGAGCCCAGCCAATTGATTTTTTCCTGAATAAGACCCAACTCCATCAGCAGATTATTGAAGAACCCGCCTTGCCAGTCGAACAGCAGCGAGAAGATAATCCCGACCGCAACCGGTGTTGTCATATAGGCACTGAATACACTGAGGCGGAAAAAGGTTTTTTTGCGAATCAGCTTGCTCTCAATCAGACTGGCCATCAGCATGCCCATAAGAACGAGGGCCGGGAGGTAAACTGCCATAAAGATGATGACATTGAGAAGAGACTTCCAGAAGAAGGCGTCATGGGAAAAGAGCTGGATATAGTTGCCGAGTCCGATGAAATTCCGGTTGCCGTACAAATCCCAGTCGGTGAGGCTGATGTAGAGGGTAAAAAGGATCGGGAACAGGCTCAGTACTGCGTAGGATAAGAAATAAGGCGTGATGAACAGATACGGCCATTTGTTTTTACTGCTGATTCCCTTCGCTTTTTGCAAGATCATTCACTTCCTATCCGTTAAAACGGCAGCCTGTTCTTTCGAGCGGGCCGCCGCTTTTTCTAGTATGATATTTATTCAAAGGTCAGCTCAGGATGGTTTTTCTTCAACTGTTCTTCCCACTTATCAAGCGCCTGTTTGGCATCAAAGCTATTGTCCTGCGCCATGGTCTGGAGCACCAGTTCTGAAGCACTGTAAATATCCTGGTCGTATTTGGTAACGGCTTTGGACTTCATACTTGGAAATACCTTCTCTACCCAGAACTTTCCTAGATCCTGTCCGCCAAAGTATTCATCGGCCCCGGAGGAAAGCTTGGAGGTGTCATTGAAGAAGGATTTGAGTGGCAAAATGTAGTCAGAGGTTGCAAAGTTGGCTTCAGCGCCTTCGTTAGAACCTAGCAGCCAGTTGAGATAAGTCCAAGCGGCATCCTTGTTTTTTCCGTCTTTCCAGATGCCAATCGTCGTGCCGCCGTATGGGTATCCGCCTTCAGGAGGCACCATCAGACCCCAGCGGCCTTTGCTGGCCTTGTCATTGGGTTTAATTACAAATTCAGGTGACCAGTTCGCAGCCGGATAGAAAATAACATTGTCCTGCGAATATGAGGCATTCCAGGTCGGTGACCACATCGCCAGTTTGCCTTCACCGTTATTGTCGCGGATGGACTGCAGTTGAGTGAACATTCGCAGCATCTCGCCGGTATTCACTTTTGTTCCGTCGACGATGGCGGCTGTCCCCTGGTTGGAGAAGATGGTGTAGGCATCCATCAGACTGCCCAGCATGAAGGTTTTGCCGCCGCTTTTCTCATAGACCTCTTTACCCTTGGCAATAAAGGTATTCCAGTCGGTGAACATTGCTGATAATTGATCGGGATCATCCGTGCCAAAATATTGTTTTGCCAGATCACGTTTATAGGCCAGGGCACCCGGAGAGCCGGATTGCTCCAGGCCAACGAGTTCACCTTTGCTGTTCGTAAGAAGCGGAAGCTCAAAGTCAAGCAGCTTGGACGTATCGAAATTGTAAGGCTCCCCGGACAAGCTCTGCAGCACGTTCAGCTCATAAAGTGCGCCGCGGAAGGCTGCTTCCGCCCAAATGATATCCGGCAGTTCGGAGCCGGAGGCGATGGATGTCTGGATTTTCTTCAAGTAATCCGCCGCCGATACCTCGACGAACTCAAGCTTGATATTCGGGAACTTCTCGTTGAATTTCGCTGCAGTGCCCTCGAACCAGGCTTTGTCCCAGCCCCATACCGTTAATTTACCGGAAGCGTTTGCAGGATCGCTTGAGCTGTTTACATTGTTGGTGCTGTTTGAGCCTTCGGAAGCAGTGTTGGTGTTGCTGTTGTTTCCGTTGCCGCAGCCGGCGAGCACCAACGTGAAGCATAATGTCAGAACAAGCCCGATGACCGATGCTTTTTTACTGAATAGATGTCGCAAAATCAATGTCCCCCTTGCATCTGTTGTAACAGCCGGCGGTTCCGCTGATGCCTTGCCGTCCGTCTGTATAGTAGTACTATAAGCTTGATGGCATCACCCAACAACGAGACGATCCGATGGTTTTGTATAAATAATGATAGTTCCTTACTCGGCGGAATGATGCTGTGACGGCAGAAGAACCGACACTTTCGTGCCTTCTTGCTCACGTGAACGGATCACCAGACGGCCATCCTTCCCGTACAAATATTCGATCCGCTCCCGGATGTTCCACAGGCCAATCTGCTTCATAGCACCCGAAGGAAGGCGCGCCGGTGGCATGTTTCCGTTCATAATCGCCAGAGCCTTTTCCTGACTCATGCCGCAGCCGTCATCTCTGACCGAGATTAGCAGCCGCCCGCTGCGTTTGCGGATAACGATCTCTATATGGCCAATAGACTCCTTTTCTGAGAAGCCGTGGAATATGGAGTTTTCAACCAGCGGCTGGATCAGGCTTTTCGGAATATAGTCGCCCATCGCTTGTTCTTCTACATTCCAGACTAGCTCGAACCGGTCCGCATATCTATATTTCTGGATGCGCACGAAGTGATTGATAATGTTCATCTCCTGCTCTACAGTGACATACAGGCCGGCATCGCCGATATTGACAGCATCATGCAAAATGCCAATGAAGGACTCAATCATTTCCTCGATTGCAGTGTAATTCTTTTTGCGGGCAAGATAAACGACGGTGTTCAGCGTATTGTAGATAAAATGGGGATTAATCTGTGCGAACAGCAGCTCTGTAGACATTTTGCGTTTCCAGCGCTCCTGCTCCACCTTTTCGCTCATTTGCCGCTCAATATCGCCAAGCATCATCTCAAAGCCGTTCTTCAGTACAGAGAGCTCGTCATTGCTGCGGAATGATAGCTGAACATTGTAGTTGCCCATGGATACCTGCTTCATCGCTTTGGTCATTTGCAGAATCGGGCGGATAATATTGGATATAATTGGGAGAAATAACAGGAAGCAGAGCACGAGGCACAGCGCGAGGAAAATGGCCCAGTACCGTACAATGTATCCAACCCACTCGTAGAACCGGTCCTTGGAAGTGAAAGTAAATACGGACCACTGCGATTTCTCAAAGGTGCTGGTCAGATAATAACCTTTGTCATGCTTGATCACTTTGATGTCGGGGCCGTCAGCCGTCAAAGTTTCTGCTTCGGAAGGGTCAGCTCCGATGCCCTGTTGATACAGGATTGAACGGTCTGGCCCTATCCAGGCCACCTGGTCAAAGGACTGTCCTAAATACTGGAATAGACTCTCGAAAGCCGCATAATCAATATTCAGAAGCAGCACACCGCCGTATTGGGCGTCGAAACGGATAAAGAAGGTTACGACCTTTTTGCTATCGGGGTCCAGAATGGTGTGGGGAGCTGAAAATCCGCTTTTGGCGTTACTTTTTAGTGCCTTTTGGTACCAATCTTCCTGAAGCAGCCGTTCAAAATAAGGATCAATATAGAGTGAGGACCAGAAAACCTTGCTATCAGAGCGGACGATGGCCGAGCTTTCGAGGTAATCGCGCAGCACATTGAATTTGGTTAGCTGGGTGACTACATCCCGGTACGCACTAAGCTCATCATACGTCGAAGGATATTGTAGCCGCGCTGCAAATTGTTGAAGTAACTCGTCGTTGACCATGTTAGCTGCGTATTTCTGCACATCATCAATCAAGTGATTCATCTGATTCGTTGTCTGCTCCAGATGTATGGTGTCCTCTCGCAGCGCCTGGGTTTCGAGAATAGAAGAAAACTGCTCATACGCCAGCGCGCTGATGGCCGTTACTGACAGAGTGACTATAAGAATGACACTGCTGAGAATTTTATTCTTTATTTTGCGCATGGCTATTCGCTGCCCTTCTGCTGGAGGAAGTCCTTTGGCTGTATGCCGGTGGTTTTTTTAAACACCTGACTGAAATATTGGCTGGTTTTGTAACCAACCTTCTCGGATACCTCGTATATCTTGAATTCGCCGGTCTGTAGGAGCTGCTTGGCCAGGGCGATCCGGTATTCCGTCGTGTAGTCCAGCAGGGACTGGCCGGTCTCCCGCTTAAAGGTGGTGCGCAGATGAATACTGCTGATCTGCAGATGGCCCGCGACCGTCTCCAGAGACAGGTCGGGGTCAGCATAATTACTGGCGACATATTCAATCGCTTTGTTCACCCAGCGGGAATAATTCTTCTTAAGCTGTAGCCGCTGCAAGCGGTCCTCCAGAATCCTGCACAGGCTGCCTACGACCTGCCGCGCGTCGGTGCCCAGCGAGAGATCTGGTCTGATGTTCCCATCCTTGCGGCATTCGTCGCTGATCTGGCCAATGATTGCGCGAAGATCCGCTAGACGGGCCTGGGTAGCCACCTTCTCCAAATTTTCCTTCAGCCTGTCCAGTACACTTATCCCGGGAGACAGCAGGTACTGCCTGACCTCTTCGGCAATAACGGATGCAGCCCCGGCTGAAGGAACCTGATCCAGCAGGAAAATAGCCCCGGGCGGAAGAAATAGCGAATAGTCATATGCTTGCCTCATCGCCGCATATCTCCGCTCCGGCAATTCCGCACTGCTGCCTGCAGAGATGATGATTCGGGGGAGTACGCCCATCCAGCTAGCTCCCAGTCTTTCTAGCAATTGGGCTGCGATCTGCCGCAAATTATAATGCTGCAGCAGAAGACTGCTTGAAGAGGATAGCTTCAACAGTACGGCATATCCGCCTTCATCCATCTCCAAAATATCAATATCCTCCATGTCCGCAGTCTGGAGGCGGATTTCCTCTTCGATGCTCTTCCATACAGCGGGTACCGGCCAGCGTCTGCTCCGGCGGCTGCCGTCCAGCAGAAGCGCAGCAGCCAGCTCGAAATACAGCAGCGCTGGCTTTCCCTGCTGCTGTTCGTTGACAAGACGGTGCAGCCTGGATTCCTGGTTCCCAGGGGGTGCCTGATATTTGCCCGCAAGCATATCTTTAAGGAGAATATGCAGCGCGTGTCCGCGCCCTTCTTCCTCGGCTGCATCCGCTATTAAGCCTTCCTTGAGCAGCTTCAGCTGTTCCAACAGGCGGTTGCGGCTGATTTCGTGCTTTAGCAGATAATGGGCCGCACGCATTTCCAGCGCCTGGCGGGCATAATCGAAATCGCGGTAAGCAGTCAGAAAGATTAACCGGGTTTTGGGAGCAAGCTGAACCACAAGCCGTCCCAGCTCCAGGCCATCCATAGGCGACATAGAAATATCGGTGATGACAATCTGCGGCTGTAATTCTTCGAACATCCGTAGCGCCATGCGCCCGCTGGTCGCCTTTGCGACTACCTGAAACCCATTCTCCTCCCACGGAACCAACTGGTATACATTATCGAGTGCAAGCGGTTCATCATCGACAAGCATGACCGAAATTAATGAATTCATTGTAGAATTTCCTCCATTCCTGTCGCATTCCTTGTATATATGCAGGTATAGCGAAACCTGAAGACGCTGTCAATGGAAATAATGACTAAATGGGAGGGAGCCAGCAGGCATGCAAGCGTAATTGAAAAGCAACCTGGGATCCCGGCGTTTTCTGCTGAGTGGAAAATGTAACCCTTGAGGTCGGCTGGCTTTCCCTTGTTCATAATCTGCTCAAGCAAGCAACCAGTGACCAAAAACACAGAGCAGCGACTCTCCAGTAACGGGAGTATCGCTGCTCTGTTATTTTTTCTCATTCTTTTTTAATCATAATATTAATCTTGAGTCAAAGTCGCCATGTAGTTTGAGACGAGGGAATCATAATAACCTATTTAACCTGAAGTCCTAGACATTAGTTGGGCACCTTGCACAAAAGCAATAAGTGTCTTAGCTTGCTCCAAAGGCTCATTGAAAAATTTAAATTCACCCTCTGATTTTCCTTGACTGAGTACATTCTCAATCCAAGTCGTATTGGCATCAAAAAATAAATTTAACTCGTCACGAATTTCGACTGGGAAGGAATTCAACTCAGCAGCCATCATAGAACACAAACAAAGCTTAGTGTTGTTTTCCAATGTTTCACGGTATAATCCAAAAAAAGATGTTAGTTTTTGCCTCCAACTATTGTCATCTTCATTGATTTGTTGAAGTTTCTCCATGAACTCTCTACGGTAGCGTATCAGTACAGCCTGGATCATCATGATCACTCTTTAAATAATTTTGGATATAATTGTGATTTAAATCTGGAGAAATCTGCAACATCAATAGGTCCGCCTACCGTTTCGGTTTCATTAGACATTTTTCTTTTTATAGACGTTAAATTCACCAAACCTTCTGCCATTGCTGCTAGTTCTTCTTTCGGTAACGAAGAAACTGTGTTTATCACTGGGGAAGTGTAATTATTCTGTATTATTTCCTCAAGCTGTTCAATAAAATCAACTGAAATTTGACTTCCAATTTCCAACAAACCACGTTTAGTATCGGGATCCAATTTTCCCTCGCCGTCTCCAAGGCTTTCGATGATCTCAGGATAAGAATGCACTATGGTGTGGATAAAATTAGAGACCTCATTCTTTAGCTTTGGATCAATTCCAGTTAAAAAAGAATGGACCATTTCTTGTTGTGCAAATGGAATAATTGCAGCAGTATTGATTGCATCAATGTCGACCTGCTTAGCCTTCTTTGGAATCTCATTCAGGCTAGAACATAAAGTGGCCAAACGAAGCGCCATTAATGTCAGTATCCTGCTCCATGACAACATCGAGAGATTGCCAAATGGCTTGTTCGTCCACATAACGCACCCGATCCAATTCCGTAAAAGCCAACTTATCAAAAAAGACATGCTGGCCGTGGCATGTACTGCATTCCACATATCTACCGTTACTTTCCTTTTTCCATTCGAAATTGCGCTGAAACGGAAGATCAAACCGAATCTGTTCCCGCATGTTCAAAAGGCATTTCGTTGTCCGCTGGATAATTGCTCTTATCATTTTCATTGAATATTCCTCCCCTAAATATGAAAACGAACCGGTTGCTTTCGCCCCGGCTCGTCCCTGTATTTTAAATTTAAAATTTAAAACCTGTTAAATATAAAACATATAGTTATCCACATGACTCGCTTCTTTGAAGTTAATCAAATCGGACAAGGTGGTGGAATCCAGCACGTCGGCGATGCTGTCGCGGATACGCAGCCAGAGGTCGCGCTTGGCCGGGTCGTCTTCTTCGGTGAAATCTACAGGTGAAATGGGGCCTTCCAGTACACGGATGATGTCACCGGCGGTAATTGTGCCGGCCTCACGCGACAGAATGTAACCGCCGTAGGCTCCGCGGATGCTCTTCACCAGGCCCGCGTTGCGCAGCGGAGCGATTAGCTGCTCCAGGTAATGCTCGGACAGGCCATTTTTTTCGGCAATGCTTTTAAGCGATGTTGGACCCTCGCCAAATTTCAGGGCAAGCTCCATCATAATTGTTAATCCATAACGTCCTTTTGTCGATATTTTCAAAGGGGCACCTCTTTCGGTTTAGTTGCTGGTAATCCAAATCGTTGACCGGACATGAGATATGTCATATCAACGTATTCCGATGTTTGCTCTCAGCTTATGTTATCATATCCTTGGACACATTTGGAGCGCAAACTGTAATTTTTCGTAAAAATGTTCACCAGTGGTGGACAAATTGTCAAAACTTCCGCCAAATCCAGCGTAATTTGCAGCCGTCACAGGCAGTTTGGGGTAGACATGTATGTTATAATACTGAATGAGCCGGGTGTTCTGTAGGATACCGGTATTTTTTGCATAGAAAATGGTGATTTCGATGACAAAGGCAATCCAGGATACACGTGTCGTCGTCGGCATGTCGGGAGGAGTCGATTCCTCCGTTACGGCGCTTCTGCTCAAGCAGCAAGGCTATGACGTCATCGGCATCTTCATGAAGAACTGGGACGATACTGATGAGTTCGGCGTATGCACTGCCGAGACCGACGCCGAGGATGTCCGCCGCGTATGCGAGCAAATTGACATTCCTTACTATACCGTTAATTTCGAGAAGGAATACTATGATAAAGTCTTTTCCTATTTCCTCGATGAATATAAGGCTGGACGGACGCCAAATCCGGATGTGATGTGCAACCGTGAGATCAAGTTCGGGGAATTTCTGAACAAGGCGCTGCAGCTTGGGGCGGATTATGTTGCCACGGGTCACTACGCCAGGGTAATTGAAGAAGACGGTATCTATAAGCTTCTGCGTGGCGTGGACAGCAACAAGGATCAGACCTATTTCTTAAATGCGCTGAACCAATATCAACTCTCCAAAGCCATGTTCCCGATCGGCCATCTGCCGAAGCCTGAAGTGCGCAGAATTGCTGAGGAAGCCGGACTGTACACCGCGAAGAAAAAAGACAGCACCGGCGTCTGCTTCATCGGCGAGCGCAACTTCCGCGAATTCCTCAGCCAGTACCTGCCGGCACAGTCCGGGGATATGGTGGACATCGCCACCGGCGAAGTCAAGGGCCGTCATGAAGGCCTCATGTACTATACGCTGGGCCAGCGCCAGGGCCTTGGGATTGGAGGCTCCGGCACGGGTGAACCGTGGTTTGTGGCCGAGAAGGATCTCAGCCGCAATATCCTGTACGTCGTGCAGGGAGACAAGCATCCAAGCCTGTATTCTACCGGCCTGATCGCTTCAGGCGTGAACTGGATCGAAGAAGGCCTACTCGGGGCAACCCCGCTGAAGTGCACCGCTAAGTTCCGCTACCGCCAGCCCGATCAAGGCGTAACCCTGACTGCGCGTGAAGACGGTACTGTGCATGTAGCCTTCGATGTGCCGCAAAAGGCCATTACACCGGGCCAGGCTGTCGTATTCTATCTGGGTGAACAGTGTCTCGGCGGCGGAACGATTGAAACCGCTGAGAAGGTTGTTCCACTTCCCTTGTCTTAATAATCCGTGGAGCGGAAGATGAACAGAACAAAAGCATCCCTAGCCTTTTCATACGGCTGAGGATGCTTTTTGCTGTCCAAAGAAAAGTTATAGACTACCGATGTGTTGTTGAACTGGTTTCGGGTTAATTCATAATCAATTGACGATTGTAATTCACCTAATTGGTTTCCCCATGAATTATGGCGGACAGCCATTTTATAGAAACCAATTTTCTCATACACGTGCTGAGCCCGTGTATTATTAAAATTAGTGTCTAGAATGATTTTGTAATATCCCATCTCGCTAAACAACGCATTGATTAACATCATTAAGAAGATTGTTCCGTAGCCTTTATCCTGTTGACTAAAATCACAAATCTTGATACCAATTTCAGCAACGTTATTTTCTACGGTTCTATAGTTCATCTCGCCAACAGGGACAGCGGATATTTCTAAAATCAAGCGGCGATTTAAATCATTATCAGTTTCAAGCTTTTTCAGAATCTCATATTCTGTAATACCAAGGCCGTTTGGATACCCAGCATGGGCCATAATCTTTCCATTGTTCCACCAGTTGTATAACAACTGAGCATCGTAAGCGGTCGCATTACGGATTACCAAATAATCATGTTTTAAAAACATCTAGCCATTCCCCCTCTCAATATTGGAGGATCCCGCAGTTTATAGGGCTAGTTATGCAGATTTCCCCTTAATAGGCTGCCCTTTATAATCATTTGTTTACTCACAACAAACGCCTCCTTTAACCATATTATAATTCACGTTAACAAACTCGAAGCATAGTAACAATGTATTATATCTTTATATATATTTTTTACTCACGACTGCGTACAACATTTGCGTTGTGACCAATTGCATGCTCCAAGGATATAAAGTAATATTTGGATGAAACAATAAATCTAGCGTTACGGAGGCCCGCACATGAGAATGAATCAAAATTATAATTTTTCATGCCTAAAACCAAGAACTTCCTTCCTGACTAAATAAAATTCCAGGGAGGAACGACAGTGAGTAAACAAAAGAAATTGATTATTATAGACGGCATTCCAGGGTCAGGAAAAACAACAACTGCAAGCAGGATTTTCGAACGATTGTCCGCGGCCCACATCAACACCAGATGTTTCTTGGAGCAGGAAGAGAACCACCCGCTTTTAGCACCGGGACTGGACTATGGTTCTTTTGACAATGAGGTAGCTACAGACCTGTTCATTCAAGCATTGGCTTCCAGGTTCAGCGAATTTGTTCAGACCTGTTTGAATGGACCTGAAGAGATCATCATTATTGAAAGCGTTTTGTTCCAGGACGCAATCAGTGTAGCTCACCTTAATGGGATAAATCGAGATAAGCTTCTTGAGCTTTGTTCCGTTCTTCTGGCTATCCTTGAGCCATTGAATACAGCTCTTATCTATTATTATCAGATGGATGTTGAGAAGCAATGGCGGTTTATTTGCAGTGTTCGCGGCAATGAGTGGGGACCGGTGTCCATGCATACGGATGAAGATTTTAAGCAAGCTGCTGAAGTGTGGGGGATAAGCCAGTCCTTTGTCCGTGCGGTCATTGACCAATGGGAAGTTCCTAAATTGATCATTGAGAACAGTGATTACCTGTGGAGCGAATACAACCATCGAATCAATGAATTTGTGGACCGTTTATAGATTTATTGTATAGACATTGAAAAAAGCACCCCTCAGAGTCATCGGATAAACCAAAGGTTTAATCCAGTGACTTTTCTGAGGGGTGCACTCTTTACCTGCAATGCCGGATCAAAGGCGATTCCTTATTGATCTCTTATTTTTGCTGCGCCCCTTAAGGCTCTACTCCCCAGGCCAGCACACCGTTAATGTACAACGGCACTTTGGTCCAGTCGGTGTAGGAGGTTTTGGACGGATCATAGGAATAGTCTCCAACCTCATTGTAATTGCTCCAGTCGGTTTTGTTGATGCGCAGTTGAATCTCTCCGGTGTTGGCACCTGGAGCCAGACTGCCTGCCCCTGCCGCGAAGGAGACCTCAACGTAATAGTCAGCCCCTGTTACCGCAGGAGTCAGCTTCACAAAGCTTCCTAGCACATTGCCGCCGCCAAGAGTCGCGTAATCCACATTGAATTGCTGCGGCTTGTCCCCATCAATCGTGTAATAATAGCGGAGTTTTACTTTGCTCAAATCTACCGCCGTGGTTCCGTTATTCACAATCCGAAGCTGTGGGCGGAACTGTGAGTCTGTGGCGTTGGTATCCGTTGTACGGTATTGAACTACCAAATTCGCCACTGGCGGCGTAGGTGTAGCCGTTGGTGTTGGTGTGACTGTTGGCGTAGCTGTTGGTGTTGCCGTTGGTGTCGGTGTGACTGTTGGCGTAGCTGTTGGTGTTGGTGTCGGTGTGGCCGATGGCGTTGCCGTTGGTGTTGCTGTAGGCGTTGGTGTAGCACTTGGCGAAGCTGTCGGTGTTGCCGTTGGTATAGGACCGGAGCCCTTGTTGATCAGCCGGTCATATTCGGCATAAGCAGTGGCCATATCCACCTGTGACCAGAACCGGTGGTAGGTGAATTCAGGAGTTCCATTATCCCATGTCTTGGTGACCTTGTTATATGAGCTGTTATACAGACCTTCTAAATAATTCCATTTCGGATCGTTTTTGATATTAGGCAAAATATCGGTATAACTTGCGTATACTCCGTTTCCGCCTTTTGCCGGGTCGGAAGGGACTACAGAATTACCAGGTATAGTGTTTCCTTGACCGGATTTTCCGGTCCAGCCAGCAGGGAAATACACTTCTTTGGTGAAGTAACGGAAATAATCCGCACGTTTCTCTTTTGTGGCAATACCTACGCCATCATTGTAGCCCCATGCCGTATCCAGCAGCGATTTAGCGAGCTGTGTAGCTGTTCCGCCAAGGGCGGTATAGTTACCATTCTCTGCCTTATTCCCTGCAGCAAAGAAAGTAAGGGCCTTAATGTAGCTGCCCAGAACGCCGGTATCCTGGCTCGGATCTTTGGTGACAGCCTTCAGATTGCTGTTGCCGGTGAAGGAACTGAAGCCACTCCAGGTATTTGGCTGGCCATGCCATTCGACATTGCTTGGAACCCAGAACTCGCCGGGTGCAGATACTGTAGCAACCTGAGGGTTGGCTCCGCCCAGAATCCGTTGACCTTGCTCGTTCAGATAATAGCCATCGGAATCTGTTACCGGACGGCTGCCGGCAAAGGTATAATCGCTGGACCAGTCAATCCAGTTCTCGATAGCCCGTTTTGCCATTTTGAAATTGGTCGAGGTGGTATCTCCGCTGGAAGCCAGAATGTAATACAACTCAGCTACCCGCTCCATACTCCATGTCTGCATGCCGAACCAGTTGTTGGACGGAGGATCATGATAGACCGGAGCTTCATCATAGGCCATGCCATAGAAGGTGCTTGTACCGGCTGGATAAGCGCTGTATGAGCCGTTGTAGCTGTTGGTGGCTCCGCCCGCAATGGCTCCTTCTGACGATTGCAGCCAGTTGTAGAATTCAAGCATGCGTGTTAATGATTTGTCCCAATCCTGCCCCGCAGTTGCCGAAGCCGGAATCAGACCGCCATCCGGATTGGAGAGAGCATAAGCAGCGACCACGTTCTGGTAGCCTTGATGAGTGTGGCTCGCGCCAATTCTCCAAGCCCAGTCTCCACTTGAGCCAAGTCCACCGCCCCATGCAGTATACCAGGCCAGCAGATATTGGTTAGAATCCTTACCGGTTCCTGCTACCGGCGTGCCGTTGGACGCGCTTCCAACCTTTTGGAAATACTTATCGTACATGCCGTACCGCAGATAATCGCCCATTTTCTTAGCTTTGTTCAAGTATACGGTATTGGTATAGCCCAGCTCCTTGGCCCAATACATAGCCTGTACAGCACGCGCATCAGCGTCTGTAGCATTGGTGTACCGCCACTGTGCGGCAGGCGTATTATTTTCTTTGGTGAAGAGGCTCATGAAGCCTTCATTACTTTTGCCGAACGTTTTGTTGTCCTGCGAAGGATGCCCCACCGCCTCCCAGACTGACTCCTGCTCGCCCCGCTGGAACGTGTTCACATATGAGGCAGTATGATTAGGATTCAGCAGGTTGCCAAAGCCGTACCAGTTGTCCACATCGACCAGCCAATGCATCAAATAGGTCTGGTTGTCACCATAGGTGGACTTCAACTCGGCATCAATCGGGTCTTTACCCGGAGTATATTTGCCGTTCAGCGGACTTGGATACTGATCCGGCTGCGCGAATTCTGCGGCATAGGTTGCCGGACTGTTCGGGTTGTATTTACTCATGGTCGGCTGCTCCTGCACACCATCGCCTTCATTGATCGGGATGATGTACTTCTCCATGTTGTCCCAGGCAGACTCCAGCTTGGTCCAGTCCCCGGTATGATAGCCATATAGCACTTCAAGCCACATCCAGTAGCTGTATGCCTCCGAGGTAGTCATATGCCCGTAATTGGGCGCTTCGCTAAGCAAGGTCTCCACCGAATGATAAGGAATGCCTTCAGCCGAGAAATAACCGTTCGCCGGGTTTTTTAGCTGGGCATACATTTGCAGAAAACGCGTTTCCTCCACCGAAGCAGCCTTGGCTGTTGCGGGTTTGAAATTAAATAAACTGGTTGAAAGAGAGACTACTAGAATGGCGGATAACACTGCGGATACAGGCTTTTTAATGGATTTCAGTTTCATCTTCTCACGCTTCCTCTCTGGAATGATTATGGTTCCAAGCCCCAAATCAACTTTCCTTCGCGGTACAGTGTGACTTTATTCCAATCAGCGAAGGCTGTCTGAGTGCCGCTGTAGGAATAATCGTTATTCTCGTTATAAGCTGCCCAATCCGTCTTGTTGAAGCGTATCTGAATTTCACCGGTATCTGCTCCTGGAGCAAGGCTGCCGGCACCTGAGGCAAAAGAAATCTCGACATAGGCATCCGCAAGCGCGGTCCCCGGATTCAGCTTGCCAAAGCTGCCGCTCAGATTACCGCTGCCGATCGCAGCGTAGTCGCAATGAAATTCCTGCGGCTTGTCCCCGTCTACGGTGTAATAATACCGGAGCTTAAGCCCGCTGAGATCGACAGCCGCTGTTCCTGTGTTCACGATTCGGAACTGGCTGCGGATTTGTGAGTCACCGGGACTTGTATCATTGGTGCGGTACTGCACACGTAAAGTGCCTGTTGCCGGCGGAGTGGACTCCTTCGGTCGGGCGCTGACCTGTGCGGACGCTGTACTCTCGCCTACACTATTCGAAGCGGTCACTACGTAATAATAGTCCACTCCGTTAACCAGCCCGGTGTCGCTATAGGCCGTCCCTGTTACGGTCCCGATTGCACTATAAGGCCCGCCGTTCACCAGGGAGCGTTTGACGGTATACTGCGCCGCGCCGCTGACAGCGTTCCAGCTCAAGGCCACACTGGCATTGCCGGCTACAGCCTGCACCCCGGATGGATGTGCCGGAACCTGCGGTTCACCGGGATTACCGCCCGATGGCAGCTCTCCATACACTTTAACGCCAGCATCGAACACCGGAATATAGGGGTTCTTCACAGGTGAGGATGCCGTAAGAGCTACGCCCTTGAAGGAAAAGTCGTTCGAGTTGTCCCAGAAGGCCGTATTCAGCGGAGCCGATATCCGGAACTGAATCTCCTTGCGGAAGGCAGACTGCCCGCCGGGATAGATCGGTGTGCCGGTGAAGTCGATTTTCGTATAATAAATATGATTCGCTGCATCGTAAGGCTGCAATTGCGAGACGGTACCGCCCTGGTTGTAGCCTCCCGCTTTGACCGTGATATCCTCAGGCCCATAGCCCGCAGCTACAGCTTCACTTAGATCTACATAGTAATTAAAAGACATCTGGCTGCTGGAGCGTGCCGGCCAGCCCGATCGGTTATTCAGCACCGCACGAATTTCTACAAAGTTGCTGCCGCTGGCATTGACAGAGCTCTCAACAAACATTTCATCCTCAGGTGTTTCTGCATCAGGGAAGTTGGCCAGCGGCTTTTGTCCCTGTCCGTGCAGGATCATCATTTTAGCCAAAGCGCCTGTAAATGCTGAATTGTAATCGGTTGCAACTTCATTCGAAACATAATCACTGATGGTGTCAGTATAGCTGTCGGTCTTGGAAGGACCTCCAACCAGCGCTCCGTAAAGAATATGCCGGTGGTTTGCAGGCGTGGTCTGACTGTCGCTCCACGAACCGTGAGAGGTCCGGTGATGCGGATGCTGCGGCGAATTGCTGCCAAACCCGATAACATAGCTGCTATTTCGCGGATTATCGCCCAGCATATACTTGATTTGCCGCTCGGCGAACGTGCGGGCTGTAGCCTTCTTCGCAGGATCGCTTACCCAATCCGAATAGACAAACGCCAGAAAAGCCTGGTTGGCCGCATACCGCAGCGCTCCCCACTCATCCAGATGCGCAAGTCCGCCAGGAGTATAGGTGACACGGTCGGATGTGCCGTTCACGCCAGTCGTCCAATATTGCATATTCCGTTCAGTGGATTGGATGAACTTGCTGTCACCGGTGATGCGCGACAGCAGCAGCTGAGCGCCATAATGCTTGTCATCCCAGGACTGGGTCCACTGATAGCCCCAATTGCCAGCTTGATTGGTAGACCATGAATCGCTTGCTGCTATGGCCTTGTCCAAATAAGTCTGGTCCTCGGTCGCCAGATACAGCCAAATTCCGCCCCAGCTTAATTCATCCGCATAGCCGCTCCACGATTTGTAATATTGCTGGGCATCGGTAATGGTGTCTGAGTAAGCCCCCCGGTACTTATCGGCAAAATTGTACAACTGCTTCGCATGGAGCAGCAGCTTGTCCGCATAAGCGGGGTCCGAATCCCTGAAGATAATGGATGCCGAAGCAAGCGCCGCTGCGGTCTCTGCAGCCAGATCGGAGCCGGGATGGGCAGCGTCAATCTTGTACGCAGGCCGTGCCATCGGCATGACCTCCGCAGCGCCCCACCAATTGTGATCCGCAGTACCGTTCCCGACCTGTCCCCACAGCTCGTTCGGTGCGGTATGCGCTTTCACAAAATAGTCTGTTGCCCAGCGGATGTTGTCCAGAATCTCATCCAGCTGCCCGGACTGGACATAGCCATCCTTATACTCATAGACCGACCATGCCAGCATCGTGGCAGTGTATGCCATAGGGAAGCCGAATTTGACATGATCTCCCGCATCATACCAGCCTCCGGTCAGATCATGGCCGACATCCGCACCATCCTGCAGACCCGAGTCGCCTCTCCATTTCACACGGTTGTTATCCGGCAGAGCGCCGGACCGCTGGGCCTCATAGAAGTAGATAGATTTCTGCAGTGCCTCTGCATAATTGTAGCTACTTTCCGCAGCCTTGCTCACAGACGGGTGAAATGTAACGCCCGAAACCATTGTGCAAGTTAACATTAAACTCAAGGATAGAATAAGTCCTTGCTTGCCTTTCCTCTTGTTCATCTTAACCCTGCTCCTTTCTCTTCCTCACATTTCGTTTGGATTGAATGGACTTGCTCACGCGCCAATACCTCCCCAGTGCCTAGATTAGACATTTTACTCTGCTAGACTTAACTTTCACCTCCCATATCGATGTTAGGATTATTCATCCTATATACAGATATACCATAAACGGGCGTTTATTGCTATATATTTACATAGAAAAAAAGATGAAATCTGGGCTTATTTGTAAATAAAATTTTCTTTTTCGCTAAATTGCTGTTAAAAAAAGAACCCCTCCTCCGCCAGAGGCAACAGCGCCTCATGCAGCGAATGAGCGGTTCTTCATCGTCTAATCCTTATCTGGTAGGGTTACTGCCCGCGCCGCAAGCCCTGATTGTGGCGGATTTTTGCTTCATTGCCCTGTTCAGTAGCTTCATAGAAGACCTTACGGGCTATCACCTTAGGCAAATAATCCTGCTTCACATAATGGCCGGGAAAATTATGCGGATACTGATAACCCTCGTGTCCGAGCGCTGCCGCGCCTTTATAGTGCGTATCCCGCAGATGCAGCGGCACCTCGGCCGATTTCAGCTCCTCGATGCAGTCCATCACGTTTGCAATCGCCATAACGACGCCATTCGACTTCGGACTCTCGACCGCGAACAGGATGGCCTGGGTGATGTTCAGCCTGGCCTCCGGCCAGCCGTTGTTGCGGTAGGCTTCCAGGGCGCTGACCGCCTGTACCATCGCCTGCGGATTGGCCAGGCCGATATCCTCGCTGCTGGCCGCAATCAGGCGGCGGATGAACGTCATCGGGTCCATACCAAGCTTCTCCACGGCATAGAGGAACCAGAACAGGGCGGCGTCGCTGGAGCCGCGGATGCTTTTGTGAAAAGCCGACAAGACGTCATATTGCGTCGATTCATCGGCTTTGACAATCGGACGGCGGATCGACTCCTCCGCCACTGCAAGCGTAATGTGCACACTGCCATCCGCCTCCGGCGCTGTCGTCATCGCTGCCAGCTCCAGGGCGTTCAGCGCCCGCCGGATGTCGCCATTCGCCATGCCTGCGATATGCTCCAGTGCTTCTTCATCCACTTGCAGCTCCATAAATCCGAGCCCCCGCTTCTCATCAGCCAGTGCTCTCCTCATCGCTATCATACTGTGTGCACTGCTTAAGGATTCTAGCTGGAACAGCGTGGAGCGGCTCATAAGCGCCCCGTTCACATAATGGAACGGATTCTCGGTCGTGGCTCCGATAAAAATAATCGTCCCCTTCTCCACGGCCGGCAGCAGCGCATCCTGGCGGGAGCTGTTGAAGCGGTGCACCTCGTCCAGAAACAGTATCGTCTTCGTGCCATACAGTGATTTATTGTTCTGGGCGCGCTCAATCACCTCGCGCACATCCTTAACCGAAGCCTCCACCGCATTTAGCCGGACAAATTCACCTTGGGTATGATGGGAGATGATATGGGCCAGGGTGGTTTTGCCGCAGCCGGGAGGGCCATAGAGCAGGATGGATGAGACCTGATCGGCTTCAATCGCGCGGCGCAGCAGCTTGCCCGGACCCACAATATGCTCTTGTCCAATATATTCATCGAGATTCTCCGGCCGCATCCGGTCTGCCAGCAGCCGTCCGCTTGCGGGTTCCTCACTGAGTGAAAATAAATCCATTATTCCACTTCCTTGCTGTAATCTTGGGGATAAGAGAAACATTCCTGTTCTCTATCATACCACACTGCATCAGCAATCAAGAAGAAACGCGCCGCCGTTGTCCTCTGCAATTTGAATAAAAAGAGCATGACCTCGCCCTCGTGGCGGGTGCCATGCTCTTTGTTCAAAGTTAAGGCTAGCGGGTCAGCGCCAGCCGCATTTTTGAAATGATTTTGCGGATGCTTTCCTCAGATAAGTGGTATCTCTCCTGCAGCTCGTTCACCGAGCAGCCGCTGCGGTGACTGCAGAAAATCTCCTCATTGCGGTTGGCAATTTCTTGCCGGGAGCCGCTGTTCTCGCCCCATTTTACCCTTTGCTCCGTTTTCTTGGGGATATAAAGCAATTCACCCTGGATGTATCCCTGAAGCTCTTCGAGCAGGCCCGGGGGGAGCACATCCTTTCCATTGACATAGCTCACGCTGTGTTTCCTCCTTCAACAGGTGTGTTCCGTTTAGTCCGTCCACTGCATTGTTAAATACCTTCATGCCACCTGCCTCCTTTCTTCTCCTCAAATTTGGTAAAACCGTAAGTTCATTATATAAAACCCTGTGGTTAGCGTCTACATTCAATGTCATTCCGGCGGGTGTACCGTCCTGGTAACGGCCCTCTCCCGCATCAATTATAAATGATAAGGAGGCCTTTCGGCCTCCCCGTAAATAGGTTTCCGCACTAAGCGGAAACCACCTCGTATACTGAAATCATTTCAATCAGCCTCCTTCCAGAAGTAATCTTGCCCGGCCGGACACTTATTATTAAGCCATAGCTGCGGGCAGGTTACAAGTTCAAGAATAGTTATAATTATTCTTGACCAGCAGGGAGGATACTATTTTTATTCGGATGGGGCTTGATCCGGCCAGCCGGAGGCGGTTCCATCTCCGTCCTGCACATAGGACGGGAGGGCGCTTCCGTACAGCAGCCACAGCTCATGCAGTGCGCGGGTACAGCCTACATACATCAGCTTCGCGTCCCAGGCCGCGGCTCCGTAATGGTCTGAATCGGCATCAGCCAAAATGACTGCGTCGAACTCCAGCCCCTTGGACAGATATACCGGCAGGACGGACAGACCGCCCCTGTATTCGGTCATGCTGCCGTCGATCAGGTGAATATCCTCAAACTGGCCGGCAAGCTCGCCGTACAGCTCGGAGGCTTCCCGCATGCTGCGGGTCAAGACGGCTATCGTGCGGTATTCCCGGCCGGAGAGTGCCTTCAGGGCCGTCCTTACAGCATGGACGCGGACCTCCCCGCCTGCTGCCGCAGCTTTGGGCAGCCCTTCGCCATAAGAAATCAGCCGCACGGGATTTCCGCTGCGGAAGACCGGTACAGCGAGCAGGCTGCTGCCGACACCGGCCGCAAGAATACCGTTGGCAAATTCGATAATCTCCATGGTCGAACGGTAGCTGCGGGTCAACGCGTGGTAAGCCGTATTTTCAGGAGCGAACAGTCTCTGCATCTCTTCCCAGGCATGGACGCCTTTATAAGCATGGATACCCTGCGACAGATCGCCCAGAATGGTAAAGGAGTGTCCTTTGACATACAAATCCAGCACCGCAATCTGAAATGGCGAGAAGTCCTGCGCTTCATCAATTACGATATGGTCAAAGCGGCTGCCGCCCTCATTGCCGTTCAGCAAATAATGAATATACAGCAGCGGCGGCAGATCCTCTTCATGCAGAATGCCTTTTTTGAGGTCCTTGACGGTCATCTTCAGCACTCCCTGCGGAATAAGCTCCGGCGCCTCAGCCGGCCAATCCTCAGGAACCTTCACCGCGCGGAAAAGCTGCTTGTAAATGTTCAGCGGCTCGTATTTCGGCCACTTGGCGCTGTAGGCTTTCTCGCGTGCCGCGCTTTTCTTCTTACGGTCCTTCAGCGCCGCCGCCGAGGGACTCTTCTTCAGCTCCATCTCAATCCAGCGGTGAATCCGCGCCATGACCCGTTCCTTGCGCTTCGCTGGAGGATACGGGGCGTATTCCTCGTTATGCCAGCGCAGAATCATGGACCGGCGCAGTACCGCCCCCTCCCAGGGGCTGAAATCGCCTTCGGGCACCGCCCCGTTCTCCAGCAACCGGATAGCGGACTCGATGATCTCCATAAGGGCAGTCGATCCCTTAAACCGGCCAGGTGTCTCTTCTGTAATCTCCGGCATACCGCCTTCTCTTTCGAACCAGTGGTTCATTGTTTCAGCAGCATTCTGCTCTGGCAGCTCAAGTCCCAGCACACCCGCCGCCCAGTCAGGGAAGGTGCTCTGGGCAATGTTGCCGACCCCAAGCTCGGGCAGCACATCCGAAATATAATCCAGGAACATCCGGTTCGGCGCGAAAATAATCATTTTCTCCGCAGATACCTGATCCTTGTATTGGTACAGCAGGAACGCCAGCCGGTGTAGCGCGACCGTGGTTTTCCCGCTGCCCGCCACGCCCTGGATAATCAGCGCAGTGTTCTTCGCCGCCCGGATAATCTTGTCCTGCTCCTCCTGAATCGTCGAGACGATGTCGCGGAGCCGGTTATCCTTGTTCTCGCCCAGCCGGTAGACGAGGAATTCATCCGATACGGCCGGTCCGTCGCTGTCCCGGTTATACGTATCTGCTACCCTCTCCAGAATCTGCTTGCGGATCACCACGTTGCGCTTCAGGTACACCAGCCCTTCGATCAGCCCCTCTGGGGCTTCATAGGAGGCTGGCTCCGTACCGCCGGTAAACGAATAGAACAGGCTCGCTACCGGAGCGCGCCAGTCAATCACCAGCGGACGGTCGCTTACCTGTTCCCGGTCCACACCGATTTTACCGATGTAGAGCGCTTTGCGGTCATCCTCATCTGTACCCTGAAAATCAAGCCGTCCAAAATATGGCTCCTGCCGCAGCTTGGCAAGGTCTTTGCGCCGCTGCTCCCTTGAGGCCTCCAGCGCCTGCTCCGTATAATCGTGCCCTGTGTACACCGGAATGCTGCGCAGTCTCTCAAGCACCGTGTCAATCTCTGTAAGCGTGCTGTTTAGCCTGTCTTCTTCCTCTTGATAGGCACTTTGAAAGTTGTCCTCCAATTTCAGTTACCTCCTAAAAGTTTTGTATGCATACGCCTGGTCTATATCAGTTGAACTATAGATTTTCATATTAGGGTCTGGTCGTAACTGCAGAGAATGTTTGGACTTCCGGCCGCTGTTGTCTCCAGATGTTTTGGATTGTACCGCTTATAGCGGATAACATCCGGAGACAAAGGCGGTCGCTGACGCTCCTACAGTTCCAAACTTCTCCTCCGTCACTTCTGCCCTTTTTATGTTTTCTTTAGTTCAACGGATAGCATCCAGCAGGTGTATGCCACTGATTTGCCTCGTGTAAGACTGGCTTCACTCACACAAAAAGGATATTTATTATATCACAGCAGAGCACGAAATGCCATATCTTTCAAGCTACATATTTCGACATAAATTATCATCCCATAAAAGCATGCAGCGCAAAGTTAGCTACGAACAGACCGGCAATTCCGTACAGCGCGGGCGGAACATCCTTGCCTTTGCCCATAGCCAGCTTAACAATCGGATAGGTGATGAAGCCAAACGCCATACCGTCCACAATACTGTAGGTGAACGGAATCATTACCATGATCAGAAAGGCGGGGAACAGCTCGGTCATGTCGCTCAGATCCATCTCGCGCACATTCTGCACCATCAGGCCGCCGATCACAATCAGAATCGGCGCAATCGCGCTGTCCGGCACATAGGCCAGCAGAGGAATGAACAGGAACGTGGCCCCGAACAGGAGGCCGGTGACCAGCGAGGTCAGGCCGGAGCGCCCCCCTGCGGCAATCCCAGCCGTAGACTCGGCAGCCGCAACCACAGGGCTGCTGCCGAACAGACCGGCGGCGATATTGGCAATGGAGAGCGCCCGCAGGCTGCTTTTGAAGCGTTCGGGACGGCCTGACATCAGCGTCTGGGATGAGATCAGGCCGATATTTTCAAACACGACAATCAGCAGCAGCAGAAATACAGCAATCCAGAAGACCAGGCTGACGATTCTGCTCCAGTCCATCCCGGCGAACACATCGCCATAGCCTGTGAACACGTGTCCAGAATCCGTATTTTCCGGCACCTTGGCTGCTCCCAGCAAATAGGCGAGTCCTGTACCTACCAGCATGCTGATCAGCAGCCCGCCGCGTGTCCCACGGATGAATAGCACAAGCGCCAGAATCAGGGTCACACAGGAGGTAATAACCGCCGGATCACTGAAATGCCCAATCGCGACAAAGGTCGTCCGATGGGCGATTACAATCCCGCTTTTTTGCAGACCGATAAACGTCAAAAACAGCCCGATTCCGACAGTAATCGCATGCTGCATATTATGGGGAATCGCCTCGCTTAAGATCCGGTACAGGGAAGTAAACGCGACAATGGCGAACAGCACTCCCGTCACTATTACCACCGCAAGCGCTTCGCGCCAATCCAGCTTCATGGAATGCACAAGCGTATAGGTGAAAAAAGCGTTAATGCCCATGCCCGGCACGACGATAATCGGCGTTTTGCCGCCAAAAGCCATGAGCAGGCAGCCGGTGACTGCCGTCAGCAGCGTAGCCACCATCCCTGCCCGCAGCGGCATCCCCGCATCATGCAGAATCGCTGCGTTAACCATTACAATATATACTGAAGCAAAATAGGACAGGATGCCTGCGGCCCATTCCTGTTTCCAGTTATCACCCGGCTCCAGGCCTACGCTATTTCGCCAAATCTTCGATTTCATTTTGCAACCTCCACTGATTTTGAGTTCCTCCGGCGGTATCTTTTCGATAAGACCTTTGTCTTTCCGCAGCCGCAATAAAAGGGCGTAGCAGCCGGATAAAGCTGTACGCCCTTGTGTCCTGTGTTCTTAGCCGATGCTATTTATCTGAAGGATTCTTCCGGCCCAGCAGGAGCTTCTCTACAGTCTGAACAATACGCGAGGCACGCGTTTCTTCCCGCTTGGCTTCCATAATCCAGGTGATATAAGCTTTACGGTGTGAAGGGGCGAGTGCGGCAAAAAAGCTCTCCGCCGCCTCATTCTTCTTCAGCGCCTCCAGCAGATCCTCTAGAACAGGAAGCACCGCTGCCGCAGGCTTCTTAGCAGCCGAGGGGGCTCCCGAGCCGCTGCGGCGTGTCGTAGCTCCAAGCGGACGGAACCGCATCGCCGACCAGGTCTCGTCAACCGATACCAGCGATACTCCTTCAAAGCCCGCAGCTTTTACGCTATCCCAGCCCTTGTCCCGGCTGAGATCGGTCTTGAGCCCGCAGCTTCCCTTCGGATAACATAACCACAACAGGCCGTCCGGACGGATGGCGCTAAGGGCAACAGGTCCATATTGCTCCAGTTCTTTCACAGTTGCTGCGAACAATTGCACGTAATCATACGTCCCCTTGAGGCCGGAATTATACTCTGCAGCCCTGGCTTCAAGGCCCAACTCCTGCAAATACCCTTCTGGCGGCTGCAGCACGAGTACACTCCCGCCCTGCGGTAAGCGAAGCTTCTTGATCAGCGCGTCATTCATACCCTGATTCCGCCAGCCTCCAACAGATCACGCACGGTGACGCTGACCATGATGAGGCCGACTACCGGCGGCACGAACGAGTTGCTGGCTGGCGGCTGCTTCGCTTTGCGCCGGTCCGGCGCATTGGCAGGGACGATCTGTTCCGTAACATCCTCACGCGGCTTCACCGGCTGTTCGGTTGAGAAGACAACCTTTATCCCCTTCTTGATGCCTTCCTTGCGCAGCTTCTGGCGGATCACCCGGGCAATCGGGTCCATGCTGGTCTTGGAAATGTCGGCCACCTGGAAGCGGGTCGGGTCCATTTTGTTAGCTGCGCCCATGCTTGAAATCATCGGGATTCCCCGGGACAGACATTCCTTCATCAGATGAATTTTGTAGATAATCGTATCCGAAGCATCAATTACGAAATCCAGCTTGTACTTGAAAAGCTCCTCATACGTTTCTTCCGTATAGAACATATTCAGCGCAATTGCTTCGCATTCCGGATTGATCAGCTTGATGCGTTCGACCATCAGATCCGTTTTGTTCTGGCCTATGGTGGTTGTGAGCGCATGAAGCTGGCGGTTGATGTTGGTGATGTCTACCGAATCCTTGTCGATGAGGATAATGCGGCCAATCCCGGTGCGGGCAAGGGCCTCAACCGCCATCGCGCCCACACCGCCGATCCCGAGCACGGCTACTGTGCTGTTCTTCATAATCTCCAGACCTTCCGGTCCAATCGCCAGCTCTGTTCGCGAGAACTGATGCAGCATGATGTACAGCCTCCTAAAAGTTTTGTAGCGTATGCTTCCTGAATTTAGCTTCGTACAAACCTCACTTCGGAAGCATACGCCTTTAGTCTTGTAAGCATCTAAAAGCTTACGGAGCAGGCAACCCGCTCCGTAAGCCAAATATAATTTATTGCTTTACTTTTTCCGGTTTTGGAGCCAACTTGATGTGAAGCTGCTCCAACTGCGCGGCATCAACCGGTGCCGGAGCGTCCATCAACAGGTCGGTTGCACTCGCTGTTTTCGGGAAAGCAATGGTTTCCCGCAGGTTCGTGCGGCCGGCAAGCAGCATCACCAGGCGGTCGAAGCCGAAGGCAATCCCGCCATGCGGAGGAGTGCCGTATTCGAAGGCATCCAGCAGATAGCCGAATTTCTCGTAAGCTACCTCAGTTGTGAAGCCAAGCGCATCGAACATTTTCTCCTGTACGTCGCGTTTGTAGATACGCTGGGAACCGCCGCCTACCTCATAGCCGTTAAGCACGATATCGTAGGCTTGCGCACGAATGGCTCCAGGATTGGTCTCGAACAGGTGCAGGTCTTCGTCCATTGGGCGGGTGAACGGATGATGTTCCGCCACAAAACGCTTCTGGTCTTCATCATAGCTGAGCAGCGGGAATTCGGTTACCCAGGCGAATTTGAATACACTGTCGTCGATCAGTCCAAGCTGGCGGCCAATCTTCAGGCGCAGCGCCCCAAGAACATCAGCGACTACCTTCTTATTATCAGCGGAGAAGAGCAAGAGGTCGCCTTCTTCGGCGCCTGTGCGCTCCTTCACGGCTGCAATCTCTTCTTCAGTGAAGAATTTAACGATTGGCCCCTTGAATTCGCCGTCCTTCACTTGAATCCAGGCCAGACCCTTCGCGCCGTAACGCGCAGCATAAGGTCCCAGATCGTCAATCTCCTTACGGGTCCAGGTGCCGCAGCCTTTGGCGTTGAGGCATTTGACCTCTCCGCCTTTTTCGATGACAGAGGCGAAGACCTTCACACCGCTTGAGGCTACGATATCATTCATTTCCACCAGCTCCAGGCCAAAGCGCAGGTCCGGCTTATCCGAGCCGTATTTGCCCATGGCTTCGGCGTAGGTCAGGCGCTGGAACGGAACAGCAACCTCGACGCCAATCGTTTCCTTCAGCAGCCGCTGCATAAGAGTCTCCATCATCGACAGCAGCTCATCCTGAGGCATGAACGAGGTCTCGATATCGAACTGGGTGAATTCCGGCTGGCGGTCAGCGCGCAGATCCTCATCGCGGAAGCAGCGGGCCATCTGGTAGTAGCGCTCGATACCGCCCACCATCAGGAGCTGCTTGTAAATTTGCGGCGACTGCGGAAGCCCGAAAAATTCACCTTCATGCACCCGGCTTGGCACCAGATAATCGCGTGCGCCTTCCGGCGAGCTTTTGGTCAGAATCGGAGTTTCAATATCAATGAAGCCTTCGCTGTCCAGGAAGTCGCGGAAAATCTTCGCCGCTTTGGAACGGAGCAGCATCGTCTTGTACATTTCCGGACGGCGCAGATCCAGGTAACGGTATTTCATGCGCAGGGACTCATCCACTTCCACGCCATCTTCGATGAAGAACGGCGGCGTTTTAGCGGCATTCAGCACTTCGATATTTGTAATCTGCACTTCGATTTCACCAGTCGGCAGATTGGGGTTGATCGTTTCATCATCTCTTTTTACAACTTTACCCGTAACGGCAAGCACATATTCACTGCGCACCTTGTCGGCAATCTGCAGCGCTTCGCCGGAATAGTCCGGGTTGAACACGATTTGCACTATTCCGCTGCGGTCACGCAGGTCAATAAACAGTACGCCCCCAAGGTCGCGGCGGGTCTGCACCCAGCCGTTAAGAGTTACAGTCTCGCCGATATGCCCAGTCGTCAGTTGTCCACAGTGATGGCTTCTAGTCATTATTTATCTACCCCTTCATGGTTAAAATACTTGTGTTATCGCTAACCCTGCTTATCACATCAGTAACGAATCTTAATCCAGCGCGGATGCCAGCTCTTCGAGCTTGACCGTCCGTTGTTCGCCTGTGGCCATAGATTTCAGGGCAATGACGCCGCTATTCAGTTCGTCTTCACCAAGAATTGCGGTATACCGCGCATTCAGCCGGTCTGCCGATTTCATCTGCGCCTTCATTTTGCGTCCAAGGTAATCACGTTCCACAGAGTATCCCAGGCTGCGCAGAATGAACAGTTGCTTCGTAATCTCCAAATCCGCCGCTTCACCAAGAGCGACAAAATACACATCAAGCGGCTTCTCCGTCGGCAGCTCCACACCCTGATTCTCCAGAATCAGCAGAAGCCGCTCCAGTCCGATCCCGAACCCAATGCCCGGCTGATCCGGCCCGCCGATTTCTTCCACCAGACCGTTGTACCGGCCGCCGCCGCCAACTGTATCAATAGAGCCAATGCCTGCCGCCTTATATTCAAACGCTGTATGCGTGTAATAATCAAGACCGCGTACCAGACGGGGGTTAATGCTGTATTCCACACCCATCACGTCCAGATGCGCTTTGACCTTTTCAAAATGTGCGGTGCATTCCTCATCCAGACTGTCGAGAATGGACGGCGCACCGCCAAATTTATCCTGATCCACCTTGCAGTCGAGCACCCGCAGCGGATTGCGTTCCATCCGGCGCTGGCAGTCGCTGCAGAGGGTATCTCTCATCGGCCGCAGGAAGTTCAGCAGCTTCTCGCGGTAAGCCGCACGGCTTGGCGCATTGCCGACAGAATTCAGCTCCACCTTGACATCCTTCAGACCCAAATCCTTGTAGAACTGATACCCCATCGAGACCACTTCGGCATCAATTGCCGGGTCCACCGCTCCAAAAGCTTCAATCCCGAACTGATGGAACTGACGGTATCTTCCTGCCTGCGGGCGTTCATAGCGGAACATCGGTCCGATATAATACAGCTTGCTGACATCCGGTTCGCCATACAGCTTGTTCTGAACGTAGGCACGCACAACGCCGGCTGTTCCTTCCGGACGCAGCGCCAGATCGCGGTCTCCCTTATCCTTGAAGGTATACATCTCGCCTTCCACAATGTCCGTTGTTTCTCCTACACCGCGTTCAAACAGCCCGGTATGCTCGAACAATGGTGTGCGAATCTCCCGGTAATTGAAGCGGCGGCACAGCTCTCTCGCCTTGCTCTCAACGTATTGCCATTTCTCCACTGCACCTGGAAGCACATCCTGTGTGCCCATAGGTTTCTCGAATCTTTCTTTAGCCACAGCCTATCCCTCCTGAAAATAACAAAAAATCCCTCGTTCCTGTTCATTACAAACAGGGACGAGGGATTATCATAACCAATAATTCACCCGTGGTGCCACCCACATTCCGGATTCAAGCAAACTGCCTTAAATCCGCTCAAAGCGGTTAACGCCCGCCTACGCGCATCGGCTACTAACCTGCGGCAATTCTGAATTGCCTGCTTTCGCCGTGCGTTCTCGGGGAAGTCATTCGTCCGTTCATCAACAGAATCCTTACAGCCAGGGCGGAAACGGTACGCGTCCTTCCAATGGACGAAAACCGGTTCAGCGGGGATTCCTCTCTGGGGTTGTGGGTTACGGAGTACTTGGTCCCGTCATCAAAACAATATAACATACCGTATACTGTTAGATTCTACTGAACCACTGCGCTAAAGTCAAGAATTGAAATGAAATTGGTGGCGCGAAACTTGTAAATAATTATCGTTCAAAAAAAATGACCTGCAGCCGATTGCTGCAGGTCCATCATCATATATTATAAAAAAGGGGGTCATGCTTCTATTATATTCAGGCTATATTAAGGAATCATGAATGTAATATTACGGTTGTATTACAGAAAAGAAAGCGTTTTATTTTTTGGGACATTCCCCAGTCCTAGATCCACAAATTACTTTACACTACAACATTATTCTCTGTCCAGAGATTTCATTCAACATTTTTCAGCTCAAGGGTAAAAATCAAGCTCCTGGCGACCTGTGCAGGTCAGCAGAAGCTTATGCATTCCTTCCTATTCTTCAAAAATCTCCACAATAGCACGCTTGCCGCGCAAAATTTCAACAACCTCATTCTGCTTCTCTTCCGGCACTTTAAGTGCCATCACATAATGCAGATCGTCCGGCCCCCGGTCAGCCGCATCCATTACGCTGCTATTGCCGAAATCATCGTCCACGTTGATTCCCGGCACAATTACCGCTCCTGGAAGCAGACCTGCTGCTCCCGCAACCCCAAACGACTGCCCGGCCATCGCTGAAGTGTTGTAAGGGACAAGCGGCAGCAAAATATTGCGCCCGCGATGATCGCCCTTATCCAAAGGATCAGTCAATGCGGATACTTCAATGTCCGTCACACCAAAAGGTATCAGCGCCGTCTTCGCGCCTTCCGCTTCATCTTCGTTCTCGAAATACGCCTGAATTCTCTGAGTCATGTCCGTTCCCTCCTGTTAGTCAATAATAAAGCAGCCGCACCGCACTTGGTTTAGCTTCGCGGCAGGAGACTGCGGCTTTTTCCCTTCAATACATGAAGCTCCCGCTTGTCTTCGGCCCCTTTGGCCGCCGCCGAGGCTTCGTGACAACAGCCAACACTGTACGCCGGAATGCTCATCCATGCCCAGGCTTTTTGTGAATGTCTCATGTCAGGCCCCCACATGACGCGAATGATTAATCACCCCTAGTTTATCCAATACAAGGTGGCTCTATCCGCACAAAAACCCGGCTGCAGCAAGTGCAGCAATAAAAAAAGGGTCCCATACGCCGATTCCTCCCGGAACCCCATACGAAACCCTTTTATAACAAACGTATTTGCTTAGCCCTGGCTGTCCAGCAATAACGTCACCGGACCCCAGTTGGTCAGCGATACATCCATCATAGCGCCAAACCTGCCAGTTTCCACCTGAAGCCCTCCGGCTCTCAGCTCCTGGTTGAAGTAATCATACAGTCGCTCTGCCTCGGCAGGCGCAGCCGCAGCCATGAAATTCGGCCGCCGGCCCTTACGGCAGTCTCCATACAGTGTGAACTGTGATACCGATAATATCGCTCCGCCTGTATCTGTAACGCTGAAATTCATTTTGCCGGCTTCATCCTCGAAAATGCGCAGTCCGGCGACCTTGTCCGCCAAATACTTGGCGTCCTTCTCTGTATCCTCATGGGTAACACCAACCAGCAGCATCAAGCCTTCTCCAATCGCTCCGGTCACTTCACCTTCTACGGTTACACTGGCTTCCTTGCAGCGCTGCACCACTACTCTCATTATGTCTTAGCTCCCTACCCTGAAATAACGATGTCCTAACGGAGGACATTGTTATGGAAGCCTCGAATTTGGCGAAGCCAAATTGAGGGTCATCTATGAAATCTCATCGTCTGAAGTGCCGCGAAAGAGCGGCATGTATGTCTATTGCATGATGCGGTTAACCGTATATACATCCTTGACCCGCTTCACCCGATCCACTACAGACTGCAGATGATCAGTATTGCGAATCAGAATGGTCATATGAATCATCGCCATTTTGTTCTTGTCCGAGCGTCCGGTGACTGCCGAGATATTCGTCTTGCTCTCCGACACCGCCTGCAGCACCTCATTGAGCAAGCCGTTGCGGTCATGGCCCGTAATCTCAATATCCACGCTATAGTTGGCCTCCATGCTGCCTTCCCATTCCACTTCGATCACGCGCGCCGATTCCTCGCCATCGCCATCTGTTGGAATATTCGGACAGTCCTCGCGATGGACGGAAACGCCGCGCCCGCGGGTCACATAGCCGATAATATCGTCGCCGGGCACCGGATTGCAACATCGTGCGAAGCGGACAAGCAGATTATCAATGCCTTTTACACGAACCCCGTTGGTCGGCTGATTGCGCTTCTCCCCGCTGGACTTGATCTCCTTCATTTCGGTCGTAAGCTCAAGATGCCCTGCAGCCTCTTCCAGTTCCTTGCGTAGCTTCTCCGTAAGCTTGTTCGCAATCTGCGAAGCGGTGATACCCCCGAAGCCAACTGCGGAGAGCATATCCTCCACATCGCCGAAGGCGAACTTTTTGGCTACATCGCTGAGCTTATCCTCAGTGAGAAAATCAGAAACCTCCATATTCAGCCGTTTCAGCTCGCGCTCTACCGCTTCGCGGCCCTTCTCAACATTTTCCTCGCGTTTCTCCTTCTTGAACCACTGCTTGATCTTGCTGCGCGCATGTGAGGATTGGGCAATCTTCAGCCAGTCGCGGCTCGGACCGTAAGAGTTCTTCGAGGTCAGAATCTCCACGATATCCCCGGTCTTCAGCTTGTGATCCAGCGGGACAATCCGTCCATTCACCTTGGAGCCAATCGTCCGGTTCCCTACCTCCGTATGGATACGGAAAGCAAAGTCAAGCGGCACCGATCCGGCCGGAAGCTCCACAACCTCTCCTTTAGGCGTGAAGACAAACACGAGATCCGAGAAAAAGTCCATTTTGAGCGACTCGACGAATTCCTCGGCATCCTTGGCCTCATGCTGCAGCTCCAGAATTTCCCGGAAAAACGGCATCCGGTTCTCCGGGTTGATGCTGCCGCTGCCTTCCTTGTAAGCCCAGTGGGCGGCAATCCCGAACTCGGCAGTACGGTGCATCTCCCATGTACGGATCTGAACCTCCGTCGGCTCCCCGCCCGGGCCTACCACTGTGGTGTGCAGCGACTGATACATATTCGCTTTGGGCATAGCAATATAATCCTTGAAACGGCCGGGCATCGGCTTCCAAAGAGTATGAATAATGCCTAATGTGGCATAACAATCCTTAATATTGTCTACGATAATGCGGATAGCGAGTAGATCATAAATCTCGTTGAACTGCTTGTTTTTGGTGCTCATTTTGTTGTATACACTGTAAATATGCTTTGGCCGTCCCGAGAGATCACCCTCGATGCCCATTTCATCCAGTTTGGCACGGATGCGTCCGATAACGCTCTCGATGAACTGCTCGCGTTCCGCCCGTTTCTTGTGCACCAGATTGGCAATGCGGTAATACTGCTGCGGGTTCAAATAGCGGAGGGCAATATCCTCCATCTCCCATTTGATCGCGGAAATCCCCAAACGGTCGGCGATGGGACAAAAAATCTCCAGCGTTTCATAAGAAATACGGCGCTGGCTCTCTTCGGACTGATATTTGAGTGTACGCATATTGTGCAGACGGTCCGCGAGCTTGATGACAATGACCCGGATGTCCTGAGCCATGGCGATAAACATTTTGCGGTAATTCTCGTTCTGCTGCTCTTGCTTCGAGCGGAAGCGAATCCGTTCCAGCTTGGTCAGACCATCCACCAGCATGGCGCAGGTATCGCCAAATTTCTCGCGGATCTGCTCCAGGGACACGGTCGTATCTTCCACAACATCATGCAGCAGCGCCGCAATAATGGAGATGACATCCATTTGCATATTGATGACAATATCTGCGACCGCCAGCGGATGCAGAATGTATGGCTCCCCCGATTTCCGAACCTGCCCGTGATGAGCCTGATCGGCAAATTCATAAGCTTCCCGGATGCGGAGAAGATCTTTTTCTTTTATATAGGCGCCGGCCTTTTCGGTTAATTGCTCTATGCGCATTCTCGTCGTATCCGTTTCCTTTCTATAATAAAATGAACCCGCAAGGGTTGCAGGATTTGCAGGTTCCATATGTTCCAAGCTACACTACAATCCGTTTAAAGTTGTCTATAATTATGACGCTTGCGATGGATTACGTCAACACTTGCCACACCGTGGCATTGCTGTAAGGTAAAGTGCCAAGAATGGAACAATTTCGTGGCACTTGTAAAAATGTTGTTGTAAAAAGACTCCGTTCTATTTAATCTAGTAAAGGCGGTTTTTTAGAACCTCACATAAAATAGACATGAAAGAGAAGTGAACACCATTGCAACGCGAAATTCAAGTTAACGAAAGGCTCCCTTGGGGCCCTGGCTTTTTGCTGAGTCTTCAGCATTTGTTCGCCATGTTCGGCAGCACGGTGCTTGTTCCTAACCTGTTCGGGGTAGACCCTGGCATGATTCTGCTGATGAACGGGATCGGCACACTGCTGTATATACTGATCTGCCGCGGCAAAATTCCGGCATACCTCGGTTCAAGCTTCGCCTTCATCTCGCCGGTGCTCAGCGTTCTGGCTAAGTATCAGGGTGATCATCAGCATGGATATTCGCTTGCACTGGGAGCTTTTATCGTGACCGGCGTTATTTTTATTCTGGTCGCATTGATCGTCCGTTATGCCGGAACCGGCTGGATTGATGTCGTATTCCCTCCGGCGGTTATGGGCGCCATTGTCGCTACTATCGGGCTGGAGCTGGTGCCGGTTGCTGCGCGCATGGCCGGGCTGATTGCTCCTGAAGGAGCCACCGACTGGACCCCGGACGGAAAAGCTATTACATTATCTATGGTTACACTTGGCGTAACTGTTATTGGTGCAGTCCTCTTCCGCGGTTTTCCCAAAATCATTCATATCCTCATCGGGATCGTGACCGGCTACGTTCTGGCTTATATCATGCATGTGGTGAACACAGATGCAATCTCAAATAGCTCTTTCTTCTCCCATCCAACTATTGTAACTCCTTCCTTCGACTGGGATGTTATATTCACAATTATTCCGGTATCGCTTGTGGTTATTGTGGAGCACATCGGACACTTGCTCGTGACCAGCAACATTGTCGGCAAAGACCTGACCAAAGATCCGGGACTTGACCGCTCGCTGATGGGCAACGGGATTTCCACGATTCTGTCCGGATTTTTCGGTTCTACACCGAATACAACCTATGGTGAAAATATCGGCGTTATGGCGCTCACCAAAGTATATTCGGTCTATGTGATCGGCGGCGCTGCAGTCATTGCAATTCTGCTCTCGTTCTCCGGGACGTTCTCCTCAATTATCTCCAATATTCCCCAGCCGGTTATGGGCGGTGTCTCGCTGCTGTTGTTTGGTGTAATCGCCGCATCCGGTCTGCGCATCTTCGTTGAGCAGAAGGTCGATTTCTCCAAGGCCACCAACATGATCCTGGCTACCTTGGTTCTTGTGGTCGGCATCAGCGGCATTTCGCTTAATATCTATGGTGTGCAGCTTAAAGGTATGGCACTGGCGACGATTGTTGGTATGGTTCTGTCCTTGCTCTTCAAATTAATTGAGGTGCTTGGCTTGTCCAACGAGCAAGACAGCGAGAAATCTGCGCACTAAATCCCGGTTGATTAGCTTATATATATAAAAGCGGACTGCTGTCCTTATTCGACAGCAGTCCGCTTTTTTTATTTCCCGGGAAAAGTCTTTCGACTCCCCTTTAGTCCTCGTAAGAAAGGAGCGAATGAATCTCAATGCCTGTAAGCTTGTTACGTCCGGCAAGCTGGGTCAATTCGATCAAGAAGGCTGCTCCGACCACTTTGCCGCCAAGCTGTTCGATGAGGCTGACCGAAGTAGCGATTGTGCCTCCCGTTGCCAGCAAATCGTCGGCAATAAGTACATTCTGTCCAGGTTTGACCGCATCCGTGTGAACAGCGAGTGTATCCTTGCCGTATTCCAGATCATATCCCACCTCGATGGTGTCATACGGCAGCTTGCCGCTTTTGCGAATCGGCACGAAGCCGACACCCAGTGCATAAGCAAGCGGTGCGCCTACTACAAAACCGCGGGCTTCAGGTCCGGCGATCACATCAATTTTCAGGTGCGCCACCATTGCTTTCAGCTCATCAATCGCCCGGCGGTAAGCTTCGCCATCTTTAAGCAGGGTAGTAATATCTTTGAAGCTGATTCCCGGCTGTGGGAAATCCGGAATCACACGAATACTGTCTTTAAAATCCATAACATCATCTCCTGAAAGTTTGTGAGCGTTACCTCACTGAATTATCTTCGAACAAACTCGCTTCGGAAGCATACGCTTAGTTTTGTTAGCATAATCTTCATCTGAAAACTCTCCGTACAAAACTCGCTTCGAAAGCATACGCTTAAGTTTGTGAGCGTTACCTCACTGATTTATCTTCGAACAAACTCGCTTCGGAAGCATCTGCCGCCAAATCATCCAGCTTGAGAGGCACCCGTGCGGCGGGATAGCATCCAGTCCTGCAGCTCGCTGCGGCTGGCTTCCATGAAATATTGCTCGATTTCGGCCGTTTGTCCCAATCTGACAAAATGCTCTGAAGCCGTAAGACTTTTGGCGGCAGGCTGTGTGACAAAGCTGATTTTGCCACGGCTGCGTTCGATAAAATCAAGCTCCTCGAACACATCCAGCATTTTGCCCAGCATCCGCGTGCTCATTGCAGACTGACGGCTGAGCCGCAGCAGCAGTTCATTCTCTGGTGTTGGAGCTGCGGCAAGCGCTGCCAGCAATTTATACAATGACTTGAAATGCTCCCGCGTCGGCGTTTGCAGCCGGTCACGGCCATCGCGGATCGAATGCAGCAGTGCGATATTATCTGCGTTCGGGAAAACAGCCAGCAACGCATCAAGCTGCTCCGGTGTTTCCGGCATATCGAGCAGACAGAGCAATGAAACCTGGGTGCTTTCTGCATTCTCCGGTTCATGACGGACTGCGGAAATTCCAGTCTCTTCATCATATACCCAGAGGGACATGCCTTGGAGCGCACTTAGAGGTGACATGCGGCTGTTCTGAAATACCGCCGCTGTCCTGAATGGGCTACCGCCACTGTAGGGCTGCAGCAGCTCTTGAAGAGATGCGGCTTGCTTCACCGCGTCGGCAGCGCCGCGCAGGTCAAACACCTGCGGATTCGGCACTGCCAGATCCTGCAGCATCAGTTGCGGCTTACGCGAGCCGTTCCATTCGTTAACCGACAGCTCTGCCAGAAGGTCAATCAAGGTGCCAGCCGGCAGCAGATCAGCCAGTGGCCCTTTACCGAAGGCCACAGCTTCAATTGTATTTTTGCCCTGCTGGAGAACAAGCTTCAAATGCTTGCCGTCCTGGCCCATTTTGCGGGTTTCTTTTACGGCAGCACCCCGAACAATAAACTTCGGCAGCGGGTTGGCCATTCCGAAAGGAGCCAGCCTGTCCAGTTCAAGCGCAGCCTGCAGTGACAGGTCGGCAATCGCCACCTCACCGTCTGCAGCCGTTACCGGCATGTAATGCTCCGGCGTCAGCACAGCAGCCGCATATTCATTAAGGGCCGCAGCAAAAGCCGCAAGCTGGTCCCGATGCAGACTCATCCCGGCAGCCGCCGGATGGCCCCCATAATGGTCCATCAAGTCTGCACAGGAGGTTAGTGCCTCATAAATATCCAGTCCGGGTATAGACCGGGCGGAGCCTTTGCACATTCCTGTCTCGGGGTGAATATCCAGAATTATAACCGGACGGTAATAGCGTTCCAGCAGCTTGGAGGCTACAATTCCTACCACACCCACATTCCAGCCCTGCTCTGCAAGAACAATGATATCCGGCAGCTTGCCGCGCCCCATTTGCTGTTCCAGCTTAACTGTGGCTTCAGCGACGATTCTTTCGACAACCAGTTGGCGCTCTTTGTTCAGCAGGTCCAATTCTCCGGCAAGCTCTTCCGCTTCAGCCGGCTGCTCTGTAGTCAGCAGCGTCACTGCACGTCCGGCATGGTCCAGACGTCCGCTGGCATTGATACGCGGGGCCAGGCCAAAAGCAATATTTACAGCGCTTACCGTATTCATCGTAATTCCGCTGACTCCAAGCAAAGCCCGGATGCCCGGAAAAGACGAGCGCTGCATGCTGGACAGCCCTTTGCGCACAATGCTGCGGTTCTCGCCTAGCAGCGGCATCAAATCCGCAACCGTACCGATTGCCGCAATTTCGCTCCAAGCCTCTGGGACCTCACCGTCCAGCAGCGCCTGGGCCAGCTTATAGGCCACACCGACTCCTGCCAAGCCTTTGAACGGATAAGGACAATCCGGCAGTTTGGGATTAATCAGCGCATAAGCCTGCGGCAGCAGCTCAGGCGGCTCATGATGATCCGTAACGATCACATCAATGCCGAGCTGACTCGCATAGGCGATCTGATGATAAGCGCTGATTCCGGTATCTACGGTAATAACCAGCGACACTCCCTGCTGCTGCGCCCAATCCAGGGCATGATTGTGCAGCCCGTAGCCTTCATTCGAACGGTGCGGAATATAAATGTCAAAAGAAGCCCCCAAGTGCCGCAGCAGATAGATCATCAGCGCAGTACTGGACACTCCGTCCGCATCATAGTCGCCATAAACAAGAATATGTTCTTCATCTTGCAGCGCCTTTCTGATTCGGGGAACCGCTTCTGCCATCCCTTTCAGCAGAAAGGGATCATGTTCCTCTTCGTCTCCGCCATCCATGAACATAAGCGCCTTGTCAGCCGTGTCCATGCCCCGTGTCACCAAGAGTGACGAAAGGAGCGGAGAAACAGAAAGGCTCCGGGCCAATTCCCGAACAACATCGGGATCGGCTGCCGGAGATTGCCATCTTGTTTTTGAATGAAGCAATAGATTTCACCTTTCTCTCACCTTGCGGACTACTGCAGCAGCGTGGGAATATCGTTGTCCACGAGCTCCTGGTTGCTTTTGTAAGGATAACCCGGATCATAAGGCACAACATCCATATGCACCTCGCCTACATGCACAAAACGGTGCTGCAGCAGCTTTCTGGCACATTCCGAGATATCCTGGGCTTCCATAACGGTAATACGCGGATTTACACTGATTTTAACTTGAAGGTTCACATAACGCCCCTGCTCCAAGGCCTGCAAATACTCTACACGGATAACGCCATGCACCCGCTGTACGGTTTCTATGAAGCTGGCCGCCTCCTCGGAGGGGAGCTCCTGAAGCTTTTTACCGTATACAGAGGCTGTGACTAGCGAATATCCTTTGCGAATCATAAAGCATCCGGTTAACAATGCGGCAATCGGGTCCATATACAGTAGCGGATGCCAATTGAACGTTCCGCCGGCTATCGCCAGGGAGGTTCCGATAAATACAGTGATTGAAGTATAAAGACTGAAACGGTGACTATCCGCGTAAGCGGCATGACTGCCATCGCCCTTTTTTTTGAAATAACGGTACTGATACTGAAAAATCGCCTCTTTAAAAACAATAGACACGAGGACGGTAACAAGCGCTGCCTGTCCCGGTGCCGATAAATGTCCTCTGGTCAAATCGCGGATCGCCGAGAAAGCAATTTGCAGCCCGCCCATAAGAATCAGTACTGAAAAGAGGATGGGAATAAGCGGTTCCTTATTGCTCTGCGAAGTCCGCTGTATCCCTCTGCGCTTCTGATCCTGTCTGCGCCACGGAAGCGGAAGAATTTCCGCCAGCTTGGCAGCCGCATCTGATCCGGAATATAATGCGTCACCCACTAATGCCTTACTGCCTGAAAGATAACCAACGCTTCCTTTGGCCAGCGCCAGCGCTATATCGCTGGCGACTCCTGTCCAGGTAACCGTCTCACTTTGCGGTGATTGTTTATCATTCATTACGAGGCCCTCCTTACCACTAGCAAGTCATCTCATGATGATGAGTTCCGACTGACATTCCACTCCAAAGATTCCGAAAAGCCGCGTCGTCATTGACGCGGCTTCCCGGGACAACTAAGCTTAGGCTTTGGCCGGTTTGCTCTTTACGGCTGTCTTCTGGCGTTTCTTTAGCAGCAGCCAGAGCGGACTTGCGATAAAGATGGAAGAGTAAGCTCCAAAGAGCAGACCGATAACCATAGCGAGTGAGAACATTTTAATTGACGCACCACCAAGTACCAGCAGGAAGAATGCGGCAACAAATACCGTAAAAGCTGTGTACAGGGACCGCATAAGGGTCTGGGCCACACTTTTGTTAACAAGCGCCTTCAGATCCTCATAGGTTCTCTGTTTGCCGAAGCGCAGATTCTCGCGGATCCGGTCAAAGATAACAATCGTATCATTGATGGAGTAACCGATAATCGTGAGCACCGCAACAATGAAGGTCAAATCGACCTCCAGCCGGAAAATGGAGAAAATGGCAACCACGATAAAAGCATCGTGGACAAGCGCCACAATCGCCGCTAAGGCGAAACGCCATTCAAACCGGATACTAACATAGATGATGATCCCTAAGCAGGACAGCAATACGGAATAGATCGCGTTACGGGCCAGCTCTTTGGCCATTTCCGTATCAACAGTGTTGATCTCGAAGGAGGCTTTGTCATCCAGCTTCGTAATTGCAGCCTTCAGTGCGGCGTCCTGATTGCTATCCAGCTCTTTATCATAACGGATGTTGACCCGATTCTCACCCACCGTAATATCCGGCTCATGCGAGATGCCAAGTCCATTAAGGGCGGGCTTTAGCTGCTCCAGGGTGATGTTCTTCGACAAAGACACGTCTACGTTGGAACCGGCCTTGAAGTCAACACTGTAGTTCAGCCCCATGAAGCTAAGGAAAGCCACACCAAGTAAAGTAATCACGATGGAGAAGATATAGAAATATTTACTTAAGTGTACAAAATCAAGCTCTTTCTTAAAGCGCACGGATGTCACTCTCCTTTACCCCAAATTGCTTCGGCTTTTTCAGAGTGCCGGCTTTGACCAGCACTGTAAGCAGCCAATGGGCAAAATAAAGGTTTGTTACGATACTAAGCACAATTTCCACAATCAGGATCAGGGCAAAACCTTTTACCGCACCTGTACCAAAGGCGAACATTACAGCCGCTACAATAATAGTGGTTACGTTCGCGTCCATGACTGTACGGAAGGACGTTTTGTTCCCTGCTTTGACAGAGGATAGGATGCTCTTGCCGTTGCGCATTTCTTCCCTTATCCGTTCATTTGTAATGATATTGGCATCGACCGCCATCCCTATACCCAGGATGAATGCGGCGATACCGGGGAGAGTCAAGGTGAAATCGGCAACGACGAACACCGCAATAAGCAGCCATGTATGCAGAATCAGCGCGAAGCTGGCCAGAACACCCGGCAGACGGTACATGCCGATCATGAAAATCAGAATAATTACCGAACCCACGAGACCGGCTTTGATCGTCTGATCAAGAGACTGTTTACCGAGTGTTGCGCCTACGCTTTGGGAATATTTCTCTGTAAGCTTCAGCGGCAGGGCGCCAAGGTTGATGGTATCGGCCAACTCACGTGCTCCATCTATAGTATAATTACCGGAGATTGAAGCTTTGCCATCAGTCAATACCGCTTGAACGACTGGTGGATTGCCTAACATCTGATCATCTAGATAGATAGCCATTTCTTTACCAAGCAAACGCTTGGTAATTTCCGCGAATTTGTCCTTATCCTTGATCTTGATGCTGATTTCCGGCCGGTTCAGATTGTCGCGTTGAACCTCTGCCGCACCCTCCACAAAATCACTGCCCACAAGCTCAATCTTGCTGTAGGTTCCTGCGGCATCGCCAGGGGCGGCACTGCGGAAGGTCAGAACTGCAGGTTCTTTCATCTTCTTGCGGACTTCGGCCTCGTCGGTAACGCCCGCAATCTTCAGACGGATGCGGTCCGTTCCTTCTGTAGTGACCTCAGGCTCGCTTGTTCCGAGTGCGTTTGCCCGTTTCTCCAGGCTCTCCGCCGTCTTCAGCAGCGAAGCACGGGACAACTGTGCCCCTGCCTCCATCGGCGTGGCTTGATACAGAATCTCGAAGCCACCTTTCAGGTCAAGCCCCAGACGGACCTTGTCCAGCAGCCCGGGAGTTGTGAATACCATGACGCCTGTTAAAACGAGCACGGTAATGATAAAGCTCAACAGTCTCTTCATGCTCTTGCTAGTTCCCCTTTCATTACTCAATATTCCTATTATAGCTACGTGCGAAATGACCGTCAATTCAGGCGGAAATGACGGCACGCGTTCACACAAAGAAACGGCCGGCTCCGCTCAAAGGGCAAGCCATCCGTTTTGATAGGAAAAGCTGAATTATTCTTCTCTTACTTTACTGCTTCCTGTAGGTGTTTGCAAAAGAAAATCGTTCCTTTTATCAGTTCAATCCCCGATAAGCGGCAATCGTCAGATAGTTCATATAACTGCTTGACTTCAGTGAATAGATGTCATTCACCAGCTTATGCAGGGGTGGCCTGCCTTCCTTGCTGTAGTTGCGGCTGACACATTCCCAAATATCCCTGCCCGTTACATATTCATAGCCGAGGAGGCGGAACTCCTCCGCTTTACTGCGGCACATGGCTTCGATTTCATCACTAAGCTCGTCGTAATTCCATTGTTCCGATTCCACGTGTTGACACCTCCAGAGATCACTTCCTAATGCATGTTCCCAAAGTTATGTATTCGACCTAGCTTCCTCTCTTTCCTTCTTCCGGTGAAAAGTTGTCACACCTAAAGCTTGTCATGGAAAAGCCTGCTTGCCCATATCAATGTTAGAAAGACTATATTTGGGAAGAAGGAGTGCCCTTTGAGGAAACAGACTTTTATTCAAGGAACCTTGATTCTGCTGGCCGCAGGCATCATTAACCGGATGCTCGGCTTTATTCCCCGAATTATTTTACCCCGGATTATCGGGGCCGAGGGGGTGGGCCTATATCAGCTTGGCTATCCGTTTTTTATCGTGCTGGTGACCATCATCACCGGTGGAATTCCGCTGGCCATCGCCAAAATGGTCGCCGAAGCCGAGGGAGAAGGCCGCCCGGAAGAGTCACGCCGGATCCTGCATAGCGGACTGACGCTCAGTCTTGGACTCGGTATCTTTTTTACAATTCTTGCATTGTTCAGCGCTTCTTGGGTTTCCAATGTGATATTAACGGACAGGCGTGTCTATTACACCTTTCTGAGCATGACGCCGATGATCGCCATTATTGCCGTCTCCGCGATTTACAGAGGTTACTTTCAGGGCAGACAGAATATGATTCCCTCGGCGCTATCCTCAGTGATAGAATCGGTTATTCGGATCTTTTTTATGCTGTGGTTATCATGGCTGCTGCTTCCAAAAGGGATTGCCTATGCGGCAGCCGGGGCGATGCTTGGTGTAACTGTCGGTGAAATCTTCGGCATGCTGGCTCTTTTGGGGCAGTACTATTTTATCGTAAAAAAGGACAAGAAAACCAACCAGTCCCATACCGAGAATATACCCGCCTCTACCCGGGATTTCTCCATACTTAAGCGGCTGATCGGCATTTCAGTGCCCGTTACCGCCGGACGGCTTGTCGGCTCCTTCTCCTATCTGCTGGAGTCCATAATCACTGCCCGCAGTCTGGCGCTGGCCGGAATCGCCACTGCCGCTGCCACCGCACAGTATGGCTCTTTGCAAGGAATGGTGATTCCCCTGCTGTTGCTGCCGGGGGTGCTCAGCTCTTCACTCGCCGTATCGCTCGTGCCTTCCTTGTCGGAAGCGGCGGCGCGCAAAGATCTGCCCACAATCCATAAAAGAATGCATCAGGCGCTGCGCCTGGCGATGGTAACCGGAGCCCCCTTCGCGGCGGTTATGTATATTTTTGCCGACCCGCTGTGTACGCTGATGTACGGCAATGCCGATACCGCACCCATGCTGCGGATGATGGCGCCTTTCGCCTTGTTTTTATATGTCCAAGCTCCGCTGCAGGCTGCCTTGCAGGCCATGGACCGTCCAGGCAGGGCGCTGATCAACACGCTGATTGGTGCGGTAATCAAAATTCTGCTCATTCTTACGCTCGCCTCCCAACCGGAATATGGGATCTACGGAGCAATTATCGCCATTATCGTCAACAGTATTCTGGTGACTCTGCTTCACGGGTTCAGCGTAATCAAGCTGATATCCTTCTCGCTGAGGCTTGCCGATCCGATAAAAACCTTCGCCGCAATGATCATCATGGCTGCCGGAATGTCTTACATCTACACCAAAGTGCCAATCGCTGAGGCGCAGTGGGCACAATTCCTATTCGCCGCCGGAAGCGGAATGGCCTTGTACTTCGGGATATGCATGTTGTCCGGCTTAATCTCCATACGTGATCTGGACCGGGTTCCTTTTATAAAAAAGTGGCGGTGAGCTGTCACCTGCTGCCCAGACGGTCTACATAGATTTTGCCATTGTGATCGATTGAGCATAGGAACACATCCCGAAAATCCGAAACCCCTTTCTGACGGATCTGTGTTCTCAGCCAAAATCTAGTCTTTCCAATCATCTCCAGATTCTCATCCTGTACCTTTCCATCCATGATCAGCGGAATCGGCAGGCCTTCATATCTGATTTTATGTTTCGGCAATTCAGCATCGCCTGTGCTCTCTCCTGTGGAATGCTCAGCGTGCTTGCCACGGTTGGCACCGGAGCTGCTGTTCCCGGTTGGATTGCTGGAGGACACGTTTTTGTCTTTCTCAATGACGGTAAGCTGTCCGCTCGGTTCCAGAATAGCAAATTCAACGTCTGCCGGACTGGTGATATTTTGTCCGCGCAGCTGCAGCAGCAGATCGTCAATGTTGTAGCGCTGTTTGCGCATCTCCCCGCGGTGCAGCTTGCCATCCGAGATGAGAATGCTCGGTTTGCCGTCCATCAGAAGCCGCAGCTTTCTGCTCTTAAGACTGAGCTGCGCAACCAGAACCTGAATTAGCACGAGTGTCGCCATCGGTACAAATCCGTCATAAATCGGCCGTTCAATATCCTCAATGGAAAAAACAGCAATCTCGGCAATCATAATCGAGATCGTTAGATCAAATACAGACAGCTTGCCGATTTCCCGCTTCCCCATAATCCGCATGCTCAGGAAAATGAAGATATACATCAGCACGGTCAGAAAGATATGGGCAGAAATATGCTGGAACATATTCTCTTCGCTCCCCTTCCAGTGATACCCGCGCAGCTGTTGTGCGGGCTGATTAATGTACCCCTATTCTGGCCTCTGCGCCGAGGGAGCATTCGGAAAACGGCTTATTAATTAATGGTAAAAAAGGCTTCACACTCATTCTTGTACTATTGGGGCAAGCCCCCCCATACAATAGTAAAAACCCGCATAAAAAGCTTAAGCGTAAGCTAACAAAACTTTTAGGAGGTTGTACCATGTACTTATTCCGGCGCCTGTTCTCGTGGAGAATATCGAGTCCTGTGTTATCGGGGTTATGCCGCTCATTCCTTTGGATGCTGCTGGGCGCGCTCGTCCTCTCCTTTTTACTCTGGGGCAGCGGTCTTGAAGAGCAGGATCTTGCGATGTACACCTACATCATACACGGCATCGCCGCTGCATTCGGGGGCTTGACCGCGGGCCGCAGAGCGTCCAGCAAGGGCTGGTATCAGGGAGCGCTCACTGGCGCCCTCTACGGGATTACCGTACTGCTGATTGGATTTCTGGCACTGGACAGCGCTCCTTCCGTTATGGATTGCCTGTGGATTCTGGCTGCTGCAGGGATTGCTGCACTTGGCGGAATGTTTGGAGTCAATCTGCAGAAATCTTAAAATTTATATTTTCCAAAAATCGAACCCGGCCCCCAAAAATATGTTACACTGGTTTCATATGACTATGTGAGGGATCAAGGAGGCTTCGATTGTTTTGCTTTACCAATCAATGAATTTAATCTCGTTGTACACTGTTATAATTGTAGTGTTACTAATCTGGCTTGGTTCCCGGCGCAATCCATTGCAGGCTTTAGTGGAGATTGGAAAAGAACTCCTGCGCTCTTATAAATTTTTGTTGCTGTTTGCGGGTATGTTCGGTGTGCTCTTACTGAATAAATATGAATTGCAGATTGAGCGTAAAATGCAGCTCACCTCGGATTACACCTCGTTCATTTTTGGTCTGGAGGGCCATTTTGTCAGAGGTGTTCAGGAGATCTTCTTCGCTCCGTGGCTGACACCCACTATCGTATTCTTCTACATCTTTATGCTCCAATCGGTGCTTGCTGCTTCGCTTGGCGTCTATTTGCTGGATAAGAACCGCGTGATGCTCTACGCCACCTGCTATGCGATTATCATCAACTATGCCATTGCCATTCCGTTCTATATTTATTTTCCGGTGAACGAGGTCTGGTCCTATGTTCCGGCAGGGGTTCGCTTTACGATGCTGGATGTTTTCCCGAAATTTGAGCAGGAATACAGAGCCCTCTCCGGTATTAACAATTGCTTCCCAAGTCTGCATACCTCAATTTCCGTCACAACTGCTCTGCTTGCCTTCCGGTCCGGCAACCGCCGCTGGATGGTCATTTCAACAGTCTCTGCGGTAATCATCGTATTTGGGATCTTCTACCTTGGCATTCACTGGTTGACCGACATGCTGGGCGGCACCCTGCTGGCTGTCGTATCAACCACAGTTGCGGTGCAGCTTGCCAAGCTGACTCTGCGCAGCGGAGAGGACAGATTGACTGTCAGAAGCCGTGCCACCAATACCCGCTGATAAATCCAGATAAACCAAGTAGAAACGGCTACGCCGTCCTTAAAAGGACGGCATTCGTTTCAGCGAGAAATATAAGGATAAAGTATAGCGTGAAACTTATACTTTCTTATATTTGCAAAAAAAGCGGCATCACTCTTCAAGAAGAGGATGCCGCTTTTTATGTACCGTTTACAAGAACAAGCTACTCTTTATCTTCCACTTCCACAACAGCGTGGCTGATAGAGCCGCGGTCAAAGGTCAGCTTGGTCACATCGTTTACACGCAGGACCACGATATCGTCGGTAATTTCCATGATCGTCCCGTGAAGGCCACCAATGGTCACTACTTTATCGCCTTTTTTCAAAGCTTTCAACATGGAGTTGCGCGTTTTGGTCTTCTTCTGCTGCGGACGAATCAACAGGAAGTAGAATACCACAAACATCAGCACAAATGGACCTACAAGACCCAATATACTTCCGCCGCCCCCTGCGGCTGATGCGTATTGAAACTGTAACATAATTCTCCCCCCTTTCAAAAAACACTAAGACACAATCCAGGTGTACTAGAAGCCTTTAAGATTATCATATAATCCGTATTGTGCAAAAAACTCATCGCGAAAATCAAGCAGCCGATCTTCCTTGATGGCTTCACGCACCTTACGCATCAATTCCAGCAGGAAGTACAAATTATGGTATGTCGTTAACCGCAAGCCGAAGGTTTCGTCGGCTTTGATCAAATGGCGCAAATAAGCACGGGAATAATTCCGGCAGGTGTAGCAATCGCATTCAGGATCAAGCGGCCCGAAATCACGGGCATACTGCGCGTTGCGTACAACAAGTCTTCCCTGACTGGTCATGGTTGTTCCATTGCGGGCTATACGCGTAGGCAGAACACAGTCGAACATGTCTACTCCGCGGATTGAACCTTCCAGCAGCGCATCCGGGGACCCGACGCCCATCAAATAGCGCGGCTTCCCTTGCGGCAGCAGCGGAACCGTATAATCCAGCACTTCATACATAAGCTGCTTGGACTCTCCGACGCTGAGTCCTCCAATAGCATACCCCGGGAAATCCATGGAAGTCAAATCTGCCGCGCTCTGACGCCGCAAATCCTCATACATGCCCCCCTGGACAATAGCGAAGAGCCCTTGGTCTTCAGGACGGGCATGGCTTTTCAGACATCTTTCGGCCCAGCGGGTGGTGCGTTCGAGTGACTTTTTGACGTAATCATACTCAGCCGGATAAGGCGGACATTCATCAAAAGCCATCATAATATCGGAACCGAGTGCATTCTGCACCTCCATCGCCACTTCCGGCGAGAGGAATTTCGGGTCCCCGTTCAAGTGGGAACGGAAATGCACGCCTTCTTCGGAGATTTTGCGCATTTCGCTCAGCGAGAAGACTTGAAAGCCGCCGCTGTCCGTCAGGATCGGACGGTCCCAGTTCATGAATTTGTGCAGGCCGCCGGCTTCGCGGATAATATCATGGCCCGGGCGCAGAAACAGATGGTACGTGTTGCTCAGAATAATATGCGCGTCCATTTGCTTCAGCTCTTCGGGGCTCATCGTCTTGACGGTGGCAAGTGTGCCGACAGGCATAAATGCAGGCGTCTCAATCACGCCATGCGGAGTATGCACCCGGCCGAGCCGTGCACCGGATTGCTTACAGGTCTTAATGTGTTCATAAGTTATTGCTGCCATATGTGTAATCCTTCCTCTTGCTTAATAAATAAACATTGCGTCGCCAAAGCTGAAAAAGCGGTAATGCTGTTGGATCGCCGCTTCATAAGCAGCAAGAATATGCTCCCGGCCAGCCAAAGCGCTCACCAGCATCACCAGTGTAGACTTCGGCAGATGAAAATTTGTAATCAGCGCATTCACTACCGTGAACTCATAACTGGGATAGATAAAAATATCTGTCCAGCCGCTGCATGCCGCAAGCGGTCCGCCCTGGCATTGTCTTCCGACCGTTTCCAGTGTCCGGCAAGAGGTTGTGCCTACAGCGATGATCCGGCCGCCTCTTGCTCTTGCATCATTAAGGATATCCGCCGTCTCTTGCGATAATTCGAAGTACTCGGCATGCATTACATGCTCTTCAACCTTCTCCACCGACATCGGCCGGAACGTTCCCAGTCCGACGTGAAGCGTAATATAAGCAATATTTACGCCTTTGGCGGCGATTTGCTCCAGCAATTCTTCGGTGAAATGCAGTCCTGCGGTTGGTGCGGCCGCCGAGCCTTCATGCTTGGCATACACCGTCTGATAACGCTCGCGGTCGTCCAGCGTTTCCTTGATGTAAGGCGGAAGCGGCATTGTTCCCAGCCTGTCCAGAATCTCCTGAAATATCCCTGTATAGATGAAGCGAAGCGTCCGGCCACCCATGTCGGACTCATCTTCAATAACAGCACGAAGCTCTTCGCCGAAAATAATTACCGCACCGGTCTTCAGCTTTTTGCCGGGCTTCACCAGCGCTTCCCAGCGGTCTTCGCCCAGATTCTTGAGGAGCAGAACCTCTGCCTTGGCACCAGTGTCTTCCTTGACGCCGAACAGCCTGGCGGGAATCACCCGCGTATCGTTCAGAACCAGAGTATCTCCTGGCTGGAATTGCTCCAGTATATCTGTAAAATGCCGATGCGCAAGTTGTCCGTTCTCCTTGTTCACGAGCAGCAGCCGTGACGCACTGCGGTCCGAAAGGGGAGTCTGGGCAATAAGCTCCTCCGGCAAATGAAAGTCATAATCGTCTACGTTCATGTTCAGTCTTCATTCCTTAACTATAGTAACGTTACTAAAATAGTGTTGCAATATTTGCTTGTAGTCATACCCTTTGTCCGCCATGCCCTTCACACCCCATTGGGACATGCCAAGCCCGTGGCCATTCCCCCAGCCAATAAAATAGAATCCGGGGCTGTTCGTGACTACTCTGGACGAGGCATCTCCGCCCATGACCACCGTCCCGCTTCCGCTTGCCGTCACCTTCCCGGTTGCAGAGAGCACTCCGGCGCTCTGAGAGCTGTTAACGGTTGCCGTAGAGCCGCCAGCGCCTAATACAGTATAACTGCCGGCAGGCACAATATCAAACAATGTACTAGGCAATCCGCCAAACGCAGAACGGAACAAATCAGGGTATTTCACCTGCAGAATCTCCCCGTTGGCTTTTACCTGAGTGACTCTCCCTGAAGGCCCGCGCTGCGTAACCCGCAGACTTGTAATCGAAGAAGGCAGCGAATTTGAGGTCTTGCCTGCCAGGTTTTTGAGCAGCTCCGCAGAGGAGTAAGGTCCCTTGAGCCAGCTATAGCTGCCGGATTCAAAGACCTGATTCAGCACTACGGCGTTATCGCCGGGATTAAGCTTGCCGGTAGGACTAACGCTGCTCTCAATAATAGGCAGCGGGCGGATGTTCACATCCTTAGTGGCCGCTGTGGCAATAGCCAGCCCTGCCGCTGTTTTGCTGCCGGTCAATTTGATGTTGTCCTCCCGGGCATAGCCGGAGACACCATTATCAAGCAGCAGATAATACCATTTCTTCGACGCCCCCACTGCCGCAGCGTCCTCAGCACTGGCTACGCTGACAAAATTAGTGCCGCCATTGCCCCATACCTCCGAGGGATCTGCCGTTACACCTCCGCTGTTGGAGGAAAAGACCGCTTCAATCACCTTGCCGCCGCTCTTCAGCACCTCACCGGCGGTAGCATCCACCGCTTTGGTGATCACCGGAGCTTCAGCGCCAATGCCGTTATAGACCTGGCTGAGAGTTGTATCGACCACATTTGCGACATCAAAACGGTTGCCTTGAGCCAGCGCGTAGCTGCGCGCCGCCACCGCCTGGGCCTTAAGCGCCTCATCGGGCCAGCCCGAGGAGACCTCTCCACCGACGACGGCATACAAATACTGCTCCAGCGGGACTTCATTGATCACAGCCAGCGAACCATTCAGCCCGCTCAGCTCCAAATTGCCGCGGTAGGTGCGCTTTGAGCGCTCAACCAGTTGAATTCCCGCTGTATTGCCCGCTGCCAAAAACTTGGCACCCGCTCCGGACACGCTGTAATGAAAAGCCTGACCTTCGCTGCTCCAATCCATCCCGGCATCCGTACGGATCATGAGGCCTGGAGTTGAAGTCGCCCCGGCTGAGAGAGCCAGTTGTGGCAGCGCGGCCGTAACGGCGGTGCGCAAAGCGGCGAGATCACTGTCATTTGCCGCTTCGCCGACCCACACTTCTACCTGCGCGCTGCCGTCCGTTCCGCTCACCAGCGTCTTCCAAGCGTCGAAGCCTGCCGCAGTAATCGTACTCATCACGGCATCAGCCTCCTGCTGGGTAGCGAACTGTCCGGCAGACAAATGCTTGCTGCCCTTCAGGGCCGGCGCTTGTCCGTCAGGGATGGACAGTCCCGCCTTCCCTACCCGGGCCAGCCCTTCCTTGGCTGCACTCTCACTGACATATGGACCTGTATACAGCTGGTACACATTCGAGCCGTTCCTTGAAGCAACAAATAACATTGGCTTATCAGAGGTAGTCTGCAGCTTCTTGGCGGCATCTGCCGCCGCCTGCCATGTAGGACTGTCCATAACCTTGACCTTGTAGCCGTCGAGGCTGACGCGGATTTTGTTGTTGGCCGGAATAGGTAGCAGCTGCGCGCTTCCGGCTGAACCGGACATCAGGCTGAAGCCCACCGTTGACTGCAGCGTCACGAATGGAACTGTAGATTTATATTTGCTGCCGATATCGGCATATAGTGCGACACGGATGGTTGCATTGGAATCGGCATGGCTGTTACCGGCAGGAAGAAGCAGGCTGCCCGCAACCAGCGCAGAAGCCAGCAAGCCCATTCCTGTCTTTTTCCACCTGGCAAGATTCATCATGATGCCTCCTAAAAGTTATGTGAGCTTTGGCTTCACTGATTTGCTTCGAATAATCATCTCCTGGCCGGAAGAGTCTGCCCGTAGGAGGATTCATACGACAAATCCCACTCTCCCCGAACCACAAAAGCTTCGTCCTAAACCACAGATTTAGAACTATAGCTTCGGAAGTATAAGTGCTAAAAAAGATTATTACGGCTGCGGAGGGAGCGGCAGTCCTAAATGCTTGTAGGCTGCAGGTGTCACTACTCTCCCCCGCGGCGTCCGCTGCAGGAAGCCGATCTGCAGCAGATACGGCTCATAGACATCCTCGATGGTCTGGCTCTCTTCGCCAATCGTTGCGGCGATTGTATCCAGTCCCACTGGACCGCCGCGGAAAGAGGTGATCATCGACTGCAGCATCTTATGGTCGATGCTGTCCAGACCGCGCGGGTCTACCTGAAGCATCTTCAGCGATTCTCCGGCAATCTCCGGCGTGATAATCCCGTCGCCGCGCACCTGGGCGAAATCGCGTACCCGCTTAAGCAGGCGGTTCGCGATCCGCGGAGTCCCCCTTGCACGGAGGGCGATCTCCTCGGCGGCATCGCCGACAATCTCAATGCCCAGCAGCTCGGCATTGCGGGAGACGATGAAGCTTAGCTCATCCATCGTATAATACTCCAGCCGGCTGACGACACCGAAGCGGTCGCGCAGCGGAGCCGACAGCAGTCCGGCGCGTGTCGTCGCGCCGATCAGCGTAAAGGGCGGCAGGTCCAGGCGCACCGAGCGGGCGCTGGGTCCCTTGCCAATCATGATATCCAGCGCAAAATCCTCCATCGCCGGATACATCACCTCCTCCACCGTCCGGTGCAGCCGGTGAATCTCGTCAATGAACAGCACATCGCCCTGCTGCAGATTGGTCAGCAGCGCCGCCAGATCTCCGGGCCGCTCAATGGCCGGCCCGGAGGTCGTACGCAGATTGACGCCCAGCTCATTAGCGATAATATTCGCCAGCGTCGTTTTGCCGAGTCCGGGCGGCCCGTACAGCAGCACATGATCCAGCGCTTCACTGCGCATTTTGGCGGCTTCTATATATATCTTCAGATTCTCTTTCACCTGATTCTGTCCGATATACTCCCCGAGGTAACGAGGGCGCAGGCTTAACTCCACAGCCTGCTCGTCCATCATCAGATTGGCCGAAATAATCCGGTCATCCATTGTATCCATCACTCCGTTCCTTCAAGCAGCCTACTTGGCTATATACAGCAGTCCCAGCGCCTTCTTCATCAGCACATCGACAGTTCCGATGTCAGAGCCCTCTTTCTTCATAGTCAGCCATACCCGGTCCAGCTCAGCATCCGTATAACCAAGCGCCTTCAGGCCGTCCCGTGCTTCTTCCCAAGGGAGAGCCTCCTCCGCAGCCTGGGCTTCGGCAGCAACCGCGAATAGTCCGGTCTGTATCGGCACTGTGCTCAGGCCATCCAGCTTGTCGCGCAGATCAAGAATCATCCGCTGCGCCGTTTTCTTGCCGATCCCCGGCAGCTTCGTCAGGAACGTAATGTTCTCCTGGTAAATTGCTGAAATCAGTTGATCAGGCGTACCACCGGTCAGAATGCCGAGCGCCACACGCGGCCCGATGCCGGATACCTCAATCAGCTTGCGGAACAGCTTCTGCTCTTCTCTCGTCGGGAACCCGAATAGCAGCGTGGCATCCTCGCGTGTCTGGTAATGAATGTAGACCATCACCGGACCCTCCACCTTGGCAAAAGCATACGGATTCGGACAAAATACCCGGTAGCCGACACCCTGAACATCCAGCACTACATATTCCGGCTCCAAATGTACAACCGGACCTCTTAAATAATCTATCATCTTCGCAATACCTCATTTAACTTGGAATTTAGACTAACCGAATGGGCATGGCATACCGCCACAGCCAGCGCATCCGCGACATCATCGGGCTTCGGGACAGCGGACAGCTTCAGCAGCAGCTTAACCATTTCCTGTACCTGCTTCTTCTCAGCCTTGCCGTAGCCAACCACAGCCTGCTTCACCATCATCGGGGTATATTCCGAGACAGGGAGTCCGCGCTGCACGGCAGCCAGGATCAGCACACCCCTTGCCTGTGCCACCGGGAGCGCCGTGGTTACATTACGGCTGAAGAACAGCTTCTCCACCGCAACCGCATCAGGCTTGTATTTATCAATGAGCTGCACCATGCCTTCATAGACATGCAGCAGACGTTCCTCCTCAGGCGTGTGCGCCTCGGTCTGGATGCATCCGTATTGAACCGGAGTCAATCTATTTCCTTCCTTCTCTATGAAGCCAAAGCCGACGATCGCCAGCCCGGGGTCAATTCCCAAGATGCGCAAGTCCAATCTCTCCTCTGAACAGGAAGGATATTCCTTCTGTTTCATCCATTTTCCCGCCGTAAAGCGAACATATGTATTCCTTCAACCCATTATAGCAAAAATCCTTCTCCCGGAGAAAGAAATTTGCCCGCTATAATAGAGTGAGGTCAAGAATCCTATCATTTAACTAAAAAAGCGAGTCTGCAATGTTGCTCCCGTGCAGAACCCGCTCTCCTATTATTCAATTAAGCCATTCTATCCATCTTTAATTTACCGTAGAATTCCTTATGGCCACCCCCAATTCCCCCAAACGACGAGCAACACGCCCGTCCTGTTATCTCAGTATATCGGATATCCGGCCACTAACAGTCCCAGATACAGCAGGCTGCCGACTACGCCCAGCACCGTAAGCGCGCTATCCTTCGCCTTATCCTTCGTGAGCAGCACGACGGCGAAAACCAGCGGAAATGCTGCCGCTAAATAACGGGGTGCGGACAGCAGCCAGGTCGGCCCAACCACGAAGACAAAGTATACCATCATAAAAGCCGTATACGAGGGATGCAGCTTCTTCGCGCTTTTGTACATTACATAGAGGGTGGTGAAAATACTGACCAGATTCGGCAGCCAGAGCCCGAGAAAGCTGCGGCTGTCGCCTTCCTTGAATTTGCCCACCGCATACTCCATCTGGTACCGCACAGTGTCAAAAAACAGATACTGCCGCTGAAACCAGTGCTCCTTCTGAAAAATGCTGAACTGCAGCGCATTCCCGAAGACGGAATGATTGACGTAAAGATAAGCCAGCAAACCAAGCGGAACAACCGCCAGACAGAGGACTGCAGCAGACAGCCTGCGCAGGAAGCTTTTTCGATCCAGATGCTTATAGCTTTCTGCCAGCTCACGCCCGAGCTCAATGAGTATCGGCACCGCCAGCAGTACACCCGGAGAACGTGTGAATCCGGCCAAGGCAGCGCACAGGCAGCCCGGGAGCCACTTCCTTTTGCGCACCAGATAAATGGATAACAATGATAACAGCAAGAACAGCGACTCGGTCATCGGAATGAGGAAGAAGAAGGCTGCAGGCAGGATAAAAAGATATTTTACCGTCCGGAGCGCTTCCTTCCTGTCCATATCCAAGGCGGCAAGCTCATAGGTTACCAGCGCAAACGCAACTGTACAGAGATTGGAGACGGTGAGTCCGGCGACAAGGTAATTATTAGTGAAGTAATGAACTACCCGGACTACTATTGGAAAAAAGGGCAGAAAAACAATATTGAACCGCGTATCGCCCTCCGTCACATACCAGTGCTCGGCAATGCCCAGGTAAGAGGGAACATCGATTCCCGACAGATGCCAGGCCGCCTGAAACTCATCAAAGATGCTGCCGGAATAACCGTTTTTCAGAATATGAAACGCATAAGCCAGGATCAGCAGAAGCCCCCGGCTAAGCAGCACCCAGACAATGATCCGCGTCCAGGCCTGCTTGCGCAAGTCCTTCGCATCCTCCAGCCTTACAGGTTCCGGGTTCCGTACGCCTGCAATATATCCCGTGACTGCGGGAACTGCACGCAAGCCCGTCAATACAAATAATCCGTAACAGGCCACGGCTGCTGCCGTACCCGTTATTGTCCAGCTGTGGTTATGGGATGCCCAGTACACTCCCGCCGCCAGCATGATCACTACAAAAACAGCAGATATCCCTTTATTGTACCTCTCCATCTGTTCCCCCTTCTAAATATTTATATTATGTATGATCTATCTACCTAAGTAATTTTTACCACAAGGTAGGACAACTGTCGCTACTATATTTAATTGTATACCGGTGTGTTAAGTACAGGCCATTCGCTGACGATACCGCAATACAGCTACAGATATGCACAACAAACCGATATAACTCAGGGTTTATAATAAGCTCAAGAACAATTTAGCAATATTATGGAGGTTATTATGAACTGGAAAACAGTGATTGAACAGACACTTGTAACCACCCGCCTGAACATAAAGCGCTTTGGAGACGAATTTCCGATTGTCAGCCTGGGGGACGGCAAATATCATCTGACCGATCAGAACAACTGGACGGAGGGCTTCTGGTCCGGGATACTGTGGCTGAGCTATGAATATAGCCAGGATCCCGAATTTTACTATGCAGCGATTCAAACGGTCGATTCTTTCCGGAAGCGCCTGGAGGCGGGGAAGGATCTCGATCACCATGACATCGGTTTCTTATATTCACTGTCCGCCATGGCCCGCTGGACTGTCGATCAGGACGAGTCAGCCCGTCTGCTGGCGCTGCAGGCAGCCGATGTGCTGATGAAGCGCTGGCGCGCTGTTCCGCAGCTGCTACAGGCGTGGGGTCTGGAAGGCGATGCCGACAACGGTGGCCGGATTATCATTGACTGCCTGATGAATCTTCCGCTGCTGTTCTGGGCCACAGAACAGACCGGAGACCGCCGCTATGCTGACTGTGCCCTCATCCAGGCCGAACAAAGCCGCCGGTTCCTGGTCAGGGGAGACGACTCCTCCTACCATACGTTTTATTTCGATCAGAAAAATGGGGATGCGGTGCGAGGCGGGACCGGGCAGGGTCTCCGCAACGGCTCCACCTGGACGCGCGGCCAGGCCTGGGGCGTTTACGGCTTTGCCCTAGCTTACCGCTACACGCGGGATGAGCGTTATCTGGACACCTCGCTCAGGCTGGCCCGCTATTTTCTGGAGCATCTTCCCGCTGACCATGTCGCCTACTGGGATTTCGACGCGCCGCAAGAAGAAGGGACGCCGCGCGACAGCTCGGCATCTGCTATCTTTGTATGCGGTGTCCTTGAGCTGCTGGAGCATTTGCCGGAGCATGAGCCGCAGCGGGCCTTGCTAAGCGAAGCGGTAAACAAGTCGATGGACTCCCTGGTCCAGAATTATTTTACGGCCGGCAGCCTGACGGAAGAAGGCTTTCTGCGGCACGGTTCCTATTCCGTCAGAGTGAGCTCGTCCCCCGACGATTTCATGATCTGGGGCGACTATTTCTTTCTGGAGGCGCTGCTGCGGCTGCAGCAGGGTGTGCCGGGCTACTGGTATGGGCGGTGAGCCAATGACCGTAACTGCATTTCGTACAACTAAAACGCCTACTTTGCCACAAATAACCCGCTTAGTTGTATTTTGTACAATAAAAAAACGGCATGAGCCTTGTTTAAGCCGATATACGCAGATTTAGGTGTACAGAATACAACTATTTGCTTCAGCTGCAGCCTTTCGCCGATTTTAGTTGTACAGAACGCAGCTATTTTCGGGCGGGCTACAAATCTCACCACCGGGTATTTATACTAAGAGGTAATATTGGTTTATAAGGAGCGCTGCATGAACAGGAACGATGATCTGCCGCAGGGGCCGGAGCCCGGTCTGTTGATGTACAACTACAAATATGTTGATGTGGAAGCGAACTGGTATCATGCGCACAGGGGGATTGAGCTGCTGTACATTTACAGCGGACATGGCGAGATTATGGCCGAAAATCAGATCTATCCGATCCAGGATCATACGCTGGTCTGGTTCCAGCCTTATCAGCTGCACCGTGTGCTGGTCCCTCCGGCCTCCGGCCGTTCCTATATGCGGACCAATCTGACCTTTGACCCCGGTATTCTGGAGCATTATCTGACGGCTTTTCCTTTACTGGAGAAGTTCTTCCGCAGCTTATGGAAGGGCAATCTGCAGCAGCCGGTCTTCTATGACATGCAGAATACGCGGATTCCTGACGTGCTGGACGAATTACAGCATACCGTCAATAGCACAGCTGCGGACAGGGAGGAACATACGGGATTGCTGCTGCTTCAGCTGATCCGGCTGCTGCAAAGCCAACTCTCAGGCACCTTAACCCAAGCTTTCCCGCTCCAGTCACGCGGAGACTCGCATGCCGGGCGGATCACCGAATGGCTGGATGAGCATTACAAGGAGCATTTTCGCCTGGAAGCATTGGCTGACGCCATGCACCTGTCGCCGTACCATATTTCGCATCTGTTCAAAGAGTACGCCGGGATCACACTGTCCGAGTATCTGATGCAGCGGCGGGTCCGGGAAGCCTGCATTTTACTTGCCAACACCACCAAGTCCGTTCAGGAGATTGCAGCAGAAGTGGGCCACCTCTCCCCGCCGTATTTTTGCCAGATGTTCAAGAAACAAAAAGGCCTATCGCCGGAGAAGTACAGGAAGAGCATCCGCTGAATGCGGCAAAAGATCACAAATTCGCTAACAACACTCCAAGCGCATTATCGATAAACGACCGGTCAGGCCGCGCCTTCAGCAATACCGTTATCCCGATTAACGAGACGACCAGGCTCTGGGCCAGAGCCTTGGCGTTAGTCTCTCTTTTTGTAGTTCGCCTGACCGTATGCCCCGCTCAATCGTTTCCTGGAACAGGCTGCCTTCCCCTTCGTATTCCTCATCAACTAAACCTTTAAAGTAATGAGTACGCTGTCGGAGTCACCACAAAAAACGCCCTTATGCAACGGAGCGATGAGCTACCATTGTGGCTAAGGGCGGGTAAATTGTGCTATGGGTGCTGGAAACAAGGTGATAGGTGGTGCTGCGTGGTACTTGCTTTAGTGAGGTTACTTAATCATTACCAGTGGGGTTCGGCATTAACGCCGAATCGATAACTTAGATACCATCGGATGTTGTGGGCAGCGTTTCCTTGCCCCGTCTGCCTATGGCTTGCCGCGTGCGGCTGATCGCTGACCATCGTCCGCCCCCCTGCCTGCAGAACAGTATGCCACTGCCAAACACTACAGCGCCTTGGAACAGTACATTATATTTGGAGCACTACACCAGCACGCTTCGGACTCCAGAGCCCTTATTTGGAAATCGCCTCATCTCGCGGGACGGACCTCAGTGACGTTATTCCACCATTTTGCTTGCTATCACCCGCTTTTTCGATCAAATAACGGAGCTACGGTCCATTAGGACAGCGGATGAGCTTTTTACTGCAAAATAACGTCTCCTCAGTCCGTTTAGAGCGCATGTGGAACAGTACGCTACCGGTAGAACTCCGCACACCCTCTGGAGCACAACCCTCGGAACACTACACAGCTGCTACAGAGTCACCTCAACCTTGACCGACTGGCGTCCGGGATAAGGCGGGAGGACATTGCCTTCAATCGGCTCGCCGTTGACGGTGATTTTTTGGACACCTTTGCTGACTTTACTGGCATTCGTAACCGTGATGTCGTAGACGCAGCCCCGGAAACGGCGTTTCACCGCGAAGCCCTCCCAATCCGCCGGGATGCAGGGATCGATGGACAAGCCCTCCAGCACCGGCTTCACACCCAATATATATTGGGTTGCAGCAACATACATCCAGGCAGCTGTTCCGGTTAACCAGGAGACATTGGCAAGGCCGAACTTGTCGGACTCCGGACCAAATAGGTTGGAGGCGTAGACGTAGGGTTCTGCTTTGTAGCGCCATAAGCCGGCCTTGTCCATGGCCACATTCGGCAGCAGCTGGCGGTAATATTTGTAGGCCAAATCGCCCCGGCCCAGCATGCACTCGGCGATTATCGCCCATGTATTCGCGTGGCAGAAGACTGCGCCGTTCTCCCCGGTACCCTTATTGTAGTTAGTAAGCGGATCGGCCGGGTCGGGGAAGGTGGTGATCGACGGGTGGATTTTTTTGATGCCGAGCTCCGTATCCAGCATCTCACGGACGCTGTCCATAGCCATCAGGCCTTTATCATGATCGGCCATGCCGGACAGGGTGGCCCAGGTCTGGGCGTTGAGCCAGATTTTGGCTTCGTCGTGCTCGTCGCTGCCGAGGAACCGGCCGTCGTCCATAATGGCCCGCCGGAACCAGCGTCCATCCCAGCCGGTGCTGTTAACCAGCTTACGCTGGGTCTCGTACATTTCGGCATATCGGATGGCATCCTCCGGTTGGCCGGCAGCGGCCGCAAGATCGATCATCCGCAGCAGTACCGTGCCTAGTTGCATCGATGTCCAGATGCTCTCGCCCCGCCCCTCGCGGCAGACGCGGAACAGCTGGTCGTTCCAGTCCGAACGCAGCATTAACGGGAAGCCACGCTCCCCCAGCTGGGATGCGGTAAAATCAATCGCCGCCTTCAAATGCTCATACACTGTGCCCTCGCCGCCGTCATAATAAGGAACTGTTGCCTTCAGAAAAGCGGCATTCCCGGTTTCCGCCAGCAAATCCCACGCCGCCAGCGCCGTCCACAGATGATCGTCGGAATGGATGCTCGTTACCGGCTCCCAGCCTTCGTTCGGGAAGAAATAATGGTTCACATGCCCGTCCCGGTACTGCTGGCCCAGCAATAGCTGTAATTTGTCAAAAGCCGCCTCCGTGTCAAACGGCACGACCGCCAGAATATCCTGCGCAGTATCCCGGTAACCTACCCCGCGGAATGTACCGGTGGCGTAAAAAGAAATATTCCGCGAAAACAAAAAGTTGCGGTGCGCCTGATACGGATTCCAGATGTTAATCATCCGCTCAGCATCCTGATCCGGCAGCCTGCTTTCCCATGCTCCCAGGTAATCTGCCCAGTTCTCCTGCAGCGCCCGGTAAGAGGCTTCCACGAAGCGGGCTTCCCGGGAATGGGCGATAGCCCGGGTAACCTCCTCCTCGTCTGCTGCCGTACCCAAAAAGACATTGACCGTCCGGCTCTCGCCCGGCGCAAGTGTCAGGTTGAACTGCAGCGCACCGCATGGGTCGCCGCCCATCAGCGTTGAACCGGTGCAGCCGCCATTTTCGATCGCCGCCGGGTTCGATTCACTGCGGTAACAGCCGATGAATTCCTCGCGGTCACCATCATAACCGGCAAGCGGTGTATCAGCAGCCAGGTAGACAAGCGGCGTCTCATCCGGCTTCGGCTGGTTCTCAACCCCGTAACGGTATACCAGCGCCTCATCGTCATGATACTGCACCGAGACCTGATGTTTGTTGTAGCACTGCCACTGCAGCTCACGCATAAACTCCATCATGCCGAACTCGGCATAGGCGTAGATTTTTAGCTCTTGCGGCGTACTGCCATGATTGGTCAGAGTCAAATTCCAGATCAGCGAGTTTTCATAGGGTCCGACGAAATACACCGTCCGCGCTGCGATATCCCCGCGCTTCGCCTCAAAACGGGTATATCCCATGCCGTGGGCACTCTTCCACTCCTCCGGTTTGTCCAGGGCGGGTTCGCTGGTCGGGCACCAGTAGCGGCCTGTGTCGGCATTTTGTATATAAATGTACGGACCGGAACGGTCCATCGGCAGGTGAAAGAAACGGTAGCGCGTGATCCGCCAGATCTGCGGGGACTTGTAAAAAGCCACCCCGCCGCCCGCATGCGACAGCATCGTATGAAAGGTGCCGTTCGACAGATAGTTCATCCAAGGCGTCGGCATATCATGCCTGTTGAAAACCACCTCCTTCTCTCCGTCCCTAAAGGTATAATACTCTTTTGGATCAGCATATTTGATGTTCTCCGTGTTCACGGGCTCCAGCTCCTTTGTCATCCAATTCAGATTATTTCGGCTCTACCTCGTCCAGGGTCAGGCGGTATTCCAGGCCCTTCATATAGCTGCCGTCTTCGTTCAAAAAAGTCAGGCCGAACGTCAGGTCGCCGTCACCTGCCTGCACGATGGCAATCAGCCGGTTGAGGCCGGATTGCAGGGTAAGTTCGCGTTCCGGCTCGGCAACAGGTGCGCCGTTCAAATAAATCTCGTAGGGCACGGTGTTGACGCGCAGGCGTCCCATGTGAAGCCGTTCCTCGGCTCCCGCTGCTTCCGGCACATGCACAAAACAGCTCAGAAACCAGGGAACCCCACCGGCATTTTGAATACGCAATGTGCCGTCTCCAGAGCGCCGCTCCTTTTTTTGCATCCAGCCGTACAGGCCTTCCCCCAGATTATTCAGCGAAAACGCAGGATCGGTGTAATAAGCCTTCATCTGCGCGTAATCAATGTAGGGCGGGCAGGGCAGCGCCATCATCGTCTCCACTGCCCACTCCCCGTCGCCCTTCACACTATCCAGCAGGCCGTCATCGAAAGACGCTCCTAGATTGGCGAGCAGACGGGTATACAGGCGCAGCGCCTTTTCGCTATCCGGATCCGTCAGCAGCTGAGAGCAGATTACAGAGCCCGCTCCGATCTTCATTTCGCTGAGGAAAGTTCCAGCCGGGCGGGCGCTCTTGCGGTTCAGCTCGACCAGCGCCAGACGGCTGTATTCTGCCGTGTACCCGTGAACGAAATAATCCTTCCAGGCCGTGCCTTCGACGCTCGTACAGAGCCTCCCGGCGTCCGGAATCTGCAGGCTGTTCCCGGCAAGCAGGGCGTTCCTGACCTCGCGTGGCGACAAGAATACTTTGTCAAAGCCGAACAGGTCGACAGGGCTGAACCCGCGCACGGCGGCGTAGCCGTAGTCCGCCGCCAAGTGATACGCCTCGTGCGGCTTCACGCGCACGGGGCGGTCCAGCAGGCGCCCAAGCGCCGCCTGCTGGCGTTCCTCCGCCGGCAGGAGCAGCACCTGCCCGCCGGCTTCCGCATGACGCCGCAGCGCTTCGGCAGCGCCCGGCGTCTCCAGCATGCAGGCTTCGGCCACGATCAGGCCGAAGTCCTGCAGCCCTTGGCGCGCCGCTCCGCCCGGCGCGCCAATACCTGCCGGCGCTGGCGATTCCAGCGCCGTGTACCGCAGCCGCAGCCTGCCGAGCAGGGCTGCGGCTTCACTTCCCGGCCGCACCAGTGCGGCGGTCGGCCTTGCAGGAATGCCGGCGGTGCCCCCGCCGGCGTAAACCAGCAGGTTCCGCAGCAGCAGGCAAGCCTGCGGAACCTGCTCCAGATTCGCCATCAGCTCCAGCTGGCTGGCGAGGAACAGGCCCGCTCCGCTGCGGTACTCCAGCAGCGGCGACCACAGATCGCCGCCGTCACCGAAATCGCCTGCGCTGCATTCCAGCAGCAGGGTGAAATCGCCGGCCGCCGGCTTCTCGAAGGCGGCGCGGATGATCGGCAGCGGTCCGTCTTCCCGCAGCTCCTCGTGCCAGAACATCAGATCCCCGTCGCCCAGCCCCTCCAGCACCGGGTGGAGGTAGCTGCCGGCATGGGCGCGGAAGAACGGCCGCCGCGAGAGCGGCAGCTTGCCCAGCGACAGCTGGTCCTGCTCCAGCAGCAGCAGCCGGCCGCCGCGTGCCACGAACGCCTTCAGCAGCGCTTCCAGCGTGCCGTCCTCATCCTTCGCCCGGCTGCCTACAATAAGCAAATAGTCAGCCGGCAGTTCAGCCAGCAAGGCCAGGTCTGCCCTTATGCAGCCTGGAACAAGCGGGAGAAGGTACTCATTATCGCGATCCGTTCCGCAATAGGCCACCCGCCGCTGAAGGTTCACCGGCTGCTGTAATAGGCTTGCGGAGACAATCCGGTATTCCTTACGCAGATCGTGCACCTGCCGGCCGCCGTGGAACAGCAGCGCCGTCAGCACCGCCTGCTCTCCAGAAGCAGCGGAAACCGGCATCCAGGTAAACGAAATGACCTCATGACCGGCAGGCTTCTGGAAGAAGCTGAAGCTCTGTTCATGAACCAGCTTGTTCCCTTGGCGGATTACCACATCCACCCGGACCTCCTGCCCGGAATAAGTATCGTTATAGACGTCGAAGCTGCGGGCAACCGGCTTATCGTCATAGAAGCAGCCGTTGTACTCGGCAGCGATAATCGTTGCCGGCTTCAGCGCCTCAGCCATAATGGCAAAAGCCGGATTGGACGAATACAGCGGATATTTCTCCGGCAGCAGGCCGTTATTGATCGTCAGGGAATAGGCGGGAACTATTGTTGGCTTCACCCCTGGTGATGCCGGGTCAGCAGGCGGCAGAGTGAGGTTCTCCTCCGGCATCGCCTGCATGAAATAATGGGCGAAATTGAAGGTAGAGATGCCGGACACTTCCTGCCGTCTGGCATACTCCACGAACAGCCGCTCCTTCTGCGCCAGTCCTGCGGTGCTCTCATCTGTTCCCCGGTAAACCTCAAGTCCGCTATACATGCTGCTGTTCTGCGGACAGATATACCACCAGCCGCCGTGCTCCCCGAAGGTCAGCGGCACACTCCGGTCCCACTGGCTGATCGTGCCGTCGATGTTGTAATGGCGGCTCTCCACCTCGGTATGCTCTTTGGACAGCAGCCGGTTGTCACCTTCGGCGATCACCGGCCGGGTCGGATCAAGCGCACGGATGTCGTCCATCAGACCGGGCATATGCTGCTTGAAGCCATCCCGTCCGTCCACCCAGCGCATTTCGTTCTGCAGGCTCCAGAGGATGACGGAGGGATGGTTTTTATCGCGTTGTACCAGCCGCCGCACATGCTGCCGGCAGTTCTCCACATAGTCGGGATGATCCGCCAGCATCGATTTGCCCGAGCCGTAGATCGCCGTCTCATCGACGATCAGCATGCCTTCTTCATCTGCGATACGCAGATAATCAGCCGGATAAGGCTCGGCATGCAGCCGGATGCTGTTGATGCCCACGCTGCGGCAGATGCGGTACCAGTTACGGATATAATCTTCTGTCATCTGCAGGGCGCCCTGAAAATGCCAGGAATCCCCGCGCAGATTGAGCGGAATGCCGTTCAGCATAAACTGCGGGCCTTCACACCAGAATTCGCGGAAACCGAATACCTGCACCTGCCGGTCAATGACCACTCCGCCTTCGAGCAGTTCCAGTTCCACAGTGTACAAAAACGGTGTATCCGGGCTCCACAGCTTGACATCGCTCCAGTCCAGATCGAAGGAAGCGCTGTACACTGTCCCCGTCCGCATGTTCTCACACCGTCTGAGCTTCTCCGCAGCCGCGGCATCGCCGCCAGACTCGGCGGGACATTCAGCGGACAGAACCAACCCCGATGAAATAGTGACTCCGGAATCCTCCGTCCCTTCCGGCCCCTCCACAGCCCGCCGCAGCACCCCCTTTTCCCGGATGCCCAATCTGACCGTCAGCGGGCCATTCACGGCAGTTGATTCCGCTGCGCAGGCCAGTGCCTTGACCTCAATCCGTCCTTCCCTGACAGAAGTGCGGATGGTTACATCCTCCAGCGACAGCACGGGATAACCCTCCAGATATACATCCTGCCAGATTCCCCGGCTGATTCTTCCATACCAGGAGCCCATTAGCCCGGTGATTTTGGACTGGCCGTTCGGAAGCGTCACGGTATCGAAACCGCTGCACACGACATGCAGATGATGCTCCCGTCCCAGCTCGACCAGTGAAGTAATATCGAGTCTCAGCGGCAGATATCCGTCCTCCCAGACGCCAACCTCCTGGCGGTCCACATAGATGACAGCCTTCTGCATGATCCCGTCCAGCCGCAGCACGATCCGCTGCCCGGCCATGCTCTCCGGCACCCGGAAGCTCCGGTGCAGCACACCTGCTTCAGCGGCATCCCACTCCTGCGGATACCCGTACAGGTCAAACGGAGCATAATCATACTCCGGAATGCTGCCGAAGCGCTTGCCGTCCGGCTGCGGATAGGTCCGTCTCCAGCTGGACGGGACCTGCACCTTGCGCGCTTCATACATAATCGTTTCAGGCAGCCTGCGGCACTGCGGCTGATCATACAGGGGCATGAAATCCCACTCCCCGTTCAGACAAAATAAATTACGCATGCTCTATCCCCAGCTTTCCTTTGGACAAATTCACCTCAAGCACAAGCTCCAGCCTCCGCCACAGCTCCTGGCCCACCGGCATTCCCTTCCATTTCAAAAAATGCGGCTCCATCACTTCCCCCCAGTTCACCGGACGCAGCGCCGTCTTCAGTTTCCCTTCATAGGGAGCCGGCTCCCAGGTGTCCGGCTGCTCCGCATAGAAAAACAGCACATTCTCATGCAGCCCGATGATGCCGTATTTATCCCCGTCCCCCGGACGTTCCTCCTGGTACTGGTAGTGGTAATAAATATAGCTGGCGGCCTCTTCAGGCTTCAGCATTGCAAGCCGCCCGTAAGGCACACTTTCCGGGTTCCGGCGCTCCCAGTGCTCCACTGATATCGGCTGCTGATAATGAAAAATATCCGTAAGCGGCGCCCAGCACCGCCCCCGCTCCCCGCCGGGCCACGCAGCAAGATGCTCCGCAGCTTCCGGCAATAAAGCTTCCGGTGCTGCTTCCGCCCCCAGGCATTCGTAATATAGAAACAGCTGGCTGCCGCAGGCAAACAGGCTTAAATGATCTACAGCAAGCCGCTCCATCGCCCCGCGAAGTGAAATCTGCAGCTCCCGGCTCCGGAAAAAAGCGGCGGCCTCCTTACCTTCCAGCCCTTCAGATCTGTACATACAACGCTTCATGCCGTACCTCCCTATGCTTAAGTTCACCTTCATGTTATCGCATACAACCCTTATCCGCCTTGACGATGGCGACCATGTTTAGCATGATAACGACATGGGCTGGTACAGCCATTTTCCGGGGCTCACCGTCCCGCCGCCCTGCCCTTTCTCATTTGCAAAAAGCGCCCTCCCCGCAGGAAGAGCGCTCACGAAGATTAAGGGTTTACCGAGAAGACAATGTCATCGAACAGCAGGTAGGAGAAGCCGCTGGTATAGAAGCCGACTTTGCCGGACGGCCGGTGGCCCGGATCGCTGCCCGTCAGCCGCGGAGAACCATCCACGAACACGGAGATATCCCCGTTCTTCACGGTCACCTTCACTGCATATTCTGTGTCCGGCTGCAGGTCATAGCCCGGCAGGACATTCTCGGTAAGCTTCTGCCAGGCCGTATCGTACAAGATCCAGGCCGAGGTTCCATCCGCCCGCGTGCGGTAGCCGATCCGGGTCGAGCCGGTGCTGTCCTGGCGGTCGAAGATGTACAGGATGCCATTGTCCGGGATGACGGACGGCGTCTTCAGCCTGAATTCCAGCTGATATGACGTAAAGCTGCGGTCCAGTAACGCCGTGGCGCCGTTCAGAAGCTTATAGCGGCGGTTCCCGTCCGGATCGGCGGCGATGCTGCGGTTAGGGTCGACCGGCCAGCCGTTGCCGCCGTTCTCGAAGTCTGTCTCATGCATAATGCTCGACACCGTTACGGTAATATCCGTCTTAATCAGCGGATCAGCCACAGAAACTGCCGTAATCACCGTCTCCCCTTCGTACACGGCGCTAACTACCCCTGCACTGTCCACGGTAGCCACTGCCGGGTCAGCCGACTGCCAGGTGACCGCCGTATCCGGCGTATCCGATGGATCGAAGCTGAGCTGCAGCTGCTTCTGTTCCCCGGCCGCGAGCCGTACTTTACTTTCCGCCGGGATAATCCCCGCTAAATCAGCTGTCAGCTCCTTGAACTGGATGTCATCGAACAGCATATGGCTGACATTGTTGACATAGAAGCCGACCTTGCCGGACGCATTGTGTCCGGGGTCATTGCCCTTCAGGCGGAACTCGCCGTCCAGATAGACGCTGATATCGCCGCCCTTCACAAGCATTTTGACTGTATATTCCGTATTCGGCAGCAGACCATGTCCGGGCAGCTTCACTTCCTTCAGCACCGCCCATGCGGAGTTGTACAGCAGCCAGGCTGAAGTTCCGTCCGCCCGCGTCTTGTAGCCGATCCGGCTGGAGCCGCTGCCGGACTGCCGGTCAAAGACATACAGCGTCACATTGTCGCCCATCGTCTCCGGAGTCTTCAGCCGGAAGCTCAGCTCGTACTCGGAGAAGGTTTTGGCGCTGAGTGAAGATGCCCCGTTCAGCACCTTATACCAGCGGTTGCCGTTAATTTTTTCAATGCTGCGGTAGGCGTCCTGGGTCCAGCCGTTCGCGCCGGATTCGAAATCCGTGAAGTCCATCACACCGTCGCCGGCCTCCACTGTCACCATAACGGTAGCTGTCAGTAGCGGATTCTCCGCCGACGCCACCGTAATGACCGTGCTTCCGACCGTTAAGCCGGTGACCACACCGCTGCTGTCGACAGAAGCAATGGAAGGATCAGCCGAGACATAGGTTAATGCCGGGTTATCCGCATTCCATGGGAGCACCGTCGTCCGCAGCTTCACCGTCTTCCAGCGGTCTACCGTAATTTCACTGTCATATACAGCCACACCCTGCACAGGCCGGCTATCCGGGCCGGTAGTGGTTCCCGCTTTGCCGTTTATACCAATGTCACCGAACGGTATGTCCGGGAAGCCGGGAATGGCAGTAAATACTTGCGCATCCGGCCGCAGCGACAGATCCCCTCCCGCCAGATCGGTGAAGCCGGGGTCTGTCGTAGTCACCCAGTTGTTCGCATATTGCAGCAGCCCGAATTTGTCATAAGCACCATATACATTGGTCGTTACGCTGCGGGCAAGCTGCGGGTTGTAGACCACATTCCCCTGGAAGGTGTTGGTGTCAGGATAATAGCGGTTCTCCGTAAAGAAATCCGCCAGCTCAGGGTATTTGGTCAAATACGGTGTGCCTGCAAAGTTATTGTTCGCCGCGAACAGCGCCTGCCATTTCGGCATGTAATTCAGCGGCACCTGATCATCCGGCTCATCGCCGAGGTACAGATCCGCGTAATCATAAGGAACCTTGCTGTCGACAAAAATATTGTTACGGGCCTGGATATGCGCGCCGCCGTTATTTTTGATAGCCGAATTGCCCATTTTATAAAAAATATTCTCGTCGATCGTCAGCCCCATCGTGAAGTTATCGGGGTACACGCCTTCTACTCCCGCTTTGCTCTCACCGATGTTATGAAAATAATTGCGCCTGATCACTGTCCCCCGCTGCTGAGGCGTCTCTCCCGCGTTCATGTAGATCGCCCCGAGATCCGAGAAGGTGGTGCAGACATCATAGATTTCGTTATATTCCACAACATGATCGTTGCCGAAAATCAGCACACCGGGATGGGGCGCATCATGCAGCTCATTGTGCAACATCCGGTTGCCGACCCCCGAGAGCAGGACACCGGGATTGTAAGCTTTGTGGTAGTAAGCAAAATCATGAATATGCGAATTCTCCACGCTGTTATTCGCCGGCTGGAGCGTCGTTTTGTCGCCTCCCGCCAGGGTAACCGCAGTGCCGCCGATATGATGGATATGGGTGCTGATAATGGCGTGATCCGTCCCCGGCGCACCGTCGAAATTGTTGTAATAGAACCGGCTTTGCGTATTGACCAGCACACCGCTGTTGGTGAAGTTGCGGATCTCGCTGTTCAGGATGCGCATATGACTGCCGCCCATGAACACAGCCGCCGAGTCGCGGCCGTTCTCCAGCACCAGCTCCGAGAAATCAATGTACGAAGCATTAATCGCGTTGATCATCGGCGTCTTCAGCATTGTCACTTCGATATCCGGGTCTGATGTAGCAAACTCGGCATTCGGCAGGAAGTACAGCTTGCCGGCCTGCCGGTCAATATAGTACTCACCGGGCATATCGATCTCTTCCAGCAGATTCTGCGCAAAATGGAAATCCGGATACCAGTTCTTAAATAAACCGCTCATTTCCCCGTACCGCAGCGTAATGGTCTTGGCGGCTGTATCAATGGATGCGATCTTGTTGTATGACCACTCCCAGCTGTAGCCGAACACGCCGTCCAGCCAGATATCATCGGCCTGCGTCCAATACTGAGGCCGGTCATACGTATAGGTAAAGGTGCCGCCGCGCGTATGCACTTCCCCGTTCGGGTCCTTCCGCGTCGGTCCGGGATCGATAATCTCATCCATCTGGACAGTGCCTTCGTTAGGCCAGCGGGCAAGCGTCATGCCTTGTCCGTTCACATACAGTTCCATCGGCGGTACCTCGCTCAGATCATTGGCCAGATAATAGCCATGGCGGCTAAGCTCACCGTAATCGGTGATCCCGAGTGCGGCGAGATCGGCAACCTGCACCTTGGTTCTCGCTTCCGGGCTGATGATCCGGCTGAGGATGGCCGAGTCCGTAACAGGCGTAAATGCTGACTTCGCCAGCTTCTCCGATCCCGTCAGCGTTACCGATTCACCCGGATAGGCGGTGTAGGTAACCGTCTTGCCGGCTTCGCCGGAATCCTGCTGGCCCAGCTCAAAGCTGGCCGTCCGTTCATACCGGCCTTCGCGCAGATACACGGTGACGCCGCTCGCCGGCAGCCCTTCACCCGCTTTCAGTGCACGGATGGCATCCCGCGCTTTCTCCAGGGTCAGGAACGGGGCATTTTGCGTCCCGTTGTTGGAATCGCTTCCATTTGTAGCAACAAAAAATGTTTTTCCGGCAGGCCCGTTCTCCGCTGATACAGAAGCAGCAAAGGGCAGATAGGGCGTTGTTAGAAGCAGAAGACTGGTCATAAGTGCGGCAAGCAACCTTTTTTTCACCATAGCTCCTCTTCCTTTCAGATGGGAATGTTGACGGCTCCGCCAGTCTATGCCTTGGCGAAGCCGCCCGTGAGCAGCAGGTTCTCCGGACTCCACGATGTTGCAGGTCTCTTGTCTACATTGAACTGTTAATCTAGCCCAAGCTTTAGCCTATACCGCCGCCTACTTCTTCAATCCTTTATCCTTCAGGAATTGTTCAAATTGTTTGGTTACTTCCGCGACGTATTTCTCTTCGCCTGCTTCCTTCAGCTTGCCGTAGAGTGCAGGCCAGGTTTCATCGAAATCAAGCGTACCGGTGACCAGTCCCCGTTTGTACTCTCCCCATACCGCGTTCAGGTTGGCGATTTCTGTATTGACCGGCTCGGAGTTGAATTTGAAGGCGCCGACTGGATTAACCTCAGAATCGGAATTGATCTTTTTCGTTTCCTCCCAGATGTTCTCCGGCTGTCCTTCCTTCAGATAAGAGTTGAATACGCTACCAAAAACCCAGTCCATGTTCGGCATATAGCGCGAATCCGCCAGCGGCTTGATGTAATCGCCTGTTGTCTTCTCATAATGTTCACCGGCAATACCGTTGCAGAGCAGATTGTACAGCTCCTTGTCGGTGTTCACCAGGTTGAGGAGCATCATCGCCCGTTCGGGATTTGGTGCCGTGCGGCTGATCGACTGGTTGGTTGTAGCCGAATATCCGTTGGAGAACCAGTCACTCAGCGGAACGGTGATGACTTCATTTCCGCCATTTTTCGCTTTAACCTCCGCTTCCACCCCAGGCTTCAGCGTTACGTTAAAGTCTACCGCGATCTGGCCTTTGGCCAGGTAATCGTTCATTTTTTCCGTAGCTGCATCCTTGTAAATATAGCCTTCCTTATACCATTTGCTGGCCAGCCGGAAATTGTCGAGCTCTTCTTCCGGATAGCGGTACAGCGTATAGGTCGGGTCATCTGTTTTGATATAGAAGTGGTCATCCAGCCCCGGAACTACCCAGTACTGGTCGTCATGTGACTGAGGATTGATAAATGAATTGCCGAATATGCCGAACGGAATGATACCCGGTTCATTTTGCTTGATTTGGGCCAGGAACGGCTCGATATCGGCGATCTTTTTGATGGAAGCGGTATCAAGTTTGTACTTGTCAGCAAAACGTTTCTGGATAATGAAGCCGTAGCGGGAGCCGTTAATCTGCTGGTTTGGAATGCCGTAGATTTCCCCGTCGACCGACAGACCGTCCCACATTACCTGCGGCACATCCGCCTTCAGCTCCGGCGCGTATTGATCAAGCAAGGCGTCCATCGGCTGAATCGCGCCTTTGCGTACCAGCTCCTCCGGTTTCAGCATGTAGCCGGTCCAGAGAATATCGAACTTCTCGCCTGCCGCCAGCACCGTGTTCATCTTCTGCACATAATCCCCGACCGCGACCGGCATCAGCTTGACTGTGGCGTTGATCTTCGATTTTACGATCTTATTGACTTCCTCCTGCACTTTGTCCTGATCAGCCTGAAGCTGTGACAGCGGATAATACCAGGTCAGTTCGACCGGCTTCAGTTCATCTGAGCCCCCCGAATCCGGAGCAGCGCTTTGAGCCCCTTCCGTGCCGGCCGGCGCAGCACTGTTTCCCCCGTTTCCGTTATTGTTGCCGCCGCAGCCGGCAAGCACGGACCCGGCGAGCAGACAAAGCGCCAAAACCCCAATCAGCCTCTTTTTCATGTGAGTGACCTCCTGTACTTAGTACATGTAATTGTATGTTAACCCTTAAGGGAGCCAACCGTAAGCCCTTTGACGAAAAAACGCTGGAAAAACGGGAAGATCACCAGCATCGGTCCCCCGGCCAGCACTGCAATCGCCATCCGCGCCGAACTGTTCGGGAAACTGCTTAAGTCGATGCCGAGCTGCCCTGTAAACTCTGAATTCGTGGTGAGGAACTCAATACTATTGAGCGTTCGCACCAGCAGCAGCTGCAGCGGTACTTTGTTCGGATCGTCGATGTACAGCATCGCGTTGAACCATTCATTCCAATAGGTAAACGAAATCAGCAGACCCAGCGTCGCCAGCGCTGGCGTAGACAGCGGGAGGATAATTTTGAAAAAGATGCGGAATTCCCGTGCCCCGTCCATTTTGGCCGATTCAATGATCTCAAGCGGAATTTTGGACATGAAACCCTTCATGACCATGATGTTGAACGGCGACAGCAGGATCGGCAGAATGAGCGCCAGCAGGCTGTCTTTCAGATGCAGATATTGCGTAATGAGGATGTAGGAGGGAACCAGCCCCCCGCTGAACAGCATCGTGAAAAATACATAAAACGTCGTCACCCGGTTGTACCGGTAATCCTGCCTTGAGATGACGTAAGCGGTCATTGCCGTCAGCAGCAGACCCAGCAGCGAGCCGATGATCGTCACCGTGAAGGTTACGCCGTAGGCACGGAGCAGAATATCCGGAGCATCCAGCAGATAGCGGTAAGCATCGAGACTGAACGAATGCGGGATGAACTGATACCCATTTTCTTTGAGCGACTGTTCATCCGTTAGCGACACGGCAATGACCAGCAGGAACGGCAGGATGACCGCAAGCGACAGCACGATGAACAGCAGGTTGATGAACAATTTGGAGAATTCGAATTTTTTTGGCACTTGAGGCACCTCCTTACCACAGGGAATGATCGGGATTGATTCTGCGCACGATTCTGTTAGCCGTCAGCACCAGCACGAGACCGACAACCGACTGATAGAAGCCTGTAGCCGCCGACATGCTGACATTGCCGACTTCACGCAGCGCGCGGTACACATACGTATCGATGACATCCGTTGAGCCGTAGAGAAAGCCTGAGTTGTTCGGGATAAAGTAATGCAGGCCGAAGTCCCCGCGGAACATGTTGCCGATCGACAGAATTAGCATAATAATGACCAGCGGTGCCAGCAGCGGAATCGTGATTTTAAAAGCCATCTGCCGTTTGGTTGCCCCGTCGATCCGCGCCGCCTCGTAGTATTCACTGTTGATTCCGATGACGCCGGCAAAATAAATCAGCGTGTTGAACCCGACCACTTTCCACAATTGAACGAGGATGAGTATTACCGGCCACGGCGCGGCATTCTGATACCAGCTCACCGGGTCCAGGCCGAAGGATTCCAGCGTGCGGTTAATGAAGCCGTCGGAATGGTTCAAGAACGCGTACGCCACATAACCCACCAGCACCCACGATAAAAAATGGGGCAGGAACAGCGCCGTCTGATAAAATTTGGTCCACTTGGCTTTCAGCTCGTTCAGCAGAATCGCCAGCAGCAGGGCCACCGATGTCCCCACCAGAATGTAAGCGGTGTTATAAAGGACCGTATTGCGGGTAATCCGCCATGCCGTATCGGTGCTGAACAAATAACGGAAATTATCCAGCCCGGTCCATTTGCTGCCGAAGATGCCGAGGTCATAGCGGTAATTTTTGAATGCGATGACCAGACCAATCATTGGAATATAGGCAAAAATCAATTTGTACAGTATTCCCGGCAGCGAGAGCAGGAACAGCTCCCGGTTGTTGCGGAAATGATTCAGCTCTCTCCGGGCCCACGACCGTTTACGCGTGACCGGCGGCGCACCCGAATTTGCTCTTTGCTCCGCGAGTGTAACCTTCTTCATCATAACCAAAGCCCCTTCCCTTCCTTCCTTAGCTGATGCCTGTGTTTCAGGCTTTGCACGACTAAGAATAGCGTAGAATCAGGCTTTTTCGGTACTGTACAATCGCAGGATTGCTGTACAGAGGGGCTGTATAGTTCCCGGATTCCTGTGCCGGCCGGCCCGGATGGAGCCCCTGCACAAGAAAAGGCCCGAAAATGAACATGGATTCATTCGGGCCTTGGGTGTTAATGCGTATATGGATTATCTGCTGCGGTCGATGGCTGATTTGAGGCGGTATTCCTTGGGAGTCGTTCCGTAGCGGCGTTTGAACAGGCGGTAAAAATAGCTCTCGTTGCCGAAGCCGACCTTCTCCATAATCTCCGTCACGGTTAAATCCTTCTGTTCCAGGAACTCTCTGGCATAGGCCAGGCGGGCTGCATTGATCTGGTCAACTACCGTCGTGCCCTCCTGCGCCTTGAACACCTGGCCCAGATAGACGGAGCTCATCTTCAGCATGTCGGCGATCCGCTGCACATTAAGATCGGGGTCAGCATAATGCTTATCGATAATCTCCTTAACCGTCTCGGCCAGCAGCCGGTTCTTATCCTCCCGTCCGCTCCGGCGCTGCTCGGTCACCTCCTGCACCACTTCGAGCAGTACGGCTTCAATCTCATCCAGTGTCTCTTTTTCCAGAATGCGCCGGTTAATCGCCTGCAGATTAATGGATAGCGGATTGACGCTGTGGTTATTCATCTCACCCAGCGTATTGCTGAGTGTAACCGCCAGATGCAGCACGGCGGAGAACATCGTCTCATAGCTGAATCCGCCGAGCAGCTCCCGCCAGCGGCGGATCGCCTGCTCTGTCTCCGCCAGATCGCCGCCCCTCAGCCCCTCGGTCAGCTGCCGTTCCAGCTCCAGCGGGATACGCAGCGACTCGTTCCGCTCATTCTCGCGGAGCTGCTCCGGTTCAAGCACCGCTCCCTTGCCGTAGATCATCCGGTAATTGGAATGGCGCACCGCCAGATTGTAGTGCTGCGAAATGCTGCGGTAATCCGTGAATATCTCACTGAGCGTTACGGTAAAGGTGATGCGGTAATACCCGAGAATCGTCTGCTGAAGCTCTCTGAAGCGCCCGCCAAGCTTCTCCAGCGTGCCGGTTCCGCCGCCGGCGATGAAGACAAGATGCCCGCTTTTCATATCTGCCGCTTCGCAGGAGCCATCAAGCCGTAACAGCTCCTGGCCAATGTTCGCCACGGCAAAATACAGCAGTGCTTCCATTGCGGACCCCGGCCCCTTCGCCAGCTCCTGCAGGTCATCCAGCTGCACGAGCGCCAGCCGCAGCGGCGACGGATAAGCGATGTCTAGCCCGTACTGCTCCCTGATCTGCAGGAACGCCTGCTCATCAATACTGCGGCTGGACCCGATCAGGTTGCGCAGCTGGTACAGCTTAGCGACGTTCGACTGCGCTGCCCGCTCCTGCTCCAGCCCCTTGAGCTTGCCGATCATTTCGCTGACATTGGCGGCGATCAGCGACAGCTCATCCTTCCCCTGCGGAGCGCCGCGCACCTCCTCGGGCACCAGCATCAGCAGCTGGCCCACCGGCTTATAGAGCCGCAGCGCAAAGAATACGGACAGCATGACGGCGAGCGTGACGACAGACAGCGTTACCGCCACTTCCGTCCATTTCATCTGCCGGACACTGCCCAGTACGATATCGTAATCCTGCATACTGATGATCTGCCAGTTGTTCAGGGCTTTACTCAAAAAGGTTACCTTGTACTTCCTATCTCCATGCGGGTAGATAAATGAATCCAGCGGAGAATTTGCCGCGGCTATCTGCGGCAGCAGGTCAGTCTTGATATCCAGCCCGGCGGGCAGCAGCCCATCGGTAGAGATCAGTACCTCCCCGTTGCTGTCGGTGACGAACAGCACATCATTTTGCCGCTCCGCCACCATATTAAGCGCTTTCATATTATCAAGCATCCAGCCCGGCTTCACGGTCAGAACCAGCACATTATCATTGATCGAACCCAGGGAATCCCCGTCGTACAGGAAACACGCAAATACGTCGATTCCACCGTTCTTTCCGTCCAGATCGAGCGGAATCAGCTGCAGCTTCGGCACATCCGCGTGGGCATCCATATATTTTTGCAGAGCTCCATAAAACACGCTGTTATCCATCTCATGGTTCAGCGACGAGAAAAACCTGTGCTGGGCACCGTTGTAAAAGACGGCGGCGTGCAGATACGGGGAAGAAGCCACCGTATGGTTCAGGCGTTCGATCTTCAGAATGCTCATCTTGTAATCCGCACCGGACTTCAGCCCGAGCAGCTCATCGTCATTGTACAGCGACACCGCCAAATCCTTCACAATGCCGTTCATATTCTCTATGTTGTAGTTGATCTGGGTCAGCAGCTTACGGTCAGCTTCGTTTTGCAGACTCATTACCTTGTTGCGGGCGCCGGCGTTCAGAAACAGCGAAGCCACGGCCAGAATAGCCACTACAAGCATAAAACTGAGCAGAATCCGCTGTAAATATTTGCGCGAACGGATCGTCTGCATTACATTCATGGGCCCTCTCTCCCTGCTCTTAGAGTGACCTAACTATAATCCTGCGCGATTTTGCTTGTCAATCCGCAGCTCAGTGAAATTATTCCAGGGACCCTTCCGCATCCGGCAAGGTAACCTGTTCTGCGCCGAACAGCTCCCGCAGCAGCACCTCAGCCATAACCCGGTTTCCCGATGCATCCGGATGAATTCCGTCACCATAGCGGTATGAAGCGTTCCGCGCGCGTTCCTGGCGGATATGCTCCAGCAGCGGAGTCCGCAGATTAATCACGCCATCAGCGGGGCAGCCCCCGGATAACAGCCAGTCCGCATAACGCTCCAGTACAAGATCGTATTCCTTATAAGGAGTCAGATAACTGAACCCGGACGCTTCGGCCGGCAAAAGCTGAACATTCATCGACGTGCCGTCAAATGGCGGAGGAGTCATCAATATGACACTGGCGCCGGCTTCACGGATTTCAGCGCTCAATCGCCGCATTCCCGCCTGATAGGCTGCGAAACGCTCCGCTGAAAAGGGATGATATATCCCGTCGTTCATCCCATAGCAAGCCACAACTACGCCGGGCGAAGCTTCCGCCAGCTCCCCCGCCAGCCGTTCATGGATACAGGGCCGCGGAAACGGATGGGCTGCTTCACTGAGCCCGGAGGCCGTCTCGCTCGGGACCCCGCGGCCAAGCAGCTCCACGCCCAGATCCGGACGGTACTTCCTAAGCCATTCGCCGGCCAGCCGGATATACAGGCCGTCTGCCGTAATGCTGTCCCCGAGAAACAGAATCAGCGGCTTCGCGAAATCTTTATTGATCAACTCGGTTATTATTTGCTGCATGCTGTTCCCTCCTGATCATTGCCCAGGCCCTTCTCCCGGCCGAAACCGGGCGGTACGCCCGCACTCTAATGGTAGCACCGCCCGCCCCGTTCTGCCTTGACGATACCGACCATCTTTAGCATAATATGGCCATGACAACCAAACTATTTGCCCGGGACATCGGACTTGAGCCCGGGTTCACTTTCAGAATCCAGAAATGCCCGCTGAATCATGACTACTATGTTCACAGCCATGATTTCTCCGAGCTGGTCGTTATTTTGTCGGGAAATGCCGTGCATATCATCGAGGGAAGGGAGTATCCGGTTACCGCCGGTCAGGTTTTTCTGATCCACAGCAACGTTTCCCACGGCTACAAGAATGTTGACGGGATCGAATACGTCAACGTCATGTTCCAGCCTGAGCAGCTGCTGCAGCTGACCGAGCTCAGGCTGCTGCCGGGCTTTCAGGCTTTGTTCTACATCGAGCCCTTCTACCGGAAAGAGATGTATTTCAAGGGCATGCTTACGCTTGATGAACCGCAGCTCCAGGAGGCTACGCGGCTGCTGGATGTGATTCTCGCAGAGCATGACCGCCGGCCCGAAGGGTACCGGCTGATGATCCGCAGCTATTTTACTGCGCTCGTCGGCCTGCTGTCGCGGTATTACCAGAACAGCAGCGGAAGCGAGGACAATAAGGCGCTGCGGATCGGGGAGACGGTCACCTATATCGAGGAGCATTTCCTGCAGCCCATCACCCTGCAGTCCATGGCGGATATGGCCTATATGTCCACCCGCCAGTTTCTGCGGGTCTTCACCCGCAATTATCAGACGACTCCGATGGACTATGTGATCCGTAAGCGGCTGGATTATTCCTGCACGCTGCTGCGGAACCCGGATCTCTCCATTTCCCAGGTGGCCATGGACAGCGGCTTTCATGACCAGAACTACTACTCCCGCCAGTTCCGCAAGGTATTCAACTGCTCGCCGAGCGAATACCGCGGGAACCTGCGGCCTTCCTGACGCTGCCCTCAACCGCTCTTATCCTTCTTCCCTGTCGGCTCCGGCAGCAGCCTCGTCTCTCTGGCGCAGCCGCCGCCGGTAGGCCCCGGGGGTAATACCGAACCGCCCGCTGAACAGGCGTATCATGTAGTTCGAATCACGGATACCCACCCGCTCGGCAATCTCGGGAATGCTGAGCACCGTCTCCCCCAGCAATTTCTTGGCTTCCTCCAGGCGCAGGTGCAGCACATATTGCAGCGGCGTCGTGCCGATATGCTGCTTCATGCACCTCGTAATATAATCCGCCTGGAAATGCAGCTCCTCCTCAAGCCCCGCCAGCTGAAACGGTTCCCTCCAGTGAAGATCCAGATAGGCTGCGGCCGCGCGGGCCAGCCGGACTGCCGGCTCCGGCTGGGCAGTCCGGCTGCATTCCGCCTGCAGGAGCGCCAGCAGCCTGGCCAGCAGCAGGTGGAGCCGGAGCGCGTTTTCTGTATTCAGCCCGCTGTGAATCTCGTTCATCTCGTGCAGCACCGGCTCTATGGCCTCCACATCAACTGAGGCGAACTTCGGTATATAGAGCCGCTGCTGGGCGGAAGGCGCTTCATCGTCGACCGTCCCTTTCGCCAGCAGCGACGACCAGGGGATCTCCTCCCGCCGGATCGAGGCCGGCTTGCCTCCATGAATGAAGTGCACCCAGTAGATTTCCGTATCCTCTGCGCAGTCCCCGTATCCGGCATGCGGCAGCCCCGCTTCCAGGACGAGCAGCTTCCCCGGACCTACCGCGTACTCCTTATCTTGTTCCGCCATATACAGCGTCCCACGCTTCACCAGCAGCAGATCGTAGACGCCGAAGGTACGGGCGAAATGCCGGTCTCCCGGCGACCAGACCGCATGCCCGACCGTTACGAACTGAGGCAGCGGCGGGATGGCGAATTCCAGGCACAGCATCTTCTATCCCTTCTCTCACAAGTCGGTTTTGTGCTATTCAAAGTCTATATTATCACTGGCTGCCCCGGCAAAAAAGAGTTACATTGACTGGGAATAAGCTTTATCACCAACCACATAAGGGGCTGTTTAACGATGCGTTTTCGTCAGGTCCACCTCGATTTCCATACTTCGGAGGCAATTCCCGGCATAGGCAGCGAATTCTCCAAATCCCAGTTTCAGTCCATGCTGCGCACCGGCCATGTTGATTCAATCACCGTGTTCTCCAAATGCCATCACGGCTGGGCTTACCATCCAAGCGATGCCAATGAGATGCACCCGCACCTCAACTTTGACCTGCTGGAGGAGATGATCACTGCCGCACATGAGATCGGAGTCCGGACGCCGGTATATTTATCGGCCGGTCTGGATGAGAAGCTGGCCCGCCGTCATCCCGAATGGCTGATCCGCGATGCCGAGGACCGGACACGCTGGGTGAAGGATTTTATGACGCCGGGTTATCACGAATTTTGCTTTAATACGCCTTATCTGGATATTTTGCTGGCGCAGATCCATGAAGTTGTCTCCCGCTATGACGCAGACGGCATCTTCCTCGATATCGTCGGCATCCGTAAATGCCGCTGCCAGTATTGCGTAGCTGCACTGCGGGCAGCCGGGCAGGATCCGCGCGACGAAGCCGCCGTCACCGCCCTGGGCGAAGCGACCTACCTGAACTACGCCCGCCGCGTCCGTGAGACCATCGATGCCGTGAAGCCCGGCCTGCCGGTCTTTCACAACAGCGGCCATCAGCAGCGGGGCCGTCGTGACCTGGCCGCAGTCAACACCCACCTTGAGCTGGAATCGCTTCCGACCGGAGGCTGGGGCTACGACCACTTCCCGCTGTCCGCAAGATACGCCCAGCAGCTTGGGCTGGATTTTCTCGGCATGACCGGCAAATTCCATACCTCGTGGGGCGAATTCGGCGGCTTTAAGCATCCGAATGCACTGCGGTATGAAGCCGCGCTCAGTCTCGCGCACGGCGCCAAATGCTCCATCGGCGACCAGCTTCACCCCTCGGGCCTGATGGATGAAGCAACCTACACCCTGATCGGCGCCGCCTATGCCGAGGTGGAGGCGAAGGAGCCCTGGTGCAGCGGAGTAGAGAATGTAGCCGACATCGCTGTCCTGTCCCTGGAGGCAGCGCGGGAAGCCTGTCCTGACAGGGAGGTGCTGAAGGGGAAGCCCAATCTGGCCGACGCCGGCGCAGTGCGGATATTAAGTGAAGGCCACTACCTGTACGACATAGTCGACACGTTGAGCGATTTTTCCGCCTATAAGGTGCTGGTTCTGCCGGATGACGTGCTGGTGTGGCCGGAGCTGGCTGCTGCAATAGAAGCGTTTACTGCAGGCGGCGGCAAGGTACTCGCTACCGGACGATCCGGCCTGAACACGGCGGGCGATGCCTTTGCCCTGGATCTTGGTGTCCGCTGGCTGGGCATCAATCCGTTCCGGCCGTCCTACTTCCATCCGCATTTCACTCCCGGCGCCCTGCTGCCCGCCTCCTATGTGATGTACGGCGAAGGCCAGCTTGTGGAGCTTGACGGCGGCCATCTGCTAGGCCATCTGGAGAATCCGTATTTTAACCGCGATGTCTTCACGTTCTGTTCGCATCAGCACACACCGGGTGCCAGACAGGATAATGGGCCAGGCATGGTTCAGAGCGAGTACGGAATCTATATCGGCTGGAATGTATTCAGTGAATATGCGGACGGCGGTCAACTTATCCTGAAGGATATGGTACTTCATGCACTATCTCTGCTGCTTCCGCAGCCTGCCCTGCGGACCAATCTGCCGGCCCGGGGAATTACGACCCTGCAATACCAGCAGGCGGAGCGCCGTTATGTGAACCATCTGCTCTATGCCGCACCGGCTCTGAAGGGCCGCATCGAGGTTATTGAGGATATCGTGCCACTGCGGGATATTTCCGTCAGCCTGCGCTTCCCGGCTCCGGAGTCCGTCCAGCGCGTCTATCTGGCACCGTCGATGACAGAGCTGCCGTTTACAGTAGGTCAAGACGATGAACTCAGTTACACCGTTCCTTACCTTGAGAATCATCAGCTGGCCGTGATCGAACTGGCGTAGGTATGCAAAAAGGGAGGTTGCAAAAAGCCTTGATTGGCTGCTGCAACCTCCTTTTTTATAAACTAGTAAACCTCAGCTATTGTCCCCCGGCTTGACGACACCACTCTTGATAATTCTATTTCCATACTGCCATGAACGCCGCCTGATGCGGCGCATAATGATCCAGGGGAAGCAGCTCGAGAATCGCATCCAGCAGCACACGCACCATCTGAAACAACACAAAAACCCGCGATGCTAAGCATCACGGGACTAATATGATGGACCTCAAGTCCGGCCTATTCCGGTTGCATCACCTGCTCCGCCGTATCCCGCGCATAATCGCTGAAGGTGGAGAGCACGCTGTTGTATTCTTCGATGTCCTGCACGCGGATACCCTCATGCAGCTGGTTCAGAATCTCTTCGGGCAGTGAGGATTTCATCGAGCCCATATCCATTTGAAAAAAGGTTTTCAGCACCTTATCCGCTGCGGGCGGACCTTTGAACAGGGTCAGGTTCCCGTGTTCATCCACTCCGAAATAGGCATCCTTCTTAACCAGCGGAGATAAATCATTGACGCTGCGCTCCAGCCATAGATCGCCCTCCTGGCTGATCCAGCCGTTCCAGCCCGGATGAGCCGCAATCACTTCTCTAAGCTGTGCCGGAGAACGTTCACCGGGAAGCGTCTGCACTTCCTCGCCGGAAATATAGGCCGTCTTCAAATGAACCGTGCGGGCAATCGGCTCCCTGCTAACCGCTTGCAGCAGCTGCTCACGGTCTACTGCCACTGCCGGGTTTCCTTCTGTCCTGCCGCTTTCTGTATTGTTATACGCGGCTGCCGCAACCGGCACGCTTCCGCCCGCATCACCATTTTGCAGCTCTCCAAGCCCCTCAGGTACAGTCCACACCTTATCGGTCAGCAATCCGCTGAGCTCCTCCGGCACCTGCATGCCGCGCCAGGCCAGCACTGTCAGGGCAATACAAGCCGCGCCTACCCAGGGAGCTTTTTTCCAGCGTCTCCAACGCCGCCACAATTGTTTTTTTAAGCGAAAAGCATTCACGTTGATCCCTTCATTCTGCTTTTTTCCTATTGTGGCCTGTGAAGGGAGGCTTTATGCGTTTTGACGTAAAATTTGACGAATCCCCCCGGTTGGGTGTAAAAATACATTCATACTTATCATTCTAAGCCATCATTTGCTATACTCTATATTAGCGAATTAGTTAAAAACTAAAACAAAGGGGTAATCCTCGATGATCATTCAACCAAAAACACGCGGCTTCATTTGCACAACCGCCCATCCGGAAGGGTGCGCCAAACAAATACAAGAACAAATTGATTATGTCAAAGCACAAAAGAAGCTGACCGGACCTGTGAACGTGCTGGTGGTCGGCGCCTCTACAGGATATGGACTCGCATCACGGATTACCGCCGCTTTTGGCGCCGGTGCAAATACGATTGGCGTATACTTTGACAAAGCGGCAGAGGGCTCCCGCACAGCCTCGGCAGGCTGGTACAATTCCGCAGCTTTTGAACGGGCTGCCGCAGAACAGGGCCTGAAATCACACAGCATCGTTGGAGATGCTTTCTCCGATGCCATCAAAACCAAAACCATTGAGCTTATCAAAGCGGAATACGGTAAAGTCGATCTTGTGGTATACAGTGTCGCCTCCCCGCGCCGTACCCATCCGGTAACCGGAGAAACCTTCTCCTCCGTCATTAAGCCGGTAGGCGAAGCCTACTCGAACAAAACCATGAACTTCCATACCGGAGAAGTATCCACGGTGACTATTGAACCTGCGACAGACGATGAGGTTCGCCAGACGATTGCCGTCATGGGCGGAGAAGACTGGGGCATGTGGATTGATCAGCTTCAGGAAGCAGGTGTGCTTGCTGACGGGGCAACAACAGTCGCCTATTCCTACATCGGCCCGAAGATTACCCATCCGATCTACCGGGACGGAACCATTGGCCAGGCTAAAAATGATCTGGAAAAGACAGCTATCCGGCTAAATGAAAAGCTGAGTCCAAAGGGCGGACGTGCTTATGTATCAGTCAACAAAGCACTCGTCACGCAGTCCAGCTCGGCGATCCCGGTAGTTCCTTTGTACATTTCCGCACTATACAGAGTAATGAAGGAAAAAGATCTGCATGAAAATTGCATCCAGCAAATGTACCGCTTGTTCGCAGAGCATCTGTATAATGGCGGCGAAGCGTCTGCCGACGGCAGCCACCTGATCCGGATTGATGACTGGGAAATGCGCGAGGATGTGCAGATTGAGGTTATGAGACGGTGGAATGAACTGGAGACCGATAATGTTCCTGAGCTGTCCGACCTTAAGGGCTATCAGGACGACTTCTTCCACCTGTTCGGCTTCCGCACGGATGGTGTGGACTATGAAGCCGATATTGACCCTGAGGTAGATATTCCCAATCAGGTTTTGTAATTCACTGAGAATCCGTAAGAGTCTCTAATCTCAAAAAAAGACGTTCCCTTCAGCAGTAACCGAAGGGAACGTCTTTTTACTTGTGATCCGTCTTGCTACAGTTGCGATGTAGCGCTATAGATACCTAAGACAAAGTTTGTTTACTTACAACTGTACTCCATGCACTGCTATTGTCAGGGGATTTTGCCCTTACACGATACGTATGTGTAGTTTTAGGAAGCAGGTCAGAATGAGTATAACTCGTTGCTGCGCCAGCATCCACTACAGCACCATCTACCTCAATTTCGTATCCGGCTGCACCCGCAACCGTCCCCCAGCTTACTGTGATTTGATTATTTGTTGCTACAGCAGATGCTGCAGGAGTTGCCAAAAGCGTTTTTACCGATGTTGCATTGCCCCAATCTCCAAGCCCGCCGCTGTTTTTAGCCCGGACCCGAACAGCATATTCTGCGTTGGCTGCTAGTCCCGCCTTAGAAAAGCTGGTCGTTGTCACGCTGCCTGCAATTGCTCCATTAATCTCCACGTCATATCCCGTGGCTCCTGGAACTGCGGTCCAACTGGCTGCCAAACTAGAAAACGTTGAAGTTACTGTCACCGGACCCACTGCTGCCGGCGTGGTATATTTGCTGACCGCTGCGCTCCAGGCACTGGCATTATCCTCGCTCTTCGCCCGTACTTTGTACGTGTGGGAAGTACTTGGCGTCAGTCCGCTGTGCGTGTAGCTTAATTCTGTTCCATTGTCCACTACATTGCCATCCACGTCGATTTCATATCCCGTAGCTCCGGCGACGGCTGCCCAGCTTACCGTCACTTGGTTACTTGTTGAAACGGTTGTTGCCGTTGGTGTTGCCAGCAGCGTCTTCAGAGTTACTGGTGCACTATATTCACCTACACCTCCGCTGTTCTTTGCTCTCACGCGTACCGTGTATTCGGTGTTGGCTACTAAACCGGCCTTGGAGAAGCTGGCTGCTGTGACGCTGCCTGCAACCGTTCCATTAAATTCCACATCATATCCTGTGGCTCCTGTGACTGCTGTCCAGCTAGCTGCCAAGCTAGAAGCTGTCGGAGTTAATGCTACTGGGCCTACTGCTGCCGGCGTGGTGTACTTGCTGACCGCAACGCTCCAGGCACTGGCATTATCCTCACTCTTCGCCCGTACTTTGTACGTATGTGAAGTGCTTGGCGTTAGGCCACTATGCGTGTAGCTTAATTCTGTTCCATTGTCCACTACGTTGCCATCCACGTCGATTTCATATCCCGTAGCTCCGGCGATGGCTGCCCAGCTTACCGTTATCTGGTTGCTTGTCGAAACCGTAGTTGCCGTTGGCGTTACCAGCAGTGTCTTGAGCGTCACCGGTGCGCTATATTCACCTGCTCCCCCGGTGTTCTTTGCTCTCACGCGTAACGTATATTCGGTGTTCGCCGCGAGCGCTGTTTTGGTAAAGCTGGCTGTTGTCGAACTACCTGCAACCGCTCCATTAATCTCCACATCATATCCCGTAGCCCCTGTGACTGCTGTCCAGCTAGCTGCCAAGCTAGAAGACGTCGGAGTTAATGTCACCGGACCTACTGTTGTCGGCGTAGTATACTTGCTGACCGCTGAGCTCCAGGCACTGGCATTATCCCCACTTAATGCCCGTACTTTGTACGTGTGTGAAGTGCTTGGCGTTAGGCCGCTGTGGGTATAGCTTAATTCAGTTCCGTTATCGACTACCTTGCCATCCACGTCGATTTCATAGCCTGTGGCTCCGGCGATAGCTGCCCAGCTTACTGTTACTTGATTACTTGTCGAAACTGTTGTCGGCGTTGGTGTCACCAGCAACGTCTTCAGCGTTACTGGTGCACTATATTCGCCTGCTCCCCCGGTGTTCTTAGCTCTTACTCGTACCGTGTATTCAGTGTTGGCCGCGAGCGCTGTTTTGGTAAAGCTGGTTGTTGCTACACTGCCTGCAACCGCTCCATTTATCTCCACATCATAGCCTGTGGCTCCCGTGACCGCTGTCCAACTGGCTGCCACGCTAGAAGATGTTGGGGTAACTGTCACCGGACCTACAGTTGTCGGCGTAGTATACTTGTTGACCGCTGCACTCCACGCACTGGCATTATCCGCACTTAAGGCCCGCACTTTGTACGTATGGGAAGTGCTTGGCGTCAACCCTTTGTGCGTATAGCTTAATTCCGTTCCGTTATCGACTACCTTGCCATCCACGTCAATTTCATAGCCTGTGGCTCCGGCGATAGCTGCCCAGCTTACCGTCACTTGACTGCTTGTTGAAACCGTCGTTGGTGTTGGGGTCACCAGCAGCGTCTTGAGCATCACCGGTGTGCTATATTCGCCTGCTCCCCCGGTGTTCTTAGCTCTCACGCGTACCGTGTATTCGGTGTTGGCCGCGAGCGCTGTTTTGGTAAAGCTGGTTGTTGCTACACTGCCTGCAACCGCTCCATTTATCTCCACATCATATCCTGTGGCTCCCGTGACCGCTGTCCAACTAGCTGCCACGCTAGAAGCTGTTGGGGTGACTGTCACCGGACCTACAGTTGTCGGCGTGGTATACTTGCTGACCGCTGCGCTCCAGGCACTGGCATTATCCGCACTTAATGCCCGCACTTTGTACGTATGGGACGTGCTTGGCGTCAAGCCTTTGTGCGTATAGCTTAATTCTGTTCCGTTATCTACTACAGTGCCATCCACGTCAATTTCATAGCCTGTGGCACCGGCGATAGCTGCCCAGCTTACCGTCACCTGGTTACTTGTTGAAACTGTCGTTGGTGTTGGGGTCACCAGCAGCGTCTTCAGTGTCACTGGAGCGCTATATTCACCTACGCCTCCGGCATTCTTCGCTCTTACTCGTACCGTGTATTCAGTGTTGGCTGCAAGTGCTGTTTTGGTAAAGCTGGTTGTTGCTACACTGCCTGCAACCGCTCCATTAATCTCCACATCATATCCCGTAGCTCCCGTAACAGCAGTCCAGCTAGCTGCCAAGCTAGAAGCTGTTGGGGTAACTGTCACCGGACCCACTGCTGCCGGCGTGGTAAACTTGCTGACCGCTGCACTCCAGGCACTGGTATTATCCGCACTTAAGGCCCGTACTTTGTACGTATGGGAAGTACTTGCCGTTAGGCCGCTGTGCGTGTAGCTTAATTCTGTTCCGTTATCCACTACGGTGCCATCTACTTCAATTTCATATCCCGTAGCTCCGGCGATAGCTGCCCAGCTTACTGTCACTTGGTTGCTGGTCGAAACTGTTGTCGGCGCTGGCGTTACCAGCAACGTCTTCATTGTCACCGGTGCGCTATATTCGCCCACTCCACCGGTATTCTTCGCTCTCACGCGTACCGTATATCCGGTGTTGGCTACTAATCCTGTTTTCGAGAAACTAGTCGTTGCTACACTACCTGCAACCGCTCCATTAATCTCCACATCATATCCCGTGGCTCCCGTAACAGCGGTCCAAGTGGCTGCTAAAGAAGTAGCCGTTGGGGTGACTGTCACAGCTCCCACTGCTACTGGCGTCGTAAACTTACTTACCGCTACGCTCCAGGCACTGGCGTTATCCGCACTTAAGGCCCGTACTTTGTACGTATGGGAAGTGCTTGGCGTTAGGCCGCTGTGTGTATAGCTTAATTCTGTTCCGTTATCTACTACCGTGCCATCTACTTCGATTTCATATCCCGTGGCTCCGGCGATGGCTGCCCAGCTTACTGTCACTTGGTTGCTGGTCGAAACTGTTGTCGGCGCTGGTGTTACCAGCAACGTCTTCATTGTCACCGGTGCGCTATATTCGCCCGCTCCACCGGTATTCTTCGCTCTCACGCGTACCGTATATTCGGTGTTGGCTACTAATCCTGTTTTCGAGAAACTAGTCGTTGCCACACTGCCTGCAACCGATCCATTAATCTCAACGTCATATCCCGTAGCTCCCGTAACAGCAGTCCAGCTAGCTGCTAAGCTAGTAGACGTTGGAGTTAATGTCACCGGACCCACTGCTGCTGGCGTCGTAAACTTACTTACCGCTGCGCTCCAGGCACTGGCATTATCCGCACTTAATGCCCGTACTTTGTACGTATGGGACGTGCTTGGCGTTAGGCCGCTGTGCGTGTAGCTTAATTCTGTTCCGTTATCTACTACGGTGCCATCTACTTCAATTTCATATCCCGTAGCTCCGGCGATGGCTGCCCAGCTTACCTTTACTTGATTGCTTGTTGAAACTGTCGTTGCCGTTGGCGTCACCAGCAGCGTCTTCAGCTTCACCGGCGTTCCCCATTCTCCGATACCTCCGCTATTCTTGGCCCGTATTCGAACCGTATACTCCGTGTTTGGAGTCAGCCCTGTTTTGGTATAGCTTGTTGTAGTCGGGCTGGCAGCGATAGTACCATTGATCTCCACATCGTAAGCCGTTGACCCTGTAATTGCCGTCCACGTCACAGCCAGCGATGTGCTGGCAGGCGTAACTGTCACTGTTCCTGCTGCTGCCGGCGTTGTATACTTGGTGACCGCTGCGCTCCAGGCACTGGCATTATCCTCGCTCTTTGCCCGCACTTTGTACGTATGGGAAGTGCTTGGCGTTAGGCCGCTGTGGGTGTAGCTTAATTCTGTTCCGTTATCTACTACAGCGCCATCTACATCAATTTCATACTCAGTTGCTCCGGCGATGGCTGCCCAGCTTACCGTTACCTGATTGCTTGTTGAAACCGCCGTTGCTGTTGGCGTTGCCAGCAGCGTCTTCAGCTTCACCGGGGCGCTATATTCGCCCGCTCCACCGGCGTTTTTCGCTCTTACGCGTACCGTGTATTCGGTGTTGGCTACTAATCCCGTTTTGGAGAAGCTGGCTGCTGCCACGCTGCCTGCAACGGTCCCATTAATCTCCACATCATATCCCGTAGCTCCTGTGACAGCGGTCCATGTGGCTGCCAAAGATGAAGCCGCCGGAGTTACTGTTACAGGCCCTACTGCTGCCGGCGTCGTAAACTTGCTGACCGCAGCGCTCCAGGCACTGGCGTTATCCGCACTTAAGGCCCGTACTTTGTACGTATGGGAAGTGCTTGATGTCAGGCCGCTGTGGGTGTAGCTTAATTCAGCTCCATTATCCACTACAGTGCCATCTACTTCGATTTCATACTCCGTGGCCCCAGTAATAGCCGCCCAGCTTACCGTTACCTGGCTGCTTGTCGAAACTAGCGTTGGCGCTGGCGTCACCAGCAGCGTTTTTACTGTTACAGGTGCGCTCCACTCACCAGTTCCCCCGGTATTTTTGGCCCGCACCCGAACGGTATAGTCCGTATTAGCTGCAAGCGCTGTTTTGGAATAGCTGGTTGTTGCCGAACTTCCAGAGACTGCCCCATTAATCTCCACATCATATCCTGTCGCTCCTGTGACTCCAGTCCAGGCAACGGCAAGCGTTGAGCTTGTTGGGTTAACTGTCACATTGGCCGGTATAACCGGTGTTGTGAATTTTTTGGTTAGTGTGGACCAGACGCTGGCATTCCCGGAGCTAAGCGCCCTTACTTTATAGGTATGTTCAGTGCTGGGCTCCAAACCGGTAAGCGTATAGGAGGTTTGTGCTCCAACATTTACTGCCACGCCGTCATACTCTACCTCATAGGATTCAGCATTGGCTACCGCATCCCAATTCAAGCTGATTTCACTGCTTTTCGAGAGTGCTGTGACAACAGGGACTGACAATAAAGTTTTTACTGTGATTGGGCTGCTCCAGTCACTTTTTCCTGCAGGATTTACCGACCTGACCCGGTACGTATATTCAGTGTTGGGAGTAAGTCCCGATCTGGTAAATGCTGAGGATGAACTGGAAGCGACTATTGATCCATTCTCTTCAATTTCGTAGGACATTGCCCGGTCAGCATAAGGCCAGGACAGCAATACAGAATTGCTGGCTGCAGCCGCGGTTACATTTCCCATAGCACCAGGAGCGGCAAGCTCCCCTGTACCCTCCGCCTTAGGCGTAGACGTCCGTTTCTCTCCACCGGAAGCGTAGTATACGTTCTCATTAGAATCATAATCTACGACCTCACCCGTATCTGCATTCACAATGAAATATTCCTGCAACCGATAGTCCCGGGTTTGTACTGGTGTCTCATTCCCGTAAACATCTGTTCTAGTAATGTCCCAGACTCCAGGGTTCATACCAGATTGAGTGTATATCATAAGAGTATGTAGATAGTAAAAGTTATCAAAGCGAATCCTAAACGCGTTCTCAACAGTTCCAGTGTAGTTGGATACATATCTTACGAATTTAACATCGAGCAAATTACTCGAAGAAAGACTCGCGGATTGGCTCCTGTAATGAGAACCTCCGGAATAGCTAAAAGAGTAGATTCGTGACCACGACATCTTAATCTTTTTGTCATTTACATAATAATCTCCATCACTGTTTTTATACAAAATATACTTGTCATCCGCACTTCTGCTTAAATACTTTTCGGCCCCGCTCGCTTCTGCTACTCTCCCTTTTGGAATAAGCACACCCGAGAAGATGTACAAGAGCGCAAGGGTGAGAATAAGCCATCTTTTTAAATGCTTAGAGTAAAATTTCATATTTCCCCTCCTAAAATAGAAATATCCAAAATTTGATTAGAGAGTAAATATTCTATAATCCACCATATTCCCCTTCTTTTAGATTCAGAAAAAAATAAAAAAACCATAAAAATTTCATAATTTTGTCACAAATAGGTGAAACCTCCGTCTTAACCCTCCAAAATAAACAAAAAAATAAGCCGTAAAATTGCTATTAGCAACATTACAGCTTATCTTTTCATACACCAAAATTCCTTACGCCAAAGGCAAGCCCTCATGAAGATGCTTCCGGCACAAATTAAGCATAGCATGATAGCTGTCCATGAAATCAAGCTCCTTCAGAATGCCCAAATAACTGATTAATTTAGCAGTGTCCTTGCTGATCTTCAGGCAGATCACTGTAATTTCATAATAGATCAAGGTCACGATCTTATCGTACAGCAGGTTGGTTTTATCCGCCGAAGGCAGCGCCTTCCCCAGAAAAAACAAGCTTTTCTCATAATTCCGTTCATCCAGACAAATGCGGGAGATGTTCTGCAGCAAATGCTGCTGAATGGTTTTGCTCTCGGCCAAGAAGTGATATTTATCGAATTCCCGCACAGCCCTCTGTCCAAAAAAAATGGCATCGTCACTGCTCAGCGTAAATAAGAAGTTGTTGAGCAGCTTGAATTCATACAAATACCAAGTTTCTACTCCAAGCAAATACGGCTTGATATAATCAGCGATCTCACTCAGACGCCTAATCTGATCTTCCTGATGATGCTGGAGCAGAAACCCTTGTCCAAGGAGATACAAATGGTAAAAGGCTTCTGTTCCCGTCTCCTCATACAAAGCATGGCATTCATAGCTGAGTGCCCTAACCCGCTCAAATTCATAACGGTTCCCCGCTTCAACCAGTGTAAGGTGCAGCGTCCGTTTGAGCGGCTGAGTCAGATCCTGATGCAGAAACAGCAGCTCCTCGAGCGACATTTCCAGCTTGTCCAGCAGCAGAATCAGCTTGTCATAGCCGGGAAAATACTTCCCTCCCTCAAAGCGCGACAGGTTGGAGCGGCTCATAATTCCCCTTGCAAGCATGGATTGGTTCAGCCCTTTGGACTTACGGATCTGTTGAATCGTTTTGCCGAGATACATTCCTTGTCCCCCCACCATTATGTGAGTATGCAGCACAATTTATCAGCGTTTTTTTCATTGTATGCTACATTCGACAGGGTGGAAATACATATCTTGGGGGAAGGATGGGGCAGTCATGGCATTGCAACAGAAGCTGAACAGCAAAGTATGGAACATCCTGACAGGAACCTTTTTTACAAGAACGGCGCTTTTTATGAGCACCCCCTTTTTGGCCATCTTTTTAACGAATCAAAAGGACATCTCGATCCTCCACACCGGCTATATTCTCAGCGTGAACCCGCTCATTAATGTGTTGTTCGGCGGTTTTGGCGGGGGACTCGCAGACAGGTTTTCATTGAAAAGGATCATAGGCTGCGTCCCCATTGGCTGGGGAACCGTATTTATCCTCTTTTATTTCGCTGATAGCTTCTGGCAATTCCTCCTGCTTAGCGGCCTTAACGGTTTATGCTACTCTATCTTCGAGCCGGCGAGCAAAAAAGTGCTGTCCACCCAGACCCTCCCGGAGAATCGGCTGCTTGTATTCAACCTGAGATACACGGCGATTAACCTTGGAGCTTTTATCGGGCCGCTGCTAAGTCTGCTGTTCAATATGAAAATGACCCTGTTTCCTTATGTAATCCTCGGCATTTTCTATATTTTATACGGGCTATCCACATGGTTTTTCTTCAGAGACCTGTCTGATGTCACAGCACCCAAGCAGCAAAAAAAGAAATACAGTCTGGGGCAGGCCTTCTCTACGCTTCGAAAGGATCATGTGTTTCTTCTCCTGCTGGCTGGCATGAGCTTCTCCTTCTTTGGCTATTCCCTGCTTAACGCGACCGTCTCACAGTTTATGGCGAATACCGGCACCTTAAGAAATGGCATTCAGCTATACTCCACTCTCTTATCGCTCAATGGCATTATTATTCTGGTCTCGCAGTTTGCAATACTTCGCTGGATCGCAAGCTGGAACCCCTTTAACGTTGTTCTGGTCAGCAATCTGCTGATCGGCATAAGCTTCTTGTCCCTTGTCCACTCCACCTCGTATACACTTCTGCTGGTGTTCATTGTACTTTACAGTCTGGGCGAATTATTAATCGGGGCCCGCTTCGATACCCTTGTAGATGAGCTGGCAACAGAAGAATCCAAAGGCTTATACTTCGGCTGCTCGGAGTCTGTCAAAATCGGCACCATCTGCGGCCCCATCATCGGAACACTCCTGCTTGAGCAATTCGGACTCGAGTCCGGCCTTCCCGTCTTTGGACTGTTATGCCTCATAACCATTACCGGGGCCGGGTTGCTTCACCTTGCCAAGATGAAGCAACCCCGCGGAGAAACCCGCAACTAATCCTAAGCGGCACTTCTGAGCTTGAACAGCTTGCTTACGGCAACGATTAGATCAATGACAAACACGATCCCCACAATAAAAATAAGTCCGCCTGCTGCCGAATTCCAGAAGTTCAAGAGGGTACCATACGCCTCGCTTCCGTCTTGAACTATTCCGGCCTGAACCATTTGCGCCATAAAATCGGGATTCCAGATTTCCGGATTGGTGAACATCAGCAACGCCAGCCCGAATCCTAAGATGCTGATCACAATATTGAATATGACCAGTGTTTCCGTCCATTTTCCAACGATGATTTTCAGTGTATCCCTAATAATGCTTGCCGCCAGGAAGACCCAGATCAACGGCAGATATCCCCGGAATATCCCTCCATCAAAAAGAGGCACAATCGACATTCCGCCACCGTCCCTGAATCTCCAAGCACCAAGCCAATCAATGGAGATAGTGGTGAACAACACACCGAATAGTATAGTAAAAATCAAACCGGCAACAGGTTCAGAACGGCGAATCTTGCTGTGCTCTGTTGGCAGGGGCGGCAGTTGTGAGGGATGCCAATCCTTTTTGCTGTTGAAGCCCGCTTTTCCTTTGCGCAGTCCCGTATATTCAATCAGTCCGAAAATGATCGTTACACTGGTGAATCCCTGGAGGCCGCCCATGAACAGATCGGCTATATAGTTTACGAATCTGTCAAGCATACCGCTTTCGGTAAGCTCAGGCTGGTGAACCGGTTGAATAATGCTTGTGATTGCGAATTCGACAGTTATGGCGATTATAATGGCGATGCACACAATTTTGAGAACAGATACGTAGGGGGCAAACAGCTCCGGCCCGATCAGATATCGGCTGGAACCTCTGTATCGATCCGCTAGCTGCCGGGGATTTCCCAGCTCCAGCAGCACTTCCTCCACATCTTTTGCCGCCCCTGGGCTCCCGTCCTGAAGCCGCTCCTCCAGCATATCTCCGATTAGTCCTTCGAGCTCTTTCCCGATCTCGCTCCGCTGCTGCTCCGGCAGTTGCCTGGTCACTTCATGAATGTACCGCTTAATCTGATCCATTGTTGCTTCCCCCTTCAATAAGACTGTCAATGCTAATCTTCAGGCTGTTCCACTCTCCGCATAAACGCTCGTATACTTCTTTCCCTGCGGGACTGAGCGAATAGTACTTACGCGGCCGGGCTTCGTTGGTGTCCCAGGTGCTGTTCAGCAGTCCCTGCTTCTCCAGCCTGCGCAGCAGCGGGTACAGTGTATTGGGGTCAACGGGAATACCTCTTTCCTTCAAAATGGGAACCAGCGAATAACCGTATTGAGGCTCGGATAGTTGGCTGAGTACGCCAAGAATGATCGTTCCGCGGCGCAGTTCCAGGGTCAGTCCGTTAATCGTCTCGCGGATGTCCATTTCATCATCAACTCCTGTTTGCATCATACTGTATGCCACACACTATTGCAATATGTACAATAAATTAATTTGAAACTATTTGCTAAGCGTAGCGCACAAAAAAAGCCGACCGGCATTTGTTTCTCCGGTCGGCTTCCATTTAAAAAATACCAGGTATAGCTATTTGCTAGAGTTATAATCAAGCATATTCATTAATAGCACAATTGATTCTGCTCTCGAAGCCGCAGCTCCAGGATTGAACCGGTTGTCGCTTCCGCCCTTGACAATTCCCGCCTTCACGGCAGCCGCCACATATGCGTTAGCCCATGCTGGAATGTCTTTGGCATCGGCAAACGATAACTTCTCTGGCGAGCCAACCTCCAGCCCAAGCGCACGGACAGCCATTACGGTCATCTCAATGCGGGTTACCTTTTGCAGCGGCCGGAAGGAATTATCCTCGAAGCCCTTAATCCAACCGGCATCCACCGCACTGCGGATGGACGCGGAGGCCCAGGCCGGTGTGCTGATCTTATCAGCGAAAGCCAGATCACCATTCGATGTGCCCTGCTTCATCGCCCGCACCAGCAAGGAAGCAAATTCGGCGCGGTTAACCTCTCCATTAGGCTTGAAGGAGCCATCAGGGTAACCTTTCACGATTCCCAGCTCCACTGCCTGCTGAATGGCCGTCTTCGCCCAATGCTGCGTAATATCGCTCAGAGCAGGCGCGCTCGGCTGCGGTGTTGCTGTTGCCGTCGGTACTGGAGTCACCGTCGCTGTTGGCGTTGGTGACGGTGATACGGTCGGCGTTGGCGATGGTGATGCCGTCGGCGCCGGTGCTGGCGTCGATACCGGTGCCGTGGTCGGCACTGGCGTTGGTGCCGGAGTGCTAAGTTGTTGCCACTGTGCGTACACAATCAGGTCGGCACTTACAGGCATGCCTGCCGTAAAGCTCTTTCCGCTACCGTCTGCCGCTGTATTCCAGCCGATAAAGCTGTAGCCGGTACGAGTCGGCGCTGCCGGAAGCGAAGTTAGGCTCTCCCCTTCATTCACCGTCAACGCTGAAGGATTGGCAGCCGTATCGCCACCGTTCCCATTGAAGGTGACAGTGACCTTCTTAACAACGACCACCTGAGCTAGCTTAATATTTACTCCGCCTGTCGTTTCATTAGCCTTGACACTAATATCCGCTGCGCTGCCGTCCTGATAGCCCGCTTTGCTTGCGATAACTGTATAACGATTGCCTTCCGGTACACCGGCAATAATATAACCGCCCGCTGCATTCGTAATAGCCGAATACACGCTGCCGCTTACCGTTACAATGGCTCCTGCTACCGGAAGCGAGCCGTCTGTTACAGTACCGGAGATGCTGCCTGTCTGTGCTTCCGGTTCACCAGGCTCTACTGCGCGCCACTGGGCATAGACTGTCAGGTTGGCTACTACCGGTGTTTCCGCAGTAAAGGCTGCCCCGCTGCCGTTAGCTGCTAAGTTCCAGCCAGTGAACAAGTAACCGGCCCGGGTCGGAGGTGCCGGCAGAGCATGCAGGCTCTTGCCTTCATCAACGGTAACCTCTGCCGGATCGGCTGCCGTGTCACCGCCGTTACGGTCAAAGCTTACAGTATGCTTGGTAATGATGACAACGAGACCAAGGGTAATATTCACACCTTCCGTCGTCTCATTAGCTGTTACACTTACGTTCGCTGCGCTGCCGTCCAAATAACCGGACTTGCTGGCAGTGACAGTATAGCCCTTGCCTTCCGGTATACCAGTAAGGAGGTATTCGCCTGATGGATTGGTGAAGGCCGAATACACACTTCCGCTTACCGTAACCTGAGCAACGGCCCCTGCCATTGGAAGCGAACCGTCAGTTATTTTACCAGAGATAGCACCAGTCTTTTCTATCTTTTTCCACTGGGCATAAACTGTCAGATTGGCGGTAACCGGCGTTGCTGCCGTAAATGCAGTACCGCTGCCGTCTGCTGCTGTATTCCAGCCTGTGAACAGATAGTCATTATACGTAGGCAGAGCTGGCAATGTACCTACACTCTTACCTTCAGCTACCGTTACTTTTGCCGGATCAGCCTCGGTGTCGCCACCGTTCTTATCAAAGGATACGGAGTAGACAATAGCTTTTAGTGCAATATCGGCATTTGCCACCGCATCGGCAGCTACCGTAACATTGTCTGCAGCCCCCGCCTCATATCCTTTCAAGGAAGCAGTGACCTTGTAGCCCGAACCAGCCGGAATGCTGCCGAGAACGTATCTGCCGTCCGCACCCGTTACCGTGAGGTAGCTTTGATCGTTAACTGTTACTTCAACGGCAGCCCCCGCGAGCGGATCTGTTCCATCTGTTACCGTACCGCTGATCGTGCCGTAATTGGTCAGATCCTCAGCCGCTACTGCTGCAAGTTCGTTAGCAGACAGCGCGCGGGAATAGATACGGAAGTCAGAAATTTCACCCATAAAGTATTTGTCGCCTGAATATGCCGGTCTGCCCAGATAGTTCGCAACCGTTGCCTCGACATCCTTTGGTGTCAAAGTCATGCTCGTGTTCTGGCCTACCTGCACACCGTCAACATATAATGTACCGGTTGTACCCGAAATTTGAAACGCTATGCTCTTCCATACGCCGCGGTCGATCGCCGAGCCTTTGGACACCGTTTGTTCGTTCGGATACCAGTTTTGCGTAATAGAAGCACGGAATTTACTGCCTGAATCCTCCAGCAGTCCAAGGTACTTAGTGCCGCTGACCGCTGCCGGCGCCGAAGCGAAGGAGAGCAGCCACGCTGGACGGGCCATAGAGGAGTCTACTTTAATATTCATTGTAAAGGTGGCGTCGCTTAAGCCTTTTAATATACCGTTCGGCAATTGCACCGCACCATTCGTTCCATTGAGCTTCACTGAACCACCGTGTGACGCTGTCACTTCAGCACCACCAATCAGCAGACCGTTGTTGCCATTGCCTGATTGATCCGGTACTGCTGTACCGTTAGCCGCATTCGCATCAAATGTGTAACGGAGCACCAAATCGGTCCACTGTGCATACACCGTCAAATCACCAGTTACTTCAGTAGCCGCATTAAATGCAGTTCCGCTGCCGTCCGGCTTGCTGTTCCAGCCGGCAAAGACATATCCGCTGCGGGTCGGCGGTGCAGGCAATACTCCAACGTTGCCGTGCTCAATAACAACCTTCTCAGCCGGGTCCGCAGCTGTATCGCCGCCGTTCGAATCGAAGGTCACCTTGTAGAACACCGTTGATAACGGCTTAAGCATTATATCACCTTCGGTCGTGCGGTTGGACCCGATACTAATCTGCTTCAGTTCAGCATCAACATAACCTGCTTTGCTTGCCGTCACTGTGTAGCCATCGCCTGCTGGGATGTCAGCAACCTTATAGCTGCCGTCGGCAGATGTCAGCGCCGAATACTGCTGTCCGTTCACAGTTAAGTTAACTTTGACACCTTCGAGCGGTTTCGTCCCGTCGGTTACTGTACCAGCCAGGGAGCCTACTTTGTTGTAGAAGCTGAAACGCTCGGCAAAGTTAAAGTTCGTTGTGAAATTTTCGGAGTTGTTAGTCAAATTCTTCAGATCGAAGAATGTTAGATCTCCTTGAGACAATGAATCAACCCACGGGGAGTACGTTCTGAATATCAGCTTATTGTTCGCCTCATCCAGCTCCATGAGCCGCATCCAGCCGTTGCCGCCGTGATAATAAGATTGATAGTCGACCAGCATCTCAAGCACATCATTGCCGCTGGTATTTTTTACAACCCGGTATCCTGTGCCGTGGTTATGCCCGGCGATCGTCATGAACACCTGATTGTTGTTTTTCACCAGATTATCGAACATCGACTGGCCATTTCCGCTATACTCCAGATCTCCATTGCCGCCGATTACAAGAATCTCATGCGAGATGAGAATAGTCGGAAGCTTGCTGTTTGCCGCTAAGACACTCTTAGCCCAGGCAAGATCGGTGTTGAAATCCTTCATATCTATGGACAACACCATATACTTGTAGCTGCCGGCTTCATAGATAACATAGGAGCTTGTCCCGCTCGGCGAACCGCCATGCCAGTAGGATTTGTCCGAGAATCTGCTCGCTCCGAACCTGTTCAGATAAGTGTACGAGTCATAGCCGCCAACATCATGATTTCCGCGGGTAACAATGTAAGGTACGCCGGCGGTATCCAGCATATTGTAGCCGACTGTTGCCCGGTCCCACTGTTCGGATACCCACGATTGGTCAACGATATCACCAAGACCGGAGGTCATTTTAATATTCATTTTCTTATAATTATCAACCAGCCACTGCATCTGACTGAAGAAAATGTTCTCCTGATACCGCACCGGCATCTGCGTGTCGGGAAGGAAGGCAAATGTATACGTACCATCACCGCTAACAAGCGGCGTATCGTCATTGTTGCCTTCAATCAAGCCGGCGGTATCATAATCCTGTACCACCCATTTGCTCTCCGGCAGCGCGTTCGCTGTAATCTTGATCTCTTCAAGTGATCCGGCGAACAAGCCGTCAATTGCTCCGTCCCATTCGGAGGCGCCAATGTTCCAGCCCTTGCCGTTTACAGCTTTAATACCGATCAGCTCTTCGGGCGGATTACGGAAATCCGTTACACCGTCAATGTACAGCTTGGTATTTTTCCCGTCATTGACGATTGCTGTATGGTACCAGTTATTAGGGCTGCTCAAGGAGAACGACCATGCCGAAGGATTGTTGTTCAGGTTGGTCGGGTAACTCTCCCATTGCAGCTCGCCCAGATTGGAAACAGACAGTGTAGTCAGGATCTCAGTCTCGCCAGCCGTTTTACCGGCTTGCTTGCCTGTGCCCTGACGGGTAAGAATCCCTGTCCATTGATTTCTGGCCGGCGTGAACCCTTTCGGCATCTTGAATACCGCTTCGATGGTATAACCGTTCATGAACTCTTCGCTGTTGATCGGAGCCCCGTCTACGGTCTTGAAATACTTGCCGACACTTGCCCCGCGGTAATTGCCGAAGTCGAGACTCTTACCGTCCTCTGACCACTTCAGCATTGAACCTGCTTCGCTGGACAATCCGTTTCCAGTCGTCGCCAGTGTCAGATCATTGCCGAGCCCGGACAAATCGCCAAGTCTCAGATTGGAGGTATCAAGCGCGCCGGATGTTACATTGTCCTGGCTGAACTTCCAGTGTGCCAGAACCGGTGTCTGCGACAGCACTACAAGGTCGAAGGTACGGGTGGTTACCGCGCTGCCCTTCGTTACCGTAGCGGTCAACATGACCTTGGCATTGTCCGCAGCCGCAGGACGGTGAACCGTACCGTCGTCCTCCAGCACCGCTGCATTGCTGGATTTCCATTCGATCGCTGAGCCGTTTGTTCCGGAAGCAGGCAGCGTCAGCTTATCCGACTGAATCGCCTTGGTGCCCAGGTTGATGGCACGACTATCCTTATCCACCGCTTCAGCATCGCCCGTTCCCAGCACTGTTACTGAAAAGTTTTTAACGGCAGAGGACGTGCCTTTGCTGATCGTAGCCGTCAGCGTGACAGTCTTCGTGGCATCATTCTGGCGTGTAACCGTCCCATCCGTTCCAACTACGGCAGCATTGCTGGTTTGCCAGCTAATCGTGCTTCCGTTCGAACCGGCTGCAGGCAGCGTCAGGTTCGAGATAACTGCAGTCGTATCCCCCAGCGTAAGCGCGGCCTTGTCATCAGCAACAGCACCATCATTCTCTTCAGTTGCTAGTGCTGTGATTTCCTCTGTCGTCAGCGCACGCGAATAGATGCGGAAATCAGAGATTTTTCCTTTAAAATACTTATCGCCCGAGTAGGTAGGTCTGCCGAGATAGTTCGCGACAGTCTTCTCGATATCCTGCGGTGTCGTTGAAAGAACTGTATTCTTCCCAACCTCTACACCGTCCTCATACAACGTTCCGGTTGAACCGGAAATCGTGTAGGCGATTGATTTCCAGACATTGCGAGTCAGAGCTGATCCTTTCGAGACATTTTGCTCAGCAGCCCACCAGTTGGTGGTACTCGCAGTGCGGAAGCGCCCGCTTCCATCTTCCAGCAGACCGTAATACTTAGTCCCGTCTACAGCAGCCGGTGCAGTAGCGAAGCTGAACAGCCACGCCGGACGTACCAGCGAGGAATCAACTTTGACGCTCATGGTGAACGAGGCACTGCTCAGCCCTGACAGGATGCCGTTCGGCAGTTGAACCGCATCGTTCGAGCCGTCAAGCGTCACCGCTCCGCCATGCTCGGAGGTCACTAAAGCGCCGCCGATTAGCGTACCGTTATATCCGTTCCCCGAAACATCGGGAACCGCTGTGCCGTAATCCTGATCCGCATCAAATGAATAATGAAGCATCGGATCGTTGGCACCAAGCGCTTTTACCGTCAGTTCAAAAGCACGTGTATCACTCTCGGCACCTTTGGTAGCTGTAGCCGTCAGTGTTACCTTGGCATCAGGTTGTCCAAGCGCAGGACGGGTAATCTGTACACTGCTTCCTGTAACGGAAGCTACCGCCGAATTGGAGGATGCCCAAGTAATGGATGCTCCTTGTGCTCCGGCAGAAGGCAATGTGAACGCCGAAGTCACCTTGCCGGCAGGAAAATTGATATGCTCGAGGGCTTCCTGTACAGCCTGGCTATCCGTGTAGGTCACGTTCACAAAAATCGGATTTGAATAGAACCACATATCCGAGTAGTTACGGTTATTGATTTGCGTAAACCGCGTCTCGTTGTCGGAGGTCGTATTTTTCGGATCAATTAACGGCTCCCCGCCGCTTGTCTCCCCGGCAACATCCGTTCCGAGATTTGTTCCCCGCAGCCGGAAATATTGGTTCTTGCTCGCAGCGCCAATGGTGTACGAAATCGTGTTGTATCCATCGGCATCAGTTGTCCAGTCGGCGCTGGTGAACCGTTTAACCACCTTGGTTGAGTCATTGGTTGCCTTATTGTAGGCAGCGGTTCCCTGCTCAGCCTTTGCGGTAACATCACCGGCAATCAGATCGACATGATCTACCTTGACGGGATCACCGTTGTTGTTCGTTCCGGGGCTTTTGAACCGGAGGTTAAGCTTAAGCTCTTCACCGGCAGGCACCTCCAGATCTCCGCCCATTTCTTTCTCGGAGCCGCCGCCGCCGATGCGGAAATCAAGAGCGTTAATCAAATCCCCGGTAACCGAAAAGGATTTGCCGGAGCGCATGCCGTCCACAATTGACTTCATGTCGCTGCCTGTGGTCCAGGTGTAGTTCTTGGCATATTCACCCGGCCAATAGCCGCTCGAATACTTACGATCGCTGCTGATCTTGAAATGAAAGTCGGAATTAGCAAAGTTCCAGTAGTGCCGGCCTTCGCCCAGCAGCGCATCCCACATTCCGCCTACTTTAGCAATGCGGATATCCGCACCGCCATAGACGTCCGTAGTCTCTCCGCGGTCCGGCGCCATTTGATTCCCGGGCATTCCCTCAAACCCGAAGGCAATATTCGGCGCAATGTTGTTAAAGTCACGAATATCACTGACCTTAAGCTCAGAGCCGGTACCATTTTTTCTGGAAGGGTGATTGATAAGGGCATAGCTGTCGGGGTAATTGTCGGCCAGCCACTGGTATGCTTTGCGCGCATCGCTTGCCGTGGTATACGCCCGGCTGTCCTTTGCACTCCACGCAGCAACATCATCGGCATTGAATAAGCTGGCATCACGGTTCGTGAACAGATACTCAAATTGATTGATCGCTTTCAACGCTTCCGCGGAGCCTGGGTTATCGGTGACAATGCCGACACCAACGTGATCATAGGTAGGCATGTCCCATTCGAAGCCGTTAAATATCGTCTTGCCCGCGTATTTGCCGGAATCCTGCAGCTCCTTGATTTTGGGTGCCTGGTACTTCGCAATGCCTTGCGATAACGGAATTGGACTGGCCAGCGTATTGCCGTCTGCATCACGGCTGGACATACGCAAATGATCGGACAACGCCAGCCAATCTAGCCCATACTTCTCAAAAGCGGTATCCAGCACATCCGTAAGTTTTCCCTGGGCATCATCGGACTGAATGGTATGGGCATGATACTCCCCGGTCATCCATCTTCCCTGGGAGCCCCCGTTGTCACCGGCACCATAAGCAGTGGAGCCGACCATCATGACCGGACTTAACGTATTTGCAATAATCGAGAAGCTGAACAATGAAGCTACAAATTTCCTTCGAAACACCAGTAATTCCCCCCAAACATAATAATGAACGCCGTTTTCCATTGCTTACAGCCAAGCAGCACTCAGTCATATGATTGAGTGCCTCTTCGCTTCTATGTAACAGAAACGCAACGCCCGCCAAGCCATTTCGTCAGGTCGACGTTCATATGAAAACGTATCAATGCTTAACGGCATTAATTCACTGACTATATTTCATTGTGGCATGGCAATGTTATCAAAATATCAGTAGAGAATTAAGGTTGTGTCAGCAGCCCACTCAACGAGTTCCACCACTGTCAATAAATTTATGATATTAGAATTTAATGTATAATCAGGCTATAAAAACAGGTTAATCATGGTGGAGCATCGAGCGTCTGCTCTCATAGTACGGGAAGAAGCCTGCACAGCAAACAGCCTTACTTCCACGAATGGAGGTAAGGCTGTTTGGCATGCCGGACTATAGTCTGCGCTATTGTTAGGCCCTTGTTTTGCGCTGCTCCCGGAATTCCTGCGGCGTGCAGCCGGCCGTTTTCTTGAAGAAACGAAAAAAATAATGCTGGTCGCTGAAGCCAAGCCGGGTCGAGATTTCATGCATTTTCAGAGCTGTGCCCAGCAGCAGTTCCTTGCTTAACTCCAGCTTTTTCTCAGCGATATAATCCGAAAGACTTTTTCCGGTCGCTCTTTTGTACCAGCGTGACAGATAGGAGGGATTAAGCGAGACCTCCTGGGCAATCCGGGTCAGAGACAGATCATCGGCTAAATGGAGCTTGATGTATTGATGGACCATCGACAGAATGCTGGATTCATCATGCCTGAAGGCGGCGCTGCGGTTGGCAGCAATCCATTCGAAGAAAGAATGATAGAAAGCGATGACAGCCGGCCAGGGGGTGCCGATATTAAAATGCAGCAGTTGCGACAAGTCCTGTTCGCTCAAAGCCTGTTCAGTCAAGCCCAACTCCTGCACCACCTCCAGCAAGGTGTTGCTGATGCCGGACAGCATTCTCCATCTGATAAAAGGATCTTCCGGGCCGTCCTCTCCGGCCAGATCCACCCACTTGCGGAACGAAGCGCTCCAATCCGCATTCCCCTCCAGCAGCCGCTGCTTTAAATATTCAAGCAGCACACCCGTAGACGCAAGCCGGCTCTGCATGAGACCCTGTGGCGGCTCCGCTTCCAGCGTGTTGACCTTCAGCAGCTTCTCCATCCCAAGCCCCAAGCTGTCATAGGCAGCCAGCCGCAAGCGGTTGAGGGTATAGTTCAGCTCATGCCAGTCTACCGTATGGCTGCTGACAATGATGGATACGGACAGCCGCAGACAAGTGTCGCAGGCCTGCTGGATGGACTCCATCGTGCCATGCACGAAGCGGTGCGTCTTCAGCCAGACCTCTTCACCGGAAGCTGCCGGCAAGCGGCCGGCCTCCGGCTGAACGAAGCAGGCAATTGTAACGGGATCAAGATCGACGGCTTTAATTTCGGCCTTGTCGCCAAGCAGCTCCTCCGAGATGTTGGCTACAGCATAGCGGATCAGGGTCCGGTCTGAGGGAGTCTCGTAATTTCTCCAGGCTTCAATTCTGATAATCAAAGGCAATATAGGCTCTGAAGCCTGAAACGGCAATTGAATCGTGTCGAATTCCTCCTGCAAGGACCGGTAATCAATCTTTTCAGTACGCCGCAGAATGTCATGCAGCAGCTGCTGCTGCAATTGGGGCAGCGTGCGGGGCAGCTTGTCGCGGAACCACTGCGTCTGATATTGATATTCCTCCTCTGAAGAGAGCCGCTCCAATGCCACGGCTACGGAGGCACGGATTTTGTCCATGCCCTCGGTCTTCAGCAAATAGTCGATGACGCATGGATTGCGGATGGCCTGGTGGGCATAATCAAATTCGTTATGTCCGGTCAGCAAAATAACCTTGCAGCGCGGCCACCGGTCAACGATCTCCCGGATCAGCTCCATACCATCCATGCCCGGCATGCAAATATCGCTTAGTACAATATCTATCCTCAGCGTGTTCAGCCATTCTATCGCATTATCTGCCGAATGCACCTTTATAATTTCCAAATCGGCAAAATCGGCTTTTACAAAAAATTCATACAGCCCGTCCAAAATAACCGGTTCATCATCAACGATCATCATCCGCCGCACCGGTGGCCTCCCCCTTTCCCGGAATGTTGACTTTTACGCATAACCCACCCAGTTCGCTCCGTTCAACCTGCAGTCCGTAAGATGAGCCAAATTTGATGCGCAGTCTTTGATTTACATTTAACAAGCCGGTTGTCTCTCCCCTGGTGATTTCTTGCCGGGATAACTGCTGCTGCAGCCGGTTCAGCCCTTCTTCGGTCAATGTGTCGCCGTTATCTTCTATAAGGATCGTCAGCGTGTCATTTGTTTTTTCATATTTCATTCGCAGCCGGCCGCCGCTGGTCTTCTGCCGGAGGCCATGCTCGAACACGTTTTCAAGTATGGGCTGCAGCAGCACCCGGGGAACATGGATGCGGCTGCAATCCGGCTCCATATCATCAATCTCAGCCTGGATACGCGGCCCAAACCGGATTCTCTGAATAGCCAGATATACCAGCGCGTGGTCAAGCTCCTGCTGCAAGGTCACCTCCTGGGCAAAATCGCGCGTCATGTAGCGGAAATATTGTCCCAAATAGTCGGAGAATTCTTTGATCAGCTCCACATTTTCCACTTCCGCCATCTGCTTGATGCTGAACAGGCTGTTATACAAGAAGTGAGGGGTGATCTGGGACTGCAAATGCTTCAATTCCGCTTCCCCGGTGCGGATACGCTGCACATAATTTTCTTCTATTAAAGTATGCAGGCGCCGGAGCATGTCATTGAACCGCAGATACAAATATCCGAATTCATCCTTGCGGGAATGGGTAATGTGAAGTCCTGTCTGCCCCTGCTCCGCCTTCTCGAACCCCCTGATCAGTATAGTGATTGGACGGTGGATCGCCCTGAACGACCATACGGAGAACACCAGGATAACGATCAGCGACAGCAGCGTCAACAGCCACATCAGCCCGGTGAACACACGGATTGGCTTCAGCAGTATCGAATTGGGAATGCTGGCAATCAGCCTGAAATGATCGTTATGGTCATAGAGTGAATAATCAAAGGAATCATTCTGCCTGTAGCGCTGCACACTGACAGATTCATCTTCCGGCGGACGCTCCGTGTTCGGCAGCAGCTTTGGCGCAGGCTGTGAAGTCGAAAGAACATATTCGTTGTTGTTCCCGAACTCCAGGGTAATATTGCTTCCGCCGGACACCGCGAACTCCTTCAGCCGCAGCTCCAGCTCCGTGTTCGACAGCTTGATGCCCAATAGAAAATTAGGCGGAACTTTGTTGTCCAGATTAAACGGATTGCGCCGCAGCACATACAGCTCGTCCTTATAGACAGAGACAGGACCGCCCAGATTGCCCATAGTGTCGGAGAGGCTCTGCCAATCCGGCGGACTGACATCCTGGACGCCATCCTGAACACTGACTTCTTTATTGATCTCAGGCAGATAATAGACCACATCGGCGATGTAAGGGCTGGTTTCTCTGATCTGCTTCAGTTTGGTGAATATATTGTTCAGCGTATTGTCCACTTCATACTGGCTCATGATCGGCAGCCTGGCGCTGAAGGAGGCCATTGTATCATCAATCGAATATTCCGCAACCAGACGGGTGATTCTTTGAAGCTCAAACTCAAGGTGACTGTAATAAAAACGCAGCTTCGACTCATTCGCCCTTTCCACTTCCGCCTGCATTTGGTTGGAACTGTAAAAGGTAATGGATATGCCCAGAATATACAGCGGCAGCACAACCAGCAAAAACGCAACCAGCAGCTTGTGAACGATGGAGTGGCGGTTCCAACGGAATAGAATTGATTTCTTCATTATTACACTTTAACCTTTTACACTTCCAACGACCAGTCCATGCACGAAATATCTTTGCAGGAACGGGTAAATCGCCATGATCGGCAGAATGGATAAAAAGATTTGCGCAGCCTGCGTCGTACGGTCCGAGACCTGGGTTAGCAAGGCTGCTTCCTCAAGCGTAACATTCTCCATCGAAGCCATTGTCTGTTGCAGCATCGACTGCAGATAAGTAGCCAGCGGGTAATGCTCCGGGCTCCGCATAAAGATCATTCCGTCGAACCAGGCATTCCAGTGGCCTACAAGCGCAAACAGCGTCACTGTTGCAATGCTGGGCATAGACACCGGAAGATACACATTCCATAGAGTCCGCATATGGCCGGCGCCATCCATCCAGGCCGCTTCCTCCAGCTCCTTCGGCAGACCCCGAAAAAAATTCAGCATCAGCAGCACATTGAAGATCGGCACAGCCCCGGGAAGGACAAGTGCCCATACACTATCCAGCAGGTGCATTTCCTTAACGACCAAATAGCCGGGAATCAAGCCGCCGCTGAACAGCATGGTGAATACAAAGATCCATGCATATACGGTCCGCGAACGGAACGCCGCCGCTTCTTTCGAGAGCGGATAGGCAACCAGAACCGTAAACAGCAGGTTAACGGACACGCCCAGTACCACTCTGAGCAGACTGGTTCCGAAGGAATGGATGAACTGGTTATTTTCCAGCATGTACCGGTAAGAAGATAATGTGAAGTCAATCGGCCAGAAGGTGACCCTTCCGGCGCTGACAGCCGCGCTTGAGCTGAAGGAAACCGCCAGCACATTGACGATTGGAAACAGGCAAAGGCCGGCAAGCACAGCAAGAAAAACATAATTAAAGCGGATAAACCAGCGATACGGCCGAGATGTGAATGACATAGGTTGATCTCCTTCCCCTAAAATATCCGATATTTAGCGAACCGGTAAGCCAGGTAATAACCCAGCCCGATAAAGCCAAACGAAACGACGGATTTAATCAAGCCAAGGGCCGTGGATACCGAATACTGCGCATCCTGCAGACCTATCCGGTAAATCATCGTATCCAGAATGTCTCCTGATTCGTAAACGAGCGGATTATAGAGATTGAACACTTGATCAAAGCCCCCGTTCAGGACATTGCCCAGGCTGAGCGTCAGCATCAGAATCATAATCGGACGGATGCCGGGCAGCGTAATATGCCAGGTTTGCTTCCATCTGCCGGCGCCGTCGATAATGGCTGCTTCATACAATGAGGTGTCAATACTGGTTAGCGCGGCCAGATAGATAATGGTCCCGAAGCCGAATTCCTTCCACTGGTCTGTGATGACCAGAACATATGGAAACCAGTGATTGTCCGCCAGAAATTGAATCGGCTGCATGCCCAGACTTTTGAGCAGCATATTGACGATCCCGGAGCTTGGGGACAGCACATCAACAACGATGCCGCCAAGAATAACCCAGGAGAAAAAGTGCGGCATATATATTATGGTCTGTATTGTGCGTTTGAAGCCGTTCACACGGACCTCATTGAGCAGCAGGGCGGTGATTACCGGCACCGTCAGGCCGGCCACAATTTTCATCACAGAAATAAACACCGTGTTCCACACCACCTGGCTGAAGCCGGGCAAGTTAAACAAGTAACGGAAGTTTTCCAATCCGTTCCATGTAATATTTTTAAAGCCTGCAATCGGGGAAAAATCCTGAAACGCAATGACAAGACCCGCCATCGGCACATAGCTGAAGATGATGATTACAATCAGCGCCGGCAGAATCATGGCATGCAGCGGGATGTTACGGACGAATTTTTTGGTATTAAAGTGCATCTCTGTCCCTCCTTATATGCTAAATTATAGTTCACCCCAAAAGAACGCCGACAGTGGAGCCTGTTGACATTTGGTATCTTTTATTGACCTCTCCCCGGCGCGATGCACTCACAAAAAACGGGACAGCCGCACCGCCATTCGCATGACTTTGGGCTATCCCGTTAATAGCAGGCCTACAGGACAGGATTAGTTGCCTTTTACCACTTCATTTACTTCTTTGGTAATCTGATCGCCGCCAAGTTTTTTCCAGTCCGCTACAAATTTATCGAAGGCATCAACCGGCAGGTTGCCATAGATGATTTTTACGAAATTTTCGGCGCGGAGCTTATCGAGTGTTGCCTGTTTGCTGTTCATCGTTTTGGTTGGCGCATAAATGAACTGGTTCATCACGATCAGGTTATTATCACGATAGTGCTTGATTACCCCCTGCGAGCTGAGCGGTCCAAAGATCCGTTCCATATTCCATTTGTCGAGATTACCATTGCGGTATGCCTGGATGTCCTGGTAGAACAGCTTGGCTTCCAGCCCCATCTTGGAAGTATCCTTTGTTTTCAGCGCCTGCTCTACTTCATCCTGCGCCTTCACGTTTTTGTTCGGAGGCAGGTTGGCTACAGTTGCGTTCTGGAATCCGAGACCTGTCTCACCGTTCAGATAGCTGGCCCGTTCTTTGGCCGCCGACGCGCCGAACATTTTTTCAGCCTGGAAGTTAAGCAGTTTGATCAGAGCCTCAGGATGCTCATACCCTTTACGGATAGCAAAGACTCCGCCGATTCCCAGGTGATTCTGTGTTTTGGCCGGCTGATCGTCAATGGATTGTACCGGATATGGAACCCAGTTCACTGTTTTATCCTTTTTGATCATATTCATGACCTGGAAAGGAGCCCATTGCGGCAGGAACATAATTCCGATTTTGCCTGCGTTGACATCCTCTATAGCCTTAGCGAAATCCTTGACGCCGAACTCAGGATCAAGAACGCCTTCCTTGTACAACCGCTGCAGCTCGGTCAAGCCCGCCTTCACCTCAGGCTGGACCGTACCGTTGACAATCTCGCCCTTGTCATTTTTGATCCAGGTTTCCAGATAAGCATGGTAGCCAAGCAGGAAGCCGTTGATCGGCAGATCCTTGTTCATAAAGATGCCGTACGTGTCTTTTTTACCGTTGCCATCAGGATCTTTAGTGGTGAAGTCCTCTGCAATCTTGATGACATCCTGCAGCGACTTCGGCTCTGCCAGGCCAAGCTTGTCAAGCCAGTCTTTCCGAATCCACATCATATCCGAAGAGTCAAGCGAACCGCCGAAGCTGGTTAATGCATACAGCTTGCCATCCTTCGTAACCGGCTTCAGACCTGCTCCATCTTCTTCCTGGTAGTACCCCTTGACCAGATCTGAAGCATATTTATCGAAGTACGGGGTTAAATCCTCAAGCATTCCCGCTTCATGAAGCTGCTCGAACTGCACCATATTGACCTTCAGAAGGTCGGGCAAGTCGCCGCTCGCCATCGTAACGTTCATTTTCTCATCATAGTTGGCACCGGGAACGATCCAGTCATAGGATACCTTGATGCCAAGCTCTTTCTCATACCCTCTGGTCCAGATATTGTTGGCATAGGTGTCGCCTTGGGCCAGCGTCTCTTTGCCTGTCTCGCTCATCGTTGAGCTCAGCTTGATCGGCGGGTCATATTTCGTAAGCGGTCCGCCCTGCATTTCGGCTTGGGCCGCATTGTCCGGTTTGGCGGACGCACTATCCTTGCTGCTGTTATCACTGTTTCCACCGGAGCATGCGCTGAGAACCATTGATAACACCATCGCTGAAGCCAGCACCGGCAATGCTTTATGCTTTTTTGTCATCTGATGAACCTCCCTTGTTATTTACAATCCTATTGTATAAAGAAAGCGTTCACACCCGCGAGTGGTATCCTTTGACTTTCTGTATCTTTTCTTTACCTGTTGCTGAGACTTTTTAGATAAACATATAACTAACGGCACAGCATGCCGCTGACTGATCTAGTATAGCAAAAAAAGAGCCGCCCCTCCGTCAAGTCATGACGATGGAACAGCTCCGCTTCACAATAGAACTTTTCAGTTTACGCTTACAGATCAAGCACCAGTACATTTACAGAGTTGGCTGGCAGGTTCAGGACGATGGCGTTGCTGTCCAGGGAGACCATGCGCTCGCTCGGCACAATCTGTTCATTGTTCTTCTTATTGACATTCGGCACATGCACAAGCGAGGAATCACCGGTCAAGGTCACCAGCTTCGCGGCTGTCTGAACGTGCAGGTCATGGAAATGGAGCTGTGTTGTTTTGTCCACATTGTCGGCGTTAACAAGCTTCACATATACATTCGCTGCGTCTTTTGTAACCGAGCTGAAGATCTCCCGGTTGTAGGCCTCCAGCTTATAATCCAGAATTTTGCTGGTCGTCCGGCCATCCGTATAGGAGCAAATCAGCCGTTCGCCGGTACCGCCGCCATAATTCAGCATCAGGGTATACTCGGTGTTGTCGGCAAGCTCCTCATATTGGGCCGCTCTTAAATTGCCCGCCGCCGTGCTGGAAGAGTAATCTCCCAAGGTGTACGCTTCTACACCCTGCTTATACACTTTGACGCCGGTGGCATTGCCGCCATACCCGATGGCATATTCGATAACACTTTTGGTTCCGGGATTAATATCCGTCAGTCCTGCTCCCACGTAGAAGCCGTCTTCACCTGCAAGCCTTGTAGCGGCAACCTCCACCTTATAGTCGGTCCAGTTGTCATTCAGGATGTACAAGCCGTTCAGCCCGCCGGTCTGGGCCTTAAGCACAATTCCTTCTCCTGCCCGGACAACATAACCCGCAGAGCCGGGAATGACCTGCCATGCCGGGTCTAGCTGCTGTGTGAAATCCTGGTTCAAAAGCACGCTGCCGTCCTTGTTGGAGGTTACAGTCACCCGCTTAACCGCCACTTCGGCGTTGCCTGTCGCGATCTCGATGCCGCCATGCGGAATAAGCTCGGTCGGCTTGCCGTTTCTGTATGTTGAAAAGGATGTCTTCAGCACCTTGTCGCCCAAATATTTGGCATATAGCTGCTGTACATAGTAGTTCGGAGTGAACCATACGGTTTCATCATCGAACCAGATGCAGTCCGGGGTCCATCTGTACGTTCCATCTGTCAGCACCTTGTTGAACAGCGGCGCATAGGCGGACAGCAATACGACATCGGCGTTGTTCTCGAAGCCGGTCATAATCGCCGCCTCCGCTACGGCGCCAGCCAATGTATTTTTATCCGTGGAAGCATACTCTCCGACAAACACCTTCGAGGTTTCCTTCCAGTTCACACTTCCGTCCGGATTGGTTGCCCGGTAGTAGTAATTGTAACGGTCCACATTGTTCAGTAAATACTCATTGGAACGGTAGTAGTGCTCGTCCGCGATGGTATCCATATAGTTCGGCTGTTTTTCGTACCAGGTTACGGTCTCTTCAATGACTTCATGCCCGTCCGCAAAAGCGACCTTGGCAGAGCCTTCCATATTGCCGCTCAGAAATTTCCAGCCCTGCTGATAGGCATCGTCATCCGCTTGAGCGCCGACTGTCGAAATAATGTGCAGTGTATAGCCCGGATAGTTACGCTCCATGTATTCGTCAATGGACGTTTTGAACACTTCAAAATTGGCATAGAACTCTGTGCCCCAGTTTTCGTTGCCCACTCCCAGATAGTGCAGATCAAACGGCGCCTCATGGCCCATTTTTTTGCGCATGGCGGCCCATTCGTTGCCCGCAAAATCCGTACTGATTGCAAAATCAATCAAATCCGTAAAGTTCTTGATGTAATACTCTCTGAGCTTGCCTCCGGCAGGATGGGCATAATCGGAGCGGGCCTGGCACAGCACGCCGCAAGCCATAACCGGGAGCGGAGTAGCGTTCAGGTCCTCGGCCAATTGGAAATATTCCATATATCCCAGCCCCATAGTCATCATGTAGCCCCAGACGTTGTAGTTTTCCTTGCGAAGCTCGATGTCGCCCACTGAATCCTTCCAGTCATAGACATTCTCCCAAATGAAGGAGCCTTCAGAGATGCAGCCCCCCGGAAAACGCAGAAATTTCGGATGCATGTCCACAAGCGCGTTGACCAGATCTTTTCTTAACCGGTAATTCGGATTGCCCTGATAATTGGCATGCGCCGAAGCAGAACGCGGTTCTTCCCCTGCACCCCAAACATCCTGCGGCATCAAGGAGACCATATCAATGGAGATTTCACCGGCAAAAGTGAGCGCGAGCTGGCCCAGAACCGTAGCCGATCCCGTCAGCACCAGCTTAGCGTCCACCCCGTACTTCTTCCAAGTGCCGCCGCCTTCCACCTGCACGGCTACGGCATCACTTACAGCTTCGCCATCCGGCGACTGCAATTGCACCGTAATTGTCCCCGCAGCTTCGGCCTTGGCCCATATCGTAAAGTCATATTTAGCGCCTGCCCGGACGGACATGGCACAGTGCTGATTGGAATCAGCAAAACCCCTGTTCCGAATGGTCGCCCCGTCAGCCACCTTCACATAATAGGAATTGACGTCCTTATCACTGGTATTAAAAAATTCGTTAAGCCCGCCGCTGTTCTGCGGACTCATCCGGTGTACATCCCCGGACCAGGCGAACAGCGGCTCCCGGTTCCGGCCGGTCGAGCAGCCGCATTCTCCCGAAGCATGGGAATAGGTGTCAAAGGCGAAGGACTCGAAAGACCGGTTCTGCACCAGCTCCGCATAAATCCCGCCGTCGGCTGCATTGTTAATGTCCTCATAGAATAAGCCGTACAGCACTTCGCTGACGTCCAATATTTCCCGGTTCCCGTGCACGTTCAAGGTGTACGGCGGCAGATTCGAAGGGATGACCGATACTTCAAAGCTTTTCCGGCTAATGCAGGAGCCTTTGCTCACAATAGCGGTAAGCGTTACTCCATGCGCAGAGTTAATGGCCTGTATGCAACCCTCGTTCGAGAGCACCTCAGGGCGGCTGGATTCCCATGCAACCTGCACTGTTCCACCCAGGAGGGCGGAGGGCAAAGTCAGGTCATGGGCTACAATCGCTGTCGGCAAGATCAGGTATTTGTCCCCGGCAAGCTTCACAATCTCCTCATCCGTCAGGGAGTCGCACATCACCTCAATCACTTTATCCGCAGATAAACCAGCTTTATAGATTCTGAAATCCGAGAGCGAACCGGCAAAATCATCGTCCGCCGCATATTGGGAGCGGCCGATAAAGTTGCTGCTGTAGTTGGACGTTTCGGTTAACGTCGCGAACCAGCGGCGAAGCTGGGCATAGTTGCCGCTGGAGGTCTGGCTGATAGAGCCGTCGGCAACCAATTCACCGTTCATATATACAACCGGACCTGCGCTGCTTAACTTGCCGCCTTCCGTCCCAATGATGGATATCGCAATGTGCATCCACTCGCCGCTGGCAAAACCCCGGCCCGGATCAACGACCAGGTCTCCGCCCGCAGACAATGTTCCGCGCAATTGACGGGTCAGGAACACAGCCGGTCCCGCCTCTCCATTGCCAAAATCAAAAATCCGTTCCCACACGCTGGTCCCCTTGCCGAAGTTCACCCAGGCCGTAACCGCTATCCCGGTATTGTCGCTCACTCCTTCAAGCAGAGTAGAGGGCAGCTCGATAAAGGATGAGCTGTTCCGGCCTCCCGCAAAGGTAACAGCCGGTCTGCCGCCTACCCCGGAGACCGCCGGAGGCAGCTTGCCGGCTGCAACCCCGTGATTGTTGTGACCCGAGCTGTCTTTGCCGGGGTTCCCGGCATCATCGAATCTGTAATGGGCGATCATTTGCTCTTGAAAAGTAGCCATATGCATTCTCCTATACATTTAATTAATAAAATAGTGAATAAATTAATAAAAGTATGAACTATACTTATCCTACTCTGTTTGCCTACCATTTATCAAGTTTTTCTAGATTTTCATATTGGGGCCTGGTCGTAACTGCGGGGAATGTTTGGACTTCCGGCCGCTGTTATGTTTGGATTTCCTGATTTAAACCGCTAGCTGCGGTAGAAATCCAAACATAGCCTATGCTTACGATGCCAGCTTTCCTACGGAAAGCTCTCAGGCGGACGCTACCGCTCCTACAGTTCCAAACTTCCCCTCCGTTACTTCTGCCCCTTTTATGATTTTTTTAAGTTCAACTTACAAAGCTAGTCAATGTTCCCCTTCCGACAAAGCCAATAGGCTGTCGAGAAGTTCTCAACAGCCTGACTGGCCCTGCGGTGCAGAGCTGCGGTTAGCTTCTTACGGCTTAAAGCCCGCACGTTAGCTCCGGTTATCCTTCACTGGCACTCCGAAATCTGGTGTGCCATCCTTTTTCCACCCGAATGCCTGTACCCGCGTATGCCGGTTCGGATCATAGAGGGGATCACCGGTAATTTCCTTGTAATTACGCGCGTGATACACGATAACATCCCCGCCGTCTTCATCTACTGTAAAGCTGTTGTGTCCCGGTCCAAACTGGCCATTCTCCTCCGTTGTCTGGAACACCGGCTCAGGATGCTTCGTCCATGAAGCGGCATCCAGCAGATCGCTGTTCTCATCCGCCGCAAGCAGCCCCATGCAATAATTGTGATCGGTGGCGCTGGCCGAGAAGCTGATGAAGATACGGCCATTTCGTTGGAGAACCGCTGCTCCTTCGTTGACCTTGAAGCCGATAATCTCCCACGGATGCTCAGGAGTCGATATCATCGTCTGCTTACCGCGCAGTGTCCAGGGGTTGCTCATTTCAGAGATGTACAGGTTGGAGTTGCCTTCAATTTCAGGGTCCTTCTGCGCCCACACATAATAGAGCACTCCCTTGTGCTGGAACGCCGTTGCATCCAGGGCAAAGGATTCCCAGGCCGTCTTCACCTGTCCTTTCTCCACCCAGGTTCCTTCCAGCGGATTGGCCGATTCATTCTCAATCACATACATGCGGTGGTCGAACAGTCCTTCGTTCGTCTCAGTCGTATGTGCCGCCGCGAAATAAATGTACCACTTGCCCATAAGGTAATGAATTTCCGGTGCCCAGATATTCGCGCTAAGCGGTCCGGCTGCATATTTGCGCCAGGCCACAACAGGCTGAGCTTCCGGCAGGCCTTCCAGTGTTTTTGATCTTCTCACTTCGATCCGGTCATATTCAGGGACCGAAGCTGTGAAGTAATACCAGCCGTCAGTATGCTTGTACACCCAAGGATCGGCGCGCTGCTCCACCAGCGGATTGGTAAATGTTCTGTTTGCAGGCATAATGATCTCTCCTCTTTACTATGATGCCGGCTGCCGCAGCTATCCGGGGTTCACCCGTGCCCCGCCAGCCGGGAATGCATGTTTACCGTTTGCGATTCATGCATTACCAAATTAGCACAGCATTATTTTTATGTAAACATGAATTTATTTAGTTATATTTAAAATTAAACTCAAAAAACGACACCATCACCAACCGCTGCCGCTGTCAATATCCCGGTTTACCATAACGTGAGCTGCACTGATTTGTCATCCGCTTTTTCGTAAAATCTAACCTTTTGACACATATTCGAACGTTGCTCTATTTACGCATACCCTGTGTAAAATATAAGCTTTAAGTGAAAACCTGCCCATATAATCTGGATATAGGAGAATAAAAAAATGACCTTAGACAACAAACCACTCCTGACAACCCTGCAGCCCCACATTCAAAGCTTCCCCATGAATCAAGTTACGCTGACCGACCCGTATATGGTTAACGCTTTTGCCAAAGAAAACCTCTATCTCAAAAGCTATGACCCCGACCGGCTCCTCGCCGGCTTCCGCGAAAACCGGGGGCTCACTCCCAAAAGCGAAAAATACCCCGGCTGGGAAAATACCGAAATCAGAGGGCATACGCTGGGTCATTATCTGACGGCGCTGGCTCAGGCTTACCAAAGTACCGGCAGCGGCGGGCTTTTGCAACGGCTGGAATATATCATAGACGAGCTGGCGGAATGCCAGTTCGATAACGGCTACTTGTCGGCTTTTCCCGAGAAGCTGTTCGATCATGTGGAAAATAAGCAGCCTGCCTGGGTACCCTGGTATACCATGCACAAAATCATCGCAGGTCTGGTCGCCGTCTACAGCTCAACCCGCAGCGCAGCGGCATATAGCATAGTATCCCGGCTGGGCGAGTGGGTGTACCGGCGCGTCTCTGCCTGGTCGCCGGAAATTCAGGAGCGGGTACTCGCGGTTGAGTACGGAGGAATGAATGATTGCCTCTATGACCTGTATAAGATTACGCAAGACGAGCATCATCTGTACGCAGCCCATATGTTCGATGAGCTGACATTATTCACGCCAGTCCATGAAGGCCGGGATATTCTCAAAGGCAAACATGCCAATACGACGATTCCGAAGTTTCTCGGTGCGCTGAACCGTTATCTTGTGCTGGGAGAAGGCGAGCGCTTCTATCTGGAAGCTGCAGTAGAGTTCTGGGACATGGTTGTCAACCACCATAGCTATGTTACCGGCGGGAACAGCGAATGGGAGCATTTCGGCGATCCGGATATTCTGGACGGGGAACGCTCCAACTTTACCGCCGAGACCTGCAACACCTACAACATGCTGAAGCTGACCAGAGAATTGTTCAAGCTCACGGGCGATATCAAATACGCGAATTTTTATGAAAATACGTTCATCAACGCCATTCTTTCGTCACAGCATCCGCACACCGGCATGACGATGTATTTTCAGCCGATGGCTACGGGCTATTTCAAGGTGTACAGCTCTCCCTTCGAGCATTTCTGGTGCTGTACCGGAACCGGCATGGAGAGCTTCACCAAGCTGAATGACAGCCTGTATTTCCACCGGGGCAACAGCATTTATATTAATCAATATGCCAGCTCCAGCCTGATGTCGGAACAGCACCGGATTGAGCTGACACAGTCGGCTAATCTTCCTTATAACGACACGATAACATTTACTGTACGTACCCTGGACAGCCTGGAAGCCACACTTGCGCTGCATTTTCGCATTCCAGAGTGGATTGCCGGGCCGATGCAAATTCAATTGAACGGTGAGGCGGTGGCCTACAAGACTGAGGGCGGTTATGCTGTTCTGGAGAAAAGCTGGAAGGAAGGCGACAAGCTGAGCATTCAATTGCCGATGAAGCCGTACTACCACACACTGCCAGACGCGCCGAATGTAGTGGCCTTCAAATACGGACCGGTAGTGCTCAGCGCCGCTTTGGGAAAAGAAGACTTGACTCAGTCCGCAACAGGCGTGGCCGTCAGCGTGCCGACAAAAAACATGCTGATCAAGGATTTCATTACGCCGTCGAACCAGAGCATCGGCGAATGGCTTGACCGCTTCGAGGAGCATTTTGTACGCAGCAGTGATGAACTGGTCTTCGTCCTGCGGGGAACAGATGAGGACGGGCGGCTGGAATTCACACCGCATTACAAGCAGCATGAGGAACGCTACGGCATCTACTGGAAGCTTGTAGAGCCGGATTCGCGGGAATTGCAGGAGCATATTTTGCAGGGAAAACAAAATCAGACCATCCGCGAGGCCACCATTGACAGTCTGCCTGTAGGCAATGATCAATACGAGCTTGAGCATGGCGTCAAAGGAGAGAATACCTCCGTCGCCGTCTGGGACGGGTATACCCTGAGACAAGCGGAGAACAACGGCTGGTTCAGCTACCGGCTGAAGGTGCTTCCTGATCAGGACAACTATTTGTCTGTCACCTGCTTCTCCGGCAACAACGGCAGAACCCTTGATATTTATGTAGACGGTGAGCTGCTTGTCAGCGATACTCTCATGACGGATAAGGTCCGCACCTTCTATAACAAACGCTACCTCATTCCAGCAGAGCGGATACAGTCCTCCACCGAGGTAGAAGCCAAATTTGTCATTCCGGGGCAAATGAACGGAATATTTGATCTGCTGCGGATGATGACAAGCTACAGCAGTGATGCGGAGCTGGCGGAGCTGTACTTTGATGCAGGCACCCTCTCCAAGACGTTCACCGCCGATCAGTCCGACTATACCTTGACAGTGGCCGCCGGTACACCGGCTGTGCGTATGCATGCCGTACCGTCGCACAAAAATGCACTCGTCTATATCAATGATATCCTGATCGAGGATACCCTTCCGAGAACAGTGTTCCTTCCGGATCATATTACGAGCTTGCATATCATCGTCAAGGCGGAGGATCTGGAGACGGCTAAGGAATACAAAGTTACCATTATTAAGCCAGCTTAGAACAACAGATCCAGTAGTATAAAAATAACCGGTCTGCCGAGCAGGTTCACCGCTCCGGCAGGCCGGTTGTTTTTATCGAGCATGCTATGTTAGTTTTATTTATGCAGCTATGCTAGAAAGGGGGCCACACAAATGATTGCTTACAAACTGGCGGTAGACAAGCCTGTTGCTCTGGAGATTACGGGGAAATTTGTTGCGCCGTCGCCGGACTGGATGCATTTGAGCCGGGTGCTGTGCGATTACGAGCTTATTGTTATGACCAGCGGCACATTGTATCTTGCCAGCGGTGAGCAGCGTTTTTCCGTGTCCAAAGGAGAGTATCTGCTCCTCCCGCCGCTCACGAAGCAATATGGATATAAAGCCTCCGAGTGCAGCTTCTACTGGCTGCATTTCTCTTCGGAGAATGCCATCGAAGTGACAGAGCCCGCCTCCGTTTCCCCTGGCGTAAGCGCTGGAGAAGTGATTCTGCCCCAGTCGGGAACACTAAGCAGCCTGGAAAAAATCATCGTCATGATGAAACAGCTTCAGGACTCCGTCCGCTGCTACAACGACAAGACGCTGAACAATTATATGTCCACCGTCATTTTGTGCGAGCTGTACAACCAGGTCATTTTCTCATCGCACCCTCCTGCTGGAAAAAGCAAACAGGAACAGCTCTACAACGACATCGTGGATTATATCAAATGGAGCCGGAGCGAGCATATCAAGGTGTCCCAAATCGCCGGCTATTTTGGCTACAACGAGAAATACCTCTCCCATCTCTTCAGCACAATTTCCGGCACATCCCTGAAGCAGTATATTCTGCAGCAAAAGATGGAGCTGGCCAAGTTTCTATTGACGGACACCAACCAGAATATTAACGAAGTCTCGCTCCAGCTCGGCTATAAAGATTGCCATACCTTCATGAAATCCTTCAAAAAAATCGTCGGCCTGACGCCAAGCGAGTTCCGCAATGCCTATGCCAAGCGGCTGCTTTTTTACGAATAATTATTTAATCCCTTTTTCCACTTCATTCGCCATTTCCGCAACGGACTCTAATCACTTTATTACCGATCAGGAAAGTGTTTTAAGCGCTTCAGGAGTAAATGGCACTAGTTCATCCAATCTTCCATCCCGAATTTTGCTGGCCCAAGCAGGGTCTACCAGCAACGCTCTGCCGACAGCAACCAGATCGAACTCCTGATTTTCGAGCTTTTGACCCAATCCCTCGATACTTGCGTTTCCAGCACCTTTTCCTTCGGTGAAGAGTGTGGTAAATTCACCATCCAGGCCAATCGAACCGACAGTGATCGTTGGTTTGCCGGTAATTTGTTTAACCCAGCCGGCAAAATTCAAGGCAGAGCCTTCAAATTCCGGTTCCCAGAATCGGCGGGTTGAGCAGTGGAAAATATCCACTCCCGCTTCAACCAAAGGCTCCAGAAATTGTTTTAGCTCATCTGGTGTTTTGGCCAATTTAGCTGTATAATCCGTTCCCTTCCACTGCGAAATCCGCAGCACAATCGTGAAATCAGGGCCTACTGCAAGGCGGCATGCTCTGACCACTTCTTCAGCAAAGCGGGTACGTGCAATCAAGCTGCCTCCGTAACGGTCTGTACGTTCATTGGTTTTCTCCCAGAAGAACTGGTCGATCAAATAGCCGTGCGCTCCGTGGAGCTCGATTCCATCAAATCCAATGCGCTTGGCCTCAACTGCTGCCTTTGCAAATGCATCAACAATGTCTCTGATTTCGGGTTCCGAATAATCATTAACATTGCCTCTTGCCCCCATGTGCCAGATTTGAGGAATAATTTTCCCTCCTGCCTTGTGCACTTCGGACACCACATTTGCCCAGCCCTTTAGTGCTTCTTCTCCATAGAAGAAAGGTATATCCTTCTGATTGGATGAATCAGCATGATTAATTACGGTACCTTCCGTCACGATCAGGCCAACGTTATTTTCGGCTCTTCGGCGATAGTATGCGGCAACATCTGGCCCTGGAACGCCATTAGGCGACAGACCCCGAGTCATTGGCGCCATCACTATACGATTGGACAGCGTAAGATTTCCCAGCGTAAACGGACGGAATAAGGGTTGTACAGATACAGAACTAGACATAGCAGAATACCTCCAATGTTATTTGATTTGGCAAAATAGCCAGCCTTAGAATCCTGTAGTGTATTGTTTAGGAATTGCAGTTTCTTTTTTTAATTTCGACGCGGCTTCCAGTGCCCAATAAGGGTTTCTCAGCATTGCTCTGCCCACAGCCACCAGATCAGCCTCTTCATTTCCGATAACTGCATTCGCCAAAATTGGATCATCGAGTCTTCCAACGGTCATCACCGGAATATCCAGAGCTTCTTTGATAGCTCTTGCCAAAGGTACTTGGTACGCTGCGTGAGTTCCTGGTCTGCCCCATGCAGCAATAGGTCCTTCACCGCCGGATGAAATATCGAACATGTCTACCCCTGCTTTTTGATATTCCTTAGCAAAAGCTGTGCTTTCCTGTATGCCATATCCGCCTTTTACGTATTCTTTGGCGGAAATACGCATCAGGAGCGGCATGTCTTCCGGCATTTCACCTTTCGCTGCCTGAATAACCTCCCGGCCAAACAGGGCAAGGTCTTTGCCATATTCATCTTCCCGTTTGTTCGTAAGCGGAGAATGAAATTGATGAATCAAATAGCCATGCGCGCCATGAATTTCAATAGTGTCGAATCCAGCCTTGACAGCGCGGGCTACAGCAGCGCGGAATTTCTCCACCAGCCCTTTAACCTCTTTTGTCGTAAGCGCACGGGGTTGTTTTGAACTTTCATCAAAAGCAATGGCAGATGGCGCTACAGGAACTTCAGCATCCTCCGCCTTGCGTCCGGCATGCGCAATTTGGATTCCCACTTTGGCACCGTAGCTGTGACAAGCATCTACAATCCGTTTGAGAGCAGGAATCTGTTCGTCTGACCACAAGCCAAGATCCAGGTCGGAAATACGGCCATCCGGCTCTACATCTGTCATTTCAATCATGATCAGACCGGTTCCGCCTATTGCACGGCTAACATAATGCACGTAATGCCAATCTGTGGCGACTCCATCCTTTTGGTCAACCGAGTATTGGCACATGGGTGGCATAGCTACGCGATTTTTCAATTCCAATCCTTTAATTATATAGGGACTAAACAAGTCTTTCATGTGTGAAAAGACTCCTCTCTTGTTATTATTATAAAAAAATCTCAATAAAATGCATGCACACGCATATATAATAGCATGTTTATTTCATTTGTCAACTATAATCATTAAAATAGCCCGGATCACAGCCACCTTGATGGCATGATTCGAGCTATCAATTATTGAGGATATGAAATCCTTATAATCAATATTGATGGAACACCTTGGAGATTACCTTCCATTCGCCGTCTACTTTAAGAAGCGTGTGGTAATCGGCATATTCCACTCCAGGAGCTTCCAAAATAATACGCACTACGGCAACAGTAACCGCAACATCAAGAACATCAATTCTGTATTGAAGGTCTTTGGACGGCCCCAGCGTGTCAATCAGATCATACAGCTTTTGAATATAACCCTCGCTGAGTTTTCCATCGTTCGTGTATCCGTACATAATGGCATCTTTATGGAAAGTGGATTTCATCACTTCGCCCTTGCCGACAATGTTGCCTTCGATATACCCTTTCATTGCATTAATGATCGCCTCATAATCTTTCACAGTTGCTCTGTTCATTTGTTCACTACCCCTGTATTTTTATTTGCTTGCGCATGCATATATATTATTGGATGCTTAGCGGCTTGTCAAGCAGCAACAAAAAAGACACTTCACTAATCTTCTGTGAGTGCCTTTTACATGACTATATCAACTTCTCAAAACAATTTTTGGATAACATCTTGAAATTCTGATTTCAAGCCCTCTTTTTGAAGCTCTGATTGCAGAACCTGATTGAAGGTTTGCAGTGCCCGCTGGTATTTATTTTCGCCTATTTCCGTAATCTGAGTATAAATACCCCGCCGGTCATCCTCACATATATGTCTTTCCAGAGCTCCACAGTCTTTGGCTTCCATACGTACTACAAGTCTTGAGGTCGCACTTTGACTTAAGCCCACCATCTCCTGGAGCTGCTGTAGCCGTAATTCTTTATCCTCCGACTTGGAGATAAAACTCAATACATAAAACTCCTTCAAAGATAAACCATATTGCTGCTGCAGAGCTATTTCCAGCTTATCAGCAATATTGGAATAGATGTAAGACAAGGATAACCATATATCTAAAAGATCATTCTTATTTTGCAATGTAGACCCACCATTCCATACCGAAGTATTAACACATATAATTTATCCTATTGTAACAAGCTTACACGGAACGGTCAAAACCCATATCACACTTGATAATGGTTTCATAAAGCTTCCTATCCTCTTCCATCAAGTAAGGATAATGTCATCTCTATGCTCTGTCTGATAAAAGCATGATCCGGCCTGGATTTCATCATGACAGTCAGTCCTATCATATATACAACAAGGTGATCAGCCAGAGCCTCGGCACATAGCTCACCGGACAACTCTCCTCCTTGCTGCCCTCTCTTAATCGCCTCCTGGAAAATCGCCGCCAAATACATTTGATGCTCCCGGGTGAGAATAGCAAATTTGGGGTCATGCGGAGCAAGCTCCACCATCGTATTGATACAAAAACAACCCCGCTGGATATCTGTTGTCTCATCCTCTTCTGTCGCGATTTGCTCAAACAGCTCCCGAAAGGCGGCTCTAACAGAAGTGCTTTGCTGAAGCCGCGACCTCACTTGGGAGGCGTGCCAAGTGTTATACCTACGCAATGTTGCTTCGAACAGCTCCTTCTTATCTCCAAAGGCTGCATACATGCTGGGACGCTGGATCTCCATCCCGTCTGTCAGATCACGAAGCGATGCCGCTTCAAAGCCTTTTTCCCAAAAAATCTTCATGGCTGCATCAAGAGCCTTGTCCGTATTAAATTCCCGTTGTCTCCCCATAACGATCACCTTTTTTGTATCAATCAGTATTTATTACAGGTTAAATCCTGATGTGATCAATGTCAATACACACTCCATTCTTGTTGACATCGTCTTGAATCATGGAGTATGCTACTAAACACATAATGTACCGAACGGTACAAAAAACGTTGCTCTAGAGAAAGGTGTTTTCACTTATGAATCTCTTATCCGATCAAGTTGACTCTTCCTCACAATCGCAAACTGTATTATCCCGTTCCGTCATCCTCTTATTGGCATTTTGCAGCGGACTTTCTGTGGCTAATATTTACTATGCACAGCCTTTGCTTGATTCCATTGCCAGCGACTTCAGTATCTCGCATTCTTCTATCGGCATTGTCGTGACGGTAACTCAAATCTTTTATGCAGCAGGCTTGCTCCTTCTGGTCCCCATAGGAGATCTGATAAATCGGCGCAAACTGATTTCAGCACAGATGCTCCTATCTTCCGCAGCATTACTTACAGTAGCAGCCTCTTCATCTAGCGCTGTTCTGTTTGCTGGAATAGCAATCGTTGGCTTGTTGGCTGTTGTCGCCCAGACGATGGTTGCCACCGCCGCCACATTCAGCCCCCCGGCAGAACGCGGGCGGACAGTCGGGCTTGTAACTAGCGGCATTGTGATCGGGATACTGCTTGCCCGGACAGTTGCTGGTTCTTTGAACGATTGGTTAGGCTGGCGCTCTGTCTATCTTTTCTCGGCAAGTCTCACCTTACTGGGCAGCGTAGCTCTGTTTCTTTTATTGCCCAAGCAGGAACCGGAACGAACCAAACTAAGCTATGGCAAGGTTATCTTTTCGATATTTCAGCTGTATCGTGACCTGCCAATCCTGCGGATACGTTCCTTGCTGGCTATGCTGATTTTTGTGGCCTTCAGTATTTTATGGACAGCAATGGTTCTACCCTTAAGCAGCCCTCCACTATCTTTGTCACACACAGCCATTGGCGCTTTCGGACTTGCCGGTGTGGCGGGGGCACTTGCAGCTGCTTATGCAGGCAAACTGGCCGATCTTGGTCATGGCCGAAGCACAACCGGCATTTCCTTATTCACTTTATTGATCGCCTGGATACCCATTGGGCTTGTTTACCGCTCTATCGGGTATCTCATTATCGGGGTTGTTTTGCTGGATCTGGCCGTTCAAGCCGTACATGTCACCAATCAGAGTTTAATTTACAAGACCCGTCCTGAAGCACAAAGCCGCTTAACTGCGGCCTACATGGTTTTTTATTCGATAGGCAGTGGGGCAGGCTCGATTGCTTCAACTCAAATGTATGCTTGGTCAGGCTGGGCGGGGCTGTGTTGGTTAGGAGCATCGGTAAGCGGGCTTGCATTACTGCTATGGGGTTATGATTGTTATAAAAACAAAGAACATTCAAAATAAAAAGAGGAATCTAAAACCCGCAGAAAACCTTGTAAAATCAAGATTTTTTGCGGGTTCAGGATTGAAAACTTGGCTCAGCCGTTAGTTATTGCTTAAGCTGGGTCCCATGCAAAAGTACATACCAGCCAATCTTCAACGTTTGATCGTAGGCTTCCGGATTCTCATAGACCAGTTGTACATCGCCGTATCGTCAAAAAAAGCAAGAAGCTATTGCCTTACAGGCGCTTCTCGCTTTTTTGAAGCTGTTATGTTGGAGCCTGCATGATTTTAAACTTACTGGTGCAACTGGACAATTGGGAGCACTTGTTGTGGAAAAATTACTGGAAACGATACCTGCATCAAATTTTGATAATCTCAACGGCAGGTGAGAATCGGATTGAACAGTACAGAGCCGCTGTAGACGCAGGAAAACTTCGCACATTGAATCAATTGGCTGAAATCGTAAGCGGGGTATTGGAACAGGAGATTCAACTGCAAAACGTAAATGATGAAACCTATGCAGAAATTCTTCGTGGCACAGGGCTTTCAGACTTTCTCACGCATCTCTTAACAGACATGCAAAAATCTCTTCGTGAAGGTGCATTGGCATTCGAGGGTAATGATTTAGAGAAGCTGCTTGGACGTGAACTCCAGCCTTTAAGCGAAGGAATCCGTGCAATTAGCGAAAAATAAATTTTTAATAAGTTTTAACTAACAATCTTGCTTTTAAATAGTGATCAATATAGGTGGCCTATGAGCCACCTTTTTGATTGCTGCATCCCTCTCCGCACTTTGGCTGAGGAGGTTCTATGATACAAGAACGAAAATTCTAATAAAGTGAAAATAATTTCCTTTTCAACCTAAAATGCTCAGTGTGGTATTAATAATACCCGATAACTTCTCTTGATTCGTTGCTGTTTTGACCATCGTACGTAACCCTAACCAAGCATTCATGAAGTAATGGGAAAGAGCCTCAGGGTCAAGCTTAGCTTCGAGTTCCCCGTTTTGTTGACCAACAAGAATGAGATTATATAATAATTTCTCCGTTTTTGAATAGCTATCTTCAACAAAGGAAGAAACTTCTTGATCTAATAATCCTAGTTCTACACCAGAATTAACGATGAAACAGCCTTGAGGGTCTCCTTTTTTCTCTAAAGTAGTCTCTAAAAAATATCGTAATAATTCTTTAACCGGCTCTTGCTTCTCAACCAATATCCTCATTTTTTTGTTTTGAATAGCCTCATATCGTTTAAGTGCACTCATAAATAAGGCATGCTTATCGCCAAAAGTATCATAGATGCTTCTTCTATGAATCCCCATATATTCAACCAATTCTTGCATCGAAGTTTTTTCATAACCTTGCACCCAAAAAAGATGTATTGCTTTATCCAATACTTCATTTACCTCAAATTCTTTATGTCTCGCCATTATCATCACCTCGTGCATTCATTATACATTGAAGTGGACGTTCAGCAAACTTGAAGAGACAGAAGAATCTTTCCTCGGGCTGTTCCTTGAGCGATTTTGGCAATGGCTTCGTTTACTTGTGAAAAAGCAAATATCGAATCAATTGTTGGTTTTACAGACGCTTCGTCAATCCACTGAGTAATATTATTTAATTGGATACCACTGGGCTGAACATATAAGAAATCATACGTTTTATGCTGAAGACGCGCCGCTATGTCAAATGGCGTTCCGATTATGCCAAAAAGAATCCTTTGCATTTTTGAAAATCCACCATGCTGAATTGCAAAACGTCCATTTGGTCCAGCATTCAACGATAATAATTTTCCACCAGGTTTCAATATACTTAATTCTTTCCTGAACTCGCCTACGCCTCGAGTATCAATCACATAATCAAAATCTTTCAGCATCCTCACATAATTTTGCTTTTGATAATCAATAAAATAATCTGCCCCTATGGATAACGCCATATGGCGAGACGATTCGTTACCACTGACAGCTACAAAAAGCTTTTTTGACCTTGCATATGGAATAGCAATTTGCCCGAAGCCGCCTGTTCCACCAGGAATAAACAGTTTTGATCCAACTTTTACCTTTAGTACATTAAATGCCTGCACTACCGTTAAAGCTGATAATGGAACTGTTGCTGCTTCTTCAAATGAAAGGTGTTTGGGCATTTTCGCAACAATATTTGCATCGGCAGCAACATATTCTGCAAATGCTCCCATTGTATCTAGGGGCATTAGTGCATATACTCTATCGCCTTTTATAAAATCTCTGACGTCTTCGCCAACCGATTCAATAACACCTGAAAGTTCATTGCCAAGCGTTAATGGAAACCTATAGCGGTCAAAAACACGTACCTTTCCATTGATCGCCAAGATCAGATGAGGATCAACACCTGCAACATAAGTTTTAATTAATACTTGATTTCTGTTTATTCTGGGAATAGGAACATCGTTGATGTGAGCCTCCAGCTTTTTTGAGTAACCGTTTATTTGGACTGCTTTCATCGTGCTCTCGTTAAAAATTGATAATCACCTTCCCTTTCGGACGTCCATTTGCAACTACTTTTAACGCTTCATTTATTTCGCCTATAGTAAATTGTTTATGATGAAGTGGTGGAACAATGTTATTTTTTTCGATAATTTTAGTGATTTCTTTGAGTTGTTCCCCATCGGAGCGAACGAAGATAAAGCGATATTCAACACCTTGCTTCTTAGCTTTATTATCATATTTTGCACCAGCAAGAGAAAAAAGCTTTTGTTTCCACCAAGGAAATTTTTTATCCTCAGCGAAACGTTTATTGGGTCCTGTACGGAGAGAAAGCAATCTTCCGCCACGTTTAATGATTTTTAATTCATTATCAAATTCTTTGGCTCCTAAGGTATCAATCACATAATCCACATTCGACAATACGTCAACATATTTTTCCTTTGTGTAGTCCAGATACTGGTCTGCCCCAATTTCCGTAGTACGTTCGCGTGCTTGTGAATTGCCACTAACAATGACCCTGAGACCCATAGCCTTTGCAATTGGAACAGCCATTTGACCAAAGCTACCTGATCCACCAGGAATGAAAACTGATTGGCCTGATTTTGCCTCAAGTTCTTCATGCAAGCCTTGATACGCAGTGAGTCCAGTCAGTGCTGCTGCTGCGGCTTCCTCATAGGACAAGTTTTTAGGCTTTAGGGCTATTGCGGCAGCATCAATTGCAGCGTATTCTGCAAATGCACCAATTTTCTTCAGCGGTAGGCGTGTATAGATATCATCTCCTACGTTATAACCCTTCACATTTTTACCTACTTTTTCGATAACCCCTGCCAATTCATTACCAAGTGTCAACGGGAAATTATAATCTTGAACTAGTTTCACGCTACCTGTGATAATTAACATTTCGAGTGGATTGACGGCCGCAGCTTTGATCTTTACCAACACTTCATTGTCAGCAATTTCTGGAATAGGAATGTCATTGACTTGAGCATGGATTTCTTTTGAATACTTGGTGATTTGAGCTGCTTTCATAAATGTTTTCATTATTAGTTAACATCCTTCCGTTTGTTATACTCGTACAACTAAATTAACAAAGCAAATATCAGGTTTTTTACTAATAGATAAATTTATGGCGTACAATTTTTCAGTTGTACGCCATTCTTGAGCATTACTATAATTTTTAATTTCAATTTGAAGCCAATTACTTATCCCTGCTGATCTTCTAATTCGTTCAATGTAGGATAATCTGTATATCCCTTGCTCCCACCACCATAAAATGTTGCAGGATCTGCTTCATTTAATGAAGCACCTGCTTTAAGCCGTTCTACAAAGTCCGGATTAGCTAATGACCATACCCCAACAGGCGCCAGATCAGCAAGACCACTATCGATATCAACACCAATATTCTCCAGTCCCCGTCCAGCCCGATTGACTAACAACGGATTTGTCCATAAGGAACGAATGTCTTGGAGCAATTCATCGTTTCCTAGGTGCATAATATGAAGGTAGGCTAAATTCAATTTTGCTAATTGTTGCGTCAGGTAACGATAAAGATCAGGCCCTTGTTCACCATCTTGAATCCCGCCAAGAGGGGTCCCAGGCGAAATACGGAAGCCTGTTCTCTCTGGTCCAATCTCGTCAACGACGGCTTTGGCTACTTCAATCGCGAAGCGGGCACGATTTTCTATAGAGCCACCATATTCATCCGTCCGTTTATTGGAATTTTCTCCGATAAATTGGTTGATTAGATAACCATTTGCCCCATGAATTTCAACACCGTCAGCGCCTGCTGCAATAGCAGCCGCCGCAGCTTTACGATAATCTGCAATGGTTACTTGAATCTCTTCTTTACTCAACTCACGTGGCACAGGGATGTCCTGCATGCCTGCAGCCGTAAACGTTTCTACTCCTGGTGCAATTGCAGATGGTGCAACCGGCTGCCGATGATGTGGTGTATTGTCAGGGTGCGACACACGACCGGCATGCATTAATTGGATATAAATATACCCGCCTGCTTCATGCACGGCATCGGTAACCTTTTTCCACCCTTCAATATGCTTTTCCGTATAGATCCCAGGTGTCATTAAGTAACCTTGACCATCATCTGAAGGTTGTGCACCTTCCGTAATAAGAAGACCCAGGGATGCACGTTGAGCATAATAAAGTGCAGCCAACTCTCCTGGTGTACCATCTTCTTGCGCTCGACTGCGTGTCATTGGCGCCATCGCTAGTCGATGAGGCAATTCCATATTACCAATTTTCGTTTTGCTCCATAATTTCTCCACTTTTATTCCTCCCATTCAAATGAGTTGCACGAATGTGCAATTGGTTTTAGAATTCTGAAATTACCGGATAGATTTGCCCTCTTAAATTGAAATTATAGTTCTGGTCTACGATTCCTACCACTTCGTTGCTGTCGTAAAGGTCAACCATAAAACCCGCCATTTGCTTGGCAGTATGGTACTTGGGCATGTTGGCTTTGTAATCGTAATCTTCGACATCAATTGATTTTTTCACAAATTCAGTTTCCGTGATGGCTGGTGCTAAAATTTTCGCCTTTAACTTTGCACCTTTCAGTTCCAGCTCTTTGGCAAGCCCTTCAGTGAAGGCACTAACATAATATTTCGATGCAGAATAAGCAACACTGCCTACAGCGATAGCATATCCAAGTGCTGAGGATACGTTGATCAACTGTGTACCTTCTACATCAGCATAGTCTCTCACATATAGTGTAGAAAGAATGGTCAAGGATTCGATGTTAACACGCAGCATAGTCTCCACTTTTTCCAGCTTCTGATCAACAATAAGAGAGCCTTCTCCAAGTCCTGCATTATTAATCCATGTCTCGATTTCATATTTCTTCAAATCGTTATACAGGGTATAGGCCTGATCAGTAACCGAAAGGTCACTAGTCACAATAACAACGTCTAAATCAGAATTTACTTCTTGAATTTTTGATTTAAGTTCTTCTAATTTGTCCAATCTTCTGGCAACAATAATCAGGTTCTTACCCTTAGCTGCAAATGCCAATGCTGTCTCATAACCAATTCCTGAACTTGCTCCTGTAATAACTGTATACTTCATACGATTCTCTCCCTTGTTATAAAAATGAGAACGACCTTTAAAGAACGATCATTCTATTTAGGCGATGTAAATACGTTTAAATCTAGCCTGAACTAAGCATAGCATTTCTAGAACGATCAGTAAAGTATTTTATCAAAAATTATCAAAAGGAACGCACTTAAACTTTATACCTGATTCTTTTCGGGACAAATTACATCTTTCCCTTGATAAATTCTTCATGTTCAGAGACTGCTTCAAAATAAATAGATAACGAGATCAGTGGCTTGTTCTGTCTTGTGTAGACCTAACCATACGAGTCAACAATTTACGTGGCAGTAACCTTGGCATAAACGCCATCAGTCGGTTGCGAGCCCCTGGTATGATGATAGTATCTCCACGCAAAAAGCCTCGGTATCCTTCTTCAGCCACCCGGCCGGCATCCATGATTGCACCATTCTTTATCAATTTTGAATTCCCCATCCCCGAACGATCAACGAAGCCGGTGGACGTAACACCTGGACATAACGCCGTTACAGTCACTCCCGTGCCATTCAGTTCGTTTCCAAGTGCCTCGGTAAATGACAACACATAGGCTTTCGTTGCGTAGTATATGGACATCAAAGGTCCTGGAAAGAATGCTACTAATGAAGCAACATTCATCACGCCACCGTGACCTCTATTGACCATATCTGGCAGGAACAGCTTTGTCATAATTGTCAGGGCTTTAATATTAACATCAATCATATTCATTTCTTGTTCCAGGTTAGTCTCCAAAAATTCCCCATACAAGCCGAAGCCGGCATTATTGACAAGGTAGTCAACTACGATCCCTTTCTCCTTAAGTTCTGCAAAAATCTCCTCAGGTACACCATTCGATGCAACATCTTTGGCGATGACTATCGCATGGGTCCCATACTTCTTCTGATATTCCTTCGCAAGCTCCCAAAGTTTCCCCTCACTACGTGCCACTAAAACTAAATTGAAACCATCCTTGGCGAAACGGTCTGCTAGTTCTTTGCCAATTCCACCAGATACTCCTGTAATAAGTACAGTTTTTTTCATCTTGCATACTCACCTCTATTTTATTTGTATACATTAATCGCTTTGGAGTATTTTTAAAGTTGCATCGACTGTACTTTATGAGTTTTAGTATAGCCAAATTCATAAAAAATAATAGAACGAACATTCTAAAAATACAAAAAAATAAATAATATGTTCATTTTTCCAAAATCATCATTGACATATTGGCTATGCGCTGAAGTTTCTCTATGGGAATCGAAGTTCTTAACATACTTCTTAACCCGACTCCTACATTATGCAGATATTCTGCTAATTCCCCAGCATCGTAATCAGAAGTGAACTCACCTTCTTTCTGTCCCCAGAGAATGATATTCTTAAGGAGTTGCTCTGCTTTTGAGAACGCACAAGTAGATTTTTCGTTGACATCAGCATCACGCACAGCCAATTCTACTGCGGAATTTACCATTAGACAACCTGCTGGCGAGTTCTCTTCTCCATAGATCATGGTGCCAATAACAGAATGGAGTGCTTCCTTAGCATTTTGGGATCGTTTAACTCCTCTTGAAAGAGAATCACTGATTTTATTGTCATAACGATCCAACGCCATCAGAAAAAGTGAATGTTTGTCACCGAATGTGTCATATAAACTTCTGCGATGGATTCCCATATGCTTAACTAAGTCTGTCATAGAGGTCTTCTCGTAGCCCTGTTCCCAAAAAAGTTGCATCGCCTTATCCAATACCTCGATCTCATCAAACTCCTTACTTCTTGACATTTTAATTCCCTCCTTCAATTAATTTAACATATTGAGAACGATCAGTAAATAAAAAAACATATCAAGTATGTTTTTTACCACTCACCAGTATGCTCACACTCAATAATTCCTTTTCTCCTTTGCATTACACCTGCATATAAATTAATTCTTTTATCAGTCGAGTGAATAAGATAAGCATAAATGCATTACTTTTATCATCCACCTCATTTGTTTGAGTCGACGAAGAGCAGTAAAAAAAATCAAAACATAAAATCAAGCAGAAGTGCTTGATTTTATGTTTTATTATTAGAGATACTATATTAATGTACTACCCCTTGATTCTTCGCTTGTCAGCTCCTAACCAATCTGGAGTCCAGCCTTTTTCCACCGCATCCAAGGTCACACCTGGTGGAACAATCGTGTCTATTGCATCAAGTATATCGTTACTCAATCGGACATCGCTGCCCTTTAAAGTTTCACGAAGCTGCTCAATCGTTCTGGCACCAATGATTGATGCAGTTATGGATGGATGAGATTGCGTAAACGCCATGGCAAGATGCGGTAAAGTTAACCCTGCTTCGTCCGCAAGGACCTGAAGCTTCTCAATAGCTTCAAACTTGGACCGATTTTCTTCCCGGGTAGGATCAACAATAGATTTTAAGTTTCCTGCAAAAGTGGCTGCTCTTGAGTCAGAGGAAGATGCTTCTCCAAACTTATATTTACCAGTTAATAAACCACCTGAAAGTGGACTCCAAACCAAAACGCCTATTCCGTATTTCGCTGTAGCAGCAAGTAAATCGAATTCAATACTTCGGTTTAAAATGGAATACGGGGATTGCTCAGACACAAAACGCGATAAATTTTTACGTTCGCTAGTCCATTGTGCTTCAGTTACTTGCCATGCTTGAAAATTGGATGTACCAATATAGCGAATCTTCCCCTCCCTGACCAGATCCGTAAGCGCATCAAGCGTCTCTTCAATATCGGTATGCACATCTGGTACGTGTAGTTGATACAAATCAATATAATCGGTCTGAAGTCTTCTTAAACTATCCTCTACAGCTCGTTTAATCCAATATTTTGAGCTCCCATTTTGATTGGGTCCACTGCCCATGGGATGACCACCTTTAGTTGCCAGGAGCACATCATTTCTACGACCTTTTAATAGTTCGCCTACAATTTCTTCTGCTTGACCACTGGAGTAGACATCTGCAGTGTCGATTAGGTTGACTCCTGCAGCCAAAGCCTCGTCCACAATAGGTTCACACTCTTTCTTTGTATTATTTCCCCAAAAACCAAATGTTCCAGTACCTAATACAAAGCTACTTACTTTAAGACCTGTACTACCTAATACACGATATTCCATATTCACTTACTTCCTTTCGTTCAATATTATTATTTGGTTTCTTTTACACACGCCTAATTGATGTTATCTTTCTAACTTAGAACCTTCATAATACTTTTTGGATAAGTTTCTTCTGCAGCTTCTCCTTGCTCGTACAAGTTGTACCAAGCTTCCGCAACTTGATCCGGATCAAAGCCTGAACCCTTTTTAATTAAAGGACTAATAGATAAATGTCCAACAAATATACCCAAAGGAAGCAAACGTTCGTGTAAATTAAGGATATAGTTTCGCAAACCTGACATAGCAATACCTGTATTTCCAAATAGAGAGCTTGGGCTCATTGCGGAGAGATCGCTTGTAAATAAAAGTGCTCCTTCGCCTCGTTCAATCATTTCTGGAATGACTTCCCTAGCCGTGTTGATGGCCCCAATGACTACGTTGTTAAAAATTTGAAGAACATTCTCATCAGTTGTTTCAAGAACAGGGGTCACAGGAACACTTCCACTATGTGGGCTAAACTCTACAACATCAATTATGCCAAATGAGTTCTTTATTTGTTGAAAAGCCCTAGCAAGCTGCATTTTATTTGTAATATCAGCAGCAAAACCTTGGGCTTCAATCCCCAACTCTTTTAAACTGTCAGCGTATTGATCTAGTTTTTCCTGTGTTCTTGAGATCATAGCAATACGGAATCCGTGACGTCCAAATGTTTTAGCAAGTGAAAAGCCCAGACCCGGACCAGCACCAACTATAGCGATTGTTTTCATAATACTTTCCTCTTTTTCTAGGTATTTTAGCTAAGCATAGATTCCTTTCATGCTCATCTAGTGGGACCAGCATATGGCACTATCGTTTAGCTCTGTTCAATTAAAGAATGATCGTTCTAAAAAATGTTCACGTATCTACTCAAGATAAAAGTTGTACTATTTATTATTTCATATGGTTGCACAACTTATTCTTGCTTGTTCAGAATAACATATTTAGAACGTTCGGTAAAGAAAAGATTTTACTGTTCTTTTCTTCTCTCGCCTTAAGGTATTGTTACTTGAAGATTTATATTATCTTTCTCCCCCATTTCGGCCATATTCATAATATAACTTCTAAATGGAGTACCTTTGGGGGCATCTTTCCATAACTGATAACCTTCTGAGGAAAGCAATTCACGCATCTGTATAGGGTCTGCTCCTGATAAAAAAATCCGATTCATTAATCCAATTGTCTGCACCATGCTCTTTAAATCCGAATCACTGAAATTTTTGAATTCAGGTTTACTAGACAACATATTGAAATATTTAGATTGCCATAGAGCTTCAGAAGACTCAGTGCTAAAAAGATCAAATTGCAACAAGTTTGGATCAGTTGTTCCATATTCCCTGGCCCAAATATCTACATTTAATCGGTTGACAGAGTAATTGAATGTATGGTCTGACACAGAGTAATGCAAAGTTCCGAATAAATGAGGATAGACAGATAGCGCTCCTCCTGCAACATCATAAATAATTTTAGTGCCCTTATCATCAGTTGAGGCAATATCCTGTAAATGACTATGTCCACTAAATACAAGACTTACACCGGCACGTCGTAAAATATCCACTGTCTCACTACTATTATTAATAGTAAAGCCTTCTGACATCATCTCACTATGGGCAATCAAATTATGGTGCATAACAGCAATTAGTCTCGCCCCACTCTCAGAAGCCATCTTTCCGCACTTTAAAATCCAATTCAATGTAGAGCGAGAAAGTTTTCCGTCCAGTTGAGGATGCCCCAGCTTACTATTTTGGTCATATTGAGCAGTGTCTAGCATCAAAAGCCAAACATCTTCCGAAGGTTCAGCAAGGTAACTCAGGGAATTTGAATCGACAGAAAGTGCTTCTTTATAACCAAAATCACCATATATATGACGAAATTCTTTGGGGCCTATGCTATCAATCTTATACTGATTTTCTCCTTCAAATTTACGAGCCCAAGGATTGAGCACATCATGATTCCCAGGAACAACATATACGCGAGTCCCCCCACCTTCCATCTCTTTCAATCGCGTAGATAAGCCAAGATGGCTTTTTTTCTCACCATTATTGCTTAAATCACCACTAAAGAGCACTATGTCCGCTTCCCGATGTTGAACTTGATAGTCCAGAGCTTTTATTAATTCATCACTGTACATTAATTGTTTACCATCACCACTTGCAATAAACTGTTTAAAAGCATCTCCTCCATCGTTGATACTTTCAGAAAGATAATGCGTGTCTGTTGCAATGACAATTTCCAAATCTCTACCTGCAGGAATGGGATCTACCTGCTTTGGCTTCTCGTCTGATCCAACACAAGAGCTTATCACCACTAGAACTGTTATCAACAGACACATACCTACCACAGCCCTCTTATAACTTTTCTTCATTAGCTAGCCTCTTCATTGTATAGAATATCAATAATCTCAAATAAAATTAGGATTTAACTTCTATAACGCCAGTCACTATGCCCTTATCAGACTTGTCAAAAGTAGATTGATATTTATCATCAGCGAAATATATATTTCCTTCAATCGTCGCATTCACAATTGCAAAACCATTAGCTTCCACATAAACATCACCCACAAAAGTTCCACCCTGGATACGAGCATTTTCACTACGAATTGTTAGTCTAGGGGCAGTCAGAGAAAAAGAATTCGTAATATTGTGATCTGCATCCTGAGTATACAGGGCAATCTTCCGTGCTGGCGCATCTTTATTTAGTAAAACTTCCTTCAAGCACGAGTTCTTCTGAAAACGTCAAATCATTTAGCGTCGCAGCGATCCATGTTCCATCTTTACTAATCGCATGTTTAAAACCCTCCGAATCATTAACCACAGACGCCGAAGTTACTGCATCTGCTGTTTGATTGCTCTTCGTTCCTTGGCTTGATCCTCCATTATCTGCACTACAGCCAAGAGGCCACTTTTCGTTCTCATGTTGCTTTCCTCCCTCAAATAGTTACAATATAATATGTTAAAATATAATATAGAACAATCGGTAAAAAATTATTGTGATAATTTTCACCTTCAAAATTTTCTTAGTTAAAGTAATCTCAAAAATGGGTGCTATTCTCTGTTGTGGTAGCACTCATTTTGAAGCTATTACGAAGTTACCAACAACGTCAAGCAATACATTGGCTCCAGCGATCAAGTCTGACTCTGGTGTAAACTCAAGAGGATTATGGCTAATCCCACCGATACTTGGGACAAAGATCATGGCTCTGGACAAATACGGGCAATCATCTGAGCATCGTGCCCTGCCCCAGATGTCATTCGCTGTACGGACAAACCACGCTGGGTCGTTACACGCTCTATCAAGTCTACAATCGCAGCATCAAAAATGACGGGCTCAAATCGCACCATTCGCTCAACCGAGATCGTAATATCTTCAGTATCAGCGAGTTCTTTGAGGTAAAAGACCTTAGCTCTCCGTTGTTTATGCGGGTGCCAAGGCCTTTTACATTTTGTTATTCCATAGGCATTTCGTTAAAGAAAGCTACATCATCGACAGCCAGTCTCACCGTCGGATGACCGGGCTTCGTCGCCTTGCCGATGGCGATAAGCATAACAGGAGCGTACCTCTCCGGAATATCGAACGCTTCTACAAATTTAGCCTGGTCATAGCCGCCCATCGGGACCGTATCATAGCCTTTAGCGCGGGCGGCAAGCATGAGTTGCATCGATACTAGCCCGCCGTCGGTATATACTTTTTGGCGGATGGACTCGGGCGGCATGCTCGAATACATGCCGGTATAGCGTTCCACGAACGATTTGGCCGTCTCTGCAGACATGTAACCCGCACCGACCGCCATTCCGTAAATTTTCTCGGCCAATGTATAACACTCCAAATCTCCGAGTACCGCAATGACAGCCGAAGCCTCGACCACTTGCTGTTGATTGAATGCGATCGGAAGCAGCTTCTGCTTCAGCTCCTGCGAGTCGATCACGAGAAACCGCCACGGCTGCAGGTTAGCGGCCGAAGGAGCCAGCGTGGCTTGCCGCAATATTTCGGTCAATTCCTCCCGCGAAATCTTGATCTCGGGATCATAGCTACGAACCGACCGGCGTTCTCGAATAACATCAAAAAAAAGTTGGTGCTCCATCGTTTGTGACGGTTGTGAAACCGACATGGTTCTCTCCTCCTTTTGGAAAAGCGGCATTCAGCATATTATTTCAATACAACATTAGTTGCTTGAACAACACTTGTTGTATTTATATGCTATAATAACAACCGAATGGTACGCAATCATCAATAACCATAAACCGTTGTATAGACAACACCATTTCAATAATGTCGTTTTATTGGGGGGATCTTAACCATGACAATTAAAAAGAATGAAGCTGATCCTCGTGTGATCCGTACACGGCGACTCCTTCAAGACGCTTTTGCTTCATTAATTCAAGAAAAAGACTTTGAATCAATAACCGTTAGGGATATTACAGAGCGGGCTACTGTTAACAGAGCGACTTTTTATGCGCACTTTGTAGATAAATTCGAAATTCTTGAGGTCAAACTAATGGAAACATTTATGACAATCATAAATCGTAGAATAAGCGGTCATGAAGTATTAAATGAAGAAATAATTCAGAGTATTTTTCTGGGCGTATGCGATTTTCACAAGGGTCTAAGCACTATGTGCAAAAGAAGGTATAAATCGCTTGGACCTGCATTCGAAATTCAAATAAAGGAAAAAATTCAAACAATACTTCTTTCCTTTATAGACAAAGACAAGATGCTATCGAGTCCAAACGCGCAATTCTTAATAAATACAGCTTCTATCATGTTAAGTTGGGGGATGTATGGGGCGGCTTACGTTTGGAACAATGAGGGATGTCTAATAAGTGCGGAATCATTCGTTGAACAGACTATGCCCTTAGTGATGAATGGAGCCAAAGAACTGCTAGGATAGGTCCTGCCGCTAACTTGTCAGTTCTTTCAGCTTTCTCTTTGCTTTTGCTGCACAAAGAAAAAACGCCTCCACGTTTTTCATCTTCGTAGAGACGTTATGTTCAGTCAGTGAACATCAAAACCGTGTATCTATCAGGTTCAATTCAAGCAGCGCTTCTTTAATTCCGTCCCGGCTGGCCGGAATTGCACGGCCTCTCCACCATTCATTGAGTGCCGCGCGGTCTATTTTTCCTTTCTTGACAGGTATCCCAACTGGCACATGCTGCTTCGCATAGACTTGTCCAATCGCTGAAATGGAGACAGTCGCTTCATCCAGCTCAATCTCAGCCACGGGTTCATGTTTGTGCATGAGTGTGTAGGATGTATTCCAAGAATCCGCCTTACCGTTCACTCCATTTCTCGGTTCCCTTATTCTAATATTTCTATAATAGCAAGCCCGCGAAGATTTCGTAAATTCACTTAAACTAAGACTCTACGTCGTTGTACTAAAATATTTTATAATAAAACGCTTAAATATCTCTGAACTCTCTTTTCTATGGGCTGATTTACTTTCAATTATTCCATGATTAATAAAAATGGGCTGCCCGAAATCAAAAACTTGTAATTGGTTGGTTTGTAATTCCTGCTCAACGGAGCACTTTGGCACCAGTGCTATGCCAGCTCCGCCAATCACCGTTTGTTTAATCATTTCTAAGCTGGCGTATGCGATATTCCGAAAATCCAGTTTTCCATAGTCGACCAGCATTTTATTAGCCATGGCTTGGTATATGCAGTTATTTCCAAATCCAATGACTCGAACTTCATCTTACAGCAGCTTTTCTTGCGCTATCCGATTAGAAAAAATAAAAACAAACTCTTCCTGAAAAATCGGTGTATACTCGAATTTACTGATTTGCTGGTCAAAGGGAACGATTCCCAAATCAATTTTTGGTTTTTTTATTAAGCCACAGCTGACCACACTGCAAGCTCCGTCAATGCAACTATCCTCACCTCTTGATTGCTCCTTTTTCTCCAGCTCTTGTAGTACCTTCTTTGTCTATTCCTCTCAATCATTGTGATCCTACAACCGAATCAGTACCTTGCCAAACCGTCCTTCCTCCTGAACAACAACTTTGTCTGAAGGATAGGACTGCTCCAAATAATTGGCTACAATACTCCTATTCCGCTCATCCTCAGGCAGCCGGTGATGCCCAAGCCACGTCATCGCTTCCTGCAAAGCCATCTCTCCGGAGATCTCCCTCGTTTTCCCTTCCACAGTAACCAGCGTTTCGTAGGCATATCCTTTCAGATACAACAGGTGTAACAAGTAACCCATTTCGGTAAGTTTCGATTGATAGGAGTGACCGGTAATAAGCGGCCATATTTCTTTAACCAGACTGTGCTCCGTATGGAGAACCGGCATACTGATATAACAGAACTTTCGAGCACAATGGAGTACCTTCTCCACACTTTCCCAATTGTGAATGATTGGACTCATAGAGGCAAAGACGAGATCAAAAGCCTGGTTCCAGCCCTTAGACGCTACATCAATGTCTTCAAAAGGTTCGGGTACAATTTTCACTTGGTCTTCGGCGAAGTTTGAAATGTTTTCTTCCAGTAACTCGATCAGCGGGGGAGAGGTTTCTACTGCCGTTACATGAGCCCCCTTCTCTGCAAATGGCACCGAGAACACGCCTGACGCAGCGCCAATATCGAGCACTGAGGCGTTTTCGAATTGGACTCCTTGTCCTTCGAGCCAGCTCATAATTCGTTTGGTTCGTTCTCTTCCTTTTTTGTTAAACGATTGCTCGTTGAAGGTCTTGGCCTTATGGTCAAAAGATCGGGTAGGATCAATTCCACTCCTTTTCATCCTAGCGATTTTTAAATCGGACTCGTCTTTCCATACCTTTTCCCACATGGCTGCATTAAAAAAATCATCGTTCATATTTATTCCCCACGCTTTCCTAATGATTTAGAAATTTCCCTGTGAATGTCCTGATTCATCCTGCCAACTTTTCATTTTCTGGGGACTTCCCTTTACGGAGAAAAAGACCGATTCCTAACGCAATAATTGCGGCGATGACTCCAAACCAGAACGCATTATTGATGCCGGCTGCAAGTCCTTTGGTGATTTCTGACGAAGCTAGTGGATCACTTACTCCACTCAAGTACTGCTTCTGTCCTCCCGACATAATACTGATGTACAAAGCCGTACCTATTGCACCAGCCACCTGTTGAAGCGTGTTTAAGATCGCTGTCCCGTGCGGGTGCAGATTCCGTGGAAGCTGGTTAAGCCCCGTTGTCTGCGCAGGCATCATGACCAGTGCGATACCAATCATCAGCGCAATATGAACGGAGACGAGGAAACCCGTGCTTGTAGCTTCATTGAATCGGGTGAATTGCCACAACGAAATGACGGCAATAGTCAGCCCTGGAATGATCAGAATGCGAGGCCCGAACTTATCGAATAGCTTGCCTGAAATCGGAGCCATAACCCCGTTAACAATCCCACCAGGAAGGAGGATCAAACCGGACTTGAATGCTGTTATCATAAGTACACCCTGCATAAACATCGGAAGCATGATTGCCGATGAGAAAAATGTCATCATTAGCACAAATAGCAGCACAGCAACTAATGTAAACGTCGGGTAGCGGAATGCGCGTAAATCCATAATAGGCTGCTCTAATATAAGCTGTCTCCAGACAAACAGCACCAAGGCCACTCCGCCTACCGCGATCGTCCAGATGACTCCTGGAACCGCCCACCCATGTTCGCCAGCACTACTGAATCCGTAGACGATTCCACCGAACCCGATCGTTGACAACACGATAGATAAGAAATCTATTCGCGGTTTGGTGACCTCTGACACGTTTTTCAAGACAGCAGCTCCTACAAAAATGGAGATTAATGAAAACGGTATAACGAGGTAAAACAGCCAGCGCCATGAAAGTCCGTCTACGATTAACCCAGAGATAGTCGGGCCAACCGCCGGAGCAAACATAACAACGAGCCCTAACATCCCCATTGCGGCTCCCCGCTTTTCTGGCGGATAAATGGTCATAATAACATTCATGACAAGTGGTAGCAGCATCCCCGTTCCCACTGCTTGAATAATTCGGCCAATCAGCAATACACTGAATACCGGCGACACTGCGGAGATCACCGTACCAACAAAAAATAAACTCATTGCTGACAAGAATAACTGCCGGGTAGTGAACCACTGCTGCAGGGTTGCCGTTATCGGAACGAGCACACCAACGACGAGCATGTAGGCGGTGGAAAGCCACTGAACCGTCGCCGCAGATGCGTCAAACGACTTCATTAGTTGGGGGAGAGCATTACCCATTAGTGTTTCGTTCAAGGCGGCAACAAACATTCCGATGATCAGCGCAAGCATAATTGGACCGCGCTTGATGTTTTCTAAATCAATCATTTAATTTTCCTCCAGTTCTCTAAGTCCAGTCAGTTTTATACCGATAACGACTAATCAAAACCTTCACAGACTCATAATATCCATAATATAAGTACAAGAAGCTTATCACTTCTTGTTTGCCTCATGGTTACACTGTTTGAGCGCCTCATCCAATACCGATTGTATCGTTTGTTCCCGCAAATATTGGTATAGATGCTGTTCTGCACCGTTCATCACTTTCTCAATCAAGCAACCATTTGTCACCAAATTTTCCTGCTCTCGCTGCGTAACTTCATCTTCTGCTAATAACTGATGCTGCTGTGAACTTGAATTTGAGCATCTGAATAACTGCTGTCTTCCTTCAATTGCTTGAATCACATCAAGAAATGTAATCTGATCCGCCGGCCTTGCAAGCTCATATCCTCCATTCACCCCTGGCACCGCACGTAAGATTCCATCCTGCCTCAATTTGGATAACGTTTTAGATAAATAACTTTCGGAGACACTAAGCGTTGAGGATAATTCCTTAATGCCGACATTGTTGCAACGCTCCGAGTTTGCTAGATGAACCAAAGCGTGTAGGGCGTAATCTGTACTTTTGGAGAATTGCATGTTACCTCCTCTTGAAAACAATATAATAAATATGGATCTATATTATCCATAATAGATTATTTAACATCACTTTGCAATATTTTTTTGATGACTGCTGTCAATGCTGTTATGATTTTATTCCTCATGTCAGCTATGGGAATAACACAGCGGCTCAATTTCTTTATTTTGGCAATACCAATGATCTCGATTCTTGATCGCTTTAATTGGTCATTTTTAAAACATTTGCCCAAGCTCCCTCTGTTCCTTGGACACGACGTTCTCCAATATAACGCCTTCCCCCCACTACTTCTTGAAAGGACGGCCCGCAGCTATCCTCAAACCAATTCTCACCCTTCACATTCTCCAGCACCTTCCCATAACCGGCAAACCGCTCTAAAGCTGCATGATGATATCGTATAGATTCAGGCCATGATCCATCTGGATTCACACCAGTTGGGCCTTCAATATTGCATTCGCGTTGTTCAGCCAAGTATGCCGATTAGGAGAGTCCTCCAAAGACATCATCAGCATGCCTGTACCAGCGCACATGTCGGTCTGCCAATTACTGCAGCCCAACTTGTCTAAAGAACACAAACCTCGAAATTCTATAAACCAGTTGCTTCGCGAGCTTCAGTCTAATACTCTATTTTCTTCATACACCAGTTTGCAAGCCAATAATCAATTACAAGTATATCCCGGATCATTGTATTCCAAATATATCTTGCAGATAGTTATCAAGAATACGAAGGGGCTCGTGTAAAGCCTGGTTTGGAAACTTATGCGTTACCTTATAGCATATTCTTGGAGGCACAGAAACCGATAGTTTCTGGAGAACAAAATCTCCCATCCGCATCATATATTCGCCAATCGAAGCGGGCACGATCGTCCATTGTTTGGCGTCATTCAAAAAAGTAGTGATGAGTCCCGCTGTATCCAGATGAACACGGGATGGGCAAAGAGGATCCCACCACTGATCATGTCTGAATTGAAACTCTCTGTTCCAATTGATGAAGACTTCGTGTTGTGCCTCCAATTCTTCCATTTCAACCGTACCTTCAGCCTGACGTCCCGGCACAGCAAGACGCAGCAGCACCATTTCTTCCGTAAAAAACGGTTTAACCGTGACACTAGGCGACACGATTTCCCGCACCACAAATGCCACATCCATCTCGCGTCGCTCAATACTATCGAAAGCTTCCTGAGTATGCTGCGTACGAATTTGCAGACGGATTGACGGAGTATGCTGATTTAGCATTTTATACACAGGAGGCAAAACAAAATGACTTATACTTTCGGCAGCGCTTATGGCCAAACTTAACTGCGAACCGCTAGCCTGTAAGATTTGTGTTTCCCTCCAAAGAGCCTCCCATCGTTCCGCAATGCTAAAAAAGTTCTCCCCTTTTGGGGTCAGACTGATTTTGGATGCCCCTTTTCTCCGCTCAACCAAAAGGCCGCCCATTTCCTCCTCCAATGTCTTTAACCGGTAGCTTACCGTCGCTTGTGACAAGTGCAGCCATTCGGCCGCCTTGCTTATATTCTGGGTCCGTACAATAGCTAAAAATGCTTCAATCCCAGGAAAATACATAGAATATCCCCTCAATATATAGAAATACTTAATATAGTTCTCAAAATATTTGAGTTTTACACCATTGTTCTTCATATTTAAAATTATCATTAATCAAGACAAACAGCAACGAAGGGTGGTTTAACATGAAAATTCTTATAGTTGGTTATTTTAACGAAACCTCAAAATCAAATATTGCCAGATATTTTCCGCAAGATTGGAACGTAGTTATTGTCCCGCCCGGAAAAGAAATGCTGCATCATATTGAAGATTGCCAGGTCATAATCCCTGAACATATTAAAGTAGATTACAGCCTGCTTTCTACTGCAAAAAATTTAAAGTTGGTACAGACAGGTGCAGGATTTGATAATGTGGATATCCCTGCCTGCACACAACGTGGCATTTGGGTGGCCAATGCTGCAGGCGTGAATGCACAGGCAGTGGCTGAGCACGTCTTGGCACTGATCTTGTCTTATTATAAAAACATACCGTTTCTGGATGCGTTCATGAAAAACAGGATGGATGAACATCATTTGGACTATACCGGATGTGAATTAGAAGGTAAAACCATTGGGATTATCGGTTTGGGCGCTATCGGAAAAAAAGTAGCTGCGTTTTGCCGAGTGTTTGATATGAAGGTGCTGGCTTATAAGAGAAATCCCGTTGCACAATCGGACGGTTTTGTGAAAATGACGGATTTCGATACCCTTGTCAGCACATCGGACATCGTCAGTGTACACTTGCCCTTGAATCCGCAAACCAAGCAGTTGATCAACAAAACGGTATTCCAGAAAATGAAGAGTACCGCTTTGTTTATCAATACGGCCCGCGGCGGGATTGTCAACGAACGAGACTTGATTGATGCTCTAAAAAACGGGGATATTGCAGGCGCCTGCCTGGATGTGTTTGAAACTGAACCGCTTCCTTTGAACAGTGAGCTCCGGAATCTGGGTAATGTGATCCTTACGCCCCATACAGCAGGAATGCCTGATGGCCGGAAATTTCATAAAAAAAGATATGATTTTTTTGTCAATAATATAAAACGTGTAGAAAATGGTGAAGAGCCTGAAAGCAAGCTCAATCAGTTGTTATAGTTTTGATGCAATAAAAAAGAGCTGTCGGACGCAGATCCTTGCAACTGCGTGCTTCCCGATAATTCGGGCAGGGACGGATGATGCTGCCGTCAGGCTAATAGCCACACATTCCCACACCTGGTTTCCCCTAGATAATGAAAAGGGGAAACCTATGTCGTAGCCCTCCCTTTATGTCATAGATCACGTATCATTCACATCTAGACGATAAAAAGGAGGATGAAAGAATCGATAACTTTGATTGATTCTTGATCTTTTATACCTTCGTATTATTTACTTCAAGTGTGCTCCTTTCTCTATGGTGAGAACGAGCGAATGAGTGTGTCTTTTACCTAAATAAATTCAGAATACTTGTACAACTTCTTTAATATCTTCAATCTCTTCAAGAATTGCACGTTCAATAGCAGCCTTTAACGTAATCGTCGCACTTGGGCAACCGTTGCAAGCTCCCAAAAATCTTAATTTCGCTATACCGTTCTCAACTTCGACTAATTCAGCATCTCCACCGTCACGCAATAAGAAAGGACGTAGTTTTAGAAGCACTTCCGATACTTCATCGAATAAAATTCTATTATTCTCCATAATATTAGTTCCTCTCATTGTTTTATCAACATTCAATTTATGCCCTTCTCATTCTGGATCAACTAATTGATCCTTTGCTTTTTGTATAAGAGAGGCCTCTTGAGCTGAAAGTTCCATTAAAATTGTATAAACGGGATCTACAGGTATCATCACACCACAGCTTGCGCTCAATCCTAACATCATATTAAGGTAGAATTGAACTTTCTTTTTCTCGCGAGTAATTTGATCTAATTCTGAGATGTCCGACTTTTTTTTCTTCATTAAAATACACCTCGTACCTATTTAAGGTAAAACGGTTGATAATTAAAATAATGAATCAACCGATGCTTCCTTCCATCTCGAATTGAATCAGCCGATTCATTTCAACGGCATATTCCATCGGCAATTCTTTGGTAAACGGCTCAATAAAGCCCATTACAATCATTTGTGTGGCATCTTGTTCTGTAAGCCCGCGGCTCATTAAGTAAAACAATTGTTCCTCGGACACTTTGGATACTGTTGCCTCATGCTCCAAAGTAATCTGATCGTTTTTAATTTCATTGTACGGAATCGTATCTGATGTTGACAGGTTATCCAAAATCAACGTATCACACTTAATATTGGACTTGGATCCCGCGGAATCGCGGCTGAAGCTTGACAATCCCCGGTAGTTTACTTTGCCGCCCTGCTTGCTGATGGATTTGGATATAATCGTAGATGTTGTCTCGGGAGCAAGGTGAATGACCTTCGCGCCGGCATCTTGATGCTGATCTTTACCGGCTACGGCAATAGACAGGATGGACCCCTTGGCTCCCCTTCCTTTCAATATTACAGCCGGATACTTCATGGTTACCTTGGAGCCGATGTTGCCGTCCACCCATTCCATTGTGGCATTTTCCTCTGCCACAGCCCTTTGGGTTACCAAGTTGTAGATATTAGGCGCCCAATTCTGGATTGTCGTGTAACGGACACGGGAATCTTTCCGGCAAATAATTTCAATAACTCCGCTATGCAGAGAACTGGTACTATAAATAGGCGCTGTGCATCCTTCAACATAATGGATAAAACTACCCTCTTCGGCAATAATTAATGTCCGCTCGAATTGTCCCATATTTTCAGAATTAATACGGAAATATCCTTGTATAGGAACCTCACACTGAACACCCCTCGGGATGTATACAAAGCTGCCGCCGGACCAAACCGCACTGTTAAGCGCCGCAAATTTATTGTCGGCGGGAGGGATGATCGTTCCAAAATGTTGCTTGAACACTTCAGGATATTGCTTTAAAGCAGTATCCGTATCAAGGAACACAACGCCCTGATCCTCCAGTTCCTTCCGCATATTGTGATAGACTACTTCCGACTCGTATTGAGCGGATACGCCTGCCAGAAACTTTTGCTCCGCTTCAGGAATCCCTAGCTTGTCAAAGGTTGATTTAATCTCGGAGGGAACCTCCTCCCAAGTCTTTCCCTGTTTTTCGGAAGGACGAACGTAATATTGGATGTTATCAAGATTTAGTCCGGACAAATCCGCTCCCCACCCAGGCATCGGCATTTTGTAGAATTGCTTCAAAGCTTTCAGCCGAAAATCGAGCATCCACTCCGGCTCTTCCTTGATTCGGGAAATTTCTCGGACAATCTCTTCAGTCAGACCTTTTCCAGATTGAAAAATAGACTGGTGCTCATCGCGAAACCCATATTTATAGTCACCCATATCCGGCGCTTTTTTAGCCATTGTTATCGCTCCTTTTAACTTTCATAAGACTCACTTTGATTGGCTCTGATTCCCTATGATCTGCCAAGCTTTTTCTCCACTACATCCTGCAGGCGGCTACGCACTCCCTCCAGCGGGATCTCCGAAATGACAGGAGCGAGGAATCCGAAAATAACAAGATATTCGGCTTCACTCCGTGAGATCCCGCGCGACATCAGATAATAGATTTGTTCCGCATTTACTTGCCCCACGGATGCAGCATGACCGGCGGTTACATCATCCTCATCTATCAGCAGGATCGGATTGGCATCACCGCGCGCATTTGGACTTAACATCAGCACACGTTCTGTTTGCTGACCATCACAATGGGTTGCACCTTTTTCAATTTTTGTAATCCCGTTGATAATGGCCGTAGCTTCTTCACGCATTACTGCTCGTGTGATCATTTGACTCGCCGAGCTTCTGCCAAAATGCTGGGCTTGCGTAGTATAACTCAATTTCTGGTCCCCAGAGCCTATCGCAATTATCTTGGCGTCAGAGATGGCCCCGTTGCCCTGGAGCAATGTTTTGGTATCACTGGCGGTATAGCCATTATTCATCTCGCCGATAATCCATTCTACACCGCCATCCGCAAGCGCAACCGCACGCCGCTGGGTGAAATCCGTTGTTGCTGCAGCAAGCTGATGAACAGAAGCAACTTGCACCTTGGAGCCTGCCCCTGCAAACACCTCTACCACACCATTATGCAAAACCTTGATATCATCTCTGCTCGATATATAATGATCCACATAGCTGATCTTGCTGTTGTTACCAGCCACAATCAAGATGTGAGGAGCAAAAAGCGCCCCGCTCGTATCGCTATAAAAGATCGCTTGAATGGGAACTTCAACCTCTATACCATCTGGGACATATAGAAAAACGCCACCACTCCATAAAGCGCTGTGCACAGCAGACAATCTGTGCTCTTCCGGTTTTACAGCTTGGTCGAGGTAAGATTGCATCAATTCCTCATGCTCTCTCGCCGCAGTATGCAGATCAGTCAAAATCACACCTTGTGCGGCTAAATCTGCCGACAATTCTGTGTACACTACATCCGAATTGATCTGAACGATGAGTCCGCCTTCCACCGAAGAGGCAACCAAACCTCGAACAAGCTCCGGCGCATCTTCCAAACCTGAGCATGCATTCTCAGCTTTGTAATTACCACTTTCGTAGATATCCCATTTTTCAAGTTTGATTTTTTCCACTTTAGGCAGCTCCAGCGTCCCTGCCAGCTCGAGTGCCCGAATCCGGCGTTCAAGCAACCAGCGAGGTTCATCCTTAGCACTTGACCAAGCGCATAAAGCGTTCGCATTCATTGAAATTTTTGCTTGTATACCCACTTGCTTTTCCTCCTCTTCAGCTTTCAAACTTCCTCGCCTACCGTCTCATCCGTAATTCCAAGCTCCTCTTTTACCCAATCGTACCCTTCTGCCTCTAAACGGTGGGCAAGCTCCGGGCCACCAGATTTGACAATCCGACCTTGCATCATGACATGCACAAAATCTGGGGTAATATAGTTCAGCAGGCGCTGATAATGGGTAATGATGATAAATCCTCTGTCTGGACTGCGCAACTCATTTACACCATTGGCTACAATACGCAGTGCATCAATATCAAGCCCGGAATCTACTTCATCCAAAATCACAAACTTTGGTTCAAGCAGCATCATTTGCAAAATCTCATTCCGTTTTTTTTCGCCACCTGAGAATCCCTCATTTAAATAACGGTGCGCGAATTCTGGATTCATCTCCAGCCCCTTCATCTTGCTCTCCATTTCACGAACAAAACGGATTAAGGATATCTCCTCGCCTTCTTCACGTCGTGCATTAATGGCACTTCTGAGAAAATCCGAGTTCGTTACGCCGGCAATTTCACTTGGGTATTGCATAGCGAGGAACAAGCCTGCCCGGGCACGCTCATCCACCTCCATCTCCAGAAGGTCTTCATTGTCCAATGTCACCTTGCCGTCAGTAACCTCATATTTGGGATGCCCCATTAAAGCCGAAGCCAACGTACTTTTCCCCGTCCCATTAGGCCCCATAATCGCATGAATCTCTCCGCCATGGATTTCCAGCGTGAGCCCTTTTAAAATTTCTTTCCCTTCAATTTTTGCCCTCAATTCCTCAATCTTTAGCGTCGTCATTCTCCCATACTCCCCTTCCATAATTTTCTTCGGCACGCGCTAATAAATCACTCATAAATTTTCCAATAGTCTGCAGTTCAGCCTCTGTATAGGATTCAAAAAATTGATAAAATCTTTCCACTCTTTCTTCATGCAGTTTTTTATGCAAATGATAAACATGTCTACCCTTATCCGTTAAGCTAAAATAAATCTCCTTACGATTGTTATTTAACTGGCTTCTCATAATAAAGCCCGTTTCCAATAGCTTTGAACTAATATTTGTAATGCTTGCTTTGGACAAATCCATTTTTTTCACAATTCCGGTATGATTTATTGGTTCATGATCTCCTATGCAATCGATGACGTGTACACTAGTAATATTATTGGAAAGCATGTCAATCTGAAGCTTTTTGGCTTGCTCCCGAAAAGAGTTAATTTCGAGTTCAGTATACAATTCATTTAAATGCAGCATTTTGATATATTGCTCATAAAGATGACGTTTGAAATGATGCAGAAATTCCAATTGCACAATCTCTCCTCTCTTGTAGTAGTTGCAGATCAACTTTATTGTCCAATTTAGTACCTTGACCGTGTCAAATCTTTGGATTCATTTCATGCATGCCATGTAACAGGTCCACTTGAAGTTTATCCCAATCCCTAGATTTGCTTTGGTTAAGGTACTAGATTGTTATATTTTTGTTCAGTACTGAACAAAAATATAATAACATGAATGATAATGATAATCAATATCATTATAAAATTGCAGTGAGGATTAGACTCGATAAGATTTCCAATAAACTAATACTGAAAACTGCCTATAGACCTCCACCTTTGATTTTTTTGTTTAGAGGTTGCCTTTTTCGACTCTGATCAATTACAGAGGGAGATGGAGAATTATGACATTAAGGATTGGGGCTAATGACTTCTTAGAAAGAGCATTCAGCAGTTATGTTATTGCCTACCTCCAATCATTGATGCACATACAGCAATTAGATACGAAAACATACTTCAATAGCTGATAATGCAAAGGTAACCACTTCATTGAATGATAACAAACGGCTATTTGCAGACTACATGTTACAGTGGCTGGAGATGATGAAGAACAGTATTGAGCTTATTACTTACATCTCCTATTCACACGCTGTTAAAGGCCGTGTAGAGCCTTATTTCCGAGAAAAGGGGAACTTGCTTGAAGACTTGACTACAGAGGATATCCAGACCTTCTACACGCATGAAATGAATGTTCGTGGTGTGAGTGCTAATACCGTAATTCATTATCATGCGAACATTCGTAAAGCCCTTCAGTATGCCGTAAAGATAAAGCTGATTGTGACAAATCCTGCTGATCTGGTGGAACGTCCTAAAAAGAACACTTGCGTAGCAAGTTTTTACAATGCCGAGGAGCTAAACCAACTCTTGGCCGTAATTCGCGGTGAAAAAATAGAACTTGCTGTTATTCTCGCTTCTTACGGCAAATTCATTGAGATTGAAAGCGACCGCCCGAAGAACAAAGCTAGTCATCGCACACTGCCACTGGTGGACACGTTCTTTGACCTTCTAATCCGAATGAAGAACAGCAAGAGGTTTATCGCTTTTCTTATGGCAGCAGCTACTGCACCGACTATATGGAGTACATTTATGTAAATGAATTAGGGCAGCGCATAAAACCAGGCTACATTACGCAGAATTTCCCTATTCTGCTGAAAAAACACGGGTTTAGGCATATCCGGTATCACGATCTCCGTCATAGCTGTGCCAGTCTGTTGCTTGCCAGCGGTATAAGCATGAAGGAAGTCCAGGAATGGCTAGGCCACAGTGACTATGCAACAACAGCCAACATTTTTTCTCACTTGGAGTACAACACCAAGATATCTTCAGCTCAAATAATGAGTGGGGTACTAAATCTAAAATAAAAAAAGCCCATTAGAGAATTTCTCCAATGAACTCTTTTAGCTATACCGGCGAGAGGACTCGAACCTCCACGGTTTCCCACTCGATTTTGAGTCGAGCGCGTCTGCCATTCCGCCACGCCGGCAAAATATAATGTTATGCTATAAATGGCGCGCCCTGAGAGATTCGAACTCCCGACCTTTTGATTCGTAGTCAAACGCTCTATCCAGCTGAGCTAAGGGCGCAAATTATGGAGCGGACGACGGGAATCGAACCCGCGACCCTCGCCTTGGCAAGGCGATGCTCTACCGCTGAGCCACGTCCGCATACGGTATGTAAAGAAAGATTACGAACCCTGATGGATTCTCATCCCTGAAGCAATATACTGATGGCGGAACCGACGGGATTCGAACCCGCGATCTCCTGCGTGACAGGCAGGCATGTTAGGCCAACTACACCACGGTTCCAAGATAAGTACTTCTAAGGTACCTTTGGGGATATATTGCGGGGGCAGGATTTGAACCTGCGGCCTTCGGGTTATGAGCCCGACGAGCTACCGGGCTGCTCCACCCCGCGTCAGTAAAAAGGATTATGCAATTTGTTAACTCATATGGTGGAGGCTGAGGGGTTCGAACCCCCGACCCTCTGCTTGTAAGGCAGATGCTCTCCCAGCTGAGCTAAGCCTCCGTTAAAAGAAGCAACTTAATGAGTTTAGCATATTATTCCGATAAATGCAATTATTATTTGTTAAGATAGTGGTGACTCGTATGGGATTCGAACCCATGTTACCTCCGTGAAAGGGAGGTGTCTTAACCCCTTGACCAACGAGCCACATTAATATTTATTTCGACAACAAAAAATATTATATCAAACTTCAAGAAAAATAGCAATATAAGTTTGTTTTTTTTATAATATAGCAGGAAAAAGCTTCTTCCACTCCAGATACTACCAAATACTCCTAACGCAAAAGATATGCTTGCAAACAAAAGGCCACTGCTGATTATTTCAACAGTGGCCTCTGTGCTTGGCGGCGTCCTACTCTCCCAGGACCCTTCGGTCCAAGTACCATCGGCGCTGGAGGGCTTAACGGTCGTGTTCGGGATGGGTACGCGTGGAACCCCTCCGCTATCGCCACCAAACGTGCGCTTGTGGAACAAGCGCCGAGCGTCACATTCGGTCGTTTACGGCTGTGCCGATGAATGTGTGCGCAAGTGATTGTTCAGGCTTGATCGCCTGAAAACTGAATCCGAAACGAAGATGCGTTATAGTTCTTTGGATAAGCCCTCGACCGATTAGTATTGGTCAGCTCCACACGTTACCGTGCTTCCACCTCCAACCTATCTACCTCGTCGTCTTCAAGGGGTCTTACATACTGGGAAATCTCATCTT
>NZ_JBTLRW010000004.1:0-423162 GCF_054483875.1 Paenibacillus sp. BAC0078
GTAGGGAGGGTTTGCCCCGAACGGGATGCATACTGCATCGAACGCTTGTGGAGATCATGTAAGACCTTTCTACAAAAAGGCAGCGATCGTCGAAACAAGAAGCCCCCGCCTCTATAGGCGGTGGGAGTATTCACGCTTTCTTATTTCATCTTCAGGTAATCCGGTTGCTTTGGCTATAGATGAAAGATCCATTCCCATCTGTACGAGGTTTTTAGCAACCTCAAGCTTAGTTTCTTCCTTAGCACCTTCAATCATGGAGGCTTCGTCGTGCAAGTATTTTTGTCGCATCTCATACAAGCGCCGTGCTTCTGCATCCTGACTTAAATACTCCAAGGCAGTCATAGCTTTTTCTATTCCGGGTTCATTCATATAAACCACCTTCAGTTGGAATCATTGTTCATTGAGCTTTGATAGTTCCATAAAATGAATTTCTATATCATCTGTAAGCGTTAGTTCAGAAAAGTCAGCAAAAAATTTTGTAAAGATTATATCACGAAATTTATTTCTGTTGCATATAGTCAACATTAGCTAATGTTTATTGCCGCAAAATAAAAACAGAGCCGTGCGGATTGCCCGTACGGCTCTTGCGCATGCTCTTATTTACCGCTCCACAAAGCCACACGGTCCTGCACATATTTGGTGTAGCCTTGTTCCATCTTCTTTACGCCGGCTTTTTCCAGATCGGCCATGTAGTCGTCCCAGATTTTATCGAATTCTGCCGGTTTGGCTAGGATCGCTTGAGGGATTCGTTTCCACGTAATGTCTCTCATTTTGTTGCCCAGGATGGACACTTCATCTTCGCCTGGAACCGAGATGTTCCATGCGGCTCCATATGCTTTTTCTGGGAATTCCTCTTCCTTCGGGAACAGGTCCTTCCAGGTGGTTGCCTTGTAAGCAGCGAGCGTTTCTTTCTCGACATCACTATAGCCAAGCACAAGCTGTTCCGGGAAGTTTTTGGTGTAATAGTTGCCGGTGGAGTCCTTGGCACCATCTCCGTAGTGAACCATCATATTCCAGTAGAAGCCGAGTCCCGATTCCTTGGTGAAGGCCGTATTGTCATTGTTGATGCGGTCTTGAACCTCCTTAGGCACGACGCGTTTGCCGTTCTCCACTACGTAATGCTTGCCTTCAACGCCCCAGTTGTTCAGGATTTGACCTTCATCGGAAGCGAGGTAATCCAGGAATTTGATTGTGCGGACCGGATCAGGGTTAGTGGTGGAAATCGAAATGCCGTAGCCCCCCATGAAGCCGGTAGGCCAGAAGCTGGTTTCCTTGAATTCCTTCGCCAGGGTTACCGGATAGTGACCGTAGGTCTGGTCGAATTTGGCTGCTGTCTTGAGGGCCTGCTGGGCGTCATTGTAGTCCCAATCCTGGTCAATCAGGCCGAGCACCCGTCCGGTGGCTACTTTGGCTTTGTACTGATCATACTTCTGCACGAAGCTCTCTTTGTCGAGCAGGCCGATATCGTTCATATGGTTCAGCCAGCGGAAATATTCCTTCTCTTCCGGGCGGCGGAAGTGGTAGATGGCCTCATGGGTCTGCTGATCAATGTAGTATTCCCCGTCATCGGAGCCGCCTGTCGTAGACACGGCAGGGTTGGTGACGGAAATGTACATATGCCAGTCATCCGCATTCAGGGAGAGCCCGATGTTCTTGTTACCGTTCTCATCGGTGGGATGCTTCTCCAGGTAAGCTTTGATCACTTTCTCATAATCCTGGACGGTGCGGATTTCGGGATAACCGGCTTCCTTCACTACCCGGTGCTGCAGCTCGAACCCGCCGCCAGCCACGAATTTCTTCTCATCTACCGCTGCCCAGGTCGGAATGGCATAGATGGATTGGTCTTCATTGGTATATTTCGCCCGGGCGAGGTTGTCGCCGAGCACACGCTTGATGTTGGGTGCATATTTATCAATTAATTCGGTCAGATCAATGACGGCTCCGGCATCGACAAGCTTCCCGATATCCCCTTTGGCAGAGATGATATCCGGGTATTCACCGCCGGCTGCGATCAGAGCAATTTTTTGCTGCGGGTCGCCGACGGCAAATTCGGCATCGAGCGTGACGCCTGTTTTTGCCGTAATCTGTTTGCTGACCTCGTCCTTCATATTATTCCAGTTCGGATTCGGGTCTTCCGCGAAGAAGGAGAGTGTCAGCGGGCTTAAATCTTCGGCTTCTGCAGTAGCCTCTGCGGTGGCCTTTGTATTGCTGCCTGTATTGGCAGCCTTAGTGGCCTCGGCATTGTCTGCCGTATTCTTGGTATTATTGGAGCCGCCGCAGCCTGCCAGCACACTGAGAAGCAAGGTCAAGACCATCAGCAGCACGTACGGTCTCACTGTCTTTCTTGTCATGAATAGAAACCCTCCCTTTTTCTGATCAAAAATGTATTGTATACACAGGCGGAGCCTGGCGATACCGAAGCGGATTAGCTTTTTACCGAACCGAGCGTCATGCCCTTAACGAAGTAGCGCTGCAGGAACGGATAGACAACCAGAATAGGCACCGTAACGACAATCGTGATCGCCATTTTGACCGATTCCGGGGAGATTTGCGCCATGACCTCGGTCATATTGCGTCCGCGGAAATTATCTGCGTTGGTGGTCGTGCTCTGGATGACCTTCATCAGCTCGAACTGCAGGGTGGTCAGCGAATCCTTGGACCCGTTGTAGAGGTAAGTGTCGAACCAGGAATTCCACTGGCCGACGGCCAGGAACAGGGCGATGGTCGCCAGCGCCGGTTTGGTCAGCGGGAGAATGACCCGCCAGTAAATCGTGAAGTCATTGGCCCCGTCCAGCTTGGCGGATTCCTGCAGGGCGTAAGGCAGGCCGTCAATGAAGGAACGGATGACGAATACATTGAATGCGCTGACGAGACTGGGGAGGACATAGACACTGAAGGTTCCCATCATATGCAGGTCTTTGATCAGAATGTAGATAGGGATCAGTCCGCCCGAGACGTACATCGTTAGTGCGAGAAAGGTGGAGACGAACTTGCGGGCCTGAAAATCCATCCGGCTCAGGGTGAAGGCCAGCATGGAGGCGCTAACCAGGCCGAGAATTGTGCCGATAATGGTGCGCAGAATGGAAATCTTCAGCCCGGTCATCAACCCGGAGTAGGCAAAGATCGTCTCATAGTTCTTGAAGGTGAACACACGGGGGAAGACCGTAATTCCGCCCTTGATGCTGTCCGTGGAGTCATTGAAGGAAATCGCCAGCACATTCAGAAAGGGATATAACGTGGCGATAGTTACAATTGTAATCACAACATAGACTACCAAATCGAAGATGCGGTCCGACCAAGATGCGGCGGCCAGTTTTTTACTCAGCATAAGGGCCTCCTATATGATGCTTTCCTTCGTTATTTTTTTGAAAATGCCGTTGGCAACGAACAGCAGAATCACGCTCACTACAGAGTTGAAGATATTAATGGCTGTACCGAAGGAGAATCGCCCCATGCCCAGCCCATAATTTAGTGCATATAGATCCAGTGTCTGCGAGTAGTCGCGCACCAGATTGTTGCCGAGCAGGAACTGCTTCTCAAAACCGATACTGATCAGGTGACCAATCGACATGATGAGCAGAATAATAATCGTCGTCCGAATGCCCGGAAGCGTAATGTTCCGCACCTGCTGTAGCCGGCTTGCACCATCCACCCTGGCTGCTTCATACAGCTCCGGGCCGATGCCCGAGATCGCCGCAAGATAAATGATCGTGTTCCAGCCTGTTTCCTTCCAGACATCCGAAGCCGTGACAATGCCCCAGAACAGATTGCCTTTGGCCATGAATTGAATGGGCTCATTGATCAGGTGGAGGCCCATCAGGAGATCATTCACCGCACCGTTATCCGTAGAGAGCATCTTGGTAATAATCCCGGCGGCAACCACCCAGGACACGAAGTGGGGCAGATAGGAGACCGTCTGTACAAACCGTTTCAGAAGCTGCTGCCTCAGCTCATTCAGAAGAACGGCGAAGATAATGGGTACGATAAATCCGGCCAGCAGGCCCATGATGCTCATCGCGAGCGTGTTGCGCAGCGCATTGAAGAACTGCTCATCCTGAAACAGCTCCTTGAAGTACTTGAGGCCGACCCATTTCTGCTCGAAAAAGGATTTGCCGGGCTTGTATTTCTGAAAAGCCATCGTCCATCCCCATAGAGGCAGATAGTTGAATACAAATGCCCAGAGCACAAATGGAATAGCCATCATATAGAGGTACTTCTGCTGCAAGAAGGTTGGCCAAAAGCGTGAGGCAGGCTTCTTCAGCTCCGGCTTCACTTTGGTAGTAATCGCTTTCATTAATGTCCCTCCTTCGATATGGCACTATCATAAGCTACCGGGAATCCAGGAAACACCGGAACATTTGCTATAAAAAACAGGGAGAAATCCGCTCTTTTCGTAAGCGCTTTCTGAAAGCGCATTTATTTCATGAAGAGCTTTTTCTGCGGTAGTCGGAGGGGGAGATGCCTTCAAGCTTTTTGAATTTTTCGCGAAAATAATCCACATCGCTGAAGCCGACCTCGCTTGCAGCCTCATGGATTTTGCAGCCCTGATCCAGCAGCTCCTTGGCTTTCTCCATGCGGACTTTGTCCAGATAGCTGTTGAAGGAGAGACCTGTGCTGTTCTTGAACAGCTTGCCCAGGTAGGCGCTGCTGTAAGTGAACACGTCAGCAAGTGTGTCCAGCTTCAGATTCTCGTCATAACGCCGGTGGATGAGGTCCAGCATCCGTTTCATCAGGACCTCCATATCATCACGGGCGATACCGCCGGCATAGTGCTCCAGCAGAGTGATGACGTAGCGCTGCAGTCCGGGCATTGAGGTGTATTTATAAATTTGCTCGATTTGCTCATCCACGGAGCTGATCTGCAGGACAGACTCCTTGTGCTGGAGCGCGAGCTTGTTGATCAGATAAGTGGCTATCCGCACATAACGCGATTTCACGGCCATCTCGGAATAACGGGCGGCGATCATCAGTTCACCCGTTTCCCCGATCAGCGAAGACAGCACCCCGGTGCTACCGATATCCAAGGCGAAATAGAGCCGCTCCACCACAGACGCAAGCCTGCTCTCCACTTCCTCTGCCCTAATCGGGAGCCCTACCTTCAGCTTCAGGGAATCCGGCCCAATCATCCCCGGCTCATCGTAGAAGAAATGCTCCTTCATCCTTGCCAGCGCCGACTGGTGGGAGAGAGGGATTTCCTCCAGAGCGTCCACCATGTCGCCTGCGGTAATGATACATTCCAGCCCTTGGGCAGTTACGGCTTCCTGTATCGCCTGGACCATTAATTTGCGCACAAGCTCCCTCTGAAAAGAAGGCTGCAGCAGAACACCCAAATAAGAGTCCAGAGCGAAAACAACACCCCACCCGTGTTCCTCAAAGCTTGCCGCAAGCCTCGTCTTAACGGCCGTTGAAGGCCCGTTGTCCGCATTGTCCTGAAGCAGCAGCCGGATCAGCACCACCTGATAGGAGTCCCAGCGCAGGCCGGACTCCAGCACCGATGCCTCCATTGCGGCCGGAGCCTGCGGACTGCTCTCCATCAGCAGGGACTGAACGAGCATTTCCCGAGTCCATACCTTGACGGCAGCATCCTGCTTGCGGTGGGCAGTCTGTGCTTCCAGTTCAGCAGACAGACCTGTCAGATATTTCCGCAATTCATCCTCGTCCACCGGCTTGAGCAAATAGTTGTCGATGCCGAAAGACAGCGCACGCTTGGCATAGCTGAAATCCGCATAACCGCTGAGGATAATGATGTGCATCTCCGGATCGGCCTGCCGCAGCTCTTGAATCAGCTCCAGACCGTCTCTGCCGGGCATGCGGATATCTATAATCATCAGATCGGGGGAATAAAGCTCGTATTTATGCCTTGCTTCTATGGCATTAGCCGCTGTGTCAATGACCTGATATCCAAGGCTCTCCCAGTCCAGCAGAGCCGCAAGTCCCTCGCGGATCGCCAGCTCATCATCCACAATGAGCACACTATACATAAGTATCTCTCCTTAAAGGGATAGCAAAGCTGATCTGTGTTCCGTATCCCGGTTGGCTTGCCAGGGTCAAGCCGTATTCCGGGCCGTAGGTCAACTGAAGCCGCATATGAATATTGCGCATCCCGATATTATTGGTTTCATAGTCATCCTTGCTCTCCAGCATCTGCCGGATTTGCTGCATCCGTGCTTTGGAAATGCCTGTTCCATTGTCGGATACCTGAACCTTGAGCTGCCCGTCTTCTATGCGGATATCCACCCGGACCATGCCGCCGTCAATCCGGTTCTCCAGCCCGTGAATGACACAGTTCTCCACCAGCGGCTGAATAATCAAGGGCGGAATCTGAACAGCTCCCGCCTTGGGGTCCACATCAAGCTCGTAAGCAAGCCTGTCATCATAGCGGAATTTCTGAAGACCCAAGTAACAGCTTACGGTCTCCAGCTCGCTTTGCAGGCTGATCATCCCACCCACAACCTCCAGGTTTTTGCGCATCATTTTCCCCAGCAGCCGCACGACTTGGGAAATATCGGCCTGTCCTCTGAGGTGTGCTTTCATGCGGATGGATTCCAGGGCATTGAAGAGGAAATGGGGATTGATCTGACTGGCCATCATTTTTAATTTGATCTCATTCTGCTTCAGCAGGGTGGCGTTTTTTTGCCGGTTGGATTCCTGAACCTCGTTCATCAGGTCGCCAATGTTGCGCACCATATGATTGAACTGTCTCGCAAGCTGGCCGATTTCATCCTTGCCGTCAATAACGAGTGTAGCACCCAAATTTCCCGAGGAGACCTTGGAGATATGCTTGCTTAATTGCAGCATCCGTCCGGTGAGCAGCCTTGAGAAATAATAGATTAGCAGAATCGCCATAATTAACGCGAAAATGATCACCAAAGCAGCCAGTAAGATAATCCGGTTGGGCTCCTGCACAATGCTGTCAACGGAGAAGATGGAGATGATGCGCAGGCTGTTCAGGCTTCCCCCGGGCTGCCAGTTCTCAATCAGCATTTTGAAGGGTTTGCCGTCAATCGTCACATCGTAGGGACCGTGCTCTGCGGCGGTTACGGCTTTAAAATCAATGTCAGCCAGCGTTTTGCCAAGCGTATCTGCGCGGTTAGAGGCGACAACGTTGTCGTTCTCATCGACAATAAGGGTTTCGAAGGTCTCTTGCTTCAGAATGGAATTAAGTTCATTGGTATTCACATTCACAACCAGCACGCCGGACGTCCGCTGCTTCAGAAAATCGATCTTGCGGATCAAGCTGAGATAATACCGGCCGTTACGGTTGTCCCGGATATAATTCCAGATCACCAGCCCCTTCTGGGCGATGGCGGTCCGGTACCACTGCTCCTCTGTGGTCTTCTCATCCGCCTGCAGAAACTCCCAGTTATCCAGAATTGTCGGATTGTCGATATACAGGCGGATACTGGAGACTTCATCGTACAGCCGGACAAATTCGCGGAAATCGGGGTAGTTCCGGTAGGCCTGCACAACATCATACACCGACGTATAGCGGTGGTTGGCGGCCTCCTCCAGGCGGCTGTCATTGGACAGCCGGTAAGCAATATCGAGCGGGACGCTCAGCATCTCGCCGGTCCGTTTTTTCACCCGGTCCACATTGGCCGTGATCTGCTCCAGCGCATTACCCATCGCCATATTCCGCAGCTCACTTGTCAGGAACACCCCCACAATGAGCACCGGAATCAGGGCGACGCAGCCGAATGACAGAAAGAGCTTGGTCCTGAGGCGCAGATTGTTCATCAGAGTGATGATACGGGTATACACGAATAGAATCACCTCCAGTATTTGATTGATAACGCTTACACGAAAGTATACCGTAAACTCATGCCTATTATATGTAATTATTTTTGCATTTATTGTCTTCAGTTATGCTGTTTGGGCTCATCTCTAACCAGCACAAAGAGGACAACGGCTGTCTTTCTCCGTAGTCCTCTTTGTGTCGTCCGCGTCTGCTGTACGCTATCTGCTGAATTTACTAGCTGTTGCGCCGCAGGCTTTTACCGTTCGTTGCGATTACATCTTTATACCAGTGGAACGACTTCTTGCGGTATCTCTCAAGGGTGCCTGAGCCGTCATCTTGGCGGTCTACATAAATGAAACCGTAACGCTTGCTCATCTGTGCGGTGGAGGCACTGACGAGGTCAATGCAGCCCCAGGAAGTGAAGCCCATAATCTCAATGCCATCTTCAATGGCTTCGCCTACCTGAACCAGGTGATCGTTCAAATATTGAATCCGGTAATCATCCTCAACCGTCGGCACGCCGTCTGCCCCCGTAATCAGCTTGTCCACAGCCCCAAGGCCATTCTCTACGATAAACAGCGGTTTCTGGTAGCGGTCATGGAACATGTTCAGGACATAACGCAAGCCCTGTGGATCAATCTGCCAGCCCCATTCGCTGGCCTTCAGGTAAGGGTTGACCACACCGTTGAACAAATTGCCTTTCGACTGCTCACGCTTGCCGGCATCTGCCGTTTCACAAATGCTCACATAATAGCTGAAGGAGATAAAATCCACCGTATGCTTCAGAATGTCGGCATCGCCCGGCTCCATCTGGATCTCAATGCCTTTTTCCCGGAAGAAGCGTTTCATGTAACCCGGATATTCGCCTCTCACGTGCACATCGGCAAAGAAATAATTCTTGTGCTCCGCTTCCATCGCCACAATCACATCATCCGGATTCGGCGTGAGCGGATAGGTTGGCATACTAAGCACCATGCAGCCGATTTTGGCCTGCGGATTAATCTCATGGCCGATCTTAACCGCCAGCGCGCTGGCAACGAATTCATGGTGAATGGCCTGATAGAGATTTTGTTTGCTGAGTTCCTTCTTCGGTGTATAGATACCGCCGCTCATGAACGGCTCCTCCAGAATGGAGTTGATTTCGTTGAAGGTCAGCCAATACTTCACCTTATCCTTGTAGCGTGTGAACACAGTTCTGGCATAACGCTCATAGAAGCCCACCAGCTTACGGTTCACCCAGCCGTCATATTGCTTGGACAAATGCAGCGGCGTTTCATAATGCGAGAGGGTGACCAGCGGTTCAATGCCGTACTTGTGGCATTCGTCGAACAGATCATCATAGAATTGCAGGCCCTGTTCGTTCGGCTCCGTCTCGTCGCCATTTGGAAATATCCGTGACCAGGCAATGGAAGTGCGGAACACCTTGAAGCCCATTTCGGCAAACAGCCGGATATCCTCTTTATACCGGTGGTAAAAATCAATGCCGACAAGCTTCAGATTGTCTTCGGTAGGGACTTCGGTCACAGGGCCTTTGATTCCTTGCGGAGCCACATCCTGGGTGGACCAGCCTTTGCCATCTTCCTGATATGCGCCTTCACATTGGTTCGCAGCTACTGCGCCGCCCCACAGGAAACCGTCCGGAAATTGTACAGTCATTTGTTATCCCGCCTTTTATGGTTAGTAGTCTGAAATATGGTAAGCTAATATTGATCTCTTCAAGTTGAATGCTAAAGGTTGTAACGCGTTACACGTCAAGTATTATTTTTGATGTAAGGAGAGGCAGCATGTCGAATCTTGATCAAATTGCAAAGCTGGCAGGCTTTTCCAAAGCTACCGTCTCCCGGGTCCTGAATCACTCCCCTCATGTCAATCCGGTGACAAGGGATAAAATTCTGGCGATTATGAAGGAGCTGGACTATGTTCCGAATGGCAACGCCGTCTCCCTGTCCAAAGGGCGGACCCTTCAGATTGGAATGTGTACGGAGGGTATTAACGAAGTGATGCTGCCTTTTCTGAACAGCTTTGTGGAGACGGCCAGCCAGAACGGATATCAGACCATTGTATATACCTCGGGCGGAGATGCGAAGAAGGAGCTGAAGGCCTTTGAGGATCTGCGGAGAAAAAGAGTGGATGCGCTCGTCATAATCACCTGTGTCAATGATCATGCGCTGTTAGGCTCCTATAGCAAGTATGGGCCAATTGTCTCCTGGCAGCGGATGCAGCTTCCTGACATCCACTCGGTAGCCATGAACCAGTATGAAGGGTACAAGCTGGGCGTGGAGCATGTCATCGGACAAGGGTACACCCGGATTGCCAACGCGCTTGGCAGACCGAACAGCATGAATACGCTCAGCCGGCTGGGGGCCTATGAGGATATTATGAAGAAGCATAATCTGGCTGTGCGCCCAGAGTGGTCGCTCACCGGCATCTATTCCATCCGCGACGGGGAACGGCTGGTCCGTCGATTGCTGCTGGACGGCAGAGAACGGCCGGATGCAGTGCTGTGCGCCAATGATCTCGTGGCGGCGGGCCTGCTTAATGAAGCCCGCAGACAGCAGGTGAGGGTCCCGGAAGAACTCGCCATCGTCGGCTTTGACAATACGGAGCTGGCCCATACGCTGGGCATCACCTCGATTGAGAATCCCATTGCTGCCCAGGCGCAGAACGCCTTCTACCTGCTGCAAGGGAAGCTGAACCATGAGGAAGCGGTGCAGCAGAAGCTGGAATTCAGTCTGATCAAGCGGGAGACTACGTGAGGCTGACCGGGGTACGAGCGTATCAAAAAGACGAGGCAGGCCATTTAATGGGCTTGCCTCGTCTTTTTGGATTTTTTGATCAAGCTGGATAGATTGAACTTGATATGCGCCGCAGCCGCCCGCGTCTGCGAGTGTCTCTGGAGAGTAGCTAGTGCCGGACCGCGTTGCGGCTAATTGTATTTCGTGCAGTTAAAAGACGGCGAAAAAGCGGATTTGTAAGTCTAGCTGTATTCTGTACAACTAAAACTGGCGGGACGTCTTTTTTTACGGCATGTGAGGCTTTTTAACTGTAGAGAATACAATTAAAGCTCTCCCAGCACAATAATTGATCATTTTAGCTGCAGCAAATACAGTTATAGCTTAAGAATGGGTCTCGTTGCAGACAAACTGCAGTTCAAGCAAGGAGCAGTGTGCTAATCCGAAGATTTTAAGTTCATGATATACCGTTGAGCATCAGAATCTGCGGATCCAGCACGGGCTGCTTACTCCGCTTCGTTTCACGTTGCTTATGACACCCGCCGGACCGCTACGGACCGTAAAGCCTTTAATTTCTCAAAAGGAGCTATTTCACCAGGCTAACGGACCATATTGCGCTTATTGCCTCTCCAGTTGCAGTTTTCGGGTAAATCTTCTTAAGTAAGCGCACTGGAGTCCGTTAGCACAGCGAAACTATGGCTTTCACTGAAATTAAGGGCTGCTCAGTCCGTTGCAGGCTGGCAGCCTCCCCGAAGGAAAAGCGCTTGGGCTCCACGAGTCAAGGACTGCTTGAATCTTAGCCTTTGACCGCACCTGCTGTAAGTCCGCTGACAATGTATTTCTGGCAGAACAGGTACAGGATGAGTACAGGCAGTGAGGTTAGCACAAGATCCGCAAAGATCAGGTTCCAGTCCCGGCTGTATTTGCCGTAGAAATTGTACACTGAGAGCGGCATGGTCCAGTCGGAGCTGTCGGTCAGGAAATAGAGCGGAATGGTAATGTCGTTCCAGACGGACATGAAGACCATGATTGCTACGGTTGCGTTGACCGGAACGATCAGCGGCGTCACGATTTTAAAGAAAACATCAAACGTATTGGCGCCTTCCAGAAAAGCCACCTCATCCAGCGCTTTCGGTATGGAGCGGATGAACCCGCTGTAGAGAAATACGCTGAACGCAGTGTTGAGAGAGGCATAGATTAAGATAACGCTGGTAATGCTGCCGTAGAAGCCCATCCACTGCACGACACGGATAGTGGTGATGGTGGACATCGGGGCAATCAGACCCATGAAAAAGAACATATACAGAAAGCCCGACCATTTGCTCTCTCTGCGGACAAGGATAAAGGAAGCCGCCGAAGAGGTGAAGATATTCAGAATGGAGGAGATGCTGGTAATCAGCAGCCCATTCAGAAAAGCACGGCCCAGACCGCCTTCCCGGAAGACCGTTGAATAGTTGGAGAACATCCATTTATTCGGGAGCCGCAGGGTGAATTTCAGCACCTCCGAGCTGGTCATGAAGCTTCCGAAAATCATGATCAGGAGCGGCAGGATAATCAGCAGAGAGGCAAGGATCAGGAACGCTTCGACCAGATGATTGCGCCAAGCCATTTTACGTGAAAAGCTCATTATTCCGATACCTCCTTACGCCGCATAAAGATCAAGAGCGGAATGGCAATGATGGTTACCGCGGCGAATAGCAGTGTGTTGACTGCTGTACCGAGACCCCAGCTGCCTTCCCCGAACGAGCGCAGGATGATGGTACCTACCACCTGTGAAGCATTGCCCGGACCACCGCCGGTCAGCACGAATACCTCGGAGAATACTTTGAGCCCGCCGATCAGCGTGAGCATCAGATTGATATTGATTGCCGGGAGCAGGAGCGGCACGGTGATGCTGCGGAAGCTTCTCCATGAACCGGCTCCGTCAATAGTGGCGGCTTCATAGTATTCTTTGGAAATGGACTGGAGTCCGGCCAGGTAGATGGCCATTTGGAATCCGGTATGCTGCCAGATGGAGACGGCGGCAACGGTCCAGATAACGATTGAAGGATTGGTCAGCCAAGCCTGGCTCAAGGAATGTAAGCCCACGGCATCGAATATACGGTTAATCGTACCGTCGGAGCGCAGCATGGGGGTAAACACAATGCTAATTACCAGAACGCTTAAGATCGACGGAGAGTAGAAAATGGCCCGCAGAATGTTTTGGGTTTTTAGCTTCATGTTTAAGCCAACGGCAAGCGCGATTCCGAGCAGGTTCTTGCCAATTACAGTAACTACCGCGAAGATAGCCGTATTTTTGATGGCAAGGATCAGGGTTTTGTCGGTAAATATACGTTCAAAGTTGTCCCAGCCGATGAATGAAATGGCTTCCCGGTCCAGCCGCCAATCGGTGAAGGAATAGAACAAGCCGGTGATTGCGGGAAGCACGAAAAATATGGAATAGATCAGCAGCGCCGGCCAGATAAGATAATACGAGTATAGTTTCTTTGCTATTTTCATCTCTTCACACTCCTCAGAAGCCTGCAACACCCTTGTCTTTCATCAGTTGGCTGAATTTCTCATCCCAGGCTTTGAGAACGCCTTTAGGGTCGAGGCCTCCGGCGAACTCATCTTGAAGCAGACGGTACAGCTCGCTGCGGTCTACGATCATGTAAGCATCGGTGGTAAGCACGGTTTTCTTAGGTGTAATGTATTGATCCACAATTTCTTGCTTGTATTCCGGAAGCTTAGGTGTTGTCACATCGCTGAAGTTGGACACGTACCCTTGATTGTCTACAATCTTCTGTGCCACTTCTTTGGTGGCGATGAAATCCAGGAATTTCTTCGCTTCCTCCATGTGCTTGGCCTTCTTCGGAATGAACAACTGTCCGCCCAGCGGACTTGCGCCAAGGCTTGCACCTTCGGAAGAAGGAATGGCGAACAGACCCAGATGCATATTCGGATCTTTTTCGGCCACATTCACAATCAGCCAATCGCCCATGAACATCATAGCTACTTCTTTATTCAGGAATTTGCCTACAGCCATATCGTAGCTGTCGCTGAGAATGTCGGTATTGGTATAGCCTTTTTTGTAGACATCATATTGCTGCTGAAGGAAAGTAGCGAACTCCGGAACATCAGACCACTTTTTACGGCCGGCATTGATGTCTTCGAACAGTGTGGGCTCCTGCTTCGCGGCAAAGTCGGCAAATGCGGCAGCCGGCCAAATGTTCGCGGCCCACGCATCTTTGTACGGCATGAAGACCGGTGTAATTCCGCTGGCCTTGATCTTCTCGCACACCGCCAGGAATTCCTCGAAATTGTTCGGAACGGCAAGCCCCAGATCTTTAAAGATATCCTTGTTGTACACAACTCCCTGCATGCCTGTATCCTGACTTACATGAAAGCTGTAGACATGTCCGTAAGCGGAGAGCACATCCTTATTCAGCAATCTTCCAACCCACGGTTCATTGTCGAGAATTTCGAAGTTGCGCTCCAGGTTAAGATCCGTAGTGGCACTGGCGAGGTTGTATTGGATAAGGTCCGGCACCTCGTCAACGGCCAGCTTGGTCTGCAGCACGGTAGCCGTCTGTTCAGCCGGAAGGAGCTGAAGATTTACTTTGATATTGGTTTTCTGTTCGAATTCATCGAGCAGATCCTGCGCGACAAATGCCGAATCCTGCGAACTTTTGGAGATGGCCAGCTCAATGGTCACTTTGCTGCCGCTGCTTTTACCGCTATTGCCGCTGCTGCCGTTGTCAGTTGCTGAAGCATTGCTGGAGCCCGAATTGTCCGAGCCGCATGCAGCCAGCGATAATGTCATTACACCAGCCAGTATGCCTGTTGCGATTTTTTTCATTTTGTCACTCATGTTATCGCCCCCGTAGTTGAATTGTTCTGTTTTGAATCCGTTTACATTTCTGATTATAGAGTGACGCCTGCCTAAGGTACATGTTTGTGCTTGACTCTTTCTGTGTAATATTCTGAACTGCGGGCAGCTTGTTCATTCGCCGGTTTGGATGTAAAGTAGGATCATCAAAAGGTTCAGGGGGGCTTCAGCTTGGCGAGCTTTAACGGGAAATTTGGCGGCGGCAGGTATCAGGCCAGTCTGCAAACAAAGTTCTTTGTGACATTCATGTTTCTCCTGCTGATTGTGCTGGGCTGTTTTCTGGTCTATGTTAACTTTCTGGTTATCCAGCCGCTGAAGGGAAAAACCGAGAATGAAATGAAGATGGCAGCGGCCAAGGTCAGCGATCAGTTGAACATCTATATCAATAACCAGAATCAGCTCTCCCAGCGGATTTTATCGAATAAAGACGTGTTCACGCTGCTGTCCAGCGGTGATTATTCAAATCTTACCCTTGAGGGGCTGACACGGAGCCGCAGGCTCAAGGATATTATGTTTCAGGCGATAGGCCCCAGTCAGAACATTGAAGACATGATTATTTATGACCTGAAAGGGGCGGAGGTCGCTTCTTATATCGGCTACACCGGCAACCCGACTTCGCTTGTACCGTTCCTCAAGGAAAGCGGCCAACTGGCAACCTGGAATGCAAGCGGTTACGCATTGTATCGCCAGCCCGCGAACGGAATATCCTTTGTGCGGGCGATTATGAACCAGAACGGTCAGGTGTTCGGCTATCTGGCGATCCTGCTGGATCAGGAATATCTGAAACGGTCCGCAGCCGGCCTTGCCGACAGCAGGGTTTATATTTTGGACCCGGAGAATGGGCTAATCTCAAGTTCGCCAGTGCTTCAGGAAGGGGAGAAGGTCCCCGGATTTGCAGAGGTTACATCGGTCAACGGAATCTATCAGGACAGCAGCCAGAACTATGTAGCCTATGACAGATCGGCTGAGACCGGCTGGACCACCTACATTGTGACGTCGAAAAGTGTTGTGCTTGGTCCGGTCAATTCGGTGAAATATATCTCTATTCTGCTTATTACAGCGCTGATCCTGTTCTCGTTCGTCTTTATCTACTTCTCCACCAAAAATCTGCTGCTCCCCATCCGCAAGCTGCGCAGCCAGATTCTGCGGATCAACTACAGCAATATGAATGTGAAAGCGGATACGCGTTCCAACAACAATGAGCTGATCCAGCTGAATGAAGCTTTCCAGGAGCTGCTGGAACGGCTGCAGGAGTCCATTGACCGGGAAAAGCTTGCGCTGCATGAAGAGGTGAAGGCCCGGAATTCGGCGCTTCAGGCGCAGATTGCCCCCCATTTCATCCACAACGTTCTGTACCTGATCAGCATCGCCGCGCAGGAGGGCAAAAACGCTGTGGTATCGGAGATGTGCAAGCATTTATCGGACAGCCTGCGGTATATTGTGTCTTCCCCATATCAGCATGTCACTTTGACAGAGGAACTGAAGCATACCCAGCATTATTTATCCTTGGTTCAGCACAATTTCGAGGATGATCTGGAGTGGGAGGTTGACGGGGATAAGGTGTTTGACCTGATCGAGCTGCCCCGGCTTGTCATTCAGCCGTTCGTGGAGAACTGCATTGAGCATGCTTTCAAAAATACTGATCCGCCATGGAAAATCCGGGTGCGGGTGAAGGTATACAACGGGCTGTGGGCCATAGAAATCCGTGACAACGGGGATGGGTTCGAGCCGGGCAGGATCAAGGAAATTCTGGACAATATCCACGGCTCCGACGAAGGGGTGTACGAGCTTCAGCATAATACCTCCGGGATCGGCAATATGGGCATTGTGAATACGGTGAACCGTTTGAAGCTGATGTACAAAAACCGGCTGTTCTTTAACATCTACAATCATTCAGAGGAGGGCAAGGGAGCCACGGTCCAGATCATCGCATCCATGAGCAAAGACTTCTATTGAACCGGAGGGACAGCTATGTATACTGCAATAATTGCTGAAGACAGCAAGCCGATTCTACGCAATATCCAAGCGCTTATGCAGTCAACGGATCTGCCTGTGCGCATTGCGGCTACAGCGTCGAACGGGATCGAGGCGCTGGAGTATATAAAAGCCCATCCCGTCGATATCCTGCTGACAGATATCCGTATGCCCAAGCTGGACGGGCTTGCGCTGATCGAGCAGTGCAAGCTGGTGAATCCGAAGCTCAAGGCCGTGCTGATCAGCGGCTACAGCGATTTCGAATATACGCGAAAAGCGTTGAATCTGCAGGTGTTCGATTATCTGCTGAAGCCTGTGGAGCGCCATCAGCTTGCCGAAGTAATGCAGCGGCTGGTTGAGCATTTGCAGGAGCGGGAGGGCAGCGGCAAAGCCCAGCTTGAAGGCATTGTAGAACCGCAGTTCCTTGCTTCATTGGAGCTTGGAGCGGACTTTCATGCCGGAGACAAGATCATGCTGCTTCTGCGCAGGCAGTTGTTTACACCAGAACCGGGACCGGACCGCTGGACGGAAAAGCTGCTTCAGTCCTGCCTTGCCGCAGCCTGTGCTCAGCATGACTGCCGGGTCTTTCCTACCCTGCTGCCTGAACAGTTCCTCGCTCTCGTGGACGGTTCGGTTCTGGATACCTATCCGTCTATTCATGACTGTATGCAGGGAATATACGATACGCTGCTGGTTCACGGCATCCAGGTCTCCATAGCGGCTGAGCCGCAGCCGGCAGGGAACCGGGCGCTGGCTGCGGTCTATGATAAGCTGGATAAGATGATGAATGAGGAGCTGTCTGTATCCAGCCGGCTTATGGACACGGCGTATTCCATGCCGAAGGGGATATTGTCCAGCGGTGAAATGGAGAAGCTGGCGAGGCATTTCGCGGACATGATCGGCCAGCGGCAAAAGGAACGTTTCATTCTGCTGCTTGAGCAGCAGTTGATGGCTTTCAAAAATGCCAACATCCGCCTAGCCGAGCTGGAACGGTTCATCTGGTCTATGGCGGAGGCTTTCGGCATGGGTTCCCGTCAGGATTCAGGGGATGGGCTGAAGCTGGAGGATGAAGTGCAGCGGCTGCTGGAGAGCGAGAGCTATGAGGCATTCGTGGAGGCCGTGCTCACATGGGCCGGGCAGAGCTTTGAGTGGCTGCAGCTTCAGAACAAGAAGAGCGGCGAGGAGCTGTTCCGGCAGCTTGAGCAATATTTGCAGCAGCATATCTACTCTCAGATGTCCATTACCGATGTGGCGCTCAAATTTCATGTGAGTCCATCGTATATCAGCAGAATTATTAAGAAATATTCGCAGAAGACCTTCGTACACTACACTATGCAGCTTAAAATTGCCGAAGCCCGCCGGCTGATTGCAGCCAAACCGGAGTTGAAGGTGAAGGAGCTGTCGGAGGTGTTGTCTTTCGGGGATCAGCACTATTTCTCCAAGGTGTTCAAGGAGTACACGGGCTGCAGTCCAACCGAATATAAGGAAGGCTGTTTGTAGAGAAAACCGGCCACGATCCCGGATTTCTTCATGAAGAAAAAGCATCTTACCTGCGTTGGCTTAGCGCAAGAAAGATGCTTTTTTTGCTGTGAGAATTGTGCGTAACGGTTAACTGAGCTGAATAGTCTCAGTGCAAGACTTCCGCTTGACCACTTCAGTGTTGACAAGGATTTGTACCTTGCTGTCCTCTTCATTGTTTATCTTCTTGAGCATGATGTCCATCGCAGCCTTGGCTATGGTGGCTTTTCTTACATGAATCGTTGTCAATTCCGGGCTGATTACCGTAGCCTCCAGAATATTATCGAATCCCATGACTGAAACCTGATTGGGAACATTAATATTCATTTCCTGAAAAGCTTTAATCGCACTGATAGCCATATAATCAGTTTCACAAAAGATAACGGAAGGCAACTGGCTGAGGTTATTAATTTCACTCTTGAAGGAATCCTGCGGCAATACCAGCATAGGGTTCATGGCAAAAGTAAGCTGTTCCTCAAGGGTAATCCCTTCCTCTTTAAGCGCGTCAATAAATCCCTCTTTACGTTTTGAGAAATTAAAAATCCGCGTCTCTGACTCGATATACCCGATTTTTGAATGTCCTAAAGACAGAAGGTACTTGCCTGCCTGATAGCCCCCAAGATAATTGTTAATGGCAACAAAGCTGGCATCAACATGTTCAAAACAAGTGTCTAAAATGACAACAAAGGGGTGAATTTCCAGAACATCCTCAATGCTCTGGGCCGTCAAGTTCGTTCCTAATAGTAAAATACCGCCTGAAGCCTGCTCATTCTCTAAAACTTCAATCTCTTCTTTCAAGCTCTGAATGGGAATTGAAGAGATAATCAGGTTATACCCCTGTTCTCTGGCATAGTGGGTTAAATGATGAATCAATTCATTAAAGAACGGCTGGGATTCGTAATGCTCGGTGATCATATCCGTATTTTTGCAGACGATAAAGCGCATAATTGACTTGTTTTTGGCGGAAACTTTATTTGTTTTGAACGTTCGTGGAGTATAGCCGTTGGCTTGGGAAATATCTAAAATATGTTGGCGTGTTGCCTCGCTCACACCGGGCTTATTGTTCAGAGCTAGAGATACCGCAGCTTTGGAAACCCCGGCCAGCCTGGCTATGTCATCTATTTTCATTGGATTCACTCCTGCTTATTAATTACTTTATAGATTATATCACTATTATAAGCAAAAGTTTAGAAAATAAACTTAACTAAACTAATACTGAAGATAAAATAAAAAAATGTTTGACTGTAAGTGGATATGATGCTAATATTCAAGTGAAAACGGATAACTTAAGCTAAACACACGTTTTTAATGGATTAATTTATCTAAACTTTAATGAACGGTGGTAAAAAAGTTCGAAGGGAAAGGTGATTTCTATGCAGGTCTCCCTCAGTGAGAATCGGCGGTCATTCGTAGTAAACGACAAACCTTTTTTCTATTTGGCGGATACAGTATGGAGTGCATTTACCAATGCTTCTATTCAAGAGTGGGCCGAATATCTGGAATATCGTAAAATGCAAGGCTTCAATGTTCTGCAAATCAATATTTTACGTCAGTGGGATGCCAGTGAATCAGATATTGCCATCGAGCCCTTTGGCTTAGATCCAAACGGTTATTATGACTACCATAAGCTGAATGAAGAATATTTTGACAGGGCTGATGAAATGCTTGGCATGGCTGTGGAGCAGGGATTTGTTCCCGCCTTGGTGCTTCTCTGGTGCAACTATGTTCCGGAAACCTGGGCAAGCATGTTCCAGAAGGACAATAAAATGCCGCTGGATTGTGTAGAGCCTTACGTCAACTACGTTGTGAAGCGTTTTTCGAAGCATAAACCTATTTTTCTAGTAAGCGGTGACACTGATTTTCCGAATGAAGCTGCAAACGCCTATTATATGAAAGCTTTGGAAACGGCGTGTGCTGTAAGCCCTTCCAGCCTGAAGACGCTCCATATTCAAGGCAGGTTAAGAGAAATACCGGAAAAGCTCGAGCAGCATGAGGGCATTGATTTCTATATGTATCAATCCGGCCATAATTCACAATATCAATCTACGGCGTATGAAATTGCCCGGCATTTTTATAAGAAGTCATGGATCAGACCCGTCATAAATGGTGAGCCTTGTTATGAACAGATAAGTTACAGCCGGAATGTGTATGGCCGGTATTCCCGGTTTGATGTAAGGAAAGCAGCCTGGCAGAGCTTGCTAACCGGTGGAGGTGCAGGAATAACCTATGGAGCTCACGGGATCTGGAGCTGGCATAAAAAAGGCAAAAAATTCGGAATTGTTGAAGGAGAGGGCTTCGATCAGCCCTATGACTGGAGAGATGCCCTGCGGTTCGAGGGAGCCTGGGATTACTCTTTTATCAAATATTTATTTGAGAATTACAACCTTACAGGTCTCCAGCCTGCAGAGATTCTATTGAATCCGTCGCCGGAAATACGTGCCGCCGCTAGTGGGGATACTATCGTAATCTATGTTCCAGTGAATACCAAGCTGCGCCTGAATCTGGATCTCCAGAAGTACTCTTTTACAACGATTGATCTTGAGAATAGACGATTCGCGGCAACCGAAATGTCTGCAAGCGGCAACCAAACGACGATTCATATGCACCGTTTCGAGTCTGATGTTGTTCTTATTGGGGAAAAGAATTGACCTGCTGATCACTCTTGTTCGTTTGGGAAACGCATACATTCTATATTTTTATAACTTCAGAGGGAGTGACAGAAATGAATTATCAGAAAACAGCACACGCTATCCTTGACTCGGTGGGGGGACCCGGCAATGTGAACAGTGTTATACACTGCATGACGCGTTTGAGATTCAAACTCAAGGATGACAAAATCCCGGACAAGGAGCAGATCAAACAAATTGATGGCGTAATCACTGTTGTTGAAAGCGGTGGGCAATACCAGGTGGTCATCGGCAATGATGTTCCGAAGGTGTACGCCGAACTGGCTGCGAAGCTGGGAATCCGGGCGGAAGCTGATGCCGAGCCTGCAGAAGAGAAGAAGGGCAGTATTTTCAGCCGTTTCGTGGATATCGTCACTGGTGTGTTCACGCCTGTAGTTGGCGGGCTGGCTGCTGCAGGGATTCTCAAAGGGCTGCTGTCTCTATTTATTACGCTGCACTGGTTAACCGAAGATATGGGCACATACAAAATTTTGTTCGCTACAGCGGATGCCCTGTTTTACTTTTTACCGGTATTGCTTGGATTCTCGGCCGGGAAAAAGTTTGGCGGGAACCCTTATTTGTCAGCAATTTTAGGAGCAGCACTTGTCTATCCGACTATGGTATCGGCTTACTCCGAGGGCGTTAAGCTTACTTTTCTTAACATCCCAGTTGTGTTAATGAACTATACTTCATCTGTTATTCCAATTATTATAGGTGCCTTTTTTGCCGCAACCATTGAAAAGTGGTTCAACAAATTTATTCCATCGTCCATCAAAATGTTTGTGGTCCCGCTGTTAACCTTAGTGATCGCTTCGCCTGTTGTCTTTCTTGTGGTAGGTCCTGTAGCAACCTTTATCAGTAATATGCTTGCCGATGGAGCTATGGGTGTGTATAGTCTCAGCCCTGTTGTTGCCGGTCTTATTCTTGCCGGAGTTTGGCAGGTGCTCATCATTTTTGGACTTCACTGGGCTTTCGTGCCGATCTTGATCAATAATGTTGTGACCAACGGGTTCGACCCCATCAATGCCATGCTGTTTTGCACCACCTTTGCCCAGACGGGCGCTGCGTTTGCCATTGCCCTGAAAACACGGGACAAACGTTTAAAACCCATTGCTACCTCTGCCACAATCGCAGGTATTATGGGTGTGACTGAGCCTGCTATTTATGGTGTAACCTTGCCAACCAAGAAACCATTTATTTTAGCTTCGATTATGGCCGGTATCGCCGGATCTGTTGCCGGGATGTTCGGGGCGAAGGCTTACGGCTTTGCTGTGGGAGGAGTATTCGGTATTCCGCTGTTTATCGGACCTGAAGGTGTTGACCGCGGGTTTATAGGATATTTGATCTCATTGGTGGTTGCGTTTGTAGGGGCCTTTATTGTTACCCTCTTGTTCGGATATAAGAACGCTCCTGTTGCTGCAGCCGGACAAGATCAGGAAAGACCACATGTAAAGGTATCCCAAATGAGCGATGAGAAGGAAAAGGCTGTACTCAGCCCAATGTCAGGCGAGTGGAAGCCATTAACTGAAGTTCAGGATGAAGCTTTTTCCACCGGCGCAATGGGTAAAGGGGCAGCGATTGTACCAAGTGTTGGAGTGGCATATGCGCCTTTCAATGGAACGGTAGTTACCATGTTCAAAACCAAGCATGCGATCGGCCTGATTTCTGATGAAGGCGTGGAAATGCTTATCCACATTGGAATTGATACCGTAAAACTGAAGGGCGAGCATTTCACCAGCTTTGTCAAAGAAGGAGATTCAATTGCTAAAGGAGATAAGCTGATTGAATTTGACAAGGATGCGATCCGCCGTGCCGGATACGATATTACAACTTCTGTGATTGTATCGAATACGGCAATGTATTCGGAGATTACAGTAAATAAATATGACAATGTTGATCTAAACGATGTTTTGTTTCTAGTTAAAGAGTGATTAGTTAAGCACGGAAAATTTCAAAAGCGGGGAGCGTTAGGAATGCTCCTCTTTTTTTGCGAAAATCAACTAAAATATATATTTTATTTTATATTAAATTAAGTTAAAAATAACTAAAAAGTCGATTGACTATCCATTTTTTCAGTGATATTATTGCTTTATTAAGTGAAATATCTGTTAGTTTCAACTAAAGTTTAGTTAATTTTATATTGAAGATTATGAACTTTTCAGAAGGAGAATTTAGATGAAAAAACTAAAACTTGGCTATGTCCCGACTCGACGTTTCACCTTCAGTGCCGAAGATGCCTTCAAATACAAAGTGGAAATTCGCCGGCAAATGGAGAGCTTTAATCTGGATATTGATATTGTTGATATTGACGGGCTTAATCACGAAGGGCTTCTATATGACGATCACGTCAATGCGGATCAGATTGCGAAGCACTTGAAGGCGGAGGAAGTGGATGCGGTATTTTTTCCACACTGCAATTTCGGGACGGAAGATACGGTCGCACGTGTCGGTAAAGCGCTTGGCAAACCCGTATTGTTGTGGGGGCCAAGGGATGAAGCTCCGCTGGCGGATGGGATGAGGCTGCGCGATACCCAGTGTGGAATTTTTGCTACCGGAAAGGTGCTGCGCCGATTCAATGTTCCCTTTACTTATGTAACGAACAGCTGGGTAACTGATCCGGTATTTGAACGGGGATTCACGAACTTTATCGCTGCAGCCAATGTTGTCCGCCAGTTTAAAAGCCTGCGGATTCTGCAAATTGGACCGCGGCCCTCTTCCTTCTGGACGATGATCTGCAACGAGGGTGAACTGCTGGAGCGTTTCGGAATCGAGATTCACCCGATCACGCTGGTGGATATCCAGCTTCGCACGAAAAAAATCGCCGCCGGCAATAGCTCCGAATTGCAAGAGACTATTGATTACATTAAGGAGAAGCTGGATTACAGCGAAGTGACGGAGGATGACGTTAAGCGGATAGCTGCACTAAAAGTAGCGATGAAGTCTTTTGCCAGAGAAACCGGAAGCAGCGCGATCGCAATCCAGTGCTGGTCTTCGCTGCAGGACTCCATGGGCATCATGCCTTGTCTGGCTAATGCCATCCTAACCGACGAACAGATTCCGGTTACCTGCGAAACCGATATACACGGCGCCATCACTTCGGTCATGGTGCAAGCGGCTGCTATGAATACAGCCCCTACCTTTTTTGCCGACATTACGGTGCGTCATCCCGAGAACGAAAATGGCGAATTGCTCTTCCATTGCGGCAATTTCCCGGTATCCCTGAGCGTTGAGAACAAGCCTAAATTACGTAAGCACTTCTTGTTTGATGATCATTCACCGGGCACACATGAAGGCGAAATTCGCGGCGGAGGGATGACGCTTGCCCGCTTCGACGGTGATCACGGCGACTATTCTATCTTTTTAGGCAAGGCGCGCGGTATTCAAGGCCCGTATACACGCGGCTCCTACGTCTGGGTTGAAGTCAACGACTGGCCATTATGGGAAGAAAAGCTGGTCAAAGGACCTTACGTGCATCATTCCGTCGGTATTCATGCAAATGTTATTCCGGCTATTTATGAAGCCTGCAATTATATTCCCGGTCTGAAGCCAGATCCGGTGGACCCTACCGAACAAGAAATCCAGCGCTGGCTCCGCGGCTCGGATCTGCTTGCGAACCGATAAAATTTGGCGTTCAAGGAGGAAGTTATGAATATTCAAGAACTGAAGATGAAGGCTGCGCAGATACGCATGGATTTACTGACAATCATTCATCGTGCCAAGACAGGACATACTGGGGGCTCCCTGAGCAATACGGATATTTTAACCGCACTCTATTATGAAATTATGAATATTGATCCTAACCGGCCCAAGTGGGAAGAGCGGGACCGTTTTATCGCCAGTAAAGGCCATTCGGTGGAATCGCTTTGGTGCATCTTGGCGGATCGCGGATTTTTTCCTAAGGAAGAGCTTGAAACCTACAGTCAATTCGGCACACGTCTGATCGGTCATCCCAATAATAAGGTGCCCGGCATTGAAATGAATACTGGAGCATTAGGCCATGGTTTGCCTATTTCCGTCGGAATGGCTTTGGCCGCCAAACGCGATGGGCGCTCTTACCGGGTTTTCTGCTTAATGGGCGACGGGGAACAAGCCGAAGGCTCGAACTGGGAGGCGGCTATGGCCGGAGCCCACTACAAGCTGGACAATCTCGTAGGAATCATTGACCGCAACCGGCTGCAAATCAGCGGGTCTACCGAAGAGGTGATGGGACTCGAGCCTTTGGAAGAGAAATGGTCTGCTTTTGGCTGGAATGTGATTTCGGTAGACGGCAACGACATGGAGCAATTGGTGCATGCGTTCCGCTCGGTTCCAGAGGTTTCAGGCAAGCCGACACTTATAATGGCCAATACAATCAAAGGCAAAGGTGTATCCTTCGCTGAGAATGTTCCGGCCTGGCACCATCATGTGCCTAGCGATGAGCAGCTTCAGCTTGCACATGCCGAGCTTCAAGGCTACATCGACACTTTAAAATAGAAAGGAAAGGTGAACCACCTATGAATACAATTCCTAATCGTCAGGTAATCTGCGAAACCTTGCTGGAGCTGGCTAAAGACGACCGCGATATCATGGTGTTGGCCAGCGATTCCCGCGGCTCCGCAGCTATGGCGCCTTTCGCTAATGCATTTCCGGAGCAATTCGTTGAAGTAGGGATTGCTGAGCAGAATATTGTGGGCATGTCCTCGGGGCTGGCCCATAGCGGAAAGAAACCGTTTGTCACATCACCTGCCTGCTTCCTCAGCATGCGCAGTATCGAGCAGATCAAGGTGGATGTTGCTTATTCTCGCACCAATGTGAAATTGATCGGGATCAGCGGCGGTGTAAGCTATGGCGCACTTGGCATGTCGCATCACTCGGTGCAGGATATCGCTGTTGCTCGTGCTATACCTGGCCTGGCTATCGTACTACCGGCAGACCGGCATGAAACCAAGAAAATGACTGAGGCATTAGTCAAATATGACGGAGGCGTCTATGTCCGGATCGGCCGCAACGCCGTTGAGGATGTCTATGAATCAGATGACTACGCCTTTGAGATTGGCAAGGCTGTAATCATGAAGAGTGGAACGGATGTTACGATAATTGCGGCTGGAGAAACAGTGCGCATTGCTTTGGATGCTGCTGAACTTTTGTCCGCTGAAGGCATTTCCTGCCGTGTGATCAATATGCATACGATTAAGCCGCTGGATGAAGCAGCCATTATTGCAGCCGCCAAAGAAACAAAAGGCATCATTACTATTGAGGAACACAGTATTTATGGAGGGCTTGGCGCCGCTGTCGCTGAAGTTGTCGTGCAGAACGAGCCGGTTCCGATGAAGGTGATCGGTATCCCGGATGAACCGGCGATTGCCGGTAAAACAGCCGAAGTCTTTCAGCATTACGGCCTCACAGGCGACAATCTTAAACAAGTGGCAATAGAATTGATCAATAAATAAAGGTGAAGCTAATGGAACTGGAGCCAAAGTATATTTTAGCTGTCGACCAGAGCACCTCGGGGACCAAGGTCCTGCTTGTGGATCGGCAGGGAGAAGTGATTCATGACGCTTCACTGGAGCATCGGCAGTACTACCCGCAGCCGGGATGGGTGGAGCATGACCCTGTTGAAATATATAACAATGTGCAAAAATGTATAGCTGCAGTTCTTCAAAAGGCAAACATTTCTGCGGGTGAGCTTGCGGCGCTGACGATCACCAACCAGCGTGAGACCGCCCTTATGTGGGACAGCATCACCGGACTTCCTGTCTATAATGCCATTGTCTGGCAGTGCCAAAGAACGGCTGAAATCTGTGCACAGCTCAAGAAAGACGGCAAAGAACATGTAGTCCGTTCAAAAACCGGGTTGATGCTGGACCCTTACTTCTCCGCCGCGAAATTCAAATGGATTCTTGATCATGTGGCGGAAGCTCCGCAGCTGCTGGAGGAAGGCCGGTTATTGGCCGGAACGATAGATAGCTGGCTGATCTGGAAGCTGACCGGCGGCAAGGAGCATGTGTCGGATTATTCCAACGCGAGCCGAACCTCTCTTTTCAATATCCATACTTTGCAGTGGGATGAGGAACTGGCGGCCTTGTTCGGAGTGCCGGTTGCTATTCTTCCCAAGCTCAAGCCTTCCGATGCTGTCGTTGGTTATACGGACGAACCAAGCCTGTTCGCGGAACAGGTTCCCATTGCCGGCGTTATCGGAGACTCGCAAGGAGCGCTGTTCGGCCATCTGTGCTGGGAGCCTGGCATGGCCAAAGCAACCTATGGCACAGGCACCTCAATACTGATGAACGCAGGAGAGAAGCCGGTTGATGGCGGGGAGGGGCTTGTTACCACTATCGCCTGGGCGGCCGCCGGAAAGGTTGTCTATGCCCTTGAGTCGGTCATACGCACGTCGGGAGACAGTATTAAATGGACCCGGGACAATCTGGGGTTATTCTCTTCTTTTGATGAGATGCAGCAATTAATTTCCGGGATTTCTTCCACTGAGGGAGTTTATTTAGTGCCGGCCTTTGTTGGCCTGGGTGTTCCATACTGGGACCCTTATGCAAGAGCGGCGATCATTGGGATGAACCGGGGAACCTGTAAAAATCATATTATCCGCGCCGCTCTGGAAAGTATCGCTTATCAGGTGCGTGATGCCGTGGATTTTATGCAACAGCAGTCCTTGATTACATTCAGCGAGCTTCGCACGGATGGCGGAGCATCCTCCAATGCCTGGCTGATGCAGTTTCAAGCAGATATTCTAGGGAATTCAGTTGCTTGCTCCACCCGCGCTGAATTGTCGGCGATGGGTTCTGTCTATCTGGGAGGTCTTGCAACTGGATTTTGGTCCAGTCTGGATCAGATTGCTTCAGGTACAGACAAATATAAAGTCTACCAAGCTTCGATGAGCGAGCATACAAGAGAGGAATTGTATAAAGGCTGGCAGAATGCGGTGCGCTCAGTAATAAGTCCCGAAGCCCAGCAAGTGTAGACCTCGAATTCATATTAACTGGAGGTAGTTGATGATCAGAACCAGTACAAAAGTGGAAAAAAGCTTTCCCGCAACCTTTCTGTGAAAAACAAGAGCCTTCAAGTCCGCTTTCACAAGGGATTTGAAGGTTCTTGTGTTCGGATAGGGAGTTTACGGTTATTATGCAGTATTCAACATCTAATATTTTCCAGGTTTGTTCTTTAATTTGTATATGGATAAAAAAGCAAAAGTTATTATAATTGTAAATGTAAGCGCTTTTACTAGTGGCGTTGTTGATCAAAAAATAGGACAAGTATATTTAAAGGAGGAGAACTTTTGAAAAAGGTAAACTTATTAAAGCTCGTCGGGACCTTAGTCTTAGCTGGTTCGCTGCTCACCTCTACTTTTGTGGGGAACGCGAATGCCGCACTGGTAAATGGAGGGAAATTTCTGGGAAATGTGATTGCAGGCAGCATTCCATCCAGCTTCTCAACCTATTGGAATCAGGTTACACCCGAGAATTCTACAAAATGGGGTTCGGTAGAAGGTACACGCAACTCTATGAACTGGGGCCAGGCGGATATGGCCTACAATTATGCGAACAACAACAGAATGCCTTTCAAATTCCATACGCTGGTATGGGGAAACCAGGAACCGACATGGGTCTCCTCGCTGTCCGCTGCTGACCAGAAGGCAGAGGTCACTCAGTGGATTCAGGCTGCGGGTCAGAGATACGGTAATTCCGCTTACGTAGATGTAGTAAACGAACCCTTGCATGCGAAACCCTCGTATCGGAATGCCATCGGCGGTGATGGTTCAACCGGTTGGGACTGGGTGATCTGGTCCTTCCAGCAGGCGAGACAAGCATTTCCGAATTCCAAGCTGCTCATTAACGAATATGGAATCATTAACGATCCTTCGCTGACTGACAGATATGTGACCATTATCAATCTGCTGAAAAACCGGGGGCTGATCGACGGTATCGGCATTCAATGCCATTATTTCGGCATGGACAACGTGAGCACGTCTACGATGAATACGGTATTAGGCAAGCTTGCTGCTACGGGATTGCCAATCTATGTATCTGAGCTGGATATGACCGGTGATGACAATACCCAGCTAGCCAGATACCAACAGAAATTCCCGGTCCTATGGCAGCATCCTTCGGTCAAGGGCGTGACGCTCTGGGGCTACATTCAAGGACAAACATGGGAGACCAATACACACTTATTGAACTCTAATGGGACAGAACGCCCGGCACTCAAGTGGCTGAAACAATATTTAAGCGGAGCAACCAGCAACGCTACGGAAGCTACTACGGAAGCCACTATGGAGGTCACTACAGAGGTCACTGCGGATTGAATCGGGAGCGGTCGGATGGACAGGTAGCTCTGCTGCTCTCCGGCCTTGTTCAACCACAGCATGGAGTGCCAAGAAAACGGATCCTTGCAAGCGGATATTGCCACGGCGGGCAGTGTATCTTCTCCGGAAATGGAAGATGGCATGTCGGCAAATTGGTAGCAACACAGGTGAGGTACGCTTATACGGCGTGCTTCACCTGTTTTTTTTGTAAGATAAGGATTGGTTAAATCAGACTATTGGAATACCGGCTCTGTTGAAGATTCGTTTCAATCGTTCCTCCTTTTCCTCACTCCAAAGGCTTGATGGAGAAAGACTGAAGGTAGGGACAGGAATACCTGACAAACGCACGGCTTCTTTGATCGAGGAGATAAAGGGCTCATCCAGACTGTATAGCGGCGGGATCTCAATAATCTTCCGGTGATATTCAAGCATCTCTGCACAATCGTTATTCTGGAAGCTGCTATACACGCCGAGCATAAGCTGCGGGGCAAAATTGGCGCTGGCTGCGATGGCTCCGGCTCCCCCTGCCGCAAGGGTGGGCAATAAATATTCATCAAATCCGCAGAACACAGCGAACGCCGGATTGACCTCTTTTACCTGCATGACCATCTGGCGGATATGGCTCAATTGATCCACCGTTTCCTTGATTCCGATCACCTGGGAATAACGTGCCGCGAGGCGGCTGACAAAAGCAGGACTCAAATCCTGACCGGTAAGCGCAGGAAAGTTGTACAGCATCAGGGGGAGATCGGACGCTTCGGCAATGGCGGAGTAATGCGAGAACAAGGTTTCCTCACTCAGCTTGCAGTAGTAGGGATTGATCACGACAACGCCGGTGGCGCCGCTTCTGGCAGCATGCTGAGTAAGGCGGATCGCTTCGAAGGTAGTGTTGCTGCCCGTTCCAATCCAGACCGGAAGGCGTCCGTCCGTACTATCTATGCAAAACTCCGCAATTTCCTCCCGCTCCTCTGCGCTGAACTGGCTGAACTCCCCGGCTGTTCCCAGGAAGAAGAGACCATGTACGCCATTCTTAATCAAGCTGTCGATCAGCGTCTTCATTCCAGTGCGGTCAAGTTTTCCTTTTTCATTCAAAATGGTCGGTACAGGGGGAATAATGCCTGCATTTGCATGAATAAGATTCATTTTATTTTTGCCTCCTGGTTTGTTATTATAAACATGAGATTATTATATTGAACTAGAAACGCTTAATCAAATATTTTTTAGGAGAGGAGATTGAGGTTTGGACCGAAAATATTGGGTTCCCGCTCTGGAAAGGGCGGATTTGATTCTTACGGCAATTTCCAAGAAGCCCGGAGAGTACAAGCTGATGGATCTGTGTGAGGCGACAGGCATCAATAAAAGCTCGATGTTTTCTCTTCTGCGCACGATGGAAGCATTGGCCTGGGTGAAGAAGGATGAGAGTGAAGCATATGCGCTTGGCGCAGGGGTCTCTTATTACAATACGGTTTTTAATGAATCCCGTAAGCAGAACACTAATCTGGTGGAGCATTTTCTGAAGCTTGCTTCGGAGAGCGCCAAGAACGTCGGTGAGACCTTTCAGTTATCGGTTCTGGACCGGAGCGAAATCCTGTATTTAGCCAAGCAGGAAGGTGCCTCGCTCGTAAAATTAGAGTCCAGCCCGGGGATGCGGTTCCCGGCACATGCGACAGCGATGGGGAAGATGATGCTCGCCCTGCTTCCTTTGGAAGAGCTGGAAAGACGTTACCCGGACAGAACCTTATCCCCGGTCACTGCACGTACGGTTACAGATTGGAATGAATTCCTGGCTGTATTGGCTGTTATCCGCAAGGACGGGTACGCAGTGGACCATGAGGAGGTTATTCAAGGAATCTGCTGTGTCGCCGCACCGGTTCTTGATGCTTCCGGGAATGCTGTTGCGTCAGTGAGCACCTCGATGCTGCAGCATGCTTATGCCGACAAACAGGAGTCTGCGGTAACGGAAGTTGTTCGCCTTGCCAAGAAATTATCTTCTTAAAGAAAGAAGGGTTCAGTGTGGAAATGAGCTTGCAAGAGATCATGCGGGAAGCTGCGGATACATCTGCTCCTGTACATACGGCTGCAAAAGGGCCTTCGGGAAGCCTCCCCATTACAGGTGAGGTGCTGCGCAGCGCGCCAAGCGGTGAAATATTCGGAATGACCCAGAATGCCGGAATGGGCTGGAACCCGCTCCTCTTGAATCTGCCTCAATACCTCATCTTGGGAACGATGGGGGGAATTCGGAAGGAGGACGGCAGTCCGCTGGCCCTTGGTTATCATACAGGCCACTGGGAGATTGGGGTGATGATGGAAGAAATCGCCCGGGAAATTACTGCGAGCCAGGGCATCCCGTTCGCCGGTTATGTCAGTGATCCCTGCGATGGCCGCTCCCAGGGAACGCCGGGCATGTTCGACTCTCTCCCGTACCGGAATGATGCGGCCACGGTGCTGCGCCGGTTAATCCGTTCTCTGCCAACGCGTAAAGGAGTGCTGGGTGTAGCCACCTGCGATAAAGGGCTGCCTGCAATGATGCTCGCGCTGGCAGGAATGCGTGATCTTCCAGGGGTTATTGTGCCCGGGGGCGTTTCTCTTCCTCCGGTCCAGGGAGAGGATGCAGGTAAAGTGCAAAGCATCGGCGCAAGATTCAGTAACGGAGAGCTGTCTCTGGAAGAAGCCGCAGAGCTGGGCTGCCGTGCCTGTGCCACTCCGGGAGGGGGATGCCAATTCCTGGGGACCGCCGCAACGGCCCAGGTCATTGCCGAGGCGCTCGGGATGGCGGTTCCCCATTCCGCGCTGGCCCCCTCAGGACAGCCCGTGTGGATGAATATAGGCCGTCAATCCGTCCGCGCTCTGCGGCATATGGATCAGAGCGGAATCGTCATGAGGGATATTGTTACGGATCAGGCGATAGCCAATGCCATGGTGGTTCATGCGGCATTTGGAGGTTCTACCAATCTGCTGCTCCATCTGCCGGCAATTGCACATGCCGCAGGGCTCCGGATTCCAACGGTTGAAGATTGGAACCGGGTGAACCGTAAGGTGCCGCGTCTTGTTAGTGTGCTTCCTAACGGACCCGTTCCGCATCCGACCATCCGTGTTTTTCTTGCCGGTGGAGTTCCTGAGGTTATGCTGCATCTGCGGCGGCTGGGGCTAATTGACGATTCTGTGCTGACGGTAACAGGGAAGACACTGGGAGAAAACCTCGACTGGTGGGAGACCTCACAGAGACGGACGGAAATGCGCAATCGCTTGAGAGAGGCAGATGGCATTGATCCCGATACCGTTATCATGAGTCCACAGGACGCCAAGCAGCGCGGCCTTGCTTCCACAATGACGTTTCCAACCGGCAATCTATGCCCGGAAGGCGCGGTGATCAAATCAGCGGCGATTGATCCGGCGGTTCTAAGCGGCGAAGGCATCTACCGTCATGTGGGGAGAGTGAAGGTTTTTACTGCGGAAAAGGATGCGATCAGAAGCATTAAGGACGGTCTCATCCATGCAGGGGATATTCTTGCCGTCATCGGACGCGGCCCCAGCGGAACAGGAATGGAAGAGACGTACCAATTGACGTCCGCACTGAAGCATTTGCCCTTTGGGAAGCATGTTACCCTGATCACCGATGCACGCTTCTCCGGTGTGTCTACCGGTGCCTGCATCGGCCATATGGGACCTGAAGCGCTGGCCGGGGGACCGCTCGGCAGACTGCGGGATAATGATTGGGTTGAAGTGCTCGTTGATACGGTCAGGCTTGAAGGAAGCGTGAATCTGGTTGGTGAGGGTGAACAGCCTGAATCGCGGGAGGTGGGAGACAGAATCCTGGCCTCCCGCACTCCGCACCCGTCCCTGGCCGTTGATCCGGGCTTGCCGGACGATACCCGGCTGTGGGCAGCGCTGCAAGCGGCCAGTGGCGGAACCTGGCAAGGCTGTGTCTACGATGTTGATAAAATTATTGCTGTCCTAGAAGCGGGACAGCAGGCATTGGGGTGGAGATCATGAGCAGAAGTCTGATTCAGAATCCTATTCTACGCGGGTTTCATCCAGACCCGTCTATTTGCAGAGTGGGAGAGGATTATTATATTGCCACATCTACATTTGAGTGGTTTCCCGGAGTGCGGATTCATCATTCCCGTGATCTTGTGAACTGGAGGCTGCTTACGCATGTGCTGACCCGCAGCTCGCAGCTCAATATGGAGGGCGATCCCGACTCCGGCGGAATCTGGGCTCCTTGCCTTAGCTACGACGCAGGGATATTTTATCTGGTGTATACCGATGTCAAGAGCAGACAAGGAGCGTTCAAGGACACCCCCAATTATGTAGTAACTGCCCCCAGTATCGAAGGACCTTGGTCAGAGCCTGTCTATTTGAACAGCAGCGGATTTGATCCCTCCCTGTTTCACGATGCGGACGGGCGTAAATGGCTGGTCAATATGCGGTGGGATCATCGGACCGGGAACAACAGCTTTTCCGGAATTGTCCTGCAGGAATACTCGCCAGAGCTGAAAAAGCTGACCGGCCCAGTGCTGTCCATCTATAAAGGTACAGCTCTCGGACTTACGGAAGGGCCTCATCTGTACCGGAAAGACGGCTGGTATTATCTCATTACGGCTGAGGGAGGCACCCAGTATAACCATGCGGTGACCGTAGCGCGGGCGCGGCACATCGAAGGACCTTATGAAACCGCTCCTGACAATCCGTTGCTGACATCAGCCGGTGACAGGGGATTAGAGCTGCAAAAGGCAGGGCATGCCTGTCTCGTTCACACGCATACAGATGAATGGTATTTGGTCCATCTGTGCGGCCGGCCCGTGAAGGATAAATACTGCAATCTGGGCAGAGAGACAGCGATTCAGCGGTGCACCTTCACAGCGGATGGCTGGCTGGCTCTTTACGGTGGAGGGAACCAGCCTTTGCTCACGGTAGAAGGCCCGGATATGCCTGCGCATCCCTTTCCCGCGCCAGCGGAGAGAGATGATTTTGACGCCCCGGAGCTAGATGTCCGCTGGAGCACCTTGCGTGTTCCTGCCGATGAGTCCTGGCTTTCCCTGCAGGAGCGGCCCGGCTACTTGCGCTTGAGAGGAAGAGAGTCCATGAGCTCCCTGCATCGCCAGAGCCTGGTCGCCCTGCGCCAGCAGGCTTTCTGCTGCAGTGCTGAAACTTGCCTTGAGTTCGAGCCGGAGCATTTTCAGCAGATGGCCGGTCTGATTGTCTATTATGATACGAAGGATTACGTGTATTTGCGGATTACGCATGATGAACAATTAGGCAAATGTCTGGGAATCGTTCGTTCCATAGACGGCGTGTACGAGGATTCGATGTTTGATCAGGTTCCACTGCCAGCTGCAACAGACTGCCGTCTAAAAGTAGTCATCAACCGGGAATTTGCACAGTTCTATTACTGTATCGGTGATACAAGCTGGGAGAAGATAGGCCAGAGTATGGAAATCTATCATTTATCCGATGATTTTCCGGCTTATATCAGGTTTACAGGTACCTTCATCGGGATGTGTGCCCAGGACCTAAGCGGCTCCTGTCACTTTGCTGATTTTGATTATTTTGAATACAAGGAGCTGTAGGGCGGCTCAAGGCTGATTCCGGTAAGCTTCCGGTGTGAGTCCGGTGCTTTTTTTGAACAGGCGGAAGAAATATTTCTCATTGTCAAAACCAAGCGCGCCTGCAATGATATATACTTTGTCATTCGTAGTTTTTAACAGGATTTTGGCATGTTCAATTCTCAGCTTGTTAATGAAATCCGTGAAGTTCTCACCGGTCTTCTCCTTGAATAAGAAGCTTAAATAGCTGGAGTTCATAAAAAATAAGGAGGAGACTCTCTCCAGGGTCAGATCCTGTAAATAGTTCTTATGAATATACACCTTCACGTTATCAATCACATGGGGTGAAGAATAAGGGGTGCTGTCTTTAAGCAGCTCTGCCAGATCCGGCAGTACAGTCATGAAATACTGCCGGATTTCCTCTGGGTCAAATGACGTATTTAGTAGAGCCTCCATGCTGGAAGAGGTCGCTTGATAGGCAGTATCCGGCAGGCGTAGTCCGAGCAATTGTTTGATTTCCGCAGCCAGCTGCCGGCATTGGTGCTTGAGCTGGGACAGTGTGGCACTCGGCAGCTGCATATAAAAAGTAAAGAAATCGACAACACTTTCGTTAACCTTAGAGGCGTACCCGGCTTCCAAATAGAACATCAAATCCCCGATTTTATTCCACAAAGGCATTTCCGAAGGCCACTCCTCGTTGTTGTATACAAACACGGAGCCAAAATCCATGACCCCCTTTCTATTCATCGCGCTTAAGCATTCCTTCTGCGCCTGGTTCAACTCCCCCATATTGGACTTAGCGGTACTGAGTCCCGCAAATACTTTATTATAGGGAATGGAGGACAGCCTTTCGAGAAATTGATTAGCGGAATGAAGCGCGAAGCTGGTGTCTATTCCTTTATAAGTAACCCGCTCATAAGAAGCGAATACCACGAATACCAGATGTTCGTTCACAGGGTGCGGGACTGAAATGTAATTATCTTGAAGGCCACCTTCAAATAGATTCAAATCTAACTGCGCGGAACTATATACAGTCAGAAGAACGTAGTAACTTGCTGCCGCAAACCGGTTCATCTGCTCGGACTGAAAGGATAGGGCTTTGCCTGTATGATCATCCAGGATAAGATGCAGCAGCTTTTGCTGATCCAACTGATGAATGATGGCTTCATTTTCGCTTTTGGATAATGCGGCCTGCTGCCGGGTAGAACGTTCAATTGCCAACGAATCTATGGCTTTCCGCAGTGCCTGATGGATTTCTTCGCGGCTGAACGGCTTGAGCACATAGCTGACAACTCTGGCGGAGATCGCCTCCTGCATGTATTCGAAATCGGAATGCCCGCTGATAACAATTATCTTCTTAGCAGGGTATCTCTCCTGCATGACCCGCAGCAGGGATTTACCGTCCATCACCGGCATCCGCATATCCGTCAGGATCAGATCTGGATCGGCCTGCTCGATTAACTCCAGTGCATCCTCCCCGTTCTCGGCCTCTCCGAGCAGGATGAGCTCCTGTTCAAAGGACTGAATCTTCTTGATTAACCCTTTTCGAACGAGGTATTCATCGTCGATCACAATAAAAGTATGCATTAACATCTTTCCTTTTCGTTAGTTTGCCGGGATGGTAATTCTTACGGTAGTGCCAGTGCCTTCCTGACTCTCAAAGGTAAGCCCATATTCCGGGCCGTAGTACAGCACAATCCGTGAATGAACATTTTTAATCCCGATGCTCCGTTTATTTCGTTGTCCAAAACCGCTAAATTCCGGGGACTCAGCCAGCATGGCTTGAATCTCAGCAACTTGGGCTGCCGTCATGCCGATGCCGTCGTCGATAATTTCAAATACCAGATTGTTTTCTTCTCTACAGCCGTTGACGGTAATGCTGCCTTTGCCTTTTTTATTTTCAAGTCCGTGATAGAGCGCGTTCTCCACCAGCGGCTGCAGAATCAGCTTCAGAATTTTACTGCCTTGCACCTGCCCGTCAATCGCCTTGTAAAAAGAGATTTTGTCTCCGTACCGGATTTGCTGGATTGCCATATAGTTATCGACATGCTGCAATTCTTCAGAGGCCGGGACCCGCTCGCTTTCTGTCTTGATACTGTACCGGAACATATCGCCTAGCGCTTTCGTCATGATCCCGATGCTTTCGACTTCCTCAATTTCGGCAATACTGTTAATGGACTCTAGCGTGTTGTACAAAAAATGTGAATTGATCTGCGCCTCCAGCGCCTTCATCTGGGAATCCAGGGTCAGAATGCGGTTCTGGTAGCTTTCCCGGATGTACAGGTCGATGTCCCGCATCATTTTGTCATATTCCGTGTACAGAATGCCAATTTCATCATTCCGTTTGTATTTGGCCTTGGCGGGAATAAATTTTTGCGATTTATTTTTGCGCATGGTCCGGCTAAGCTCGATAATCGGCCGCGTAATCCACACGGACAGAATAATGGAGAGGATCACGAAGAGCACACCGCAGGTCGCGGAAATGTAAATAATCAGCTTCTGGGAGATCCCGTATTCCTTATACAGCTTGGATGTCGAAAGATTGGCAATGACTTTCCAGCCGTTGCTGGGGAAGGCGCGGATAACCGTTATATAGTCAGAATTATAAAATTCCGCCTGGTCGCCGAGCATAGTCCGTGCCTTTGTCCAAAGTTCGGCAGGCAGCGTGGAACCTTCAGGATTCCGGGAGCCTTCAAAGAGCAGGGTTCCGTCTTCATTTACCAGATAAATATTGGACAGGTTGGTTGCCAGGTTGCGGTTGAGGCCGCTGAAAATATCCAGACTGCAATCGAGCATGAAGACGCCGAGAAATTGCCCTGTATTGATATCGTAAACCGCACGCGAGAAGGAAATGGAGGGTTTGGGATTGATGAAGTAAGATTTGATTTTGTTATCCCCGATGTAGAGCTCCCCATGTTTGGCTAGTGTCTTCTGATACCAACTGTCCTGCAGTGGATTGTAATCCGCCTTAAGGTCACTTGCCGAGCCATAGCTGATAAATTTACCATCCGGTGTAAAAAGATAGATGCCATTGATATAGTCGTAACCCAGCAGCACATTCTGAAAAATCAGCTTCAGCTTGTTGCGGATTGTGTAGATTTCGAAAGAGTCATTTGTCGTCTGAAGCTGCTTTAATTCATCACTAACCGTTCTATATTCCGTTGAGCTGGAGGATTGCTGCTGGAAGGTGATCGAGATCCGCTCAATATTTTGCAGAACAGCTTCAATGCTCTCAACCGCATTTCCGATAGTGGTCGATGCCACCAAGGAGGTTTGCTTATTCACCAGCTTGGTATAGCTCCGGTAAGAGCTGAAAGCGATAACAATAATCGGGACAACAGAAACTGCAAGCAGTACCAGAAACAGTTTGGTTTTAATATTAAAGAATCTCATTTCAGGTCTTCCTTTCAATCCAAAGATAGTGCACTCAAATGACCAAAGTAAGTATACCGCCTATGATAGTAAAATGAAAGCGTAAACAGAAAGCGCATAACACAAACGAAAGAGGGGATTCATTTCATGAAAGCTAAAAAATCACTTTGGGCCGGTATTACCGCACTGATCTTGTCTGCGTCACTTCTTGGCGGCTGCGGTTCCAGCTCTAACAACGAGCAGGCTGCATCCAATGGCAACGCGGCGGATTCAGGCGGTTCCAGCACAAAACCGGTAACCATTACCTTGATGATGTCAGGAACTAAGGCGCCCGATGGCCAGGACTTCGTATTGGATATTCTTCCTAAGCTGGTCAAGGAGAAATTCCCGAATGTTACGCTTGAAACGTCTAAATATCCTGATGAACAGTACATTACCTCAGTCCGTACGAAGCTGGCGGCAGGGCAGGGACCCGATATTTTCCTGGTATTCCCCAGAAATGCTTCGCTCGCTGTGAATGATATGGCAAAAGCGGGTTTTGCCGCAGATTTGTCTGATCTGAGCTTTTTAGGCAATATCAGCAAAGGCGCGAAGGAAGACATGGCTTATGAGGGAAAACAGTATGCGATTCCAGCAGGGATGGATATGCTCGGGGTCTACTATAATCAGGAGTTGTTCAAGCAGGCGGGAATTACCGAGCAGCCCAAGGATTGGCCATCCTTCCTCGAAGCCTGCCAGAAGCTGAAGGATGCGGGGATTACACCAATCGTCCTTGGGGATAAAGACCCTTTCTTTATTCAATTCGGGATGTATCAGATTGCGGCGAATACGGTATACCCGGATGACAAAGAATTTGACACCAAGCTGCAAACCGGAGAGACTTCACTGAATGATCCTAAATGGGTAAAGACAGTCTCCATGTTCAAGGAGCTTTATGATAAGGGATATGTCATTAAGAACTCCCTGGGGCTCGGAAGCGCTCAAGCCGCCCAGAATTTTATTGACGGCAAAGCTGCGATGGTATTTGACGGAACCTGGGATTATCCGACACTGACGGCTAAAGGCGCATCTGAATTTACACGCGGATTCTTCGCCCTTCCGGCTAACGATGCCGGCAAACCAACTTATATTGCTGCAGCTACATCTGCCGGTTATGCCATCAATGCCAAATCGGAGAATATAGCTCTCGCCAAAGAAATCTTGAATTACTGGTTCGATGGTCAATCCGACCTGTTCAAGAGCTGGGTGGACTCCAATACTTCCATCAGTGTATACAAGGATGTTCCACTCAATCACGAGCTGTTCAAAACCGTGTTCGACGACTATAACAATAACGGAAACTCTATTTATTTCCCGAATCAGATGTGGATGACCGGTGTAGCTGAAGAAATGGAAGCAAAGTTTGCCAACATTATCGGCGGACAGAAGACAACAGCGGAAGAAGTAACTGCGGCCATGGATAAGAAATATCAGGAATTGGCAAAAAGCAAACAGTAGATAGCAGATACACCGGTCATTTGAAATGGAAATGGCCGGTGTGCCAGGATAGAAAGGAATGAGAGAAATGAACCGGACTGTAATGAAAAAAACGATGTACTATTTTGCGCTCCCCGCTTTGGCCTTTTACCTGATCTTCTGGATCTTTCCGATTCTGAAGCTGTTTCAATACAGTGTTACCGACTATAACGGGTTCTCCCCGGATTTCAGCTATATTGGCTTGGACAATTTCAGAGACTTGTTCGCAAGCGGAACGCTCGGCACTTCACTCTGGCACACTGTGCTGTATACCGTAATTAGTGTAGGTCTAGGCAACTTGATTGGATTAGGTCTTGCATTGCTGCTGAATATGAATATCCGCGGTAAAGGCTTCTATCGGTCCATCTCTTATATCCCTACCTTGTTCAGTGCAATTGTCGTTGGTTTTATCTGGAGTTATGTCTATATGCCCGATTCCGGGATGATTGTCACCCTCTTGTCCAAGATAGGAATTAACACGGACAACCTCAATTTTCTCGGTAATTATTCCACCGCTCTGTACTCAATTATCTTTGTGGAAATCTGGAAAAATATCGGCACTACGATGATTATCTTTCTGGCCGGTCTGCAGACCGTTCCCAAGGACTTGCTGGAAGCAGGGGAAATGGATGGCTGTGGTCCGTGGCGGCTATTGAAAAATATCAAGCTACCGCTGCTTGCCACTTCGGTGACCATCAATATTACACTGAGCTTAATCAATGGGCTGAAGGCCTTTGACTTCCCGTTCATTATGACCAGCGGCGGTCCCGGAACTTCGACTAACACCTTGATTTTCTCAATTTACAAAATGGCCTTCACGGAGCAAATGTTCGGCAAAGCCTCTGCACTCGGCATCCTGTCCTTCTTGTTTATTATGATCATCACAGGAATCTTCGTGCTCAATATGAACAAACGGGAGGTGTCGGCATGACGTCAATGACCAAAAAGATGTTTGCATCTGATCCGAAGCGGGAAGAGATCAAACGGCTAAGCGGCCGGAGCCTGGGGAAAAAGGCGCTGGTTCAACTGCTTGTCATCGCCGTAATGGTACTCAATTTAATTCCTTTGGTGATTGCGTTGTCCACCTCGCTGCGTTCCCCGGATAATATGAGCAATCCGGTCAATTTGTTCAATGAGTTCTCACTGTCCAGTTACCGGACCGCATTTGAACGGATGCATTTCCCGCAGGCTTTTATGAACAGTCTGGTCCTGACCGGCATTTCTGTAATTGTCGTAGTGTTCATTGCTTCGATGGCTGCCTATCCTATGGCGCGTATTAAGAGCAGAACCAGTCAGTTTCTCTATCTGTTCTTTCTTTCAGGACTTGTTGTTCCCGGTCAAATGGTATTGATTCCGATTGTGCAAATGCTGAACAGCTTGCATATTCCGAGCACGCAATATACGCCGATCCTCATGTTCATTACGTGCAGTCTGCCTTTCTCCACCTTCCTGTATACCGGCTTTATCCGCAGCGGAGTGCCGGAGGAAGTAGAAGAGGCCGCACATATCGACGGGGCCGGACTATTCTACCGGTTCTGGAGAGTTGTGTTTCCACTCCTGATCCCAGTTACCGTATCCGTAATTATCACGCAGGGGGTATGGATCTGGAATGATTACTTTTTCAATATGATCTTCATTACCAAAGCTTCGCAATCACCGCTGCCGCTGGCTATGCTCGGTTTCATGGGCGACCAGCAGAACCCTACGCAATGGAACGTGCTGTTCGCCGCCTGCTTCCTGTGCGCACTGCCGCTGCTCATCGCATTTACCTTCATGCAGAAATATTTCGTGGGCGGGCTTACCGTCGGTTCAGTAAAGGGTTGATCTGTTTAGTGATGAATCTTAATGACGAGGAGGCTGGAAGATGTCCCAAGCCATTCAACAGCAGGCAGCAGTGAGGATCAAGAAGAATGAAGCTTTTGCTCAGGCGGCAGAGGTGCTTATTCCTGAATTATTCCATGAGGTCTGCCGTCCGCAGCATTTGATTAAAGTTATAGCCGATGAAGAAGCTGTTCATGGATGGAGAACGGAGGTTGTAGGGCCGGCAGATGAGTTGCAGACACTTGTCCTTGGGAAAGGGGATGAGGTGATTCTTGATTTCGGCAAACATTTGGTAGGCAAGCTGTCGTTTCATATTGAGCCGGACGGAAGTCCGCCCGATGCACCTCTCTATGTAAAGATAACCCTGGGAGAAATGCCGGTTGAAATGGGGGAAGCCTTTGCTGAATACAATGGCTGGTTAAGCCGTTCCTGGCTGCAGGAGGAAACCTATCACCTGGATGTGCTGCCTCACACACTGCATATGGAACGCCGGTATAGCTTCAGGTATCTGAAGCTTCAGGTAATCGACACCTCCGTGAAGTATAAGGTGATCTTCGATGATGTCTACTGTACAACCGTTACATCGGCCTCGCGCGAGCGGCTTGCTCCGCTAGAGCATTCTGACGAGGAGCTTGGGTTGATTGATGAAGTCAGCATCAAAACCTTGGAGGACTGTATGCAGGAGGTTTTTGAAGATGGTCCGAAGCGGGACCGCAGACTTTGGCTTGGTGATTTGCGGCTGCAGGCGCTCGCCAATTACGAAACGTTCAGAAATTACGATTTGGTCAAACGCTGCCTGTATCTTTTTGCCGCTTATCCAACAGATAAAGGGCTGATTTCAGCTAACCTGTTCATGAAGCCGGTGGTCATTCCCGATGATACCTATCTGTTCGACTATTCACTCTTTTTCGTTGCTACGCTAAGTGACTATTACGAAGCCACGCAGGATATGGATACGCTTCGTGAGCTGTGGCCCACTGCATTACGGCAAATCGAATTGTCGCTGGAACGGCTTAATGCGCACGATATCGTACAAGACGATGAGTCGTGGTGGGCATTTATTGATTGGAAGGATCAGCTCAGCAAAGTAGCCTCCGCCCAGGCGATTCTAATCTATAATATGAAGTCGGCATTGCAGCTTGCGGTTATACTGGAGGATCACAATCAAGAGTTCCTTAAGATCAGAATTGAACAGCTTACAGCGGCAGCATTGCAATTTCTGTGGAACGATGAACTGCGCTTCTTCGTGAGCGGAGAGCAGCAGCAAATCTCCTGGGCCTCGCAAATCTGGATGATATTAGCTGGCGTATTGGATGAAGCAAACGGCAAAGAGCTGCTTGTGCGTCTGCTTGAGGAGAAACCCGGTTTATCCTTGACCACGCCTTATATGATGCATCACTTGATTGAAGCCTTGATCCAGGTTGGTGAGCGGGAAAGAGCAGCGCTGGAAATCAAAAAATATTGGGGCCAGATGATCAAAGACGGAGCGGATACCTTCTGGGAGCTGTATGACCCCGAGGACAAAAACTTCTCCCCATACGGAAGCCACTTGATCAACAGCTATTGTCATGCCTGGAGCTGCACACCGTCTTATTTTATCCGTAAATATCATTTATAGCGGCTTCTTTGATAAGTTAAGAGCTGAAGTCTAAAACGGTTACATTGTCCAGTGAAGGACGGTGTATCCGTTTTTTATTAAGAAAATTTATAAAAGAGGCTGTGAATCAGCTCCTGAAATTACCATTACTTGTATATGGAATATTCAGGGAGTGACCCTCTATGCCAAGCAAGATTGCTGTACACAAGCCGGCGGAGCAACAGGCTGAGACTAAAAAGAGTTCTGCACAAGCCCCGCTCGCAGACAAAGCGGCTCTTAAGCCACAGTTGCGGACACCGCTTGAGCTCAAGCGGCTAACTAACCGCCTCTTAACGGCCCCGGAAACGGTAACTTACGGTGAGTTCGCTATGCTCACGGGTGCCATTGGCCTCCGGAGCGCTCTTATGCTGCTTGACCAAGGCAAGCGGAACAAGGGAAAGGCAGAGCGGGCGGACACAACCTCGGATACAACACCGAAAGAATCTCAGAACTTATCTGCCGCTTCACGCGACTCTTCAATACCGCAAGCCTCACCGTCAACACATCAGTCAGAGGTTTCGGCCCAGCCTGTTTCAGCACAAGCTGCAAAGCCTGAAAAGCCTGAGAAGGCTGAAAAGACCAGTCCAAAAACTGAAAAAGACAACAGGGATGCAACAGAATTTAAAAAGGGTGTTGAAGGTAAGCTATCGCCACTCACAGATAAACCGGCTGCAGTTCAGGTAATCCATGCCACCAGAAAAGCATCTCAACCCGGAACCGGGCGGGAACAAAAGTCTGAGGGCAAGCCTGCGATGGCTAAAGTAGAAGCTCAGGTGGAAAGAAAAGCGGAGGCAACCGCAGATGCCAAGTTAGAAGGTAAATTGGAAGCTCAGGCGGAGGCCAAGTCAGGTGGTAAGCCAGAAGGCAAAGCAGGAGCAAATGCGGAAGCCAGGTCAGGTGCGAAGCAAGAAACCAAGCCGGATGGAAAGACCTCAGCCAAGCCAGCTCTGGCCCGGCCTAAGTCTGCTGCTTCTGGTCCGTTGTCCGCTAACCTGCCGCTGCAAGCCAGAAAGGCACCAGCAAAAGCTCCTGTTGTAAATATTAAAGGCGATAATCCGGGCAGTGTGATCCGGCAGCTCGGCAGCATTGCTCCGTCAGAAATCGTGGAGGCTTACACTCAAGCGGTGAATGTCTCGGGGGGAGCGCTAGAGCAGCAACGGCAGCAGGCCGAGAAGGCGCTGCCTGCAATTCCGGCACCGACCGGAATCGCACCCGGCAAGGATACTGAAGCTGCTGATTCTGCGAAGCGGGCAGCGGCCGGTCCGGTGCCCGCTTCAGAGCTGCCCGCTTTTCAGAGCGGGAAAAAAGGCGGGGATACCTCGGCAGGGATGGCCAGCTTCCCTCAAAGCCCGGAGGAGGCAGATCCTGACCAGATTATGGCGGAAGCAAGCCGGTATGCAGCAAATCCGCCGGAGATTGGTCTGACGGGTGAAGCGGACCCCTCTCAGGTGGAGAGCTATCAGGCAGAGGCCGCGCAGCATATGCAGACTGTACAGGATTCCGAGCTGGAGCAGACCCGGCAGGATTTCGGAGAGGCCCGGATCCTGCCCAAGCCGGACGATGCCATCCTCAAATCCGGGCATGCAATCCGCTCCGTGGCTCCGCCAGCTTTTCAATTAAAATCCACTGGTGTGATCCCGCCCGATGTTGCCGGCTACCTCAACCCTCACCTGGAGGGCCCGCTTCAGACCTACATGGAGAATAGCCAGGCGGAGTTTCAGAAAGGGAAGGAGCCGTTTGACAGCGGACTCACAACTGCCAAAAGGGATACAAAGGCCGAAGTGGAACGGCTGAAAACTGAAGCTTCAGAGAAGCAGCGAAGCGAACAGGCTGCAGCCAAAGATGAGGTCACGGGGTACCGGAGCCAGTGGCAGGAAGAGATCAAGGCTACCAGCGGGGAGTTTGACCGTGAAGCGGGTACAGCCGCAGCAGAGAAGAACAAGGAGATTAGCGGGATCAAGGCTGAGAAGGAAGGCGAGGTCAAGAAAAAGCTGTCCGAAGCCGAAAGCGAATCCCGGCAGGAATATAAGACCACGAAGACCCAGGCAGAGGAGAAGCAAAAGGAAGGTGAAAACGAAGGCGAGCAAACAAAGAAAAAAGCTAAAAACCCTTGGGAATGGATCAAGGAAAAAGGAAGGCAGGTCGGGGAAGCCATCCAAAAAGGCATGAACTTCCTCTTCACCCAGCTGCGGAAGGCAGTCAAAACCATTTTTGATAAAGCCAAGCAAGCCGTTGTGGGGCTGATTGAAGCAGGCCGGAAGCTGATTGTCAGCGCCATTAAAGGCTTCGGGAACATGCTGAAGGGTTTAGCCAATAAAATATTCGCCCGTTTTCCGGGCATTGCCAAGAAGATCAACGGCTGGATCGACCGTGCGGTGAATAAGGCGGTTCAAGCCGTCAATACTGCCGCGAGCCTCCTGAAAAAGGGGGTCAGCACCGCCCTGGACTTCATGGGGAAAACGGTGGATAAGCTGTTCGCCGGTGTCCAGTCGCTGTATAACGGCATATTGTCGGGAATCGGGAAATTCCTGAACGGCGACTTTAAAGTGAATTTCGGCAAGTTCCTGGAGATTGCACAAATTTCTGCTGAAATTGCTGCCGCTTTTGCGACAGGCGGAGGCAGTATTTTGGTTCAAATCGGAGTCTGGCTGACATCGACACTCCCTAAGCTTCTGCGCCAGGCGAACTCGGTCATGACTGTAGTCAACACCTTGCGGAATTTCAAAGTGCAGAATGTGAAGCAGTTCCTGAATCCGTCGGGAATGGGCGGTTTTCTGGTCAAGGGGCTGTTCGGTGAACTTCAGCCGCTGCAGACGGGCCAGGAGGACGATAAGGAGAAGGACAAGGACGCTGGCAAGGCTCCGAAAAGCGGAGGCCAGGAAAAAGGGCTGATGAAGGTGCTGCAGCTCCTTGAGGGAGTGTTCGGGATTCTGCAAAAGACTGTGGGCAAGGTTGCCGGGGCCATTAACAAGGCTCTTCCGGTTATCAACATATCGGACAAGTCGTGGTTTAATCCTTTCAGTATGGCATATGCCGGTGCTGTTCAGGCGCTGGAGGTCGTGAAGAATCCTGCTGAGGCCCTTAATGAGGGGGCCGGCAAGCTTAAGGAAGCAGCTGGAGGCTTTTTTAGGGGGATTCGGGAGAAGGTAACCGAAGCCGCTGGCGGGATTAAAGCAAAGGTGCAGCTGCTCGGGAAACCGGCCCAGCTCATGACGGTCCTGGCCAACAAAGGCGTGGATATGGTACTGAATTTTATCATCACCAATCCGCCGTCAGCACTGATTAAAGCCGTATTTAAGGGGATTGAAGCTGTGGCAGGCCAATCGATGGTTGACCTGATTCGCCAGCATATTCCCTTCGCGGACAAACTGATCAACAAGATCGCAGCGTCCGGCCCGGTCCAGGGCCTGATGCTGCCGCTTCAGGGACCTGTGGAAAAGGTAGGTGGAATGATCGACGAGGCCACCAGCGGAGCGACGTCTCTTGTCGATGATGCTGAATCGCAGGCGGGTAGTGTCTTCGGCAACGGCACGAAGCTGCTGGCAAATCTGGCCGGGACCTCAGGAGGAGGCAGCAAAGACAGCCCAGGCCAAAAAGAAGAGCAAAAAGCCGGTGGAAAAGCAGGTGCTGCCAAAAAAGAAGAAGACGGCGGCGGTTTTCTCGGCACGGTTAAGGGAGGCGTTCACTCCCGCCTGTTAGCCTTCGGCAAGCGGCTGTTGAAGTCCGGAGTTAACCTTGCGGTGGCCGGAGCCGGCAAGCTCAAGAACGCCATCTCCGGCCTGCTGGTCAATTTCAAAATCGGCAAAGAAAGCCACAAGCTCTGGGTAGAAAAGCGCGGCACCGGGCATGTGGTGATGATGGCTAGTGATCCACAAACCTTAGCAGTAATCATAAAGGGATTTGAGACTCGGATAGAGAAATTAAAGGAGCATGAGTCTGGAAAAAAGAGGTCTAAAATAGAGGATATTGGAATAGATGTTGACGCACTTATCATTCAGCTTAAAAAACTTCATACAAAGATAGGGGAAACACCGCTCGACAAATTAGCGAGTTCAGATCTCGATACTGTAGTGCCTGTGATCAAAGCAATAGAACAGTATCTGGAGAAAAGGGAGGGTGCTGCTAAGGGGACGGGTGAAGATCTCGAGAACAGGGGATATAGAGCACAGCCTGGTGAAAGATCCTTGACAAGGGATGAATGGCGCCTCCAAGAAAAACAAGGATATCAATCTATTAATAGAGCGTCAGAAATCTTGCTTAGGGATAGATCGGCAAGACGTGTAGACAATCTTTCGGAATGGAGAAGGCCAATTAAAAAATCAGATATTTCAGCTGAAAGAAGGCTGTTTTTGGGAGAGGATCATATAAAAATTGGTCCAGGGAAGTGGAGAAGTTTGGATGGAACCCGTCAGTTTAGAGTTAAACCAGATGACTATCAAGGAGCTCATGGAATGGGTTACCCTACAGTACCGAATACACCGCATGTCCATTTTGAATTTTTACAAACAAGAAATAACAGGTTTGAAGTTATAAAAAATATACATGCTCCATTAATTGAATAGGGGAAATTTTTTATGATAAGTATAAATAGAAATGGAAAATATTCATTTCATATAAGATTTGATGTCGATGGTGTAGATAATCTTATTGCAGCATTTCAGTCTGCCTTGGAGGGTGTACAGGTAAATGTTGAGTTGGAAGGAATAACAAATATTGATAATAAGAAAATAAAAGTATTAATTATCTCATGTAATAACGAGCAGGATAAATTAAGCTATGTTGCATCGAGTTTATTTCTTGAATTGGAAGATGAAGTGATAAATTACATTCTGGACCGCTTAATAAAGTGTAGTGTGGGCCATGATTTTTATCCTGCTGAGTTTTGTGAAGTCAGCTTCGGAAGAAACGATGTGACTATTTATGGATTTCTCGAAAAATAATTAGTTCAGGTGATATTTGGAGTCGTAAGCTTAGTTTTTGTGGGGCTGATCAGTAATGAGGAATTCATCATTATATGTCATGCAAGATGAACCTAATATTACCTGATGAAGAAGTATGGGGATTTTACAAAATTGGGCAAATAAGTGCAGTGCAACAAATAGCTCTATAATAAACCATGATTAGTTTTGGCTTTTCTAGGTTTTCTTTTTGCTAAGCTACCCAATGCCGAATAAACTCATCATTCAACCAGTAACAAATGTGACAGATATAAAAATGTAGTTCGGGATTATAACCCTAACAAAAAGATCGTACAATACAACCAACAAACCAAACACTAAACAATTAACAAACACTTGATAAACTTTCAAAGCTCTTTCCAACTTGTTTTATGAGTAGGAATGAGCTTTTTTGTATGCAGAAAATAAACGAAGGAGCTGAATGACATGGCAAAACAAGCACAGGCAATAGAAGAAAAGATGGGTTTTATTGCTCAGACACAAACAGCATATGAACAACTTATGGATGAAATTCGTGGTTACTGTAAGCAAGCAAGGGAATTACGTTGACAGGCGGCAGAGTTGCAGCGATCAGGACGTACAGATTTTCTGGTTAGATAAGAGATTCAAGAGCTATTGAACCGGGCAGAGCATTGGAATGCAGTAGCAGAGTAGAAAGACGGACAGCCTCGCCAGCAAGCCTTGCAGCTCATAGACAAACTTGAGCGTGAAGCTACAGATTTTAGGCAACTTGTTCAGTATAATCAGACCCTTAACAAATTGAACTGATGACAGAGAAAGGGGGCTATACGATGCAAACCAGCAAAGTGATTCGGGTAACCTTAAATAAAGAACAAGCCAGAAGATGGATTTTCGAAAATTGTATGTGATGCTCTACTTTACATAATTCGGTTAGCTAAGATGTATCTAAAATCCATAACCCACCCAGTGCCGAATAAGTCGTGCGGCTGATTCCAAGTAGACTTAACCCATGTAATACCCGTATAAAAATTTCTCCAATTTCGGTTGTACGTACATCAAATGCTTTGATTTTTATAACCTGCCTATACATAAAACAGGTTGATTATGGTCAGATACCACCATGATTGACCTGTTTTTTGTTATCTTCTTTTCTTGCCTTTTTTCCAAATTTACTCGCAACTGTAGAATACGCCGCTCCGCAACAATCTGGCTACTTGCCGCGATGATTACAGTGCAAGATCAATCTGGTGACGACCAGCTGATATAGAACGGGTGTGAATAAGTCTTAGGCTAACCGCTTTCCTCCCCACAGCCGCCGAATGAATCATAACAACACTAAAAGGAAGGAATTTGCATTTGAAAACGAAGTACAATAACTTCTGATTTGTTATGAGCCGCTAATGCGAACATGGACGAAGCTGCCAAGGAGAGCAATTTTACAGGGCATCACAAAGGATATGCTGTCCTTCTGCATAAAAATCCATCGCGAGATTTTCCTTTTTATTCCTTATCCCCCCACCTAGCGTTTCTGAATAAATTTACTGCGGAAGCCGGAGGGGGACAGCCCCTCTTTCTTGGAGAAGCATGAGGAGAAATGGGAGACGTGGTGAAACCCGACCTCCTCGGCGATCCGGGTAACGGACCAGGAGGTCTGCAGAAGCAGGCGCTTGGACTGTTCGACACGGTAGTTTTGCAAATATGCCATAGGCGTCATGCCATAGGCCTTCAGCATGCTTTTGGCCAAATAGTTCGGATGATAGTTGAGTTCCTTCTGGAGCAGGGGATTGTTGATGTCCCGGGTATAGTTATGGCGGATGAACAGCTCCACCTTCTCGGCAAGCTGAATGGCGGTAGCATCGGAGGGGGAGGCAAGGTCACGGTCCAGGTGCTGGAGGAAGGATTGGAAGGACGCCTGGCGTTTCCAGTTGCGCAGGGACTGCGGCTCATGCTCCTGTTCAAAAAACAGGTCCAGCACCTCCATTGCCTTCCCCGTTATTTGCATATGCTTGGGAATATAAATGGAGCAGACATCGGCATGGTTGAGGTAGGCGTTTTGCTTATGGCTTTCAATTAGAGTGCCCTGATTGTCCAGACATTCATCCATGCTCTCGCATTCCTTCCAGCTTCCAAAGGTCTGAAAATGAATCCAGATGATCTTCGTATCCCCGGTGCAGGGAGCGGAGCCGTAATGATGGCCGTCCGGGCGGAGAATAAGGATTTCACCCTCATGCAGCTCCCACTGCTTGCCGTCTTCACCGACGGGAAGAGTGCCCCTGAGCACAACGATCAAATCGAAGACGCCGATACAGTTACGGTTGATGTGGTAATCTCCCGCGGTATATGTGGCATGTCCGCAATCTACGAAGTAAGGAATAGGCGGTGAGATAAAATGAAGAATGGGCGAGTTCATTTTACATACCTCCAAGCAGGTTGAAATGATTAAAAATAAGGTTGAAATTTTGTGTTTTTTTTCATGATACAACATGTATTATTATAAATAAAGCGCTTTCTGAAAAGTTGAAAAGCTTAAAAAAGAAACCGGTTTTCGGGTCTGGCTTAACCCCGCAAAAGGGCTAAGTATATATCGTTCAAGGAGGAAGCTGAATGAAAAAAGCATTTCTGTGCACGACGGTATTATTGTTGATTCTGGTCATGGGGCTCAGCGGTTGCGGTGGAAACGGGAATAAAGAGACATCCCCGTCCAATCAGCCGGCAACAAACAACAGCGGAAGCAAGGCGACGGAAGGCAGTGAAACGGCAAAACCTGCTGCCGAAGCACAAAAGGTGGTCTTCTGGACCTTTGTGGACGCGCATCAGAAGTTCTATGAGAGCATGGCGGCAAGCTGGAATGAAAGCCACCCGGACAAGGCCATTGCGCTGGAAGCGACAACCATACCTTATGACGACATGCACACTAAGCTGCTGGTTGCCCTGCAATCAGGTGTAGGCGCACCGGATCTGGTCGATATCGAGCAGAGCAAGTTTCCAAACTTTATGAAGGGAACGCCGCAGCTCGTATCCTTGAACGACATTGTAGAGCCTGAGCTTGGCAATATTGTAAAGTCCAGAGTTGAGATTTACAGCAAAGACAAAACATATTATGGCATTGATTACCATGTAGGCGCAACCGTCATGTACTATAACAAGGAAATGCTCGATAAGGCGGGAGTGAACCCGGACAATATTAAGACTTGGGCCGATTTCGAGACGGCAGGCAAGCAGGTGCTTGATAAAACAGGCAAGCCGATGATCACGTTCGAAGGCAACGGCAACTGGTCCTGGTGGCCGGCGATCAGCCAGCAGGGCTCCGACCAGGTGGATGAGAACGGTAATGTTACCGTAGATACGCCGGTTAATGTGAAGACAATGGAATTCTTCCAGAAGATGGTGAAGGAAGGCGTGGCAGCTGTCGCTCCGGGCGCGGGCCATGATACAGAGGAATACTTCGGCTATATGGATTCGGGCAGCGCGGCATCGGTCTTCATGCCTTTCTGGTTCATGAACCGCTTCACTGATCATATGCCGGATCTCAAAGGTAAAATCATCATCCGTCCGATGCCGGCTTGGCAAGAAGGCGGCAACCGCTCCGCTGGTATGGGCGGAACCGCTACCTCCATTACCAATCAGGCGAAAAATCCTGATCTGATCAAGGAATTCCTGGCCTACGCCAAATTGTCCAAGGAAGGCAACCTGCAGATCTGGAAGCAGCTTGGCTTCGACCCGATCCGCACGGATGTATGGAGCGATCCGGCGATGAAGGAATCGAACAAATTCACCGATTATTTCGGCACTGATATCTTCGATACACTGCTTAGCGTCAAGGATGAAATCGCTCCGGTTCATATCCGCGAGAAATCGCCGGAAGTGTTCGATGCGATCCGCAACAAGGCGATGCCGCAAATCTTCATCGACATGAAGGACCCGGCACAGGTTCTGAAAGAAGTGCAGGCCAGCCTGAAGTAATTCATTCCAATGCTTGAAAGCGCAAACAAGCTGTAAAGGGGGAATATCCTTCCCCCTTTACATAGTTTTACAGCAAATATCTATCCTGAAATAACGATGTCCGAACAGAGGACATTGTTATGGAAGCCTCGAATTTGGCGAAGCCAAATTGAGGGCCTACTATGAAATTTCATCGTCTGAAGTGCCGCGCGGCGGCATGGATGTCTACGGCAAAAAAGAGTGGAGGTTTGGTTATGCAGATAGAAAGAGAGTTGACCAAAAGCCCTAGAAGGAGCTACCAACTGGGAAATTCGCAAAAATTGGCACCTTATGTGTTCGTTTTACCATTTCTGCTGTCCTTCGCCGTCTTCTTCGCTTACCCGCTGATTAATGCGGGGGTAATGAGCTTTCAGGAAGTGCTCCCGGGAGATGTGTCGTTTACAGGACTCGATAACTACAGGGGACTGTGGAATGAAGATTTCGGCGCAGCGCTATATAACAGTAGCCGTTATACCATCTGGACGCTGCTGCTGCTGATCCCGGTGCCAATGATTCTGGCTGTATTGCTTAATTCGAAAAAAATGCCCTGGAGCAATTTTTTCAGATCCACCTTGTTTATTCCGGCGCTTACCTCCGTTGTTGTTGCGGGCGTTGTGTTCCGCCTGATTTTTGGCGAGCTGGACGGGGCTTTAATGAATTCGGTTCTGCATTTCTTCGGAATATCCAGTCAGCGCTGGCTGTACAGCTCAAGCCTGGGGATGTTTGCCTTGCTTGTGCTGGCCGGCTGGAGATGGATAGGCATCAACATTTTATATTTCCTGTCCGCTCTGCAGAGCATTCCAAGCGAGCTGTATGAAGCAGCTGAAATTGATGGGGCAGGCGCTTTTCGAAAATTAATCAAGATCACCGTTCCGCTGCTGAAGCCGATCACGATTTATGTCGTGACGATCACTATATATGGCGGTTATGCCATGTTCACCGAGAGCTATATGTTATGGGCAGGCAAGCCATCACCACAGAACATCGGATTAACCATTGTCGGCTACATCTATCAGCAGGGCTTTCAATATTTCAATCTCGGGTTTGGTTCGGCCATCGGCATCACCTTGCTGGGCATCACCTTACTGGTCAGTCTGCTGCAATTGACACTCACCGGCATGTTCAAGAAGGAGGACTAAGCCATGCAGACCAAAGTGAAATCCAAATTCACCTTATCCTCCTTGCTGCTCCTGATCCTATTTGTTATTCTTGCGGTTTTGATGCTGTTTCCGCTATATGCTCTGTTCCTGGCTTCCTTGAAGCCGGCAACGGAATTGTTCAGATACGGCCTAAATGTCCGGCTGGATTTCAGTTTGATGAGTCTGGACAATTACCATAGCATCTTTTCCGGTAAAGGGGCAGCGGGCAACTATTTTGGCTGGTATAAGAACAGTCTGCTCATTACCACGCTGTTCACTTTGCTTAGCCTGCTGTTTTCTTCAATGGTTGGCTATGGGCTGGGAATGTACCGCTTCAAAGGCCGGAATCTGATTTTCACCCTGGTGCTGGTAGTGATGATGATCCCGGTGGAAATCATTCTGCTGCCGCTCTACAAATTAATGATCTCCCTGAAGCTGATCAATACGATCTGGGGTGTCATTCTGCCCTTTATCGTCTCGCCGCTGCCGATCTTCTTCTTCCGCCAGTTCGCGCTGGGCCTGCCCAAGGATTTCATGGATGCCGGCCGAATCGACGGCTGCTCGGAATACGGGATTTTCTTCAAAATCATGGTGCCGCTCATGGCCCCGGCCTTCGGAGCCATTACGATTCTGCAGGCCATGAATAGCTGGAACAACTTCCTGTGGCCGCTGATTGTGCTGCGCACGACAGAGCAGTTCACACTGCCGATCGGGCTGGCTTCCTTTGTCTCTCCGCTCGGCAATAATTATGAAGCACTGATTGCGGGAGCTGTGCTGGCCATTTTGCCTATTTTGGTTCTGTTCTTATTTTTCCAGCGTTTCTTCATGGAAGGCTTGACGGTTGGCGGAATCAAGGGATGATCACAGAGATGAGAGGAGAGTTCCATAAATGAATGATAATAAGTCACCGGCCCACGGCAGGGTTCAGATTGATGATCCCTTCTGGTCGGAATATATCCGCCTGGTCCGCGAGGTCATGGTTCCGTATCAATGGGAGGCGCTGAATGACCGGATTGACGGCGCTGAGCCCAGCCATGCGATTCGCAACTTCAAGATCGCTGCAGGCCGGGAGGAAGGCGAGTTCTATGGCATGGTGTTCCAGGACAGTGATGTCAGCAAATGGCTTGAAGCCGTAGCCTACTTACTGGAAACTGCGCGTGATCCGGCACTTGAGGACATTGCGGATGAAGTCATTGATCTGCTCGCTGCGGCTCAGCGGGATGACGGTTATCTGAATACTTACTTTATGCTGAAGGAGCCGGGCAAAGAGTGGAGCAATCTGGCCGAATGCCATGAGCTGTATTGCGCCGGACATTTAATTGAAGCCGCAACCGCCTACTACAGAGCCACCGGCAAAAGAAAGCTGCTGGATTTGGCCAGCCGGTATGCGGATTATATTGCTGACGTCTTCGGGACGGAACCCGGCAAGCTGCAGGGCTATGACGGGCATCAGGAGATTGAACTGGCGCTTGTGAAATTGTTCCACGCCACAGGCGAAGAGAAGTATCTGCAGCTAAGCCGTTATTTCCTGGACCAGCGCGGAAGCCAGCCGCATTATTTCGAACAGGAATGGGAAAAGCGGGGCCGTACGCTGCATTTTCCGCAGCTCTCTATGGTTCATGACCATCAGTACAGCCAATCCCATTTGCCTGTCAGGGAGCAGACTACTGCGGAGGGGCATGCCGTTCGTATGGTCTATATGTGCACAGCAATGGCCGATATTACCCTTGAGACCGGGGATGAAGCCATGCTGGCGGCCTGCCGGAAGCTGTGGGAGAACATCGTCAACAAGCGGATGTATATCACGGGCGGCATCGGGTCAATGGAGCAGGGGGAATCCTTCACGGCCGATTATGATTTGCCGCCGGACCTGGCTTATGCGGAAACCTGCGCTTCCGTTGGGCTGATCTTTTTTGCCCGGCGTATGCTGGCACTTGAACACAACAGCAAATATGCGGATGTTATGGAGCGGGCACTCTACAATACAGTAATCAGCGGAATGTCCCTGGATGGAACCAAGTTCTTCTATGTGAATCCGCTTGAAGTGTACCCGGAAGTACTGGGCAAGAACAAGAACTACAATCATGTAAAAGCAGTTCGCCAAGGCTGGTTCACCTGCGCCTGCTGCCCGCCGAACGTTTCCCGGCTGCTGGCCTCACTCGGAGATTACATCTATTCCGCCCAAGGCGATACCTTATATGTCGAGCTTTATATCGGGGGCCGTACGGAAATGGTTGTGGGCGGCGTGCCGGTAGCTGTCGAGCAGTTCTCCAGCTATACTTCGGATGGAAAGGTCCGCTTGGTGGTTGAACCGGAGCGGGCCGGGAGGTTTACGGTTGCGCTGCGGCTGCCGGATTGGTGCCGGGAGGTCCGGGTAACCATGAAAGGTGAGTCCGAGACCCATCACGCAGGTAGTGCGGACGGGTATATTCATTTGACCCGCGAGTGGTCATCCGGCGACACCGTTGAGCTATGTTTTGCCATGCCGGTAACGCGGGTCAAGGGGCATCCGCATATCCGCCAGACCTTTTCCAAGGTGGCTCTGCAGCGCGGTCCTTTCGTCTATTGTCTGGAGGAGGCCGATAACGGTAAAAGACTGTACCAGCTTCGCCTGCCGTCCGAAGGCGAATTTACGCTTGCGGAGGAGCACGGCTTCCCTAAGGGCATTAAGACGATACTTGTCTCCGGAGAGCGCATCCAGCCGGAAGCGGACTGGGGGGAGGAGCTATACGCCAGCGGCTCGACCTGGAGCAGCCGGAAGCTGGAGCTGAAATTCATTCCGTATTTCACCTGGGCCAACCGCGGAGAGGGCGAAATGTCCGTCTGGGTTGGAGAAAAGCATAGGGGATAATACGTCTAACAACTGTAATTAGTGGTTTTGGTAAATGACATCTATATAAGTGAACTAAAGAAAATATAAAAAGGGCGGAAGTGACGGAGGGGAAGTTTGGAACTGGAGGAGCGCTAGCGTCCGCCTGAGAGCTTTCCGTAGGAAAGCTAGCATCGTAAGCATGGGCTGTCTGCGGATTTCCACCGCGAGGAGCGGTACAAATCAAGAAATCTGCAGGCGGGCAGCGGCCGGAAGTCCAAACATTCCCCGCAGTTACGACCAGACCCCAATATGAAAATCTATAGTTCAACTTATATAGTGCTCCGGGAGGCTGGAATATGGAATTCCACTCTTCCCGGAGAGGGGGTGACGCCGTTCTTAACATGATCCGTGACAGAGCAAAGATGTCCACAACCTAACAACGAAGGGGATGATTTAAGCATGATATTCAAGTCTTCTGATGGGGATCAGCCACGATTCAAGCACACAAGGATACTGACAGGGGCTGTCTTCTGGACGCTGGCGGTGCTATCCGTTATTCTTCTTCCATCCAAGGCCGGAGCGTATGAATTAACAAGCGACAAGCTGATTATTGAAACCGGTCAATCCGGTGAAATTTCATCGTTGAAAATCAAGGGAGACGCGTTCCCGACCGAGTATGTAATGAACAAAACGGTATCGCCCGAGCAGGATACTGCTGATCATCAGTGGCTCGGCGAGCTGATCTTCACCTACCGCCTGGACGGCGGAGAGTGGATCAAGGCATCCACCAATCAATCGGGGGATGTCCGGAGCATTGAGAAGGACGGCAGCAAAGTAACAGTCACCTATGAGAACTCCGCGAATACGGCGGGTGTACGCAATTTCAAACTGGTTGAGACCTATACGATGATGCCGGACGGATATCTGCAGTGGGATATTCAAATCGCCAACACCAGCGGGAAAACGCTTGAATTCGGCGATATAGGCCTTCCGCTGCCTTTTAACGAACAGTGGACTTACGGGGATGCCATCTACGAGACCCGGGTGGTGACCCACTCCTTTGTCGGCAATAACAGTTCTTATATAACTGCCGGCAGACCTAGCGGAATTGGCTCCTATCTGCTGCTCATGCCTGATGCTGCTACTGGCGCGGGGTTTGAGTATCAGGACCGCTGGCGCAATGAAGAGCACCCGGGCAGCAAGTGGGCCTGGAACCCCGACAATGAAGGAAAATGGATTGAAGGCCTCAATGTCTTCTACATCCATTCGAATGTCATTAAATCGACGAACCGGGGATATTTGCCGAATACAAGTCTGACTTTGGCTCCGGGTGAGGGCAAAACTTACGGGTTCAAATTTTTTGCTGTAGCGAATGAGCAGGAGGTCAAGGATAAGCTGTATGAGGCAGGGGCGATTGATGTTACCGTTGTTCCCGGAATGATCGTGCCAAGCAACCAGAAGGCCAAGTTCGACCTGCGCACCAAGGCGGACATACACAGCGTGAAGCTGGACGACGGGACGGATATCCCGCTGCTTGAGCAAAAGAGCGGAGATCACAACATTTACGAGTTCAGCCTGACCAAGCTGGGGCCGCAAAATGTTACAGTCCAATATGGAAGCGGTCTCAAAACCGTGCTGCAGTTCTATGGCATTGATGCGGTTGACCGTGCGCTGGAGGATCATGCGGAATTTATGGTTAAAAGCACGCAGTGGAACCTTCCCGGCGACATACGGGACAAGGTGTTCGACGACTGGTTGATGAACACGAAATCCAAGCGGAACAGCTTCAGCGGCTACTGGGGCTGGGGAGATGACTGGGGGCTGACACACGGACAGTTTTTAGCGGAGAAAAATGCTCTGAGTCCTGTGGCCTCGGAAATTACCGCAGTGGATGAATACCTGGAAACGGCGATCTGGACAAATCTGATGAACGGCCATCATGAGGATTATCTGATTCACGACTTTCTGATGGCGGAGCCGAATACGACCCCGACCTACCGCGGATACGCCTATCCGCATATCTACAACACCTATTTCAGCATGTACAAAATTGCCGCCAATTACCCCGAACTGGTCTCCTACAAGCATCCCAAGGAAACCTATTTGCTGCGGGCTTATAATATCCTGAAGGCGCTGTACGAAGGCCCCGTTTCCTACAACTGGGAGACCGGACTCATGGGCGAGCTGACGACCCCGGATATTATTCAAGCACTTGAAAAAGAGGGCTACATGGACGAAGCGAATGATGTCCGGGCCAAGATGCTCCGCAAATATAACAATTTCAAGAACAACAAATATCCTTACGGCTCGGAATACAGCTATGATAACACCGGGGAAGAAGCCGTCTATACCTTAGCCAAAATTCAAAGCACAAACGACGCGGAAAAGGCCAAAGCGCTGGAGATGATGGGTAAAATCAATTCCAAAACAAGGGCCTCCAGGGGGCATATGCCTGTATGGTACTACTACGCCGATCCGGTGACCATTACGGGAGAGAACTGGTGGAACTTCCAGTACAGCGTATCGCTAGCCGGCTATGCGATGGATGACTGGATTCAGAACGGGAACGCCACCGGCCGTGAGGAACAGCAGCGGTTGTCCTACGCGGCGAAGCTGGCAAATCTCAGTGCAATCAACTCCGGGCAGATCAGCGATGATCCCGCGAATTATGGGGCCGCAGCCTGGACGTACCAGTCGGAGAAGGGCAATAACGGGACCAATGGAACCGGCGGCGGCCGGAACGTTCCACTGCTGAACGGCTGGAAGGGCATGACCGGCGAAGCCGATTTGGGGCTGTTCGGTGCGCTGCAGATTCTCAGCGCAGACATTGCCGTGGACCCTATCTTCGGGGTAACAGGCTATGGAGCAGATGTCTCCGTAACGGATGCTGTATATTACGATATTACGCCTAAGGACGGCCTCTTCAAGCGGATCAATCTCATTACCGAGAAGCTCTACACGGAGTTGGATAAGGATCAGTTTACTGCGGCCAGATTGTCCAAGAGTAAGGATTATGCTAAATTTAGCCTGCGCAATTTGACGCCGGGCTACGCACATGAAACGACGCTTACCCTGAACGGCCTGGCCAAAGGAGCCTACCTCATCCGAATCGACGGTGCTCCTGTAGGCAAATTGAATGCGTTCGGCGGTGAAGCGAAGCTGACGGTTGAAGCCGGACCGGCTGTTGCCTACACGGTAGAGCTGAGCGCGACGGAGCCGGATGTCAATAAGGCCCCTGCTGTTAACGCGGGAGCGGATTTCACCTATACGCTGCAGGTAGATGATGCCATCCTGCGCGGCACAGCGAAGGACGATGGCCTGCCGCAGGGAACGCTGACCTCGGAATGGTCCCTCGTATCCGGGCCGGCAGGCGGCGAGGTTGTATTCGGCAGCAGTAAGTCGCTGCAAACCTCATTCAAGGCAACGAAGCCGGGAACTTATGTATTCAAGCTGACTGCAAGCGATTCGGAGCTTGAGAACAGCGATACGGTTACGGTGGTCGCTGTGGCTCCGCCGTCGCTGCCGGAGCTGCTTGTGCATTACAACTTCGATGAGACTTCAGGCAAGGTGGCGGCCGATCATTCGGGAAGCGGCAATGACGGCAATGTGCTTGGGGCAGCCTCCTGGCTTCCGGGCAAGCTCAACCATGCGCTTGAGCTGAGCGGCCAGGATGCCTATGTGAAAATGCCCGAAGGCCTGCTGAGCCGTGCGGATGAGATTACGGTGTCAGCCTGGGTGAAGATGGACAGCATCGGCACGTATTCGCGGATCTTCGATTTCGGCACCGGCACAAGCACCTATATGTTCTTGTCGCCGAAGGCAGGCTCCATCACCCGGTTTGGTATTTCAATAGGCGGAAATGCCCCTGGCCAGGAGCAGACCATCGACGCTCCGGCCCTTCCTGCCGGTGAGTGGAAGCATGTGGCTGTGACGTTGTCCGGCTCCCTCGGGATTTTGTACATTGACGGGGTGGAAGCAGGCAGAAACGATCATATGACCCTGAAGCCTTCCAGTCTCGGCAAGACCAAAAACAACTACATCGGCAAATCACAGTTTGCAGACCCGTATTTTGACGGATTGATCGACGATTTCCGCATTTACAGCAAAGCGCTTAGTCAAAGCGAAATCACGGCGCTTCTTGCACCTTCAGGCAACATTGTCTCTGTAGAGAAGCTGGAGCTTACGACACCGGCCCGCCAGGCGCCGAAGCTTCCTTCTACGGTTAGTGCAACCTTGGAGGATGGAACCCAGACGGTTGTGTCCGTGCAGTGGAGCACGGTTGATCCTGCACTGTACGACAAGGAAGGCTCCACGTTCACCGTGAACGGCGTGGTCACCGGAACGCAAACGGTGGTTCAGGCAAAAGTTACCGTGACCAAGCGGGTTATCGCCCCTTTCCCAGAGCTTGCGCTTCGCTATAACTTCGAAGAAGGACAGGGAACCACGGTTGCTGATGCTTCGGGAAGCGGACGTAACGGAACGATTCAAGGCGATCTGAAATGGGACATGGAAGGACACAAGAACGGATCGCTTACCTTTAGCGGAACAAGCGGTAATTATATATCCGCCGGTATTGATAAGGCTCTCCAGCCAGGCAGCATGACGTTGTCCTACTGGATCAAACGCACCGGAGCCATGAATGACAAGGAGAATGTGCTGCTCTGGTTCAAGCCGGAGGGCAACTATGCCGGCAACGGATTTTTTGTCACCTACAACGGGAACTCCAGCATCGTGTACGTGGACGGAGCGAACGGCTTCTATGTGAAGCAGTCGCCGGAGGACTTCCTGCCGCTGAATGAATGGACGAATGTCGTCTTTACGTTTGATGCGGCAACCAAGACCGGTGTGATCTACAGAAACGGTGTCGCCCAGCAGGTTGACATGGATGGCACTCCGGGGTCCATTACAGCTACGAATGATGTGAAGAGAATTGGGGTCTCCGGCTATGGCAACGGGGCGCAGCTCAATGCCGGCCTGGATGACTTCCGGATCTATAGCGGTGTAATGAGCGCTGCGCAGGTAAAAGCGTTGTATGAGGATAAGGATATCCAAAGTGTTCAGCCGGTCAGCGTGAAGACGGCTGCGAAAGTGGCCCCTGTCCTGCCGGACTCGGTACGGGTAGTGTACGAGAACGGAAGCGAAGGAACAGCCGAAGTGAGCTGGAACAGCATACCGGCGGATGCCTACGCACAGCCTGGAGAGTTTACGGTACACGGGCAAGTAGAGGGTACAGATTTGCCTGCCACAGCATCGGTAACCGTAACCAAAGCCGGGGAACGGACGATCGTGGCGCTGCAGGAGGTGCACGTCAGCACCCCTGCGGGAACTCCTCCTGATCTTCCTACGGTAGTGCAGGCAACGTACTCCGACAATACGCTTGGCGAGACCTCTGTTATCTGGCAAGAGATCGACCCTAAGCTGTACGCAGTGCCGGGAGCATTCACCGTAACCGGCGCGGCTGGCGGTACGGAGCTGCCCGCAGTAGCGAAGGTATCCGTATTTGATTCAGAGGCGCCTGTAATTGTCAGCCTTCAGGAAGTGAAGGTTACAACAACTGCCGGTAAAGCGCCGCTCTTGCCGTCGGTGGTAACGGCGGTGTACAGTGACGCGTCAACGCTCGCAGTTCCGGTCGTCTGGCAGACGATTGCACCGCAGCAGTATGTGAACGCCGGAAGCTTCACCGTGACCGGCATGGCGGAAGGTACGGATTTGCCGGCCAAGGCAATTGTGACCGTAACCGGCACAACGCCGACACCGACACCGACGCCAGTACCGACACCAACGCCGGTGCCTACAGCAGTATCAACACCAACAGCCACTCCCGTTACCGGGTTGAAGGCGGTTGGCGCAGATGCCTTCACTGCACAGCCGCAGGCAACATCCGTAGAGATTACGCTGGGTGAAGGGCAGACCGGGGCCTCGCTGCCGGTGAACGCCGGAGCGCTGCTGGGAACAAGAACGCTTGTGATCCGGGATAAAGGGGCTTCCCTGACGATTCCGGCATCCGTTCTGGGCGAGCTTGGACTTAAACTGACAGAGGCAGAGCGCAGCGGAGCAGCCCTTATCGTTAAGCTGGCTCCTGCCGCAAGCGGGACGATTCCGGCCGGGAATAGCGGCGGTATCTACCGGCAACAAGGCACGGCCTATGAATTCGGGCTGGTGATGCGCAAAGCAGACGGGACGGAAATAGCCCTGTCCGCCTTTACGCAGGCGGTCCGCGCTGAGCTTCCATACTCCGGTTCGGTGGTTAATGAAGAACTGCTCGGCGTATATCTGAAGAACGAGATGACCTCACAGTGGAGCTATGTGGGAGGCAAGCTGGATAAGGCGGGCAAGAAGGCTGTCATTATGCTGAATCATTTCAGCACCTATGGCGTGTTGTCCTATGAGAAGACATTTACGGATATCCCTGCGGGCCACTGGGCATTTGCCGCACTGCAATCACTGAGCGCAAAACATGTGGTAACAGGCAAGACGGACAGCTTGTTTGCCCCTGCCGAAACCACAACGCGGGCGGAATTTACCGCTATGCTGGTCAGAGCGCTTGATCTGAAGAGCACAGGCGCCAAGCTCCCGTTCCAGGATGTAAAGGACGGAAGCTGGTACGCCGAATCCGTGGCAGCGGCCTACAATGCCGGGCTGATTCAAGGGGTAACAGAAACATCGTTCGCCCCAAGCGCCAAGATCACCCGCGAGCAGATGGCGGTGCTGCTCGTCAAGGCATACCAATACAAGCAGGGGCACAGTGCCGTTGCTGGTGACTTACAGGGCATAAGCGATGCGGGCCAAATCTCTGCCTGGGCTAAAGTGCAGGTGGAGCAAGCACTGGCTTCCGGCATTATGCAAGGACTGGGCAACGGGCGGTTCGATCCGCAGGGACTGGTGTCCCGGGCCCAGACCACTCAGGCCATTTATAATTTTTTACATGCTGTAGACTAGATCAGTTGAACTAAAAAACATAAAACGGGTAAAGTGACGGAGGGGAAGTTTGGAACCGGAGGAGCGGTAGCGTCCGCCTGAGAGCTTTCCGTAGGAAAGCTGCATCGTAAGCATAGGCTGTCAGCGGATTTCAACCGCGAACAGCGGTACAATTGAAGAAATCTGCAGACAACAGCGGCCGGAAGTCCAAACATTCCCCGCAGTGACGACCAGACCCTAATATGAAAAACTAAAGTTCAACTTATATAGACTCAGGATTGTAGATTTAACGTAATGAAGGAAGATGCGGGTCTTTAGGATCGGGCATCTTCCTTTTTTCTTAAGATCAAGAAGACAGGAATTATTAAGATGACGCCACAGAGCAATAAAATTACTGAAAGCTTGTTGCTAGAGGCATCCTCAGATTTAGTGAAATCAACTTGACCCGACCCCATTTGCAGGAGGCCATCTTTAGTGGGTGAAGCAGCCCGGTTTTCCTTAATGCTTTTTATTTTTTCATCAAAAACTGATTTAGATATTGTATTCTCTGCGCGGAGGCTGCTTGATTTAGCGTTGCTGCTGTTCAGATCTAGTATTCGTTCCCCTGTTATCCCACTAATGTACAAAGCATTTATACCATATCTAATATCACTAACTAGTTTCACATCTTCTCCGTCTTTAAGGGATGATTGTGCGGCTAACAATGGCTGCTCATAATTCACATTATTCGAAATATTGAATATCTCCCACGAACCTGAATCATTGTTTGAAAAAATTGTTCCAACAGCTACGTTATTCAGTTTTATTGAAAAAATATAACCTGCAAAAACTAACTCGCTGCTATTAGCAGCATCAGATATTTTGTAATAAGCCGTTCCTGAACTTATTTGGGCATTCTCAAAATTTTCTGTGTCTCCGAGCCCGTATTCTGATTTCAGAACATTCAGCGAACCCATATACTTTAATTTGAATTCATTTTGTATATTTGACTTAATCTGCTCACCTGGAGCCGGCGCAAACGAATCAGCAAAGATGAAGCTGCTAGAGGTAAATAATAACAAACTAAATATGAGGAAAAAAGAAAAATAACATTTCTTTTTCATTTAAGGAAGCCTCCTTGCTTTAATTTCAACATAAAATAAGTTCCCCATCTTCAAGTGTAACCCTTTATTTATATACAATAAAATAATCCACCATTATTAAAAATTTGGAATTTATGTTTGTAAGCGCATTCCCTATGATGAAAGCAGGAACCGAATACTACAAACCTTTTAGGGAGGGTTATGATGAAGCGCAAAGCAAAAGGGCAGGGAAAAGCACGATATTGGCTGTTAACAGGCATTTTGCTGGTGGGAACCCTGTTGGCGGGGTGTTCAAGCTCCGGCGGCAATAAAGAGGCTGATCCGGCAAAAACGGGAAACGATCAAGGAAACGCAGAGCAGTCACAGGAGCCTGTAACGCTGAAATTTACGTTCTGGGGCAGTCCGCAGGAAAAAGCGGCCATTGAAAAGGCAACCCAGGCTTTTACAGACAAATACCCGAATATTAAAGTGGATGCCATCCATATCCCTGAAGCGGATTATGATGCGAAGATTACAGCAATGGTGGCTGGCAATGAAGCGCCGGATCTGGGATATATGCATGGCGAGCTAGCAGACCCTTGGCAGAAGGACGGCAAATTCGTCAATATGTTCGAGCTGCTGGATAACGACAAAGAGCTGAAGCGCAGTGATTTTCTGGATTATATCTGGTTCAAGTCCTCGGAGGATTTTGCCTATGGAATCAGTACGGCGGGTGAGACGTTCGGATTGTTCTATAATAAGGACCTCTTCGATGCGGCTAAGGTGGATTATCCCCCCGCCAAACCGGAACAGGCCTGGAGCTGGGATGAATTTGTTGAAGTGGCGAAGAAGCTGACCCTCGACAAAAATGGGAAAAACGCCAGCGATCCCGATTTTGACCCGAATAATATCAAGCAGTTTGGAGTTTCCTTCGAGACCTGGCATGGACCTGTCCATGCGACAGTCATTAACAATGAAGGCGAATGGGTGACCAAGGACGGCAAATTCGGATTCAGCCAGCCGGAAGCAGCGGAAGCGATCCAGCGCCTGGCGGATTTAATCAATGTGCATCATGTTGCGCCATCGCCGGTGCAAATGAAATCCATCCCTTCCCAGGCGGTTGCGCTGCAATCGAAGCTGGCAGCTATGTCGATGCACGGGCAGTGGATCAATCTCGATCTCGGTGCGGCAAAAGTCAACTATGACATAGGTGTGCTTCCCAAGATGAAACGCAGCGTTCCTATGGGCATCAGCGGGGCTTCCGTCATTTATAAATCAAGCAAACATCTGAAGGAAGCCTGGCTGCTGACGAAATTTCTGGAGAACCCGGAAGGTGCCATTGATCTGTATAAAGACGGATTGTGGATGCCTACAATGACCAAATGGTACACCGATCCTGCGCTTGTGGCGAAGTGGGCAGAGAATAATCCGGCTCACCCCTCCGGCTTCAAGGATGCGATGATGAACAATCTGCTGAAGAACGGAGTTCCAAATGGCTCTTACTACATTAAAAACTTCTCCAAAGTCAATGCGATTACTTTTTCAGGCATGGATGAGGTGTGGCTCGGCCGGAAAACCGCCCTGGAAGCGATGAAGGAGCTGGAGCCGAAGATCCAGCCGGAAATCAAAGGACGTTATGATGTCACTCCTTGATCCAATAACAAATGCGGCGCAAACCCGCAAGCCTCTTAAGAGCTCCGGCAGCAGGCAGCGTGCTGTCAAGGAGCTGCGTTACGGCCTGTTGTTTGCTTCGCCGGTACTGGCGGGATACCTGCTGTTCGTGCTTGTTCCGATTGCTGCAAGCATATATCTCAGCTTTACCAACTATAGTGTAGGGATGGTGCCGAAATGGATTGGCATCGACAATTATAAGACACTCTTTACCGGTGCTGATCCTTTCTTTTATCCTGCGGTCAAAGCCACCTTCTACTATGTTTTTGTCAGTGTGCCGCTGGGCATTGTGATCTCCTTTTTTGCTGCGGTGCTGCTGAATCAGAAAATTGTGGGCAGAGCCTTTTTCCGCGGAGTGTTCTATTTGCCGGTCATTATCCCGCTAGCCGCTTCATCAATGGTGTGGATGTGGCTGCTGCAGCCGGATTTTGGCATCGTCAATTACTTGCTGGAGCGGCTGCACCTGCCCACTTCACAATGGCTGGGAGATACAGGCTCAGTTGTTCCGACCTTGATCCTGTTCAGCTTCTGGACACTGGGCAATACCATCGTGATTTTTCTGGCCGGGCTGCAGGGAATCCCTTCCCAGTTGTATGAAGCGATCGAGATCGACGGCGGAAACCGTCTGCATAAGCTGATTTATATTACTATTCCAATGACTTCTTCGATTATCTTTTTTAACACGGTTATTGCGTTTATCAACGGGTTTCAGGCTTTCGTCCAGCCTTCGGTAATGACTCAGGGCGGGCCGAATAATAAAAGCCTTTTCTATGTGCTGTACCTGTTCAATGAAGGGTTCAAGTCCTCCCGGATGGGCAGTGCCAGTGCGATTTCCGTGCTGCTGTTTGTCGTGATTGCGCTGTTTACAGCTTTGATCTTCTTCTTCTCCAAATCGTTGGTTTATTACGAAGGGAAGGGGGAACGGCAGTGAAACGGCAATCGTTGATTAGCAAAATCGTCATATATCTGCTGCTTGTTTTGGGAAGCTTGTTTTGTCTGTTTCCTATCTTTTGGATGGTTCGTACGTCACTGATTGACATGGGGGAGCTGTATCAGATTCCGCCGGGACTGATTCCGAAGGTATTCAATTGGGATAATTTCCGCACGGCGCTGGACGCCTATCCGTTTGGCCGCTTCTTTGTCAACAGCGTAGTGATTACTTCATTAGCTATCGTGGGTGTGCTGCTCTCCAGCTCATTATGTGCCTACAGCTTTTCACGTATCGACTGGAAAGGGCGAGACAAGGTGTTCGGGGTTATTTTAACCGGACTAATGATTCCCTTCTTCGTGGTCATGATTCCGCAATATGTGTTCTGGAACGCGCTCCACTTGACGGATACCTTCGTTCCGCTGGTGGCTCCCGCATGGTTCGGTGGAGGGGTGTTCAATATTTTTCTGCTGCGGCAGTTCTTCCTGGGCATTCCGCGTGAGCTTGACGAAGCAGCCAAGGTGGACGGAGCGGGACATATTCGGATTTATTGGAGGATTATAGTTCCACTTGCAAAACAGGCGATGATTGTGATCGGCCTGCTGACTTTTTTGGCCAATTGGAATGATTATCTGGGTCCGCTGGCGTTTATTACTTCCGAGAAAAATTACACGTTAATGCAGGGACTGACGTTATTCCAAGGCTCCTATTCGGCCCAGTGGAATCTGATGATGGCGGCAACGACGGTAATTGTTATCCCTTCGCTGGTAATTTTTCTGATCGCGCAGCGGCATTTCATTGAAGGCATTGCGATGACCGGGATCAAAGGCTGATAAGGGGTGAGTAGCTTGTACGATATTTTGCTGGTAGATGATGAACCGGCGCACCTGTCCGGGCTGTCCGGTATGCTGCGCCGCTTGCGCCCGGAATACGGCATTGTCACAGCAAGGAATGGCCGGGAGGCTGCCGATAAATGCAGCGCCCGCAGCTTCCAGATCATCATCACCGACATCAGGATGCCGCTTATGGACGGACTGCATTTCCTGGAGCAGCTTGCTCCCCAGTCCTCTCCGCGCAGGATCATTTATTTAAGCGGATACAGTCATTTTGAATATGCGCAAAAAGCGATGAGTCTCGGGTCCTTCGAATATATGCTGAAGCCGCTTGATCCGCTCAAGTTCATTTCGGTGCTGGAGAAGACGGAAAAAAGTCTGGAGCAAGAGTACGCCACCCTGCACAAATATGAGCGGCTTGCAGTCAGGCTGGATGCTGCGGAACCGGCATACCGCGATCGGCTGCTGAACAGATGGCTTGAAGGAGATCAGCTTGCGGCAGAAGACAAAGAGGAAATCCAGAGCATGCTTGGATTCAGCGGCAGCGGCAGCCTGCTAGTGGTCTGTACGGAAGGGGGAATTTCACCCGATGAGGTTGTGGAATTATTGCGCCCGTATGGTCCGCCTGCGGGCCTTGCCTCCCGTCTTGAACCGGGCCTGCTGGTTATGGCGAGCGGCGTACAGCCTGACGGAGCTATGCTTCAGAGGCTTGTGCAACTCGGGCTGACCGTGGGGATCAGCACCCCTTCAGAGCATTTGATTGATGATGCCGCGAGAGCTTATGCCGAAGCCAGGTATGCGGCCAAGCGCCGCTTCTATGCACAGCCGGGGGAGCAGCGGGTATATTGGGCTGCGGAAGGCGGGCTGGATACCGGGCGGCGGCTGGCCTCCGACTCGCGGCTTGCAAGCATGTTATGCGAGGCGGTCACTTGCTGGGATGGGACTGCCCGGCTTGAATCCGCAGCAGAGGGAGCGGTCTCCCGAATGCTTGGAGAAACAGCCCCGCCAATGCCGGAGGAGCTGCTGCGGGAAGTTAGGCAGCTACTGTTCCAGGTGATCTATGACCTGGAAGGCTTACGGGAGGATGTGAGGGGAAGTCTGCTGCAGCAGGCTTCCTGCTTCACGGATGACATTAGCAGCTACCCGGAGCTGATTGCGTCCGCAGCCGGGCTTATGGAGAAGATCGCCCGCAGTTTGGCGGATGCGAAGCGGGAACGGAAGGATGGAGTCATGTCCCGGTGTCTTGATTATATCGACAGCCATTACATGGAAGACCTGTCCCAGGAAACGGTCGCGGCCATGTTTCATTTTAGCTCCAGCTATTTCTGCCAGTATTTCAAAAGCCGGCTCCATATGACCTTCAATCAATATGTGACCAGACTCAGGCTGCTGAAAGCCAAAGAATTGCTGAAAGGTTCAAATGTGAAGGTGTACCGGGTCGCTGAACAGCTTGGGTATCACGATGTGAAGTATTTCAACCGTGTATTCAAGAAGGAAACAGGCCTCACGCCGGAAGAATACCGCTCCTTGACCCGCAGGCCGGATACCGATTTATGAACAGTGCAGTGCGTAATTCATGGAAAAACATGAAGCTGAGAACAAAGCTGATTCTCTGTTTTGTCCTGCTGATTTCGATTCCTTCGGTGACTAACGCCGTTATCAACTATAAGACAAGCTTAAATATCATTGTCAGCAACGCCAAAGACAGCATCCTGGAGATCGTAAGGAAGAAAGCCGAGATCAGCGACCTGATGCTGAACAATATCGAATCCAGAACCATCGACCTTATCTCCGACCCGGATTTGTTCACTCTGTTTAACCGGCAGCGGCCGCAAAGTGATTATGATTTGTTGAAAATGGACCGCAAGGCCACGGAAATTCTGAACAAGTATTTCCGCAACGAGCAGGATTTCTATACGGTACAGCTCGTTACCAGCTACTATAGCTTCGGAGGAGGGGCTCCGGCGTACACTACCAATTCTCTCTTTGTATCTGTCCCCCCGCTCGGGTTCGCACATTCTTATATTTACCAAAAGATTGTGGAGGCAAATGGAAGCCTGCTGTGGTTCCCCACATATGACTGGACAAGAATATTCGGCCAGCCGGAGCTTGGCGGAATGGACGCCAGATTCCGTATGGTCTTTTCTACAGGACGGCTGCTCAATATCTCTCCGATCATAGACGGCATGAGCCGAAGCTGGCCTCAGGAGGTGGAGCGGCCTGTATTGCTGATTAATTTTAACGAGGAATATTACCGGCAATTTATGGCCCCAACGGCTGCGGTGCAGGGGTCCTATTTCTATGTCGTATCCAGGGATGGGCAGATCGTGACCCACCCGGACAACTCACTGCTTGGCATGACGGATGAGAACATGTGGCATCAGCATCAATTTAAGTCTGCTTCCGGCACTTCACTCGTCAAGGCGGGCAAGGAGGACGTATTGATTGGTTATGCTTCTTCCGCCATTACCGGCTGGGTAACCGTATACGTTGTCCCATACCGCCAGTTGCTCCGCAACCTGCCCACCGTCAGCTATACGGATCTGTTGGTTACGCTGGTGCTGCTTCTGTTGTCGGTCGCCATTTCTTATGTGATTTCCAGCCACCTGACGAGGCCGATCAAAAAGATCATGGCGGCGATTCAATTAACCGGGGCCGGAGACTTTTCCACCAAGCTTCCCGACCAGTCGCAATTGGAATTTCGCATTCTCGTCAAGCGGTACAATCAGATGAATGAGCGGATTCTTGAGCTGATAGAGGAAAATTATAAAAGCACCAGACGTGAGAAAGAAGCAGAGATGCTCGCGCTCAACCTCCAGCTAAATCCCCACTTCCTCTACAATACGCTTAATATCATCAATTGGATGGCTCTGGAGCGGGACGATAATGAAATCAGTCAAATGATTGTCAGCCTCTCCACCATGCTCCAGTACACCGTCAACAACGAACAGGAGGATGTGCTGCTGGAGGATGATCTGAACTGGCTGAAGAGCTACACTCATATTATGGAGAAACGTTATGTTGGAGTTTTGCAGATTCAATATGATGTGGAGGATATGCCTCCCGGGACCGTTGTTCCAAAGCTGTTCCTGCAGCCTATTGTTGAGAATGCAATTATCCATAGCATGGAGGCGGTTGAGAGTGACGGACAGATTATGATTTCCGGGCGAAAAGCCGGGGAGCGGCTATATTTCTCGGTCTCGGATAACGGAGGCGGGATGTCCAAAGCCCACATCGAAGCTCTGCTGATCCATGACGCCGGAGGCATTGGGCTGAGAAATGTCAAAAAACGCCTGAAATTGATGTACGGCGAGATGGCGGAGCTGCAGATTCAATCGGAGATCGGGGCGGGAACGGTCGTGACTGTTGTGATTCCTTTTTAAGCCCGTATGACCTGGAGCTACCCCCTCCTCAAGATCATCGTCGTATGCTTCAGCATCCGGTTCAGGTGAATTTGCCGCCCAGATTTTCTATCAGAGCCGCTCTTCTTTAGCGCATCATGGATGGGGATGATCTCTGTAACTCCGCGGCCGTTTGCCATTCTTCGCTCTACGCAGGTCGGGATGTAGTCGATGTTGGTTATACTGGTGTTTCCCTTTTGATCCTTTTTAATTTTCAGAGTCAGGATGATTCCGTTTTGTGTATGGGGATTATTCTTAAGTTTCGTCGAAACAAAATTACCGAGCGAGTAAATAACGAATTGTTTTTTTCCCCGAACCTCTAGCGGCTGAAGAACATGCGGGTGAGAGCCCAGGATGATGTTGGCGCCATTTTTAAAAAAGAGGTTAACCAGCTGCTTTTGCCACTTGTTAGGAGTGTACTGGTATTCGTTTCCGAAATGCGCATATACCAGCACCAGATCGACTTTCTTTTTCAAAGCCTGAATCTCCCGAAGGATTTTGCCGGTTTGTATCCGGTTGACCAGCCATGGCCGGTTCGCCGGTACGGGAATCCTGTTGGTTCCTGACGTATAGGAGAGAATTCCGAGCGTAATCCCTTTTACGGTTTTGATCAGCGCCTTCTGGGCTTCCTGTAAAGTTCTGGATGTACCGGTGTGGCTGATTCCATTACGGTCCAGTACTTGCAGCGTCCGAATCAGACCTGGGGCACCATAATCCATACAGTGGTTGTTCGCAGTGACCAATACGTCGAATCCGGCTTCCTTCAGCGCAGGGGCCAGTTCGTCCGGGCACTTGAAGATCGGGCCGCCAGACCGTGGACTTTTCCTGCTTTCCCGCCCGTTTCCGGCAAATGTGGTTTCGAGATTTCCAATCGTCAGATCCGCCTGTCGCAGATAAGGAGCCACTTTGGCGAACAGGGGATGGAACGAATAGGTTCCGCCGGATTGTTTGGCATCCGAAATAATATACCGCTTGACCATAAGGTCTCCCACAGCAGCTAGTTGTATTTCCGTCATCGTTATCCACCTTTTTTGTTATTTAGGAGACCACTGCAGGGCGGTAATCCGGCCACCGATGAGGACATTTACCGGCAACTTCTCCCTGATATCGGCAATCCATAGCTGACTTGCGTTTTCTGCACCTGCGCATCCTGATAAATACGCAATTTTGCCACCGTCCGGTGACCAGGAGACGGGGGTGGAGAAACAGTCGGAGACTGCGTGCGTCCTTTCATTCTGAGCGGTACGGCTGGCGGTTTGAATGAGTGAATAATAATTTGGTGTTTTATAGTCGGTTGCGCTGTAGGCGATGCTCTGGGAGTCCGGGGACCATGCCGGAAAATAGTTTTTCGCGAGCGGTCCGCCTTCCAGCGTATAGAGGGTGCCCGTCGCCAGATCCACCGCTCTTATGATGGAGATGCTGGCACCGGGGAACGTATAAAGCGCGAAGGTGCCGTCCGGGGAAAGGCGAACGTTGTGGAGGGGTCCGTCTGTATTGTGTGTGATTTGTCTCCGGTCTGTACCATCGGTCTTGATGCGGAAGAGCTGGGTGTTACCGGTGGAATCCGCAGCCGCGAACAGAAGCTCTGTGCCCGAAGGGAACCATTGGACGTCGCTGGCGCCCGGTTCGGGGATGACATAGCTGATATGCGAGAAAGTATTATAAATGACAATTCGTCCGTTTTTGACATACGTGAGAAACCGGCTGTCCGGGGACCAGTCCAGCAGCGTGTACGATTCGATTTGGTCAATCCGGGCAACGGTGAACGTGACGGTATCCATCAGGTAGACCACATTGCGGGTGCCGATAAAAGCAATTCTCCTGTTGTCCGGGGACCAGTAGGGAACGGAAAACTCCAAGCCAAGTCCCTGTGTAAGTTGAAAATTATAACCGTCCCGCGGCCGGTACAGCCAGATGTCGAACGTTCCACCACAGTCCGACGTGTAGGCGATCCATCCTTGAACGTGATCATGAGGAACAGCTTGCACAGCCAACATCCTCTCCTGAAGCATCTTATATTTCAAATGTATTCAGCGGGAGGCGATTAGGCGACAGACTATGTCATTTTTTTGAAAATTATGGACGGCGAAGCTATTTCTACTTAGTAGGTTGAAATGATTAAAAATAAGGTTGGAATTTATGATTTTCTTTTACGGCATAGCATGTATTATTGTAGATGAATTGCTATATTTTTGAAATATCGCAATTTGGGGCAAAAATACCAGGGGAGGAGGATTAGCAGCTAGATTCATAGAAGGCTTCGAGCAAAGTAGAGGAAGAGGAAACGTACTGTACATTCCGATTTCCAAGGAGGTTCAATCTATGCTGGAGAAGATTCAAGTCCCATTCGTAAAAAGGACATCTTTGAGTGTAGTCTTCATTGCTGCAGCCTTAAGTTTTCTATGGTTTGCCCAACCTGCTTTTGCATATGATTTGTCAAACAGCACCTTCCAGGTCAGCACCGGATCAAATGGCGACATATCCAGCCTGAAGCTGACCGGAGACAATTTCCCCACCAACTATGTTATGAATGCAAGCAATGCCCCCAACCAGAATACAGCGGATCATCAATGGCTTGGCGAGCTGATGTTCACCTACCGGCTGAATAACGGCGCCTGGACCAAAGCCTGGACCAGCAAGTCGGCCGATGCCCGCACGCAAAGCCAATCAGGCAACTCAGTCAACATCGTCTATCAGAACTCCAGCAATGCCGAAGGCATCCGCAATTTCCGGGTGAATGAAAGCTATTCTCTTGTAAACGATTATTTGCTCTGGCAGATTCAAGTGACCAACACCAGCTCGCAGACACTTGAAATCGGCGATTTTGGCCTGCCGCTTCCTTTCAATGAATTCTGGACCGGAGGAAGCAATGAGCAGATTTATGAAACAAGGGTCGTTACGCAATCTTTCATCGGCAATAACAGCTCTTATGTCACTGCACAGCGGCCAAGCGGCATCGGTCCGTCCCTGCTGCTAGTCCCGGATGCCACAACCGGAGCCGGCTTTGAGTATATGGACAACTGGCGTATTGAGGATCATCCCGGCAGCAAATGGGCGGGCGATCAGGGAGGCTGGGTGGAAGGCCTCTCGGTCTATTACATCCACTCCAATGTAATCAAAAGCACCGGCAGAGGCTACCTGCCAAACAGCAGCCTGACACTGGCGCCGGGAGCAAGCAAGACCTATGCCTTCAAATTTTTCAAATCGGCCAGTGAGCAGGCCACCAAGGACCGACTGTATTCCGAAGGGCTGATTGACACCACCGTAGTTCCCGGTATGATTGTGCCAACTAACCAGACCGCCAAATTCGATCTCCGCACTTCCAAGACGATCACTTCCGTTACCGCGCAATATCCGTCTGAAACAACCGTGACCTCGCTTGGCACAACATCCGGCGACCACAAGCTGTATTCACTGCAGATGAATCACCTGGGCCAGAATAACATCACTGTCAATTACGGCAGCGGGGAAAAGACGACCCTGCAGTTCTACGCCATTGAAGCGGTGGATGCGGCACTCCAGCGTCATGCGACCTTCATGGTGAACAATCAGCAGTGGAATGTGCCGGGAGATATCAGGGACAAGGTATTTGACGACTGGATGATGCAGACGAACTCGAAACGCAACAACTTTGCAGGATACTGGGGCTGGGGCGACGATTGGGGCTACACCCATGCACAGTTCCTTGCCGAGAAAAATGTCCAGAAGCCAATCGCCTCCGAAATCACCGCTCTGGATCAGTATCTGGATACAGCGATTTGGAAGAATCTGATGGCTGACCATCATACCGATTATCTGGTGCCCGACTTCCTCATGGCGCCGCCGAATACTACCCCAACCTACCGGGGGTATGCTTACCCGCATATTTACAACACCTATTTCAGCATGTATAAGATTTCCAAGCTTTATCCCAGCCTGATCACCTACAAAGAGCCGAGAACCACTTATCTGCTGCGGGCCTACAACATTATGAAAGCGCTCTATGACGGGCCTGTCGCCTACAACTGGAACACCGGTCTGATGGGAGAGGTAACCACGCCGGAGATAATTAAAGCCTTGCAGGATGAAGGCTATAACACCCAGGCCAATGACATCATCGCGAAAATGAACACCAAATACAATAATTTTGCGGGTACAACCTATCCGTACGGCTCGGAATACAACTATGATAATACGGGCGAAGAAGCCGTTTATATGCTTGCCAAGATGAAGAACAACACTAGCATCAAGAGTAAAATCAATACCAAAACCCGCGCCGTCCGTGGAAAAATGCCTGTCTGGTATTTCTATACCGATCCGGTGACCATCAACGGGGAGCCCTGGTGGCAATTCCAGTACACGGCATCTCTGGCCGGTACAGCAATGGATGATTGGGTGCGCAACAATTCCTTGACTCCAGAGGTTGAGCAGCGGCTCAGCTACGCAGCCAAGCTTGCCAATCTGAATGCCATTAACTCTGGCCAGATCAGCAGCGATCCGGCGGATATCGGGGCTGTATCCTGGACGTATCAAGCCATGAAAGGCAATACTGGTGCGCTCGGCCTTGACGGCGGCCCATTGTTCAACGGCTGGCGGGGAATGTCCGGTGAAGCGGACCTCGGCTTGTTCGGCGCAATCAAGCTTCTAAGCTCCGATGTGGCTGTTGACCCGATTTTCGGCCTCTACGGATATGGCTGCGAAGTAACCGAAAGCGGCGGCAATTATATTGTGATTCCTAAAGACGGAGTGTTTCAGCGTCTGAATCTGATTTCGGAAAAATGGGGCATGACCCTGGAACGCGACAGATACAGCCTGGCGACGGTCGCCAAAGCGAAGAATGCCGTCAGCTTCACGCTCAGCAATGTAACGCCGGGGACAGCCCACACCACAAAGGTGGCATTTAACGGGCTTGTCGCGGGAACCTATAATGTAACCATCAACAATGTAGCCTCCGGCAGCTTCACGGCGGCAGCCGGCCAAACGGCAACAGCCAGCCTGAATATTGGTACGGCTGCAAGCTATGATGTGAAGATTGAGCAGGGAACGGTTACTCCGGTGTCAAACATCATCGTCAAATACAACATGAATCAGTCTTCGGGAACAACGGTTACGGATTCCTCGTATGGCGGAAACCATGCAACGCTGACGGGAACGACTTCCTGGGTTGCCGGCCGCACCGGAGCAGGCAATGCGCTGAGTCTTAGCGGCACTAGTGGTTACGCCACTCTGCCTGCCGGAGTCGTCAGCCAGCTTGGTGACTTTACGATCTCGGCCTGGGTACGGATTACGGCCAATAGCGACTGGGCGAGAATCTTTGATTTCGGCAGCGATACGACGACTAACATGTTCCTGGCTCCCCAGACCGGGGGAGGAGGCCTGCGCTTTGCCATTACAACCGGAGGCAATGGTGCCGAAGAGCAGCTCACGGCATCCGCTCCGCTTGCTGTAGGGCAATGGAAGCATGTGGCTGTGACACTGTCGGGTACGACGGGCCGCCTGTATGTTGATGGCGTGCAGGTTGCCGTCAATACCAGCATGACGCTGAAGCCCGCAAGTCTCGGCAATACGACTCAGAACTATATTGGCAAATCCCAATATGGCGATCCCAACCTGAACGGCGCAGTCGATGATTTCATCATCTACAGCCGTGCGCTCAGCGCATCCGAAATCGCCTCCTTGTTCAGCGGAGCGGTGATTCAGAACGCTACCTCCGAGAGCGCTGATGTGCTGCCATCCCAACCGCCTGTTGAAGAAACGAACGGAGCGCAGCCTGCAGACCATTAAGTCGTCTACAAACAGACAGAGCCCTTCTGCAGTGTGAAAAACTGTAAAAGTCAGCAAAGCAGCGGTTCTCCCGTTATTGGAGGGTCGCTGCTTTTCATATTTTTATAGATTGCCTAGCTGTCCCCGCTCAATCCAGCATTACAGAAATGAACGCTGATCTTAACCAATTTGCAACTTGTTTCAGTTTTCAGATACTTATAATTAACTAGACAGACTGATAGTTTGAATTCAGACAAGGGCAGGTAAGAGCAGCATGGAAGAGCCAAGGGCATCAAGGGCCGTACGGATACATAACCGGAAAACAGCAGACGGTAGAGCATATATATCAGGTTTGGATGGAATTAGAGCGCTAGCGGTATCTGCAGTTATTCTATATCATCTTAATTCCGACTGGTTGCCTGGAGGGCTTCTCGGGGTCGGTATTTTTTTTGTGCTGTCAGGCTATCTCATTACTAATATTCTATTGAACGGCTGGGAGCGCAGTGGAAGACTGAATCTTAAGGATTTCTGGATAAGGCGCGTAAGACGTCTTGTTCCTGCGATGCTGGTTATGGTTGCCGGGACCGGGGCCTGGATTGTGCTGGCTGCGCCTAGATTCTGGTCTCCCTACAGCAAGGATTTGCCCGGGGCTTTACTATACTTAAGCAACTGGGAGTTCATTATGCGTAAAGTATCCTATTTCGACAGCTTCGGGCCGCAATCACCGCTTGGGCATCTCTGGTCGCTGGCGGTGGAGGAGCAGTTCTATCTGCTGTGGCCGCTGCTGCTTGCTGCCGGACTCCGGTATATGCGCAAGCTGAACTCTCTGGCTCTATTTGTTATTATTCTTGCGTCTATATCAGCTTTGGAGATGCTGCTTTTGTATGATCCGGGCGCAGATCCAAGCCGCATCTATTATGGAACGGATACCCGATTATTCTCACTGCTGACCGGTTCAGCACTGGCGCTGGTATGGCCTTATCAAAAGCTGAAAAAAAAGGTATCGAATCAAGCGACCCTGATTCTGGATTATGCAGGGGGAGGCGGCCTGCTGCTGCTGGGCTTGGCTTGCTGGTATACGAACCAGTATCAGCCTTTTTTGTACAAGGGAGGTCTGTTCCTCCTGTCGTTTATCTCCGCAGTGATGATTGCCGCCGTCGCCCATCCGGCCAGCCGGATTGGATATCTTCTGGAATATAAGCCTCTGAAGTGGATCGGAGTGCGCTCCTATGGAATGTATCTGTGGCACTATCCTGTCATTATATTGACAACCCCGGCTGCGGCATCAGGGGAGACCAGTGTCCTGCGTGTGCTGTTTCAGGTATCGCTTACCGTGCTGCTTGCCGCTTTATCGTGGCGGTATGTGGAAGAACCCGTCCGGCGCATGGGAATGAGAAGATCCTTGCTCAAGCTGTGGAGACTTCTGACAGAGAGAAGGTTCAAGGGGGATGGCGCGGTCAAGGCTAGTCTGATCCTGCTTGCAGCTGTTATTATCGTAATCAATTTCAGAACCTTGGATGCGAGAAAAGAAAGCAGTCTGGCAGCGTCTGCCGGGCAGCCAGCACTCCAGCAGTCGGCTCCCCAGCTCCCTGCGAAGGTTCCCGCCAATAGCGGCGGCAGCGCCGATAACGCCCCCTCCATCACCGCGATTGGAGATTCTGTCCTGCTGGATATCCAGCCTTATCTCGAAGATGAGCTCAAGGATCGTTTCTCGAATGTGGTCATTGACGGTAAAATCGGGCGCCAATTATGGGATGCTGCTGATCTGGTAAACCAATTGCGCAAGGACGGAAAATTAGGCAGCTATGTGATTATCGAAATGGGAACCAACGGGGCATTTACGAAGAAGCAAATGCATTCCCTGCTCGCTGCTCTTGAGGACAGCAAGCAAATTCTGCTGGTGAATACACGTGTACCCAAGCCTTGGGAGCATGTTGTCAATGAAGCGCTGGCAGATGCCGCAGCCGAAAATCCGAAAATCACATTGGTTGACTGGTATGCTGCCAGCAAAGGGAAAACATCATATTTTATCGAGGATGGCGTTCATTTGAACAAGCAGGGAGCCCAGGCGCTTGCTTCACTTATCGAGAAAAGCATCAAATTATAATCTGACCGCATAAACCGTTCAATTTGTCCGCTATATCTCACTGATCGTTGTCGAATAACAACTTATTTTGTTGTATTATGATCTTAACGAGTTGCAGGAACCAGGGAGGGTTATAGTGTGCTGACATTGAGAAGGGCAGGGCCGCGCCGGAGTAAAAAGCTTAGCTTCACTTCGCTGCTTACAGGCCTAGTAACGCTCGTGGTTCTGCTAACCTCAAGTATTCTTCTGATCGGCTCTTACGAGTCCAAGAAACAATCATTGATGGAGACGACGCTCCATCTGAACTACGCCAGTGCTAACCGCATGTCTAAGACGATGGATTCCTTGTTTAAGTCTATGCGCGCCAGCCTGGAGTATAATGCTGCTGAACTCTCCGGTATTGATGCCATGACGCCGAAGCAAGTGGATAATAGCTTAGAATTGATGCGCAAAAGCAGCAATTTCTTCAACTCCATCTCAGTAGTCGGCAGCAGCGGGTTCGTCCGCAACGTAGAACCGGGCTCAATCGGAACGGCAGGCAAGTATATCACTTCCAAAGCTGCTGAGGAAGCATTGACGCTGAAGCAGCCTTACCTTTCCGCTCCCTACACGACACATAACACTAAGAGGCTGATTGTGTTCATGAGTCAGCCAATTTTCAGCAAGACAGGTACATATCTTGGTATTTTGAGCGGTACGCTGTATCTGCAGGAGAATAATGTTCTGTCGCAAATTTTTGGCAACAACAGCCTGGACAATTCCGGTTCTTATTACTATATAGTGGACTCCTCCGGACATGTGGTATATCACCCGGACAAGCAGTTTATTGGAAGGGATGTCAGCAGCAATAAGGTTGTCCAGAAGCTGATGAAGAGGGAGAGCGGGGAGCAGCAAGTGCGCAACCTCCGTGGTATTGAGGTACTCGCAGGGTATTCCAGTGTCCCGGCCAACGGCTGGGGAATTGTGGTTGTCTCGCCGATTAGCATTATCCATAACCAGTTAATTGGGCATATTCGGACCATTCTTGCCTATTCGATATTACCGTTTGTTATCCTGCTGATGGGCGTTATTCTTGTAGCGCGCAGACTGGCCCGGCCTTTTGTCTCTCTGGCCGATCTGGTAAGCAAGGTGGGCAAGGAGAAGGTAGTACTGCCGGAAGCAAAGCCGCATTGGAGCCGGGAGGCCGATTTGCTGACCAAGGCTGTCTATCTTGCCGTGGCGGATATTCAGAAGCAGACGGATACATTAACTCAGGAAGCCGCGACGGATGCTCTGACCGGCTTGAAGAACCGGAGATCGCTTGAGTATACGATGAATCAATGGATAGCGGCCGGGAAGCCGTTTTCGCTCATTGTGCTCGATGTGGACAAATTCAAATTCGTTAACGACACCTATGGCCATCTCACCGGCGACGAAGTGCTGAAGCATGTGGCCGGAGTTATTGTCTCCTCATTGCGGCCGGACGATGTCTGTCACCGCTACGGCGGCGAAGAGTTCGTCATTCTGCTGGCCCGCACCAAACCGGAAGAAGCCTTCAATGTAGCTGAGCGGGTCCGCCGGGCACTGGAGCAAAGCAAGATGCCCATTCCGACACGGGTTACAGTCTCTCAAGGCATCGCCCATTATCCGCAGCATGCGTCAGATCCGGGGCTGCTGCTGGAGAAAGCGGACCGGGCGTTGTATTCGGCTAAAAGCAACGGCAGAAACAAGACGATGGTTGCTGAGGATGCAACAATTAGCCGAAATGCATAACTGGCTACCTGAAAATTGAAACTATTCCCATTCCATGAAGCCCCTCACTAATGCTTATCCAACCATAGGCACTGGTGAGGGGCTTTTTTATGCTGTTCACCTGAGGTGTTAATTAGAGTATTGACAGTTAGAGTTCTATCTATTATCATAAACTTTGTTACTTAGAGTTCTAACTAAATGACGAAAGTGAAGACAAATCAACGAGCGATTGGAGGATTTAACGTGGCAAAACAATTTTCGAACGAGTATTATCTGGAATCTGCGCCTATGAAGAAGGCCATTGCCCACTTATCCATTCCGATGATGATCGGGATGTCTGTCGGTACGGTCTACAATGTCATCAATGCTTATTTCATCGGTCTGCTGCACAATACAAGCATGCTGACAGCTATTACGCTGGGGCTGCCGATCTTCACAGTGCTGATGGCCTTCGGGAATGTGCTGGGGGTTGGCGGAGGAACCTTTGTCACCAGGCTTGCAGGTCAGAAGGAGACGGAGAAGGGCAAGCGGATTGCCGGATACACCTTTTATGCCAGCATTATTGCCGGGATAGTGATTGCGCTGCTTGCGTTTCTGGCGATCAATCCGATTACAAGGCTGCTGGGTGCGGATGCAGGGACATTTGATTTTACCAAAACCTATACCCTGACCCTGTTTGCGGGCGGTTTTACCATTGTGCTTAATTTTGCGCTGGAGCAGCTGGTGCGCTCTGAAGGGGCCTCGAAGGAATCAATGTACGGCATATTTGTCAGCACGGCGCTCAGCCTGATTTTTGATCCGCTGTTTATCCTGATTCTGAACTGGCATGTGGCGGGAGCGGCGCTGGCGATGTGCTTGGCTAATCTGGGCTCTGCGGTTTATTACATCTACTATCTGGACAAGAAAAGCGAGAATCTGAGAGGTTTCTTGAAGTACTGGAGAATCTCCCTGAAGGATTGGCTTGAAATCTATAAAATCGGAATCTCCGAGCTGCTGCTCGCCGCATTTATGATTGTGACTACGCTGCTGCTGAATAACTACTCCATCCAATATGGAGACAGCGTAGTGGCCGGCTTCGGGGTGGCGCTCAGAATTGTGCAGGTTCCCGAATTTTTGGCGATGGGCTTGTTTCTGGGGCTGATTCCGCTATTCGCCTATACCTATTCCAGTAAAAATATCTCCAGACTCAAATCGGGCATCCGGCATGCTTTTGTCTACATCGGCAGTATGGCTGCTCTGTTCGTGGGCTTGGTCTATCTTTTCAGAGATTCGGTTATCGGCTGGTTCTCAAGCGATCCTTCAGTGCTGGAAATAGGCGCTTATATCATTGGCGCTATGCTGGTTTCAGCCTTGTTCAATGGCTTCACCGGTTTGTTCACAAGCATCTTTCAGGCTGCCGGCCAGGGCGTTCCGACTGCGATTATGTCCATCACCCAAGGTGTGCTGTTTATTCCAATGATCATCGTATTGCACAGGTTCTTCGGGCTGCATGGCGTAATCTGGTCGATGACCGTGACAGAAGTGACCACCAGCGTCATAGGGCTAATCTTGTTTGTGATTTTTAACCGGAAGCTGAAAAATACGGATCAGAGAAACTTTAGTTGAGTGTTCTGGTCATTATAAAATCTGTTTGTTCTTCATCACCCATATAGAAAGAGTGGGCTCCTGTTTGAACAAACTCCATTTTGTTATAAAAGGCAATTGCGCGCTCATTTTTTTCCCATACACCGAGCCAGATTTTCTCTTTATTCCGTGTTACCGCTATTTCTATAGCTTTATTGATTAGATAGCTGCCAAGCCCCTGTTTATGAAATTGTTTCCTGATGTAAATCCGCTCAATCTCAAGTGAATTGTTGCCCATCATTTCAGATTGAGCATCATCAGTGTTTACTTTTAAATACCCCGCAATCTCCCCGCTAGAATAAATAAAATAGAATTCCGAAGAGCTATTTGATAATTCTTTTTCTAATTGGCTTAAGTTATATGCCCTTTCCAAGTAGGCTTTCATATTTTCGGGTGAATTTTGATTCTTAAATGTCTCGTTAAATGTTTCGATACTAATTGTTTGAAGTAATCCCAGATCGTCATAGGTGCACTTTTTTATATTTATAGTCTCGATATTTTTAGTCATCTAACTTGCCTCCGTTAACTAAATCAATAATTTCTCTTGTTTCCCTTTTTTACAAACTCCCAGTCTTTTTCTACATTTTTTCTGACTCTTTGCAGCAGGTTAAAAACCGTTTCTATTTCACTTTCAGAGAATCCGGATAGTGCAACCCTATTGGAATAATCGTTCTCTCTTTTTATAAAAGGGTAAACAGTTTTCCCTTTCTCTGTAGGAAATAGCTTTTTGATTTTTTGATTATTGGGATCATCTTTTTTTTCGATAAATCCATTAATCTCCAGTTTCTTGATAGCACGAGCAGCTGTTGTTCGGTCTACCTTTATCATTTCAGCTAACTTTTCTTGAATAATTCCTGGATGTTCACATATTCGCACGAGGTACAAGTACTGTCCTTTGGTAAGGTCATATTCTTTAAATTCTATATTGCTTACAGAATCCAATGCCCTGGCAATCATCCCAACCTCACGCAAAATCTCCTTCATACACTGCAACTCCATTAGTTTTGTATTTTTCAAACATGGTAAAAAAATAGTACATTATTTTTGTTGTATTTACAACATAATTCATTAATGGCTTTAGCCAGGTGAGTACGCGAAGCGTGCGAAACAAAAAACCACCTGCTATGCGGGTGGTGTAGTGATTTCAGCGGTGCATAATCAGCTCCGTACCTCAATCAGCAGCTTTTGGAGCCAGGCAATATCATTTTGGAGGGTTTGATAGCTGTGCTCTGCGATTAGCTGAACAGCTTTTTTCCGGGCATCTGGAACATCAGAAAGCTTAAAATCAGCCTTTTCAATTAGCTGCAGCTTTTTGTTCAAGCGGTTGATGCTTTCTTCTATGATAAATCCAAGCTTTTGGCGGTCCACCTTATCAAGAAACAGGAGTGAGGAATACAAGGAAGTGATGTGAGTGAAGTTTTGGAAAATCGCGTAGATCTCCTCAGCCAGTGCCTCTCGCCCCTTATCCGTTATCCCGTAGGTTGTTTTTTCCGGGCGGTTGTCAGTCTGAATCACCTTGATTTTTTGGATAAGCCCTTTTTTCGTGAGCACTTCGAAATTATAATACAACGTTCCGTCGTTTATGGAAATGTAGTGTTCCAGCGGTTTGAACACCTGCTTCTTCAAATCGTAAGGGTGGTGCTCCCCCTCGCTCAAAATCCCCAGAATAAATATCTGCAGCGTCATGTAAATCCTCCTTCAATGTATATCAAGAAGCCGGCAGGCCTTATTGCGGATGCCGGCTCTTTCTATTTTACATGAATAGAGGTTGGGGTGCAGCATCCCTGCTCACTGCCGTATAAGCTTTAAAATAATGGATTACTGCGTTTACCAGAAGTGCTGAGAGGGTGATCAAGCCAAGTCCGAGCAGCAGTCCAGCCGTTTGGCCCCCTCCGAACAGCGTATTATAGTCCAGTTGGACGGTATAGTACATCAGCGAAGCATGGCTGACGGCTCTGAAGAATCCCGGCATCATGACCTGTGGCAGGACTGCGCCGCTGGCGATGGTCTGAACCAGCATGAGCGGGAGATTCAGCAGCATGCCTCCTTGACCCAGCAGCAGGCAGGGAATACTTGTGAATTGAATCGCGGTGAACAATTCCAGAGCGTGCAACAGCCACATGTGCGTGAATGTTCCGGCACTATAGCTGTGAATGGAGAAATAGATGCCAAGTCCGAACAGCGGAGCTGTCAGGGAGAGAATCACATTGACTCCTTGGAGAGAGAGGAAGGCCTTCCATTTGCCGAGCTTGCCTTTAAGCTGGTTCAATGCGCCGATGGACATCATCGAGTAGATCATCGCCCCCACGTAGCTGGCCATCGTCAAGAACATTGGAGCCATTTGATTATGCATGCCGGCAGGCTGCGGATTTGTGATCACCACGTTCGAGCTAACTTTGTCTACAATGCCTGCGGCAACCTCCTTGGATTGCGCCGCGGGCATTTTCATATTTTGCAGTACGCCCTCAATGCTGCTGGTTTGCAGCTCAGCACTGATTTTGGCGGTAAGCTGTGACGCTACATTTTGCACAGTACTGTTAGTAGCGGCCGGATTGGACTGGTTGATGTAATAATCCAACTTTACTTGCTGGCCCTGCGCGGAAAGCTTCTGTGTGAAATCCTGAGGGATGTGCATAATCAGGTAAATATCCCGGTCTTCAAGCTTCTTCTGGGCGGTCTCCAAATTATTATACGTCAGCACATGAAAAGGAAGCTCCTGTCCAAGCTGTTGTACAAATTTCTCCCCGTACTGCTGATCCTCGTTCACAATAGCTACGGAAAGCTTATCAATGTTCTTTGGAACCGCACTATACCCTGACATGAAAATTCCAATCATCATGATCTGGTAAAAAACCATCATGAAGAGTCCGCTTGCGATCGCTTTATTCTTGAAAAAAGACTTCATTCTCCAACACCACCTCATTACTTTATTTATATTACTTTAATTAAAGTATTACTTTTCATGAAAACTGTCAACTGCTTCGAAAATAATCACAAATAGACAGTCAAAAAGCTCATTGACAGAACTATATCATCTTGATAATGTGAATCTATATCATCATGATACACTTATCGGTTGATTTGGCATTTTAAATTTATGCAGAATGGAATGTGATAAGCATGAGACGACAAACCCTTAGAAAGACGGTTATGCTATTTTCGATGCTGCTATTTCCAATTACCTTGAACTACTTTTCCCCGTATCTGATTGTTCAAGGAAGCTTTGCCGGCATTGCCACCGGAAGCTTCCTGCTCTTTGCCGCGTTGTTCGGTTTCTCGCTATTTTTCGGCAGAGCTTTTTGCAGCTATGTATGTCCCGCCGGGGCTTTGCAGGATACTTGCAGCCAGGTGGAGAACAAACCGGCAAGCCCCAAACAGAATAAAATCAAATATATGATTTGGCTGCCGTGGCTGCTCTCGATTGGGGCCGGATTCGTGAGCGCCGGCGGCGTAAAGGAGCTTAATCCGCTTTATTTTACAGAGAACGGAATTTCGGTTTCGAGACCTGCGGCTTTCATTACGTACTTTACCGTCGTATTATTAATAGTGAGTGTGTCGCTGCTGTTCGGAAGACGTTCTTTCTGCCATTCGCTCTGCTGGATGGCCCCATTCATGGTCTTGGGCAATGCCCTGAAGAACAAATTAGGCTACCCTTCACTGCGTCTTATGGCCAGAACCGAGGATTGCATCAGCTGCAAGAAGTGCGACAAGGTCTGCCCGATGAGCCTGAAGGTTAATGAGATGGTGCAAAGCAGAAATATGGACAGCCCGGAATGCATTCTGTGCGGCAGCTGCGAAAGCGCATGTCCGAAGCAGGTGCTGCGGGTGGGCTTCGGCACTCCGAACGAACCTGTTGCACAACGCAGCTTTACGGAGGGAGTATAAGCAAAGAGATGCCCAAGGAAAATACGACGGTCTACATCATATTGGGACTGCTCAACCATGAGGACCTTAGCGGATATGATATCAAGAAGAGGATAGATGTGATGATCAGCGGCTTCTGGGAGGTGGGGTACGGGCAAATTTACCCTACCTTGGCGAAGCTTGTCACGGAAGAGCTGGTTGTGAAGCAGAAGGGCTCCGGCTCCAAAGGACCTGATAAATACATCTATGCCATTACTGATAAGGGGCGGGAGGTGCTGCGGGAATGGGTGCAGCTGCCCGGGCAGAAGGAGTATACCAAATATGAGATCATGCTCAAGCTGTTCTTCGGAAGTCTGGTCCCGGATGAGAGCAATCTGGCGCGGATTGATGAATTCAAAGAACGGCATACGCAGAGCTTGCAGATGATTCAGAGGTTCAAAAGCAACCTTGAGCCTATCCTCTATACGGAGAAGGATCATTTGTACTATTACCTGACGGTTCTCTTCGGGGAACATGTTTACAAGGCCTATCTGGACTGGGCAGACGAGGCCAAGAAATTGCTGGCCGGCAAACCCGACGAGGAACTGAAAAAAATGAATTTGAAAAGATAAATGAAAAGGGCAGAAGTGACGGAGGGGAAGTTTGGAACTGGAGGAGCGGAGCGTCCGCCTTTATGTTTGGATTTCTACCGCAGCTAGTGGTTTAAATCAGAACCAGTCCGGGATTACAGGCTGGATGATCAGCTTCATCACCAAGAAGTGCAAGGACCCGGCCAAAGCGATACAGCTCTTCACCTACCTGCTCAGTGACGAAGGCCAGAAGCTGATGAACTACGGTATTGAAGGTGAAACCTATCAGATCAATGCGGACGGCAAGGTGGAGCTGCTGCCTGCAGTGAAGGACATGCAATTAAATAACGCCGACAAATTCAAAAAGGATTACCGGATGGGTGAATTCATGTTCTTCGGGCATGACCGTGATAAAGCCTTGAGTGGAGATGCATTCCCGGAATCCATCAAGCAGATGCAGGAATGGGGCAAAGGCAAGCTTAAGCCGCACTTCATTCTGGAGAATATCAACCCGGACCAGGGGACGCCGGAAGCACGGGCGCTGACCGCTATCAATACCCAGTGGAACACAAGCCTGGTCAGCATGCTTCGCTCCAAGGACGATGCAGCCTTTGACAGTATCCTGGCTGACTACAAAGCCTTCCTGGATAAAAACAACTGGGAAAAGATCGTAGAGATCCGTACCGAAAAGATGAAGAAAAACAAGGAGAAGCTGGGACTGAAGTAGTTTATTTTATTCATTTGGAGGAAAGCCACATTGCAGCAGCTAATTATTTACAGGTCTACAGGTGAAGACGAGTTATTCATAGAGCAGCCGCCAGAGCTGCTGAACCCGGTGGCTTCAGGGCAAACGGGCGTCACCGTTTCCATTGATCAGAGTCAGACCTATCAGGAGATAGATGGCTTCGGGGCTTCCTTTACCGATTCGGCGGCTTATCTGATCAACCAGGTGCTTAGCCCTGAGCAAAGAACGGAGCTGATGGCGAAGCTGTTCGATCCTGAGGTCGGGATTGGCCTATCCGTGTTGCGGAATCCAATGGGCGCTTCGGATTATGCCAGAACGGTATACAGCTATAATGATGTGCCTGAAGGTCAGACCGACACAGAGCTGAGCCGGTTCTCCATCGCCCATGATGAAGAGGATATCATTCCGCTGCTTCAGCAGGCTGTGGCTCTTAATCCGCAAGTCAGGCTAATGGCTTCTCCATGGAGTGCGCCGGGCTGGATGAAGAGCAGCGGCTCAATGATCTCCGGAGAGCTGAAGCCGGAATATTACGGAGTGTATGCCGACTATTTTGTGCAGTTCATTCAGGCTTACGCGAAGCATGGGCTTCCTATTTATGCGATCACCCCGCAGAATGAGCCGCTGTTTGAGCCCCATCATTATCCCAGCATGCTTATGCTGCCGGAGGCGCAGGCCGTTTTTGTGCGGGATTATTTGAAGCCTGCGCTTGTGAAGCATAAGCTTCCCGTCAAAATTCTCTGCTATGACCACAACTGGGACCGGCCGGATTATCCGCTGTCTGTGCTGGAGGCTGCCGGAGATGCAGTCGATGGGGTGGCCTGGCATTGGTATGGCGGAGAAGCCGCAGCGCAGTCGCAGGTGAAGATGGCTTTTGACAGCAAAGAAGTGCACTTCACCGAAGGCTCGGGTGGAGAATGGATTCCGCCTTTTGAGCAGGCCTTCTCTAATGTGATCCGCACAGGGATTGAGATTCTGCGCAACCACAGCAAGTCGTTCGTGCTCTGGAATATGGCGCTGGATGAAAATAACGGGCCTACGGTGCCGGGCTTCGGCAGAAGCACCTGCCGCGGCATTGTCCGGATCGACCAGCAAACTGGAGAGCTTGCCTACACCCTGGACTACTATGCGCTGGCGCATTTCAGCAAAGTGATCCGGCCCGGAGCGCTGCGGATTGATTCCGCCCCAAGTCATGAGTCCATCCGTTCTGTCGCTTTTCTCAATCTGGACGGATCGATTGCGGTAGTCCTGTTCAACGATGGGGAAGCGGAAGCGGCTGTGGCTGTGAAGTTACCGGAGACCGGTGAGGTCAGTCTGCACATGCCGCCAAAAAGTGCCGTTTCGATAAAACTCAATGGATAACAGATATCCGTGAATTACACGTACAGCCCATGCCATCCGGCATGGGCTGTATGCATAGTCATCAACCATCGTAAAATGGTAAACTAGGAAGTATAGTATTTTACGGGGAGTGAATGTCATATGAAAAAGCTTGCTGCCGGATTCCTGGCCGGGGCGGTACTTATGGTAAGCACACAGGCAATTGGTGCCTCAGTGAGTCTAGTAGGCAAGAAAATTCAGGCGGAATACACCGTAAAGGTATACGGCAAAAATTTGGCCGTTCCGGCTATTGTGATCGACGGGAAAAGCTATGCGCCGGTACGGGCGATTGGAGAGCTTGCAGGTTTTAAAGTTACGCTCTCAGACAAGACTATCAGTTTCGATGAGAAAACGGGCAAGTCCTCATCTTTGCTAGCCGACAGGAACAGGGGCATCACTATAGGCCCGGTGCCGACGCCGACACCAGATTCTGAAGCAGCGGCGGTCAAAAGTGCGATCAGGGAGATTGACAGCAAGATTGATATTGTAGTGGATAACATCCTGACCACGAGCAGCAAGCTGAAGCTGGATTCCGGCAACGCTGACTTGAAGGACAAGCTGGAGCAATTCAAGGCGGAATATGCCGACCTGCTGAAGCAGAAGGCTCAGGAGCTGGAGAAGTAACAGGCGAAAATGACAAGCAAAGGGCATTTCTTCAGCGGCAGCAGACGGTGAAAGCCCCTTGTTTGCTTTTCACCTGATTAAGAGTTATTATAGATAAATAAAGTCTGTAATAGAGGTGGCATATGAAATACTCAAAGGCAACCGATTATGCGCTGCATACGATGCTTTTTTTGGTGGCTGCCGCACCTGACAAGCCAATAGGGGTTCAGACATTGGCGGAACGGCAGGGGGTATCGCCCACCTATCTGTCCAAGATATTAACCAAGCTGGTCAAGGCAGGATTAATTGAATCCGCATCCGGAGCTAACGGCGGGTACCGGCTGGGGCGCAAGCGGGAAGAGATTTCTTTTCTGGACATTATTCATGCCATTGAAGGCACGGCGTCACTGTTTGATTGCACGCTTAACCACTCCAGTGAATGTCTGATCCAGAGGGAAATGGTTGAAGCAGAACAGCAGATGGAGCGGTATTTGCAGAACAGGAAGATATCCGAGCTTGCCGGGAAAATAACGGTGGACTGACCCTCCACTTTTATTTTGGAACAATTATAGATATAGATAGTCTTTAAAGTCTTTGAATCTGAGGGACATATGACCAGGAAAGGGATGAGCCGAAATGACAAACGGATTATTTAATGCAGCCGTATGGGAAAAGGCCTGGAAGGAGGACCCGGCAGCGATGGGCAACGTCTTTAAGAAGTCCGGGATGGACCCGACGCATGGGTTTGACCACAAGGCGAAAGCTTTTAACGAAGAGGTGTTCAGTGAAGAGGGAAGACGCAGAAGCGAGCGGATCATCGGCTGGCTTGAGGGCCAGGGGGTGGATTTTGCCGGGTTGTCTGTCCTTGATGTGGGCGCGGCCTCGGGCGGATTCACGGTTCCTTTTGCCGAGCGGGGAGCGCGGGTTACAGCCGTTGAGCCTAACATCCCGTTATCCGAGCTGTTTCTGGAGAATACATCCAGGTTCAGGCAGGGCCAGGTGGAGCTGGTGCGTGAAGCGTTCGAGCATGTGGATATTGCCGCCAGAGGCTGGAAGGGAGCCTTCGACCTCGTCTTTGTGTCCATGTGTCCGGTAATTGTCGATTGGGAGAGTGTCGAGAGGGTGCTCAGCTGTGCGCGTCAATATTGCTATATTAGTCTGATGGCGGGGCGCAGGGAGCATAGTCTGATGAATGAGGTTGTTCCTTTGCTGACAGGAGATAAGCTGGCTATAGACAGCTCAGATATGGCTTACCTGAACCATCTGCTGTATCTGAAGGGCTATTCCTTCGAGTCGCTGACGACCCGTGAGATGAAGACCGGCGAAGCTGCCCATGAAGAAGCCATAGAGGAAGCGGTGCAAATGTTGAAGCATCACGGGCTGCCCGCAGATGATAACTCCCGCAAAATTGTTACAGAGTATGTTCACAGCACTTATCCTGACGGCAAGGTCGCCATCCGCCAGGGAGGACGCTTTGGCAAAGTGCTGATCCGGCTGCAGGATCTGAATATGTACAGCAGGGAGGAGGGCGGCAAGCGCCTTTAACTCGGCCCGACCTTGTATTTCTGACAAAAGATGATATGTTATAGATAGATCCCCATCGCGGGATCTATTTTACTATTTAGGAAGGAATGATGGAAATGAGAGGGCAAGTGCAGATTTTCGAGCAGGACCGGATGAAGAAGGCAGGTGAAATATACTATGAGCCATAGTCTGATTACGCATCCCATGCGTGAGGAGCTTGTGCGCCAGCTGGTATATTTCGATGAGCATATGTTCGCCATACTTGACCGGATGGCGCTGGAATCGGCTGCGGAAAGAGCGGAAACCCGGGCAATGATTAAGACCTATCAAGAGCGTGTGCAGCGGATTCTGTCCGGCGCCGGCGATGATCTGGAGCGCTCTGTAGTGCTAATCGGCTCCCGGATTTCTCTGAAGATTGGCCCGGAGACGCTGAAGGAATCTTACACCATCGTAATTCCGGAGGACACCGGACTGGATGAGCACTGCATTTCACTGTGGTCTCCGATGGGCAGGGCGCTGCTCCTCGCTGAACCTGGTGAGACGGTAACGGTTCATACGCCCTTTGGCAGTGATCAGGTGCTAGTGCTGAATAATGTGTACGTGTAGGAAAAAAATAGGTTTACGCTAAAACGGCTGCGCCGTCCATTCAGGGACGGCGCAGCCGTTGCTGCATGTTATAGAAGAACCTCCGGCTGCCTGCTGCCAAGCCGCTTGCTTACAAATCCTCCACTTCGCGCAGCCAGAGGGCGGCGGAGGCGTCGCTTGGCATACGCCAGTCACCGCGCGGCGAGAGGCTGACGGTCCCGACCTTAGGACCGTCCGGCAGACATGAACGCTTGAACTGCTGGGTGAAGAAGCGTTTGATGAATACCCGCAGCCAGTCTGCCAGCTGCTCTTTGGAATAGGTGTCGCCAAAGGCGTGACGCGCTAGATAGAATATCTTCGCAGGCGAAGCGCCGGTCCGCAGCATGTAATACAGGAAGAAATCGTGTACAACATAAGGTCCGAGTATATCCTCTGTGAGCTGAACGATCTCTCCAGTGGCCGAAGGCGGTAGAAGCTCCGGGCTGATTCCCGTGTCGATGATGCTGTACAGCAGCTTGTTCACTGTATCGTCCGCTTCGTTGTCAGCGTACCAGGCGACGACATATTGAATCAGCGTCTTCGGAATCCCCGAATTGACAGCGTACATGGACATATGGTCTCCGTTATAGGTGCACCATCCGAGCGCAAGCTCCGACAGATCGCCGGTGCCAACGACGATGCCGCCATTCTTGTTGGCCAGATCCATCAGAATCTGTGTGCGTTCCCGGGCCTGGACATTCTCATAGGTCAGGTCGTGAACGTCCTTGTCATGGCCGATGTCCTCGAAATGCTGCAGACAGGCAGATTTGATGTCCACAACCTTGAGCGAGGCCCCGAGTGTGTTGATGAGCCCTACGGCATTGTCGTAGGTGCGGTTCGTCGTGCCGAAGCCGGGCATGGTCACGGCCAGCACATCGCTGGCCGGACGGCCCAGCAGCTCCATTGCCCGTACGGCGACGAGCAGCGCAAGCGTTGAATCCAGACCGCCGGAGATGCCGATCACGGCCTGCTTGGTGCCGATGTGGCGGATACGCTTCATTAGGCCGGAGGTCTGAATCGAGAGAATCTCCCGGCAGCGCTCGTCGCGCTGCTGCGGGTTCCCGGGAACGAACGGGTTCACCGCCATGCTGCGGATCAGTTCCCGGTCTTTGTGCTTGCCGGCGGGAGGGGCATACAGCACCTCACGGTAATTCCGGCCGCCCTTGCCGGCCCGGAATGTGCCCATCACTGTGCGGGAATACTGGATTCTCGGCACATCAATGTCGGCGATGATGATCCGGCTCTCATGGGTGAAGCGCTCGGATTCGGCGAGCATCTGCCCGTTCTCGGCGATCAGCGAGTGGCCGCCGAACACGACATCCGTCGTTGATTCGCCGGTATTGCAGCCGGCGTAGACATAGCCGGCCACGCAGGAAGCGGATTGGCTGGAGACGAGCTGGCGGCGGTAATCCGCTTTTCCTACCAGCTCATTGCTGGCAGAGGGATTGAACAGCAGCGTGGCTCCGGCCTGGGCCAGCAGGCTGCTCGGAGGAACCGGCACCCAGAGATCCTCGCAGATTTCCACGCCGAAGGACAAATTGCCGTCTCCTTCACTGGTGAAGATCAGATCATTGCCGATAGGAACGGCAGCTCCGTCAATACGCAGCTCCGTTACTTCCAGCTCCTCAGCTCCGGCAAACCAGCGGGGCTCATAGAATTCGCTGTAGCCAGGGATGCAGGTCTTCACCACAAGGCCCAGGATATTTCCGTGCTGCATCACGGCCGCGCAGTTGAATAGCCGGCTCTTGATCGAGACCGGCAGCCCGGCGATGACGATCAGGTCCCGCCCTTTTGTCGCTGCGGAGATTTTCAGGAGAGCCTCCATTGCAGCAGCCTGCAGCGCTGGCTGAAGGAATAAATCGGCGCACGTATAGCCGGTTATGCAGAGCTCAGGCAGGACCAGATATTCGACCTGCTGCTTGTCCGCTTGTGTGATGACCTCAATGATTTGTTCTGCATTAAATGCGCAGTCGGCAACCCGCAGTTCAGGGGAAGCGGCGGCAACTCTCGCAAATCCGAAATTTTGCATTTGTTTCACCTATCCTTTGTATGAATGACACGTACTATTAATTGTACCCATGATCTGGTACCCGTAACAAGTACATATCAGCCAAAACTCCAAGGAGATTGCTTACGGATTGAACTGAAAAAAAGGAGAGCACTACCGAACGCCGCCAGGATTAAGTGGAAAAAGGAAACCTAAATCGTTGATTTTGCTGATTATTTGGTCATTAGGTGGAAATAGGAGACTTAATCCTCCCCATATCCATCCATATAGAGATTTTGGGAGGGAATAGCTGGAGTTTTTCCCACTAACGATCCTCAGAGGAGGTCGCTCAGCAGTTTGAAGTGGAGAAATTCCATCTCAGCATCTCAGTTACCTGACAAATAGAGCAATCGCTTTAACCCTCTTCAGGATTGCATCAATCGGAATACAGATAGCTGAAGTTACACTATACACATGAAATAACACGTGTTATACTCTTGCCGAGGTGCTGATATGAGCAAAAAAAGAGTAACCAGCCACGATGTAGCCAGGCTTGCGGGCGTGTCCCGCAGCGTGGTATCTGCCGTGCTGAATGATACGCCGGGTATCGGTGTAAGCGCGGAGACCCGCGAGAACGTGCTGGCGGCGATCCGGGAGCTGAACTATCATGTGGATGCCCAGGCGCGCAGCATGAAGACCGGCCGCAGCATGAGCCTGGCGGCGTTCGGGGATACCTGGCATCCGCTGTTCATGCGGCTGCTGGAGGGCATGCAGAGCGAATGTGAGGCGCATGGCTATCACATTCTGCTCTGCTCGCCGGGCCACAGGCCGGACGGCGAGGCCAGAGAGGAGCTGGTGGATCTGTACCACCAGCGGAAGATCGACGGAATCGTGACGCTGGACAGCACCAGCTATCACGATGAAGCATGGGCCGCCAAGGTCAGCGAGGCGGGCGTTCCTTATGTCTCCGTCGAAGGTTATGCCGAGACGGAGGGGGTCTGCTCGGTGCTGGCCGATTACAAAGGCAGCGTGCAGCTTGCACTTGATTATTTGATGCGCGATAGCGCTCTGCAACTGCAGGCTCCTCTGTATGCCGAGGTGTATCATGACGGCGTCCGCAGCTGGGCGGAGCGGACGCGCCGGGATGCCTACACCGGCTGGTGCAGCGAACGGGGCATGAGCCCGTTCTCATTCCGTCTTCCCGAACGGGAAGGGCGGGTGAGATGGGAGGAGTGGCTCATGAAGCTGATGGATATCAGCAAGCCCGCGCCGCCGCTCTTGGTGAACTGGTCCAGCGGCATCCCCGATTTGTACCGGGCCGCACACAAACTGGGCCTGCGCATCGGAGAAGACCTGCGGGTGATGACGGCTGACAATACGATTCAGGGCCACCGGCTGAGCCTGCCGTCGCTAAGCTGTGTAGAGATCCCCTATGTGGGCATGGGAGAAGAGGCGGTCCGCCGCGTATTGAAGCAGATAGACGGCAGCAAGGCGGAAGAGGCTGCCGGGAAAATCTGGCTGCCCGCCGTCCTAAGAGCGGGAGAAAGCGCGTAAGCGCATTCTGAGGACGGCAGCCTACATAGGCGGGAATATGTTTTACGCCTGATATCATATATTTCTGACAGAAGCGGCTCCGTCTATAGAATGGACGGAAGAGCCCTTTTGCCAGTGTATATAACACGTGTTATATAAGGAGGACGAAGGAATGTTCTGGACTGAGGAGAAGCTGGCTGCAAGGCTTCGTGAGCTGGAAGGATACCGTTACCGCGAGCTGACCAAGCTGAATGATTGGCTGATGGCGGAGGACAAGGAGGGAGCGAACGGGATGTATCCGCCGCCTCTCGCCGGAGACAACAGGCTGCGGCTGGGGGATTACTGGACCGGAAGGGATGTCTACCTCTGGTTCCAGAGAACTGTTGAAGTGCCTGCTGAATGGAAGGGAAAACGCGTGGTGGGGCTTTTTGATTTTGGCCGGACCGGCGGGGGCAACAACAGCGGGTTCGAGTCGCTGCTGTTTGTGGATGGCAAGCCTTATCAGGGGGTGGATTCCAACCACCAGGAGGTTTTTCTGGAGGAGGATGCGGCTGGCCGGGTGCTGGATTTCACCTTCCGCTTATGGTCGGGGCTGGAGGGCGGCGGCCTGCCTGTCCCCCAGGAGCACCGGATAATCCGGGCGGAGCTGGCCTGGCTGGATGAGGCGGCGGATAATTTGTATTTTACGGGCGGTGCTGCACTGGGTACTTATAAGCAGCTTGCAGACAATCAGCCGGAGAAGCAGGAGCTGCTGCTAGCGCTCAACCGGGCGTTTAACAGGCTGGACTGGTCGAAGCCGGGCAGCGGGGATTTTTACATCTCGGTTCAAGAGGCGGAGACGCTGCTGCTTGAGCAGCTTGCCCTGCTGGAGTCTAAGCATCCTGTAACTGTAACCGCTATCGGTCACACGCATATCGACGTTGCCTGGCTGTGGCGCCTTGCCCATACCCGGGAAAAAGCGGCGCGTTCCTTCTCCACAGTGCTCCGGCTGATGAAGCAGTTCCCGGAGTACGTCTTTTTGCAAACCCAGCCGCAGCTATATGCCTACATCAAGGAAGATTACCCGGACATCTATGACGAAATCCGCAAGCGGGTCCAGGAAGGGCGCTGGGAAGCCGGTGGTGCGATGTGGCTGGAGGCGGACTGCAATCTGACGAGCGGGGAGTCGCTGGTGCGTCAGATTCTGTACGGGACGAAGTTTTTCCGGGAGGAGTTCGGCGTGGAGTGCAGCTATTTGTGGCTGCCGGATGTGTTCGGATACAGCTGGGCGCTGCCGCAGATTTTGCGCAAATCGGGAATTGATACGTTTATGACGACAAAGATCAGCTGGAACCAGTACAACCGCATGCCTCATGATACGTTCCGCTGGAGAGGCATTGACGGCAGCGAAGTGCTCACCCACTTCATCACCACGCCTGATGCGCCTGACTACACTGCCTGGTGTTATACCTACAACGGACTGATTGAACCCTTCTCTGTAAAGGGTATCTGGGATCAGTATCGGGACAAAAATTTGAACCGCGAGCTGCTGCTCTCTTATGGATATGGCGACGGAGGCGGCGGGGTCAACCGGGAAATGCTTGAAATGCGCCGCAGGCTGGACCGGATGCCAGGAATTCCGGCTGTGCAGACAGGGCGGGCAGATGAATATTTCGATCGTCTGAAGGAAACCGTCAGAACTACTGACCAGTATGTCCATACTTGGGACGGGGAGCTGTACCTGGAATACCACCGTGGTACCTATACCAGCCAGGCTTACAATAAACGGATGAACCGGAAGCTGGAGCTGCTGTACCGTGAAGCGGAATGGCTGCAGGTGCTGTTGGCAGTGGAAACGGGCAGCTTCGGCAATTATCCTGTGAAATCGCTGCAGGAGGGCTGGCAAATCATTCTGCGCAATCAGTTCCACGATATTATCCCCGGCTCCTCGATCCGTGAGGTGTATGAGGATTCGCGGCTGGAGTATGCGGAAGCGGAGCAGTTCGGCAGAGCGGCGCTGGATGCGGCTGCGGCGGGGCTGGCGGAGAAGGTCGAGCAGGCGAAAAAGGTGGAGCAGTCAGCTTCGCCGCTGGGCACGGAATACACCGTATTTAACAGTGCCTTCTTTGACCGGACAGAACTGGCGGTATTTCCTTATGATGCTGCAGATGGAGATATCGTGTGGACTGCTGCGGACGGCAGAGGGCTTCCGGCCCAGCGTGTCGGCGATGAATGGCTGATTGAGGTTCCTGCTGTTCCGATGCTGGGCAGCACGGTAATTACTTCCCGGCCTGCCGCTGGAGCGGCAGAAAACACAACCAAGACTGCAGCCGGTCCGGTTCCGTTCGAGTGGCAGGATTCCCGGCTTACGACGCCTTTTTATGTGCTGGAATGGAACGAGGTGGGGCAGCTCAGCCGAATCTATGACCGTCTGGAACAGTGTGAGGTGCTGGCAACGGGCGAGCACGGGAATGTGCTGCAGGTATTTGAGGATAAGCCGAAGATGTTCGATGCCTGGGACATTGATCTGTATTATCAGGAGAAAAAGCGGGAAATTACCGACCTCCGTTCGGTGGAGCTGACAGCTTGCGGCGAGCATGTGGCGGTGCTGAGATTCACCTGGAACTATATGGACTCCTCTCTGGTTCAGCAGGTCAAGGTATATGCCGCAAGCCGCCGGATCGACTTCGAGACGCTGGTCGATTGGCATGAGCAGCATCAGCTGCTGAAGGTTGCTTTTCCAGTGGTGGTGCGGGCTACGGAGGCTACCTACGACATCCAATTCGGCAACGTCAGACGCCCGACACACTGGAATACGAGCTGGGATTATGCCCGGTTCGAGAGTGTGGGCCATCAGTGGGCCGATTTATCGGAGCGGGGCTACGGCGTGAGTCTGCTGAACGACTGCAAATACGGCTATGATATTAAGGATCATGTGATGAGGCTGTCGCTGATCAAGTCGGCCACCGAGCCGGACTGGCAGGCGGATCAAGGGGAGCACCGGTTCACCTATGCCCTGCTGCCGCATAAGGGAGATTGGGCGGCGGCAGGCACGGTGCATGAAGCCTGGTCGCTGAATAATCCGCTGCATGCGGTCAAGGGCAGCTATCACGCCGGAGCCGGTAAATCGCTCGTCAAGACGGATGCCGAAGGCATCGCGATTGATGCGGTCAAAATGGCGGAGAATGGCGATGGCTGCATTGTCCGCCTGCATGAATACACGGGAGCCCGCAGCACCGTAACGCTCGGCAGCGACTATCCGGTGCATTCCTGGCAGGAATGCGACCTGCTGGAGCGGCCGGTTGACGAAGTCAAACCGGGCCAGACAGTCACGCATGAAATGAAGCCTTATGAAATTAGCACCTTTATAGTTCGATTCTCCGGTTAAGCCGGGGAGAATGAAGCAGTTTTTGCAGAGCAGGCATCCCCTTTCCACTGTGGAAGGGGATGCCTGTTTGTTGATATAGCTATGCTGCCGGAAGTGTCTGCTTCCAGCTTTCTGTGATCTATTAGACTTCCTCATACAGCCGCCGCAGAAAGTCTGCGCTGTCCTGCACATGCTCCTCAGGCGTACACTCCAGTATGCCCTGAATATGCGGGCGCTTATATTTCATGTAATGGAGCAGCGGCGCAAAGTGCAACTGCCCCTGGCCGACAGGAACAATCATGATCTGGCCGTCCCTGACGGTGAAATCCTTCAGGTGCAAGACGGCAATCCGGTCGCCAAGCAGCTCCAGCGCTTCCATAATAATAGCATCCTGCTGCAGATAATTGTCGGCGGTCATAAGGTTTGCACAGTCGAGAATGATCTGCAGATTATTGGAGGGCACCAGCGAGAGCAGCCGATGTGCTAACTTCGCAGTATAGAGCGGGTGATTCGTACCCGCTTCTATGCCTACCGTTACTCCGAAGCGTTCGGCTTCTGCCACCAAATCTTTTACCGAAATGACAACCTGCTGGAAGGCTTCCTCCGTGAAATTATCCGGTGTGTAGCCCTGCCCTACACTGCCCGTTTCAGTCCCGACCAGGCTGGCGCCGAAGTCGCGGGCCAGGCGGAGGTGGGTGCTGAATACGTTCAGTGCCAGCTCTCTTTTGCCGGGATCGGGGTCGATGATATTGACGTAGCAGCCCAGGACAGCAATGCGGATTCCGGCCTCGCGGAAGGCTTCGCCGAAGTGGGCGGCCGTTCCGGGACTCAGCGCAGATAGCGCAGGAACACTCCCGGGAAAGGACTTTTGTACAGCGAGCTGAATATGCGGAAAATGATACCGTCTAAGCTTGACGATTAGCTCCTGCAGGGGCAGCTGGCCAAAGTCATGGGCGCGGATGCCCAGATGAAGCGGAGCGGCCATGACTATTCCTCCTTTTTGTGCAAATCATGGCTATCGCAAATGTGCACTCAAGCCGCGCAGCTCCGCAGTCTGACGAATTGCATCTACTACTAAAGCGGCTACGCGGGCAGCCCCTTCCTTGCTGAAGTGGGTATCATCCGTGATGCCCTGCGGATAATTGGGATGCCCGTTCACGGGCAGATGCATGAACAGCATCCGCGAGCCTTCTTCTCCCAGCAAGCGGTATAGCTGCTGGGAGGAGGCGAAGATATCCAGCAGCGGCGTACCGGTGTCCGCAGCGACTTCGCGCATCACCTCCGGGTACGTTCCGACCGCGAGCGGGTCGGGCTCACCGCCGGGAGTGAAGCGGCGGCGGCTGACGGAGGTCAGCAGTACAGGGAAGCCGCCGCCGCTGCGGGCGAAATTGACGAACGTCAGCAGATTGCGGCGGTAATCTGTCCCCGGCTCAGTATAGCGTGCCGGATCTTCCTTTTTCTGATCGTTATGTCCAAACTGGATCAGCAGGAAGTCGCCGGGCCGGAAGTCCTTCCCGATATCGTCCAGGCGGCCTTCCGCCAGATAGGACCGCGTGCTGCGCCCGTTAATGGCGCGGTTGTCCACGGTAATCGAAGAGCTGAAATGCTGCTGGAGATATTCCCCCCAGCCGGTCATCGGCTTCTCGCCCGCCCCTTTCTGGGCAGCGGTCGAGTCACCGGCGATGAACAGCGTCGGCATCATCTGCCTCCTTCCTGCTTACCTGAATATGTGCAGCCTTTATTTGCCTGGAAAATGCCAGCTTCCTTGCAATTATGCTCATCTGCCGGATACGAAGCCGAAGTAGCCAGCGGCATTGTTGTAGGCGACATCCTCCACTAGTTGCCCCAGCAACGCCAGGTCACCCGGCGCTTCGCCGCGCCTTGCCAGCTCGCCGACCCACTCACAGAGCACGCGGCGGAAATATTCGTGGCGCGTGTAGGACAGGAAGCTGCGCGAGTCGGTCAGCATGCCGACAAAGTTGCCCAGCAGACTGTTGTCGGCCAGTAGAGTCAACTGTCGGCGCATGCCGTCGCGGGTATCGTTGTACCACCAGCCGGATCCGAGCTGCAGCTTGCCTGCGGTGTCCTTTTGATAGCAGCCCATTAAGGCGAGTAGGGCGGGATAATCGCCCGGATTGAGCGAGTAGAGGATGGTCTTAGGCAAGCCCTTGCCGCATTCGGCCCGGTCCAGCAGCTTCGAGAGCGCTTCGGCCAGCGGCAGGTCGTTTATGCCGTCATATCCGGTATCCGGCCCCAGCCGCCGGAACATCGGCGTGTTATTGTTGCGGAAGGCGTGCAGGTGAAGCTGCATGGTCCAGTTCTTGTCATGGTACATTCCAATCAGCGCCGACAGCAGCTCTGTGCGGTAGACGGTAATCTGCTCATGTGTCAGCACAGCGCCCTGCAGGCGTATGGCGAAGATGTGCTCCACCTCGACGGCGTCAGCCGCAGCCTGATACCGCAGCACGTCCAGCGCATGGTCGGAGAGGCGGCAGCCATTGTCGTGGAAAAATTCCACACGGCTGCGCAAAGCCTCAACCAACTCAGCATAAGTGGTGACTGGCTGTCCAGCTGCTGCCGCAAGACGTTCCAGGTAGGCGCTGAAGCCTTCGGTGTCGATATTAAGCGCCTTGTCAGGCCGGAAGGTAGGGAAGACCTGAAAAGCCTGTTCCGACTCCTTCAGCAGCCGGTGATATTCCAGTGAATCCGCCGGATCATCGGTGGTGCAGATGATTTTAACATTGGAATTCCGGATAAGACTCCGCCGGGTGTAGGCCGGTTCAGCGAGCTTGCGGTTAACCTCCTCCCAGATGGCCGGTGCGGAAGCTTCGTTCAGCGGCACGGAAATGCCGAAGAAACGGCGCAGCTCAAGGTGGGTCCAGCTGTAGAGAGGGTTGCCGACAGCCTTGGGAAGCGTACGCGCCCACGCCAGGAATTTGTCGTAATCGGAGACATCTCCCGTAATATGGGATTCAGGCACTCCGTTCGCACGCATGAGCCGCCACTTGTAATGGTCTCCGGCGAGCCAGGCTTCGGTCAGGTTGCGGAACGACTTGTCTTCATAAATTTCCTTCGGGTCCAGGTGGCAGTGGTAATCAATAATCGGCATGGCTTTGGCATGGTCATGGTAGAGAAGCTGCGCCGTCTGGCTGGTCAACAGAAAATGATCATCTAAAAACATTTTAAGTCTCCCTTTACTTATATTTATATAGAATTAGAGCGTAACTCCGGTCTTGAAAATAGCCAGCTCACGAACCTCGTTTTGCTCATTGCGCGTTTTTTGGCCGCTGGCCACATTGATGATGTAAGTGATAAATTCCTCAAGCACATCGGCCATTGGGCGCTCCAGCAGCGGTCCGGCGTTGAAATCCATCCAGTGGCCCTTTTTGGCAAAAAGATCATTGTTGGTCGCTATCTTCACCGTAGGCACAAAGCTCCCGAACGGCGTTCCCCGTCCAGTGGTGAAGAGTACGAGCTGGCAGTCCGAAGCGGCGAGGGCGGAGGCCGCCACCAGATCGTTGCCCGGAGCCTGTAGAAGACTGAGGCCTTTGCGGCGCAGCTTCACCCCGTATTGGAGCACATCCACGACAGGAGAGCTGCCGGCCTTCTGCGTGCAGCCCAGTGACTTGTCTTCCAGAGTGCTGATCCCGCCGGCCTTGTTGCCGGGGGAAGGATTCTCGTACACCGGCTCGCCGTAGGAGAGGAAGTACTGCTTGAAATTATTGATCAGAGAGACGATGTCCTCATAGACCTCGCGGCTCTCGGCACGGGCCATCAGCATCTTTTCTGCGCCGAACATTTCAGGGACCTCGGTCAATACGGAGGTTCCGCCCTGTGAGATAATAAAATCGGAGAAAGCGCCCAGCAGCGGATTGGCCGTAATGCCGGAGAAGCCGTCGGAGCCGCCGCATTTCAGGCCGATGTTGAGCTCGCTGAGCGGAACAGGCTCACGGACATCGTTCTTCGCCGCTTCGTACAGCTCCTCGAGCAGCGCGAGGCCTGCCTCCAGCTCATTGCCCACCTCCTGGGCGACGAGGAATTTGACACGGCTCTTGTCATAGTCACCCAGCATGCTGCGGAATTCGGAGACGATATTGTTCTCGCAGCCGAGGCCGAAGACCAGCACGCCCCCGGCGTTGGGATGATTCACGGCATCCAGCAGAATGCTGCGGGTCATGCGGTGATCATCACCGAGCTGTGAGCAGCCGTAAGGATGCTTCAGCACGGTGAGGTTGTCGAAGCCGCCAAGGTCCGGGTGCCCGGCCTTGAATTCCTGCAGCATTTGCTCGGCGATGCCGTTCACGCAGCCCACCGTGGGGATGATGAACAGATCGTTGCGGATGCCCGCCTTGCCATTTGCCCTGCGGTAGCCTTGAAAGGTCAAATCGCGATGCGGATAAGTAACGGGATGAAGCTCGGGAAGGTACTCATACTCCTCTTCACCCGACAGATTCGTCTTGATGTTGTGCGTATGCACCCAGTCACCGGTCTGAATCGCAGCAGTGGCATGGCCGATGGGATATCCGTATTTTGTAATGACATCTCCTTCGGCAAAAGCAGTCAAGGCGATTTTATGGCCCTGCGGAATATCCTGTACGGCTTCAAGACTCAGCCCTTCGAAAACAATCTGCTCACCGGAGGAAATGGGGCGCAGTGCAACGGCTACCGTATCCCGGGGATTCATTTTCATTAATCGTTTCATGCTGTTCCTCCTACAAGTAAATTAACTTTAGATTTTCATATGGGTCTGGCCGTAACTACGGGGAATGTTTGGACTTCCGGCCGCTGTTGTCGTAAGAATTTCTTGAATTTTTCCGCTGTTCGCGGATGAAATCCGGAGACAAAGGCGGACGCGTTCGCTCCTCCAGTTCCAAACTTCCCCTCCGTCACTTCTGCCCTTTTTTTCACCTATCAAGTTATATTTAAATTCCGGCATACCTTAACTCACAAACTGCTCCAGCGCGGCCCGGCTGTCAGAGCCTTCGAGCTGCTGCAGCTTGCTGTTCACCGCTTCTGTAAGTCCAGGCACCTGTGTCAGATCCTGTCCCCACAGGCTGTCTTCCTTCAGAATCGCTGCTGCGAAGGTGGACGGATCGCTCCAGGCCTGATCAAAAAGAGCCAGCACCTCCGGGCTGTCCTGCCGCTTAACGCGGTCACCACGGTAGTTGAGCAGCAGAGCGGCGAACGACAAGGTGATTAGCGGCGGCAGTTGTCCGCGCTCCTGCTGGTACCGGAGGAGGACAGGGAGCAGCCGGGTTTTGAATTTGGAGATGCTGTTCAGGGAGATGGAGGCCAGCTCATGGCGGATAAAAGGATTCTTGAACCGCTCCAGCACGGCGCTTGAATAGGACAGCAGCTCTTCCTTGGGTAGATCCAGCATCGGCAGCAGTTCCTCTTCCATCAGTTCGCGCACAAAACGGTAAAATGTTTCGTCATTCATCACATCCTCAACTGTTTCCAGACCCGCCATCATCGCCAGCGGAACCATAGCCGTATGCGGGCCGTTCAGCAGATGCACCTTCCGCTCGCGGTAAGGCGTCATATCGTCCGTAACAACCACGTTTAACCCCGCCTTCGCAAGCGGCAGCCGCTCTGATATCCACGAAGGCCCTTCGATAACCCAGAAAAGAAACGGTTCGGCGGTCACCATCAGCTTGTCGAGGTATCCCAGCTCGGATTCCAGCCCGGCAGCCTTGTCACGCGGGTATCCGGGAACAATGCGGTCAACCAGACTGCAGCAGAAGGTGTTCTCCGCATCCAGCCACTGCAGGAAATCTTCACCTAGATTCCAGTCTGTGGCGTATTGCCGCACAATCTCCTTCAGCTTCTCACCATTGCGGTCAATCAGCTCGCAGGGAATGATCACGAAGCCTTTTTTGCCCAGCTCAAAGCGCCGGTGGAGTAGGGCGGTCAGCTTGGCGGGGAAGCTTTTTGGCGGCGTGTCCTGAAGCCGGTCTCCGGGGTGATAGGCAATTCCGGCTTCTGTGGTATTGGAGGTGATGAACTCCAGCTCGTCATTTTCGGCCAGTGCCAGGTATTCTTTATATTCACTGTAAGGGTTGATCACCCGGCTGACACTTGTGATAATCTCCCGGGAATTGACCTGCTGCTGCTGCATAATGCCGCTCAGCAGTACTGTATACAGATTGTCCTGCTCGGCCATCAGACCGCTAAGTCCTTCTCCGATGGGCACCACCACAACCGCGCTTCCGTTAAACAGTCCTTGCTTGTTCATTTGCTGGAGCTGCCAGTCAACAAAGGCGCGCATGAAATTCCCTTCGCCGAATTGGATCATCCGTGCGGGATGCTGCGGCAGTTCGGGCATTGCGCTTCTGGATAAACGTTGTGTCATAGGCGTTCATTAATCTCCTTTATAATGGTTTTGATGAATGCACACGTGAACATTTTATGCAAAAAAAGAGAGCACCTGTGGTTGAACCGGATGAAGGATGATTTCATGCAGAAGTTTCGTACTCGCTAGGGTGCTTAAGTGGAAAAAGTAAACCTAGAATTGGCGATTCGGCCTCCAGAAAATCCATCTGAACACCGCTGTGGCACGAAATTCAGCTAATTAGTTGTCCTAATTCCACTTCGTTCGGTGTGAGCTTACAAATCCGGTTATGAGGTGCAATCCGCCAGGTAGACAAAGCTCACCTGGCCTGCCGTCTCATGTTCTCCGCTAAGCTCAGCTCAGCCTCTGCACCTATGCACTCAGCGCCGCCGCCTATATTTCTGCCACAGTCTGACGAGCGACAAGCGCGGTCTTGACGAATAGCTGCTGCGGTGTGCTCTCCGGGTGCAGGAGCAACTGAATCAGCATTTTGGTGCCAAGCTCGCTGATCTCAGCAATTGGCTTACGGACCGTTGTCAGCGCGGGGTTCGTGTAACGCGCAAACATGATATCGTCAAAGCCGATCAGAGAAATCTGCTGCGGAACATCAATTTTATGGGCATAGCAGGCGTTCATCGCGCCAATCGCCATGTCGTCATTGGAGCAGAACACCACAGTTGGCGGCTCATCCAGAGCAAGTAGTGCGGCCATCGCGGCATATCCGCTCTCAATACTGTAATCCCCGGGCACAAAATAGTCGGAATTCAGCGGAAGCCGCTGGGCGATCAGACTGTCCATAAAACCTTGCTTGCGTTCACTTGACGACTTGAAGCCGGGCTTGCCTTCAATAATCGCAAATTTCTGGTGTCCCTGACTGATGGCATAATCAATCACTTCCTTCACACCTTCGCGGTCATTCGCCACCACGTTCATAATACCCGGGTCTTCCAGCTGACGGTTCAGTACCACGAGCGGGATGCCCATCTTCTTAACATGATAGATGAAGGCGTTGTCCTCGTCGCTCTGGCTCATGACCAGAATGCCGTCAAAGCGCTGCGGCTGAATATTGCCGAAATTGTGGACGCCGTCGATCCCGTTAACAGTGAGGTTGTAGTTCTCATCCAGGACATGGCTGATGCCCTTGATCGCATCGACCAGGAAGCTGGACGAGGTCCCCTGCTCAATGCTGGAGAAGAACAGTCCGATGGTGAAGGAACGTTTGGTAACCAGACTTTTGGCGCTGTAATTCGGCACATAGTTCATTTCTGCGGCGATTTTCTCAATTTTATCCCGGGTGACCTTCTTGATCAGCGGGCTGCCGTTCAGCGCTCTGGACACCGTTGTATGGGAGACGCCGGCGACGCGGGCAATATCTTTGATGGTGATCATAGCATCTCTCCGGAAAAATGGAATTGTTAACGATTTCAGTGTACGTCCTCCACACAGTCAAGTCAAGAAATTATTGAAATGCACACGTTAAAATTTTTCGGTGAAATTCTATCTGCGGGCTATAACTTATATGCTTGCTGAAGTTCCATCAGGCTGTCGTTTGTGCTGGAAACGCAGAAAGGCCTGCTGAATTTGAACAAAACCTGTCAGGTGGCCGGCCTCGGTGAAGCGGACCGCCGTGACGGAAGTTTTGCCAACTATTATCAGCGGGCCTATCGTCTGCAATGAACAGAAGGATCTGGATGCGTTATTGCTGGCCTGCGGGGAATATGAGCATTTGCAGCGCAGATGCACCCGTCTTTTCAAGTTCCAGAAGCAGGAAATGGGGAAGTTAGGCGGAATATACTTCTAGTAGAGCTAAGCTCTGTTATGCTGGAACTTCGTGATTTCCCGGTCATAGTGGGAGACACTGCCGTCAAATCTTTTGAGCCGCACATAGTCCTCGGCAAATTTCTCAACAATTCCGATTCCAACCTGGGAGTACATACCATCGGGGTCAAGCTGCAGCGCGGACACATAGGTTTGCGAAAGGGCAGCGACAAAAAAATCAACATTTTTGACAAGAGTCTGCGGCATAGCTGGATTCCTCCGTTCTGTTAGCTTTAGTGCTTCAACGTGACCTGAGTCCAAAGCTTTTTACCTATTTTACGACAGCCTTTGCATTTTGAAAACAAGAATAATTTGCAGAATGTGTGAAAATAACGCTTGAATTTGCAAACGAAGGAGTGGTGGCCTCATTTGAGACCTGCAAAGAGAACACTTGCCATCATACTGGCAATTCTGGCTGTATTGATTGTGCTTACTCCCATAGTGTACGTGCAGGCTGGAAAAATCGTCTACGCTCACAGGGTGACCGCTTATCTGAAGCACTTTGTTCCCCTTGATTCCTACTGATGTGAATGCCGAATATGACATAAGGCTGTCCGGTTACTCGTGTTATGATTTCCTGGCTACACTTGAGATTAGAAGACGGCAAATCATCACAGCATTGGCCAGGAGGAGAATGGCATGGCGGAACCACTAAAAGCAATATACAATGAAGAATTTTTGCGCAGCTTCGGCAGCAAGCTGAAATCCGCATACAAGGCGTTTGATCTTGAGGACTTTGTCGCTGCGGCGCTGAAGGACCCTTGGGAGGAGCTGGAGCTTAAAGGCCGGATGCGGCGGGTTACGGAGACGATGGGCGCTTTTTTGCCTCAGCGTTATGAGGATGCTGTGAAAATTCTATTTGCAATAGATGAGGAATGTGTTGGCTTTCCTTACCTGATCTTTCCTGATTTCGTTGAGGTATTCGGGGGCAGTGAAGAGCACTGGGATCTGTCGATGGCAGCGCTGGAGAGGTTCACGTCCAAATCGTCGGCGGAATTCGCCGTCCGGCCGTTTCTGCTGCGTGATCCTCAGCGGATGATGGAACAGATGCTGATCTGGTCGCAGCATTCAAATGAGCATGTGCGGCGGCTCTCCAGTGAAGGCTGCCGTCCCCGCCTGCCCTGGGCCCAGGCACTGCCGGCGTTCAAGCGCGATCCGTCGCCGGTATTGCCGGTGCTGGAGCAGCTTAAGGCTGACCCGTCGCTGTACGTCCGCAAAAGCGTGGCCAACAACCTGAACGACATCGCCAAGGATCATCCTGATCTCGTAATTGCGACTGCCCGGCGCTGGCAGGGTCAGAGTGCGCATACCGACTGGATCATCCGGCATGGCTGCCGCACGCTGATCCGTAAAGCGGACCCTGATGTAATGGCTCTGTTTGGTTACGCTGAACAGGCGGATGATACCCCGCTGGCGGTTAGTGCAGCCCTCTTCGTAGAGCCTTCCGTGCTGCGGATCGGCGACAGCAGTGAGCTGGCATATGCTCTTACCATCCGTGAGGGGGAAGCGGTTCGTATCCGCATCGAATACGGAATTGATTTTGTGAAGGCTGGGGGCAAGACCTCCCGCAAGCTGTTTCTGCTGTCCGACAAAACCGTTCCCGGAGGGACCCGCCTGACCGGGAAACGCATCCACAGTTGGGCTGACCTGACCACCCGCCGCCATTATGCGGGCAGTCATACGATCTCGCTGCTGGTGAATGGACGCGAAACGGCAACAGCGACACTTGAACTTGAGCCGCCTGATGATCAGGCTGAAAGAAAGCAGCTCTGAGAGCATTGCTGATATCAAAGAGAGGCTGCTATGAATCCTGGAGGTAGAAAAATGTTTCCAATACTTGAGACTGACCGTCTTACATTGAGAGAGCTTACCGCAGCAGATTCCGAAGGTATCTTCGCCTGCTTTTCCAATATGGAGGTCATGCGCTATTACGGGCAGGAGCCTTTGAAGACGCTGGATGAGGCAGCGGAGTTCATTGATTTCTTCGCGGGAAGCTACCGTGACCGCAGAGGCATACGCTGGGGCATCGAAAGAAAAGACAGCCAGGAGCTAATTGGCACAATCGGATTCAATGCCTGGTCGCCGAAGCATAAGCGTGCGGAAATCGGCTACGAGCTGAATCTGCAGCATTGGCGGAAGGGATACATGGCGGAAGCGGCAGCGAGAGTTGTAGCCTATGGCTTTGAAGCGCTGGAGCTGACCCGCATCGGTGCGGTGGTCTTTACCGGGAACGAAGCTTCAGCAGCGCTGCTGACGAAGCTTGGCTTTGAGCATGAAGGACTCTTGAGAAGTTATATGGTACAGGATGGCGTATCCCATGATACGAATGTGTACTCGATTGTGAAGGGTTAATTCCCGGGCACTGCAAGGAGGGAGAGGCTTGAACAAAACTTTAATCTTGCTGTCGCTGCTGGTGATTCTGCTTGTGGGCTGCGAAGGAGAAGGGCCTAAGGAGCCAAGCCCTGTTTCCACGACAGTCACGCCTGGTGCGCCTGCAGTTGTTATGCCGGAGCAAAAACCGGAGGATTTCGCCTTTTCCGTCCGCTATGGCGTTACCGCTAAGAATGAGATCAATACCTATAGCGGCACGGTAACCAAGGATCTGATCACTAATGGAACGGCAACGGCAAATTTGAAGCTGACGGATGCTGAAATGACCGATATTTACAAGCGGATGCGTGACCTGGATGTATTGGGAGACCTGAAGCTGGAGGTTGAGGACAAAGCTTGCGCTCAGGTCCCCTATGAGGAAGAGCACTGGCTGATTCAAATCAACGGGGGGCAGAGAGCGCTCGATTGGAGCGAAGAGCACTGTCAGATCACTTCAGATGCCCGGAAGCTGAAAGAGCTGCGTAATGTTGTTGTTGAACTGGTCAAAAGCAGATCAGAGTACCAAGCGCTGCCCGAAGCGGAGGGCGGATATGAGTGAACAGGTAAAAGCGGATCTCCACTAACTCAAGGAGGTCCGCTTTTATTTTTTTAACTGGGTTTCTATTTCTTCACTTCAGTCACACCGGTCACTTTTCCCTGGTCAGATGCACTGTAGGTGGCCTGGTATTTTGCATCCGAAAAATAGACGTTGCCATTAATCGTTGCATTCACGACTTTGAAGCCGTTCGCTTCAACGTATACGTCGCCGACGAAGGTGCCGCCCTGAATCTGGGTATTTTCGCTTCTGATGGTGATTTTGGGAGCGGTCAGAGTGAAAGAGTTGGTGATATTGTGAGCCGCATCCTGGGTGTACAGGGCGATTTTGCGTGCCGGCTTATCCTTATGGATGAATTGGCCGTCTACGACAAGATCCTCCGTGAAGGTCAGATCCTTAAGGGTCGCGGCAATCCAGGTGCCATCCTTGCTGATCGCCTTCTTGAAGTCCTCTCCGTTATCGACTACGGAAGCCGATGTAACCGCATCGGGAACAGCAGTAGCGTTTCCTGCGGCTCCATTGTTCACGGCTGCATTGTTTTTGGCTGCGTTTCCGCATCCAACGAGCAGAGTCAGAATGAATACTGCAGCCAGCGCTGCAAGCTTTTTCATGTGAATAACCTCCTTAGGTGGGATTACTTATTTCGCCTGTCAAATTTACCAGCCGTTCTATAAATGATAAAATAGGCCCGGGCAAAGCTATGGGGATATTATGAGCCTGTAACCGCCTAATTATCCGCAAAATTTCTGCACACCGCGCTCAGGCTATTATTATTACTTCTATATAGGCGCAGTTTGGATTACAATATTCTTTTGAATAGTCCACCTTAGGATGAAAGGAGCTGTACCCTTGGCTAAGCAGAAATATTATGTGGTGTGGGAAGGCAAAACGCCGGGAGTTTACGGCACATGGGCGGAATGCCAGGCGCAGACAGACCACTATACCGGGGCAAAATATAAATCTTACGAATCCAAAGCCGCAGCGGAGGCCGCCTATAAGGCTGGCTGGAAGGGCAACTGGGGAACCGGAGCGGCAGCTTCAGGCGCGGCGAAGAGCAAGCCGGCGGGCGGAACGTACAAGCGCAGCGCGTCCGTGGAAACCTCGGCGGAAATTGACTATGACAGCATTTCGGTAGATGTGGGAACACGGGGGAATCCTGGACCGGTAGAGTATAAGGGCGTGGATACACAGACCGGAGATATCATTTTCTCCTGCGGACCTATTAAGAAAGGCACCAACAATCTCGGGGAGTTTCTGGCTATCGTCCATGCTCTGGCCCATCTTAAGAAAGAGGGCAGCAGCCGAACGGTTTACAGCGATTCTGTGAATGCGCTCAAATGGGTCAAGCAGAAGAAGGTGGCCACAACCTTGCCGCGCGATGCTTCGACAGAGGAAATATGGACGCTGATCGACCGTGCGGAGAAGTGGCTGCAGAGTAATACATATGACAACAAGCTGCTGAAATGGCAGACCAAAGAGTGGGGAGAGATCAAGGCTGACTACGGCCGGAAATAAACGGCAAGGCGCAAGATAATATCGCTCTCATCAGGCAATGATGAATATGTCGCAGTAATCGGGAGGAGAACGGGGATGTTTGGCAACGATTGGAATGAAGTATTGCAGGAGGAGACGCAAAAGCCCTATTTTCAGGAGCTTCGTTATGCATTAGCCAGGGAGTATAAGCAGTATAAGGTGTATCCGCCCAAAGAAGATCTTTTCTCGGCGCTGAAGCTGACACCTTACCATAAGACGCGGGTGGTTATTCTGGGCCAGGACCCTTATCATGGAGCAGGCCAGGCGCATGGCCTCAGCTTCTCGGTCAAACCGGGGGTGCGCATTCCGCCTTCTCTACGCAACATCTACACTGAGCTGCAGGAAGATATGGGTGTGTCTGTTCCGAACCACGGCTCGCTGCTGCATTGGGCGGAGGAAGGTATCCTGATGCTGAATGCAGTGCTGACGGTGCGTGAAGGGCAGCCCAATTCCCACAAAGGGCTCGGCTGGGAGACCTTCACGGATGCTGTCATGGAGAAGCTGAATGAACGGCAGGAGCCGATGGTGTTCATCCTCTGGGGCAGCCACGCCCAGCAAAAAGGGGCCTACATCGACCGCAGACGCCATTTGGTTATCCAGTCGCCACATCCAAGCCCCTTCTCGGCGCATCGGGGATTTCTCGGCAGCCGTCCGTTTTCACGGGCTAACGGATACCTGGAATCGAAAGGCTTACAGGGAATAGACTGGTTCATACCGAATATATAGTTAGCTTGGACAAAGCGGAGGGGGTGGGGCAATGAAGCATTGGGTAGGCAGACCAGTCATAATGTATTGCGGAGAAGAGCCCTACACAATCATGAAGGGCGTATTACGCAAATGGGACCCTGCAGCTTCAGTGGCCGTAATCGGCCACCAGGAAATTACTGTGCCTTTTCGTGACATTGTATTCATCAAGGCGCTTACTCCCAAGGAGAGAGCTTTCCCTCCGGTTCTGCATTCTGTCGGATACGTCATGAGTGAACGCCAGCAGTTCGATAATGCGGTCTATTTCAAATCGGCTGTGACAGTATGGAAGGGCGACCAGCTGATTGCCTTCAATACGACGATCCTTTCGCATACCAAAGGCTCGGTTACGCTTCAGGACGGGCAGAGCCTGCTGAAAGGCAGCCATATCTTTGTGGTACGCTCCCTGCGGGGCTGACAGCATCAGCACAACAAGAGACGGAGATTCTCCCGGGGAGAATACTCCGTCTTTTTTTGTATTATGTATCACGGGGCTTTTCATGAAGAAGGTCAACGCGGGCTTGTCCATAGCGGTGGAGGACATGGTGCAGAGCTTGTCAGATTCCTGATATTAGTTCGGCGGGAAGTAAGCTCCCGGCTGAACAGCATTAAGCAATTCCACTGGCTTCTTCCTGCCTGAATATAGTCAATTAACGCGGTGGACGGGTTTTGCGTCTTACCGCTTTTTTTCTGGATCTAATGAATAAAACCGGCTCAATGTCGGTCTGGCCTCCGGTTTCCTTGGTGACCTGCTTGGCTTTGACCAGAGATAGAAAGGCAAAGAAATCCCCAAGAGCGGTTAGCCCGGCTCCAATGATAGCATAATCTTCAGCATCCAGCTCATTTAATTCGAGGGGATCGCCGCTATCACTTTTTTTAGGGGTATTATTGCTGTTGTTCCTGTGTCCAGAATTGTTGTTATTTTTGGCCATCTCAAGTATCACCCGCTTTTCCACGTATGTAATATAAAATATGTAAAACCGTGCCGGGATGAAATAGGCGATTGAGAGGATATTTCTAAGCCTCATTTGAAAAACTAATTAATGAAGCAAATGAGCACAAATGAGCATTGTCGGTCATTGAAGCACACTTGCAGATTATGTGGGGAAAAACGGGTGTATTTTTGCTTCCTCAAGAGAAAAATAACCAAAAAAAAGCGCTTTACACGGAATGTAAACGCTGTTACAATCATAAATGAGCAGAAGTGATCACGAATAGTCAATAACGATCAATTTACCGCTCACGTTTCTGATCATTTATGATGCAAAGCAACCCATAGATTAACGCAGGAAATCAATGCTGATAACTTGCGCTGTGTAGAGAGGAGTGAGCCCACCCTTGTTTGAAGAGGAACGTAAGGCCAGTATCGTACATTTTGTCGAGAGGCATACAAGAGCTTCGGTTCAGGAGCTGAGCCAGGAGCTTGGCGTTTCTGAATCTACAGTCCGCCGGGACCTTAAGGAGCTTGAGGAAGCGCGGCTGCTGAAGCGCACACATGGGGGAGCGGTCTCTCTGCAGAGCGTGAATTTTGAAGCGGCGTTTCCGGATAAAGAGGACCGGTTCCTCGATGAGAAGCTGCGGATTGCCGGCAAGGCAGTGGAGATGATTCAGGAAGGCGACGCCATACTCCTGGATGGTGGAACCACCACGCTGCAGATTGCCAGAGCGCTGAAGACATTTTCGAATCTAAAGGTCATCACCAACTCCATGATCGCTCTGAACGAGCTGAAGGATTGCCGTAATATTGAAGTTTCAATTACAGGCGGGCTGCTGCGGCCGGATACTTTGGCTTTTGTAGGGCCGATGACGGAGCGGTCGCTGGAAATGGTCCGGGTGGATAAAGCATTTCTCGGCACGAACGGGCTGGATTTGCATGATGGCATCACCACTCCGAATATGCTGGAGGCTGCGACCAAGCGCAAGATGATCTCAGTGGCGAAGCAGGCTATTCTGCTGGCCGACCACAGCAAGATTGGCCAGGTGTCCTTTTGCAAGGTGGCTGATCTGCGGGAAATTGATCACTGCATTCTGGATACGCAAGCACCGGAAGGCTTCATTCGCGGGCTGGAAGGACTCGATGTCGGCTTTACCTTGGCGTAAGGACGAGAAAACATAAATAATGAGGGATAACAATGATCTATACAGTAACGCTTAATCCTTCCATTGACTATATCGTGGAAGTTGATGACTTGACACTCGGCGGCCTTAACCGCATGACACGGGATCTGAAGCTGCCTGGAGGCAAAGGGATCAACGTGTCCCGTGTGCTGAACCAGCTTGAGGTGGAGAATACGGCAATTGGCTTTCTTGGAGGTTTTACCGGGCGGTATATCGAGGATTGGCTGCACGAAGAAAAGATATCCAGCGATTTCGTATCCGTTGCGGATGATACCCGGATCAATATCAAGCTCAAAGCCGCAGAAGAGACTGAGATTAACGGAACTGGTCCGGTGATCCGGGATGCGGAAGCAGAAGAATTATTGCTTAAGCTGGAGGCGCTGCAAGCCGGGGATACGCTCGTTCTGTCCGGGAGTGCTCCGCCTTCGCTTGGGGGAGACTTCTACAGCAAGCTGATTGCAGTATGCAAACGCAAAAAGGCTGAATTCGTGATTGATACAACAGGTCAAGCATTGAAGGATGCGCTGGCTCTGGAACCGCTGCTTGTTAAGCCGAATCATCATGAGCTGGCAGAGCTGTTCGGCGTCACCATCAAGACAAGGGAAGAGATCATCACTTACGGACGCAGGCTGATGGAGTCAGGCGCACGGTATGTGCTGGTATCTATGGCAGGCGAAGGAGCGTTGTTCATTTCGGATCAAGGCGTGTATTATGCGAGTGCACCCTCTGGCACAGTGAGGAATTCAGTAGGCGCAGGCGATTCCATGATCGCCGGATTTGTGGGCACACTGTCTCTAACCGGAGATGTGCTGGAGGCATTCCGCACCGGAGTAGCTTCAGGAAGCGCTACGGCATTCTCCGACGACCTGGCGGACAGAACGCTCATTGAGCAGCTTAAGCCTCAGATTGAAATTTCTCAGATATAAACAAGCAGCACACATGTGATATAAGGAGTTGATTGTAATGAAAATTACAGATTTGCTGATAAAAGAAACCATGATCATGAACCTCAAGGCCGTGACCAAGGAGGCAGCGATTGATGAGCTGATTGCCAGTCTTGCGGCCAGCGGCCGGATCAATGATCCCGTGCTGTTCAAAGAGAAGATTCTGGCGCGCGAAGCCGAGTCCAGCACCGGAATCGGCGGCGGGATTGCTATGCCGCATGCCAAGACCAAGGCCGTTAATGAAGCCACCGTTGTCTTCGCCAAAAGCGCAGCGGGGGTGGACTTCGCTTCCCTCGATGATGAGCCGGCAAAAGTGTTCTTTATGATTGCCGCCCCGGAAGGCGCTGGAAATATGCACATGCGGACACTTGCGGCATTGTCCAGGCTGCTCATTGAAAGCGAATTCATCGAAGCGCTGATGAAAGCCCGGACTCCTGATGAAGTGGTCGCATTGTTCGATGCCAAACAGGCCGAAGCTGAGGCAAAAGCACAAGAAGAAGGACAAGGAAGCGGAGCCAAGCAGCCGGAGGCAGCACGTGTAATTATCGGCAACCCGAATACAGAGAAGTTCGTTGTTGCTGTGACAGCTTGTCCTACGGGTATTGCCCATACGTTTATGGCCGAAGATGCTTTGAAGAAAAAAGCCAAGGAAATGGGTGTCAACATCCGTGTGGAAACTAACGGTTCAGAAGGCGCAGCGAATGTGCTGACCCCTGATGAAATCGCCCGGGCCAGCGGTGTTATTGTTGCCGCCGACAAAAAAGTGGAAATGGACCGCTTTGCCGGCAAACCGGTGCTGCAAAGACCAGTGAGCGACGGCATACGGAAGCCCGAGGAGCTGATCACCAAGGCGATGAATGGCGATGCCCCGATCTACCGCAGTGAAGGCCGTGGCAGCGACGAAGCGCCGGCAGCGAAATCCGGCAGCATCGGCGGCAAAATATACAAGGATCTGATGAACGGCATCTCGCATATGCTGCCATTCGTAGTCGGCGGCGGTATCCTGATAGCAATCTCCTTCTTGTTCGAGCAGGTATATGGTGCGGACAATCCGATATTTAAGCTGCTCATGAGCCTAGGCGGCGGCGATGGCGCCTTCCATTTCCTGATTCCGATTCTGGCCGGATTTATTGCGCTCAGCATCGGCGACCGTCCGGCCCTGATGCCGGGTATGGTCGGGGGCTATATGGCCCTGAACTCCAATGCCGGGTTCCTTGGCGGTCTGGCTGCCGGTTTCCTTGCCGGTTACGTGGTGATTATGCTCCGCAAAGCCTTTGCCGGCCTGCCCAAAACGCTTGACGGTCTGAAGCCGATCCTGCTCTATCCGATATTCAGCCTGCTGATTACAGGCGGCATCATGTTCTACCTGTTCGATCCGGTGTTCAGTTGGCTTAATTCAGGATTGACTGGCGTACTTAACAACCTTGGAACGGGCAATGCCGTCCTGCTGGGTCTCGTGCTTGGCGGAATGATGGCGATTGATATGGGTGGACCCTTCAATAAAGCGGCTTACACCTTTGCGATTGGTGTATTCACCTCCAGCGGCAACACCAACGGTCTGATGATGGCTGCAGTTATGGCGGGCGGTATGGTACCTCCTTTGGCTATCGCTCTGGCTACTACCTTCTTCAAGAATAAATTTACCGAAACAGAACGCAAATCCGGTCTGACGAACTATGTGCTGGGCTTGTCGTTCATCACGGAAGGGGCCATTCCTTTTGCGGCAGCCGATCCGATGCGTGTTCTGACCTCCTGTATCTTAGGCTCCGCTGTTGCGGGCGGTCTGACACAACTGTGGAAAATCAATGTTCCTGCTCCGCATGGCGGCATTTTTGTAGCGGCGCTTTCCAGCAATGCCCTGCTGTTCATTCTTGCGGTTCTGATCGGCTCCGTAATTTCCGGGCTGATGCTGGGACTGTGGAAGAAGCCGCTGGCGGCGAAGTAATTTTTTGGTAAAATCCTTCTATAAAAGTTGAACTTAAAAAATTATAAAAAGGGTAGAAGTGACGGAGGGGAAGTTTGGATACTTACGGAGCGATACCGACCGCCTTTGTCTACGGATTTCAACCGCGAGCAGCGGTACAAATTGAAGAAATATGCAGACGGGCAGCGGCCGGAAGTCCAAACATTCCCCGCAGTTACGACCAGACCCTATCATGAAAATTTAAAGTTCAATTTTTATAGCAACAAGCCCTACATTCCACTCCAATGTGGTCTGTGGGGCTTTCATTTTAGGATGAGCTTTTTCTTTTTTTGTCTGCGTGCGCTCCATTTTTCAGTCGTATTTCTGTATAATTACCAATATACATAACGAGAAGCCGAAGGAGAGAGCGAGATGATTTTGCACAAAGGAGAGGTCCTGTTCCGTCAAGGAGACGGCGGCCAGAATCTGTACAAGGTGAAGAGCGGGCTGTTTAAGGTGACAAGGCTCCATGAGAACGGGAACGTAGTGCTGTTCAACCTCCTGTATCCCGGTGAGACGGTCCCCCATCATTCCCTCATTTCACCGAAGGAGGCGCATGGAACGGCAGTAGCGATGATGAAAAGCGAGGTGGAGGTTATTCCGGCAGCCGAATGGTACCGCGAGATTCGCGAAAAGCCGGATAAAATGTTGGAGATTGCCCTGCTGCTCCAGGAGAAGGTGCGCTTTATGCAGACACGCCTCGACCATCTTACCGTCGGAACGCCGGGCGAGCGGCTTGAGCTGTTAACCCGCTGGTTTAACGAATACACACATGGCGCACCGCTGACGGATTTATTGACACAGGAGGAGATCGGGCAACTGATCGGCGTACGGCGTGAGACGGTCAATCGTCTGCTGCGCAATCAGGGCTGACGTACATTTTACATTAAGCTTGATGTTTTTTAATGGAAAACGGTTTTTAGTAGCATCGCCGCGTGGTATAATTAAATAAGAATACATCAAATTAGAGAAAGGATCAGGATACCATGTGTCCCCGAAGGACGATTCCCCAAAGGACGATTTGGAAACGTTATGATCTGTCTTATACTTAGCTTCCCTGTAGAAGGTGCGCGTACCGTTGCTTTTTGACGAAACCGCCTCTGCGAGGGAAGGGAGTATTGTATATGCGAAGGAGCAACATCTCCTCCGGTCATACCCGTCGTAGAGGCTTAAGGGACGTCTAAGCCGCCATTTACGATAAGGGGAGACCTTGTATGAGGAAACAAGACAGTGGCATGAGCTTGCTGCTTCGATTAACTGTCATTTTGTCCGGAACATTTCTGCTTGCATTTACTTACTATCACATCAATTATCAGAACCATCTAACCGAGGGCGGATTCGTAGGTTTGTCTCTGCTCGGCAAATATGTGCTAGGCATTTCGCCTTCATTATCCATTCTATTCTTGGATATTCCAGTACTCATATTCGCTATGATCTTCAAAGGAAGAGCATTCGTATTGAACACCTTCATCTCCGTAGGAGCCTTCACGGTATTCTACAGCATGATGGAGCATTATTCCGGCTGGGTCATCAACCTGCAGGATAACCTGCCGATTGCGGCGCTGTTGTCCGGCGTACTGACAGGTCTGGGAGCGGGAATGGTCCTGCGCGGCGGCGGGGCGAGCGGCGGTGACGATATTTTGTCGCTGCTGATCAGTGAATGGAAAGGAATTAAGGTAGGAACCGTATTTATCCTGATGGATGTTATCGTTCTGGCGTTATCGCTTTTCTATATGCCTCTCAAGGAAACGCTGTACACTGTAATGGCAGTAGTCGTTGCCGGTTATGTCATTACATTTACAACCTCTCTTGGCAGACCAAAGCTGAGCCAAGCTCCGAAAATCCAACCCAAGCTAAACAAGCCGCATGATGGTACAGTAATGTGACAATTTCAGAACAGCCCTGTTTCGGGGATAATCGAAAGGTCAGTCAGAATACGTTCAGGCTGGTCTTTTTGGTATGCGGAAGTTTGAAACGATTTGAGCACAGGACGCGTATATATCTCAGCCGTACAGACATAGGATTACAGTATATAGCCGAAAAAGCCTAACGCCTTTAGGCATGGGATGAATTGGCTTAGGACAAGGGATGTCTTTAGGCAGCTTAATTGTCCTACAATGTTGCAGTTATATGTTTAAACTGATACAATCGGTGTATGAGACAAGAATATAGAAGAACCACAACAACCGTATCGCTCATCAATTATCATTTTGTGTTTTGCCCACGATACCGAAGAAAAGTATTGACAGGGCAAGTAGAAGTGCGATTTAAAGAACTTGTACAGGAGCTTTGCACGCAAAACGATTGGCTCATTGTTGCTATGGAAGTGATGCCTGACCATGTTCATCTATTCCTAAACGTACTGCCAACCGATGCTCCAGCAGACATTATGGGTAAATTGAAAGGAGCAACATCAAGGGATTTGCGTCAAGAGTTTAAACATTTAAATCATCTGCCAAGCCTTTGGACACGGTCCTATTTTGTCAGTACAGCAGGGAACGTATCGAGTGAAACGATCAAGCGCTATGTGGAAGAACAAAAGACAAGGGGGTGAACCCGCTGTCACAAATCATAACCATTCAAATCAAACTGCTTCCAACCAGAGAACAGGCTTCAATTTTGCGTGAGATGAGTCAAACGTACATCTCCACCATCAATACGCTCGTTTCTGAAATGGTTGCTGAAAAGAAAAGCACCAAAAAATCCAGTAAGGATCTTTCAGTATCTTTGCCAAGTGCGGTCAAAAATCAAGCCATCAAGGATGCAAAAAGTGTATTCAAGAAAGCAAAGAAAAGCCATTTCACGATCGTTCCTGTTCTGAAGAAACCGGTCTGCATTTGGAATAATCAAAACTATTCTTTTGATTTCACTCATATTTCAATGCCAATTATGATGAATGGAGAAGCGGCTAAAACACCTATTCGTGCGTTGTTAGTCGATAAAGACCATCGAAATTTTGATTTGCTGAAACACAAATTAGGTACACTTCGCATCACGCAAAAATCAGATAAATGGATTGCACAAATTTCCGTCACCGTTCCAACAAGCGAAAAAGCAGGAACAAAGATCATGGGTGTAGATTTAGGTTTGAAAGTTCCTGCAGTCGCTGTAACAGACGATGATCAAACTTGTTTTTTTGGCAATGGAAGACAAAATAAGTATATCAGACGCAAATTTCAATCCAAACGGAAGAAGCTGGGTCAACGAAAGAAATTGAACGCGATTCGCAAGCTCGATGATAAAGAACAGCGGTATATGAAAGACCAAGACCACAAGATGAGTCGTGCGATCGTGCAATTTGCGGTAGAACATAAGATTTCTGTGATACGCTTAGAACAATTAGCGAACATCAGACAGACGGCAAGAACAAGCCGTAAAAACGAAAAGAGTTTGCATACGTGGTCATTCTATCGACTGTCTCAATTCATTGAATATAAAGCGAAGTTAGCGGGTGTAAAAGTGGAGTATGTGAATCCTGCCTACACCAGTCAAACGTGTCCCAAGTGCTCAGAAAAGAACAAAGCCCAAGATCGAACATATACATGTTCCTGTGGATTTGCAACCCATCGGGATCGAGTAGGTGCGATGAATATTCGATATGCACCTGTGATTGATGGTAACAGTCAATCAGCCTAGATAGCTATAGGCTCTGATCTAGGACGAGCTAATGAGCTAGCTCTTGACTTAGCAGTCTGCACAAAACAGAAATGGCTTGCGTGCGTTAACTAGCTAGGAATCCCACGGCTTTAGCCGTGTTGGAGGCTCAAATAGCACACATTTAGGAGGAATTATTGATGAGCGCTCATGAAATTGATTACGTGATAATGGGTGAGGAAATACAGTGTGTCGAGGTGCAGCTTGATCCCGGGGAGAGCGTTATCGCCGAAGCCGGAAGCTTCATGATGATGGACCCGGAGATTTCGATGGAGACGATCTTCGGCGACGGTACCGGATCACGTGGAGGCGGGCTGATGGGCAAGCTGATGGGGGCGGGCAAACGCCTGCTGACCGGGGAAAGCCTGTTCATGACCATCTTCACACATGCCGGACCCTATGGCCGGAAAAATGTAACCTTTGCCGCCCCATATCCGGGCAAGATCATCCCGCTCGATCTGCAGCAATACGGCGGAAAAATTATCTGCCAGAAGGATGCCTTCCTCTGCGCAGCCAAAGGCGTCTCAATAGGTATTGAGTTTCAGCGCAAGCTGGGTGTCGGCTTCTTCGGCGGTGAAGGCTTTATTATGCAAAAGCTCGAAGGAGACGGACTCGCCTTCGTCCACTCCGGCGGCTATATCATGGAGCGGACGCTGCAGCCTGGAGAGACGCTCAAGCTCGATACCGGCTGTCTGGTCGCTATGACCGCTTCCGTGGATTATAATATCGAGTTCGTCAAAGGCGTAAAGACCGCCCTCTTCGGCGGTGAAGGCCTGTTCTTCGCCACCCTGCGCGGCCCGGGCAAGATTTGGGTGCAGTCTTTGCCGTTCAGCCGGATGGCGGACCGCATCCTATCGGCTGCCGGCAATTCCGGCCGCAAGGAAGAGGGCAGCATCTTAGGCGGTCTGGGCAATCTGCTGGACGGCAAATAGGCTCGCGGGAAGGCTGCGGGATGCCGCTGCCCTGGCGGTGGTGCTTACCAAAACTAGCTAAAGCTAATATCAATGAACCAGCCGCCCCTCCCAGGCTTGCTCTAGAGGGGCGGCTGGTTTGCGCTGTTGCACATTGGACCGGGGAGAATTCTATCGCATGAAGCTCAGTAACAGAGGCACCGCTGGTCCCGATAATTGTATTTGCTGCAGTTAAAAAGCCGTCAAACCGGCTATTTTCATCAATAGCTGCATTTCGCGAAGTTAAAATATAGAAATAGACCCTTTTTGCGGAATGGAGCGATATATAAGTGTACGAAGTACAATTAACTGTATTTTCGCGGCCTAAGCTTCTCTTTTAATTGTATAGAATACAGTTACGTCTTCGGTCAGACTTCGGTCCAGCTTAGACCCACCTTGTGTCCAACTTAGGTCCACATATTTGACTACACCCCAGGGACTGGTTATATTATGGGGCAAACCCCTTAGCAAGCTAAGGCTGCAGACCGGAGGCTTGAAATGTTCAAAATTTTTATTATCGAAGACGACCGTGGACTGGTGACGCTGCTCCAGGAGTATTTACATAAGTTTGGTTATGAGACACAGGCGGTGAACGATTTTGAAGCGGTGCGGAGCGAGTTCGGGCAGTTTGCACCGCATTTGGTGCTGCTGGACGTGAATCTGCCCAAATTTGACGGATACTACTGGTGCCGCCAAATCCGCGGGCTTTCCACCTGTCCGATCCTGTTCATCTCCGCCCGCGACGGCAAAATGGACCAGGTGATGGCGCTGGAAAACGGGGCCGATGATTATATCACGAAGCCGTTTGATTATGAGATTGCCCTCGCTAAAATCAAAAGCCATCTCCGCCGGGCCTACGGCTCGTACGCCGGAGGCGGCAACGAGCGCAGCTTAACGGTGGCTGGGTTGCTGCTCGATGTGGAGCGGCTGGTTCTGGCGCGGGGCAGCGCCAAGATTGACCTGAGCCACACCGAAGCCAAAATTCTGGATGAGCTGATGCAGAAAGCCGGCTCCGTGGTTACCCGCGACCGGCTGCTGGAAAAAATTTGGGATGACCAGGTTTTTGTGGATGACAATACGCTGAATGTGTACGTGACTCGGGTACGCAAGAAGCTTGCGGCACTGGACATCACGGACGGCCTGCAAACCGTACGCGGTCAAGGCTACAAACTATGCGAGAATTGGGGGGAGGCGTAACATGAAGCTGTTTTTGCGGGAACAGACGCCGCTCATTGTAATTTACCTGGCCCAGCTCCTGATAATTACCCTAGTATACCGTTTGGACGGCGGCAGCGGAGTGAACGTCAGCTTGTATGCGGGGCTGCTCAGCACCTGCCTGCTGCTGGCTTATCTGGCGTACCGATTCATCTCCAACCGTTCCTTCTACGAACGCCTGCTGAACCTTCCCTCCTCGCTGGAGGAATCCGGCGGTCCTGCCCAAAGCTCACCGCTGGCAGAGAGCCTGCGCAGGCTGCTGGCCCATCAGTTCCGTCTGTACCAGAATGATCTGCACAGCTACCGCCATAAGCTGGAGGAGCATATTCATTTTATCAACCAATGGGTGCATGGGATGAAGACTCCGCTGTCAGTTATTCATCTGATTATACAGGACAAGGATGGTCCGCCTTTTACGGCGATTGGCGATGAGCTTGACCGGCTCAAAAAAGGGCTGGATACCGTGCTTTACACCGCCCGTCTCGATACCTTTGAGCATGATTTCTATGTGGAACGGCTTGACCTGGCGGCTATCGTGCGGGGCGTAACTTCAGAACAGAAACGGCTGTTCATCCGCAAACGGGTATTTCCGGCGATTTCAGTGGACAGCGGCGTATTCATTACCTCGGATGAAAAATGGCTGTCGTTCGTGCTGACCCAGCTAATTACAAATGCGCTGCGCTATACGGTGGAGGAGGGGCGTTTTGTCCATTTTCATGGTTTTGCCGACGACCAGGGCAGACCTGTGCTGGAGGTGCGCGATGAGGGGGTAGGCATTCCTCCGGGAGATTTACCCCGGGTGTTCGATCCTTATTTTACCGGCGTCAACGGGCGCAGCTTCCAGGAATCCACCGGGATGGGGCTATATCTGGTGAAGCAGATCTGCGGCAAGCTGGGGCATAGGGTGGAAATATCCTCGGAGGTCGGGAAGGGGACGGCTGTGAGAGTTCTTTTCTAAAGGCTCATTATTTGCTTTGCGTAGGCAATCCAATCCTTGTTATCGGTGTTGATTTCGATGGTTGGCAGGACTGATAGATTAGATTGTCTGCGTAATTCTGCTTGGGTTCTTATAAATTCATCTGCTGAATGTCTGATTTCTTCTTCGGCCAAGTGTATCCATTCATGAGGTGCTCGACTTTTCATTCTTTGCTCTACTTGTTCAGAAGAGACCGTTAATAATACACATTTAGCCCCAAGGTCGAGCAGCTCATGTTCTAATGCTTCGATTTGATGTATCGGTTCTGCGGGAAATGCTGCTCTGTGATTTAAATGAAATCTTTCCAGGATAAAAAATAATCCTCTCGAAGACCTGGAGGCATCCGGACCCAGAAAAGCAGCCCACTCATTTAATTGCCGCAGCATGTTAACCCTTTTTTGCAATAGCTGAAGATGCTCGTTGCGGTCTAGCCGTTTGAATTCGCCATGAACATTGTTTAAGACTTGGGAGTAATGCTCACTCAGGACAACGATGCTGCGTTCTGATGCTTCCTCTTGTGCTTGAAGCAACTTTAGCGCTTTTAGAACAGACGTTTTTCCGGCATTTGAATACCCTTCCAGAATAACTCCTCGTATATGTCTCACTTGAAACCTCCAGCGAACAAGTATTAGAAATTAATTATATCAAATGCGGTAGCGGATGATCAGCAGAATGACTGCAGACACCACAGCTAAAGATAAGGTATTCGTAATCAAAAAAGCCAAGCCTGCCCCCATTAACGTCAGGTTAACCGCATAAGCCTCCATCAGGACGATCCCCAGCAGCATTAAGAGGTATGCTCTTAAGCTTAGATCGGCAACGGACTTCGTCCTGACAATCCGCACAATCTGTGGAATCCAGCCGAGCGACAGAATAACTCCGCCAATCAGTTGCATAACCGAAAACAGCATCATACACCCCCATGATATCCTTATATCCAGCTTATAACGCTCCATATTCAATACATATCCTAATATTAGGCTCACGAGCCGGTTTTCTTGGAGCCCGCCGGAACCTTCTCTTCTTTTATTGTTGTATTCGGAGCAGCCCATAAGGGTTCCCTCCCGGCTTACAATTCTGTAAGGTGACTGTAAGTTTCAGAAATAGCGGCTGCAGTTTACTGTTTGTATAATGAAAGCAATCCAGCGAACGAAGGAGCGAAAGTACTTGCCCATATTAGACGTCCACAATTTATCCAAAATATATGAGGGCAAGGTGTCGATCCACGCGCTGAACCATATCCGCTTTGCCGTGGAGAAGGGAGAGTTCGTGGGCATCATGGGTCCGTCAGGCAGCGGCAAAACCACACTGCTCAACGTGATCGCCACCATCGACGAACCCACCTCCGGGGAGGTTATGATCAACGGCCGGAACCCGCGGAGTCTGGACCGTAAGGATAAAGCCCTGTTCCGCCGCAAGGAGCTTGGATTTGTGTTCCAGCAATTCAATTTGCTTGATACGCTCACTGTAGAGGAGAACATAGTACTGCCGCTGACGCTTGCGGGAGCCTCCGTGCCGGAAATGGAAGCCAGACTGCGTGAGGTGGTTAACAGATTGGATATCGGCGGACTGCTGCATAAGCGGACCTATGAAATCTCCGGCGGACAAATGCAGCGGGTGGCGATCGCCCGGGCGATGATTCACCGGCCCGCGCTGATTCTGGCGGATGAGCCTACAGGCAGCCTGGACTCCAAAACTGCTGCAGAGGTCATGAGCCTCCTGGCGGAGGTAAATGGGGCGGAAGGAACAACGATGCTTATGGTCACACATGATGCGGTGGCGGCAAGCTTTTGCCATCGGGTAATCTTCATCAAAGACGGGCGCTTCCACAGTGAGATGTACTGGGGCAGCAGCAGAGCAGCCTTCTTCCAGAACATCATCGACATGCTGTCGCTGCTGGGAGGAGCGGGTCATGACCTTTCGGCAGTTCGCTTATAGGAATGTAACGCGGAGCAAGCGGAAATATGCGGCTTATTTTGTCAGCAGCGCGTTTTCGGTGATGGTCTTTTTTCTGTGTGCGTTGTTTATCTTTCACCCGGCAATTGCCCGGGACAGAATTCTAAGCACGGCGGCGAACACGATGCTGGTGGCCGAGGGGATCATTTATGTGTTTTGTTCCCTGTTCGTGCTTGTATCTGTCGGCTCCTTCCTGCAATCACGCAAGCTTGAGTTCGGCATCCTGCTGATGCACGGCATGACGAAGCGGCAGCTCTACCTGATGGTTTTCCTGGAAAATATGATGATTGGCGGTTCGGCCATTCTCACCGGTACAGTACTCGGACTGCTGCTTGGCAAGCTGTTCCTGATGATCGGCTCCGGTTTTCTCGGAATCCCGCCGTTGGAATTCCACCTGAGCTGGCAAGCCCCGGTGCTGACGGTCTGCAGCTTTGTTCTACTGTTCATGCTGATCTCGCTGTCCACCTTTGCCTTCATTGGCAACGAATCGCCACGCGGCCTGTTCCAAGGCGGAGGCAGAGGAGCCTCCGAACCCAAGAAATCGGGTTGGCTGGCGCTGGTGTCAGGCCTGCTGCTGCTTGCCGGGTATGGCTTGGCGTCTGCTACAACAGCGACTACTATAGAGACTATGATGTTTCCTGTTGTGCTGATTACGATTGCCGGGACTTATCTTTTTTACACACAGCTCAGCCTGTACATCGTGGGGCTGCTGCGGCAGCTCCGCCGCTTCTATTGGAAGCATACACATATTCTCACGTTCTCGGGGCTGTCGCACCGCTGGAAGGACAATGGCCGGATGTTTTTTATGGTCACTATCGTATCGGCGGTCTCCTTCACCTCCGTGGGCGTGTTCGCCTCGATCCATACGTTGTCTAGGGAGCTGAAGCTGGATTATCCGGCGGCGGTTGGTTATGTGGCCAAGGGAGGCGAACGGGCTTCCTCTGAGGAGCGGGACTTGCAGGGAATTGCCGCAGAGCTGGAGCAGCTCGGGCTTCCTTACGAAGTGCTTGAAATTCCGCTTAAATATGCGGCGGTAGAATCACAGACGGGTCCTGACCGGACTCAGCGGCTGCCGCTGATGGCTTACAGTGATTATAAGCTGGCGCTGCAGCATGCGGGCTTTATCTCGAAGGAGCCGCCGCTGCAGGGGAACGAAGGGCTGGTGATGATCGGCTCCCAGCGGGACCGCAGTCTGATCTCTGAACGGGTCAAAGCAACGTATAAGCTTAAGCAGGGAACGTACATTCAAGAAATTGGATACACCCAGCATGTGCCTGTTGCCGAATATTTGCTTCCGGAGCTGGACGGCAGGGATGGCGGGGACTTCAGTGGACTGGTGATCAGCGACAGCCTATACAGCCGGATTGTCCCGGTGCAGCAGGACCGGTATACCGGGTTCTATGTGGAGGATTTTATCCGGACGGCTGAAGTAGCCTCAGCGCTTGCCCCCAAAGGAAAAGTGGCCTACGAGGCGGACTCCTCTTATGCCGTGGTAGTCAGCGGGACGCTGTTCGAGGTTCAGCGTACGCTGTACAGCACGATGCTGTTCGCTTCGCTGCTGGTCGGGACGGTCTTCTTCATTGCGGCAGGGAGCTTCCTCTATTTCCGTCTCTATACGGATCTGGACCATGACCGTCTGCAGTACTCGACCCTGTCGAAGCTGGGCCTTACCGACAAGGAGTTGGACCGCGTTGTCACAATGCAGCTTGCTACTATGTTTTTCGTGCCTGTTCTGCTGGCGGTTCTGCACAGTTTATTTGCATTTATCGCGCTGCAGCGGCTGTTTTACCTCTCTATTGCAGCCGAGACCGGGGCGGTGCTTGCCGGATATCTGGCAGCCCAGGCGCTGTATTTCTTCTTCATCCGCAGCCGCTATTTACGCAATCTCAAGAAAAATCTCATCTGATGCGGAGGGTTACGAATGAAATTATGGATTACAGATGTTATGGAGCAGTTCGGATATCTTGGTATTTTTCTGATGCTGGCTTTGGAAAATATTTTTCCGCCGATTCCTTCGGAGGTCATTCTGCCGTTCGGCGGCTTCATGACGATCAGCTCCGGGCTGACGATTCCCGGTGTGCTAATCGCCTCAACAGCGGGCTCGCTGCTCGGAGCGGTGATTCTGTACTGGATCGGCCGGCTACTGGATGTCAGCAGAATGGAGCGGATTGTGGACCGCTGGGGCAAGTGGATACGGGTCAAGAAGAGCGATATCCGCAGGGCGGACGCCTGGTTTGACAAATACGGATATTGGACGGTGCTGTTCTGCCGGATGGTGCCGCTGGTGCGCAGCCTCATTTCAATTCCGGCAGGGATGTCGGGGATGAAGTTCGGACTGTTCATGCTGTTTACAATGATTGGTACACTGGGCTGGAATACATTGCTCATTCTGCTGGGTGCTGCGCTGGGCGAGTCCTGGGAAGAAATCGGCGTTTACATGAATGCCTATTCCAATGTTGTATATGTTCTGATCGCCGGAGGAATCGTCGTGCTTGGACTGCTGTATTTCCGCAAACGCCAGCTTGCGGGCAAAGCCCGGGGATAGACAAAACCTATAATAAGGAGGAATATGCATGGAGCTGCTGACCATTATTAAAGCTATCATATTAGGAATTGTAGAAGGCTTGACCGAGTTTGCTCCGGTATCCTCCACGGGTCATATGATTATTGTCGATGATATGTGGCTGAAATCGCAGGAATTTCTCGGAAAATATACGGCGAACACCTTCAAGGTAGTCATCCAGCTAGGCTCGATCCTGGCCGTGGTCGTGATCTTCCGCAACCGGTTCATTGATCTTCTGGGCCTGAAACGGTTCAGCTGCAAGGAGCTGACGGCAGTGCCGGAAGGGCAGCCTCCGGTTGAAGGTGCAGGGCGGCTGAAGCTTGCACAGGTGCTAGTCGGCCTCATTCCTGCCGGCGTGCTCGGATTTCTGTTCGAGGATTATATAGATGAGCATTTATTCTCCACCTCTACAGTGCTAATTGGTCTGGTTATCGGAGCGATTCTGATGATCTGTGCGGACCGTTTCGCCCCTAAAAAGATCAAGACAAAGAGTGTCGATCAAATTACATATAGGCAGGCGTTATCGGTCGGCTTGATCCAGTGCTTCTCACTCTGGCCGGGGTTCTCGCGCTCCGGCTCGACGATCTCCGGCGGCGTTCTGCTGGGGATGAGCCACCGCGCCGCCGCCGACTTCACTTTCATTATGGCGGTGCCGATTATGGCTGGAGCCAGCCTGATTTCGCTGCTGAAGAACTGGCAGTATTTCACGCTGGATGCCTTGCCGTTCTTCATTGCCGGGTTCATCAGCGCATTTCTGTTCGCGCTGCTGTCCATGCGTTTTTTCCTGAAGCTGATCAACCGGATCAAGCTGATGCCGTTTGCCATATACCGGATTATTCTCGCCGTAGTGGTATACCTGGTCTGGTTCTAAAGCTATCAAATTTATAGCTTAGCTATTTCGAAAATGGCGGTGTCTTCTTACTCAGAAGGCGCCGCTTTTTCTGTTTGCTATAGGGAATGTGTATAGCCGGATTCGCTGGAATCTGTTGCGGCTTCCTGAAGCGGTACAGTATGATGGCATCAGCTTTTCGGACGAAAGACAGATTGATCATAATCGGAACAAAACTATAAACCGTATAGAATGCGAGGAGAAAGAATATGACAAACAAGATCACAACCAGCAATCTCGGTTATCCGCGAATTGGCAAGAACCGTGAATGGAAAAAGACGCTTGAGGCCTACTGGTCCGGTAAAATCAACGAAGAGACCTTCCGCGCCGAAATGGCGGATATTCAGCTTCAGCATTTGCAGGCCCAGCAATCAGCTGGCATAGATCTGATCCCGGTCAATGATTTCACCTTCTATGATCATGTGCTGGATACCGCCGTGATGTTCGGCATTGTCCCGCCGCGTTATGCGTATGACGGCGGCAGCGTACCGCTTGACCTGTATTTTGCGATGGCGCGCGGCAATGCTGCCGCCCCGGCTTGCGAAATGACCAAATGGTTCAATACGAACTACCATTATATCGTACCGGAGATCGGCAGCCAGACTCCCCGGCTGACCGAGAACAAGCCGCTTGCCGCCTACCGCTTCGCCAAAGCGCAGGCAGGCATTGAGGGCAAGCTGGTTATAGTCGGACTCTATACCTTTCTCAAGCTGTCCAAAGGCTTCCCGGCCGCTGAAATTCAGGAGGTTGCCACCCGGTTTCTTCCGGTATATGTGCAGCTCCTGCAGGAGCTGCAGCAGGAGGGAGTTGCGTGGGTGCAGATTGACGAACCCGCTATTGTGACCGGACTAGCCGAATCAGACATCGCTCTGCTGGAGACGATCTATCAGGAACTATCCGCTGCGGTTCCCGGGCTGAAGCTGATTCTGCAGACGTATTTCGAAGCCGCCGAGCCGCTGGAAGCATTGCTGGCTTTGCCTGTGCAAGCCATAGGCCTCGACTTCGTCCATGATGGCGGGGCCAACCTGGAGGCCATCGGACGTCTTGGCTGGCCTGAGGACAAAACTTTAGGCGCGGGCATTATCGACGGACGCAGCATCTGGCGCGCCGATCCCGATGCCAAGCTCGGGTTAATTGCGAAGCTGGCTGTTCATGTGCCGCTGGACCGGCTGATCCTTCAGCCATCCTCCAGCCTGCTCCATGTGCCGGTAACGGTACAGAGCGAAGCCAAGCTGAAGCCGGCAGTGAAGCGGGCGCTGGCCTTCGCCGATGAGAAGCTGGCGGAGCTTGGGCTGCTTGCCGCGGCTGCCGGCGGCGATACGGGAAGCTGGGCCGCTCAGCTCGCGGAGAGCCGTGAAGCGCTGGCCGTCTTCCGCGCACTCCCGGAACGCGGGCGCCAGGATGTGGCGGAGCAGGTCCGCAGGCTGGACAGCCTGCCGGACAGCCGCAGCCTGCCCTTCGCCGAGCGCCTGAAGGTGCAGCAGGAGAAGTGGAAGCTGCCTCTGCTGCCGACAACAACCATCGGCAGCTTCCCGCAGACGGCCGAGGTGCGCCAGGCGCGGCTCAAATGGCGCAAAGGCGTATGGAACCAGGAGCGCTATGACGGGTTTGTCCGCCGCCAGATTGCTGAAGCCATCACACTGCAGGAGGAGCTTGGCCTCGATGTACTGGTGCACGGGGAGTTTGAGCGGACCGACATGGTCGAGTTCTTCGGCGAGAAGCTGGCCGGCTATCTGTTCACCCAGAACGGCTGGGTGCAGTCTTACGGCTCACGCTGCGTGAAGCCGCCGGTCATCTACGCGGATGTCGCTTTTATCGAGCCGATGACTGTCAAGGAAAGCGTCTATGCCCAGTCGCTGACGAGGCTGCCGGTGAAAGGCATGCTGACCGGTCCGGTAACGATTCTGAACTGGTCGTTCGTCCGCGATGACCTGAGCCGCGAAGAGGTCGCCAAGCAAATCGCTCTTGCGCTCCGTCATGAGGTGCAGGCGCTGGAGGATGCCGGAATTGAGATGATTCAGGTCGATGAGCCGGCGATCCGCGAAGGCTTGCCTCTGAAGGCGGAGGACCATGCGCATTATCTGGATTGGGCGGTACGTTCGTTCCGTGTTGCGACAAATCATGTGAAGGATACAACCCAGGTTCATACCCATATGTGCTACAGCGAATTTAATGATATGATCGGAGCCATCTCGGCAATGGACGCAGACGTTATTTCCATTGAGACCTCGCGCAGCCACGGGGAGCTGATCGCCGCTTTTGAAGAAGATGATTATGATAAAGGCATTGGCCTCGGCGTCTATGACATTCATAGTCCGCGTGTACCGCAGGTGGAGGAAATGACCCAGAATATTGAGCGGGCGCTGCGCGTGCTGGATGCCGGGCAATTCTGGATCAATCCGGACTGCGGGCTGAAGACACGCGGCTGGGAGGAGACGGAGGCTGCGCTGCGCAACATGGTGCAGGCGGCAGGATTGGTGCGGGAGAAAACACTTGATAATCATTCTCAATCTTGCTAAAATGGGAACAAGAAAGAAGGAACCGTGGAGGGTTCCTTCTCAGCTTTAATTTATTTGCTTTCAAAGGTTTTGCAGTCTGTTTCATCAGCTTGTGAAGGCTGCTTGGAGCTGTGGTAAGCAACAAAGATGGATTCAGCGTTGCATTTGTTGTCTTCAGCCCAGTGGGTGCAGGAATTTACTGCGCATTTTACGTCTTTTGCCATGAGGGTCTCACCTCCCCTTATCGTGGAATGGCGGCATCCTTACATGAACTTTTCTGACCGGCAAGGTGGAGCTTGTCCGAACAGAACCTAACCCTTATCCCGCGCGGATATAGGGTTTTTTGGTGTTTTCTGTCTTCGAGAGACACCATCATTGTAGCAGATAACCCTGGGCCCCCGCAAACAGGAAACGGCTTCCCGGCTGGAAAAATTTCCGTTTTTCTGCAACCTTCCAGCTTTTGGAACGTCAGAGAAATGAGGCGAAAGAGACTAATAGACAAAGAGCTCATTTTGCCGCGGCAGTCTGTTCAAAAGAAGCGGATTTTTCACTACACTTTTGGAGGAATGAGTATGCACAAACGGGGTCAGTATTATCTGCATTATGTACTCGGGTTATTGATGCTTGCAATGGTTTTGGCGGGATGCGGGGCGGGAGGCAACAGCGATTCGGCTGCGGGGGCAGATACCTCCATGCTGAAGCAAGACTTTGGCAGCGACTCGGCTGCAAATACCGCGTCAGAAGCTGCACCAATGGAGAATACTGTGAAGTCCGAAGCTGAAGCTTCCAGCACAACCCAGGCCGTAGCTGCCGGCGGTGGAAGCAAGGCGGTGGACAGCTCCGGCGCAGATCAGGCGGCAAAAGGGGCGGCGGGGTTTACCGGCAGCGATGTTGTGGCTGGACTGAACAAGAAGCTGATCTACCACGCCAATCTTACCATGGAAGTGGAGGATTATGGCACGGCACAGACGGATGTGCGGAATATGATTACCCTTGCGAACGGCTATATTATCGAATTTAAGGAAGACCTGTCCGAATATGAGCAGGGTGGAACCTTTATTTTCAAAGTCCCGGCCTCCGGCTTCTCTTCTTTTCTGAACAGTCTGGAAAAGGTGAAGCATGAGAAGCTTCAGCGCAGCATTCAGGGACAGGATGTTTCGGAGGAATACGTGGACCTCGAATCACGCCTCAAAGCCAAGGAACTGATGGAGAGCCAATATATCGAGTTTATGAAAAAAGCGACCAAATCCTCAGACCTTGTGGCCTTTGCCAATCAGCTTGGCACCATTCAGGAGGAAATCGAGCAGATCAAGGGCAGAATGCGTTACATTGACCAGAACGTCTCCTTTTCTACGGTGGAGCTTCGCCTGTATGAGACGGATAAGAGTGTAGATATTAAGAAGGAGAAGGAACAAGATCCGCTGCTGAGCCGTGCTTCTGATGCGCTCCTGAGCAGCATGAAGGCTATATCGGTGATGTTTCAGTGGCTGTTTGTGTTCCTGGCCGGCGCGCTCCCGGTGTTGATTATTGCTGCGGTAATCGTGGCGATTGTGCTCTGGTACTTTAGAAAAGCAAAGCGGAAGGATGCTGAATCCATCCAGCGTCTCAGAGAGCTGAACCGCGAGAAGCAACCAGCGCCAAACCCTGAGGAAAAAGAGGAAAAGGAAGATAAGAAGCCGGAGTGATTTTTTACTATCCGCTGCACATGATAAAAAAGCCTCGGGCCCGCAGTTGGCGGGTTCGAGGCTTTGCCTATCTATGGTGCCATTCGCTTAAGCATGCTGAAACAGCACGCGGTACTCGCCGTAGCCTTCCTGCTCCAAATCCTCCTTCGGTACAAACCGCAGCGCCGCCGAATTGATGCAATAGCGTAAGCCGCCTGGTCCGGGGCCGTCATTGAAGACATGTCCAAGATGGGAATCGGCTGCTTTGCTGCGCACCTCGGTACGGATCATCAGGTGGCTGAGATCGGTTTTCTCCTTGACTGAATAATCGCGGATCGGGCGGGTGAAGCTCGGCCAGCCGCAGCCGGAATCGAATTTATCCCGGGAGCTGAACAGCGGTTCGCCGGATACAATATCGACGTAAATTCCATCCCCGTGATGATCCCAGAATTCGTTGCGAAAAGGCGATTCGGTTGCATTGTTCTGGGTCACTTCATATTGCAGCGGGGTGAGCCTTGCCTTCAGGCTGCTTTCATCCTCTTTGTATTTCCAGTGCTCCTCGATAAAAGCATCCCGGCCTGAGCCCTTGCGGTACCGTTTGTAGTGCCCGGGATTCTTGTGATGATAGCCCTGGTGGTACTCTTCGGCAGGATAAAAAGGCCCCGCCGGAAGAATCGGCGTCACAATGGGAGCGGAGAAACGCCCGCTTGCCTGCAGCGCCGCCTTGGAGGCTTCAGCCTGCTGCCGCTGTTCTTCGGAATGGGTAAAAATCGCTGTGCCGTATGAGGTTCCGCGGTCATAAAACTGGCCTCCGGCATCGGTAGGGTCAATCTGCTGCCAGAACAGCTCCAGCAGCTTGCTGTATGGGAAGATATCTGGATTGAACGTAATCTGCACCGCTTCCACATGTCCAGTGGTTTCCGAGCAGACCTCCTCATAGGTTGGGTTGACAGTATGTCCACCCGTGTACCCTGAGACGACCTCAATAATGCCCGGAAGCTCTTCGAAAGGGGATACCATACACCAGAAGCACCCTCCGGCAAATGTTGCTTTTTCCGTCATTAATATCCCTCCATTCATAGAATGCAATTAAATATGTCACAATGTAATTATAAAGCAATTATTCGCCGCCTGCCAGCGCCGCCCGGCTGGACGCCTTAGTCTTTCTTTGGTATCAAGAAGCCGGGACGTAGGGATAAAGCCGCTAGTCCTATCACAGCAACGTACACCAGGATGGCAATAACAGCGCTTCGCGGATGCTGGAACATTTGGCCGCCAAGAAAAGCATATAAGGCGATACCGGGGATTTTGCCAAGCCCGGATGCGGCGAGATAGCTCCAGAACGGCAAGCTGGCCGCACCTGCATAAATGTTAACGGCAGCCTGCGGAATGAACGGGGCCAGCCGGGCCAGCACAACGGAAGCGAAGGGACGCCGCCGCACGGCCACGGTGAACTTGTCCAGGGCCGGCACAGAAGCCAAATATGCGCTGGCTTTATCCAAATATAGGGAAGTGCCTCTTTTGCGTCCTACTGCCTCTTTATTGTTCTCACCCTGCTTGTGGAACATATATTTCACGATGCCATACATGATAGCCGCCGCAAGGGTTGACGCGCTCCAGCAAATAGCTGCACCCGCCAGACTCCCGTAGGCATAGCCGTACAATCCGATAATCAGCTTATAGGGAACCGCAGGAAAAAGAGCCACTAAAGTAGCAGCAGTGATGCCCAGGAATAAATTATGATCCTCACGCAGCCAGGCGAGGATGTCCGATCTGTAAATAAACGCGAGGATAATCCCAAAAATATATAGCACTATAGTCAGCCATTTTCTCATTTAATTATGCCCTTTCTTCCGCTTGTTCATCTCATCATACTGAAAAAAAGAGAATTAATGAAGCAAAGATCATTGTCGCCGGGCCTTGTCACGGTATAATACATCTATAAACTAAAGGGAGATATACCTATGAACATCGCTGAACGCAAAAAAGTGGCTATCATCGGAATCGGCGACATCGCCCGTAAGGTCTATCTGCCGCTGCTCTCCCGTCATGATCAGGCGGAAGTGGCAGGTGTGCTCAGCCACTCCCCGGCAACCGTGCAGGGTGCGGTTCATTCTTACCGGTTCCCAAAAGGCACAACAGATCTGAATGAGCTGCTGTCCTGGGATCTGGATGCGGTATTTGTGCATAGCCCTACACCTACCCATTATGATATTGTTATGAAATGCCTGAACCACGGCGTATCGGTATATGTGGATAAGCCGCTGTCTTATCATCTGGAGGAATCCCGGCGGATGGCAGAGCTGGCCGCTGACAAGGGGCTGCTGCTGGGTGTAGGCTTTAACCGCCGCTACGCGCCGATGTACATGGCCGCCGCAGCCTGGCTGGAAAAAGCCGGCGGCATCAGTGCCTGCCATGCGTTCAAGCACCGGACGAAGCTGCAAGCCGGCAGCAGCCGTGAGACGGTCCATGATGATCTGATTCATATGCTGGATCTGCTGCTCTGGCTGTGCGGCGGAGATGCAGAGCTGCTGTACAGCAGCCTCAAATCTGACGATGCAGGACGATTGCTTCAGTCCTCCGGTGGGCTGGGCTGGAATAATGGTAAGACCGGCATGTACAGTATGGTCCGGGACGCAGGTGCAGATCTGGAGAAGCTGGAGCTGCACGGCCACGGCCGATCCGTGGAAGTTGTGGATATGGAGCGGGCAACACTCTATGAGAACGGAATGCTTCCGCGTACGCAGGGTTTTGGAAGCTGGGATACCATCCTTGAGCGCAGAGGGTTCAGCGGTGTGGTAAATGATTTTTTGAATAATTTGAACACACCGGAGAATAGCGGGGTTTCTGCTTCAGCCGTCCTGTCCAGCCATGAGCTGGCAGCGAAGCTTGCGGATTGACATAAGGAGCAGAAGGGAGGGAGCAGCATGGACGATTACAGCAAATCAATGGAAGAGAGAATTATCGAGAGCTACAAACGGGATGAGGAAATGATGATCCTGGTCTTTGCCCAGTGGTGCGTGAACAATAGCCTGGACCCGCACGTTTTGTATCTGCAAGCCTACCCGCAGCAGGAAGGAAATGTGGCGCTGAGCAACGCACTTGCATTGACGGTTCCCAAGGAGGAAGCCGGGGATATATCCGACGATACGGTTCTTGGGGTATTGTCTCTTTACAGCAATGACGATCTGGCCTTTGTAGTAACCGAGGCAATTGCCGGAAGAAAGCCGACACAGGGAACAAAGGATTGACAACCGGGATATAATAACTATGGCCGGGTGAACTTTTTTTTGGCAAACGATGTTCATTGTGTTATAAATGTGTTAAAATTATATATACTAACTTATTGTAAGTTTGACAAGTGAGAGGTGAGAATAATGGAAGAACATCAATTGACGATGTGCCCTCGATTCGAAACGGCCTTCTCCTTCTTAGGTAAGCGTTGGAATGGACTTATTATTCAGACATTGATGAGCGGACCGAAGCGTTTCAAGGATATTTCCGGTCTGATCCCATCCATGAGCGATAAGATGCTGTCCGAACGAATGAAGGACCTGGAATGTGAAGGGATTCTGGTACGCCATGTGTACCCGGAAACACCCGTACGCATCGAGTATGAGTTGACAACCAAAGGCCGGGCGCTTGAGCCGGTCATGCAGCAGATTCAGACTTGGGCCGAGAGCTGGGTTGAGTAGCACCTGCTTTAGAGTCCATTGACAGCCCCTTTTCACATCTTGTGAGAGGGGCTTTTTCAATAGAACGATTGATTTTATCAAAGAAAACTTGCACTTTTGACAGTAGAATATAATATAATAGAAAAAAACTTTCGCTCATCAAGGAGGCGAGGAAGATGACAACCACCTTGTTTTCCCGGGAAATAACCTATGGAAAAAAAGATGTTGCAATACTTGAGACCGCTTCGATCAAAGTGCAGCTCATTTACGACAAAGTGTTGTTCATGCTTCACAGCCATCTTCCAGCTTCCGTGTGGGACACGTGGATTGGCGTACCTTATGAGATCATCTCCTCCTTGTACAAGGGGGATAACGATAGCGGCAGCGTTTTTCAAAAATGGATTCAAAGCCCTTCAGGCTGGAAATGTATCGGCTGTGAGCGGCATTGCCTTGAGCCTTCTGCAGGTCCGGCAATGCCCTCTTCCGGTAAGCAGCGCTTATTCACCTTCCATAACGGAGTTCGGCAAAGCATGGTGCTTCAGGCCGTGATCTGGTCCATGTATGAGAATACGGTGCTTTTCCAGCCCTATTTGGGCGGTGAGGCTTTTTTGAATGAGGACGATTTGGATACGATCTCCACATACTTCGTACCCACCTATCTGAGCAAGCAGCGTCTGATTGAGAACGGCAAGCCGTGCAAAGAATATCAGGAAAAGAACATTAGAATATTCCAGGAATGGTTATCGGCTCCCGACCTGGTGCTTCAGTGGAACGGAGGCTTGACCGAAGGCCGCTGGATGACCGGCGTCTATGTGGATCATTCCCGTTTTGCCGGACTGGGACCTTATCTGAAGGATGCACAGGGCAAGCGGACTTATATGCGGGCTACGGTATCGGGTTAGGCTATATAAGTTGAACTAAAGATTTCATATTGGGGTCTGGTCGTAACTGCGGGGAATGTTTGGACTTCCGGCCGCTGTTGTCTGCAGATTTCTTGATTATTACCGCTCTTCGCGGTGGAAATCCGCAGACAAAGGCGGACGCGTTCGCTCCTCCAGTTCCAAACTTCCCCTCCGTCACTTCCGCCCTTTTTATATTTTCTTCAGTTCAACTGATATAATTCTGGAGTTCATTAAAATTTTTTATATTTAGTGCGTACAATCACAAGCTGGCACTCCCGCTGGCGTTAAGGTGAAGGGGTAAGAGAAACCTAAACCAACAACCTAAGGGAGGGGCCAACATGGCGGCCAAACAAATTAATAATACAACTACGGGAGTACAGGACGGATTTTCCGGTGAAGCAATGGTCAGAGATATCGTGCTGCAATTCCCCAAAGCTGCGGATTACTTCAAGGCACAGCGGATTGATTTCTGCTGCGGAGGAGCTAAGCCGCTTACGGAAGCGGCAGCAGAGAAAGGGCTTGATACGGAGTCAGTAATCCAGGATCTGAACAAGCTGCTGGAAGAACATCCGGTGCTGGAGGAGGACACCGCCTGGAACGATGCCTCTTCGGAAGATCTGGTTAATTATATCGTGAATAAGCACCACCGTTATTTGCGCGAGGAACTGCCGCTGATCGCTCAGAATGTAACTAAGGTCTTCCGTGTGCACGGTGAGGATTCTCCGCATTTGGCCGAGGTTTACCGCCTATTCCATACGCTGCGGGAGGACTTGCTTCAGCATACGGCTCAGGAAGAGGAGAGCGAATTCCCGAAAATGCTGGCCTACTCGAACAATCCGACTCCAGAAGGCTTGGCTGAGCTACGCGGCCTGCTGCATACACTGGAAGAGGAGCATGACGGGGCTGGCGAGATTTTACGCGAGCTGCGGAGAGTTACAAATGATTTCACACCACCGGAGCATGCCTGCACGACTTATCGTTTAACCTATGCGCGGCTTGAGGAGCTGGAAGGAATGACTTTCGAGCATGTGCATCTGGAGAACAATAATCTGTTCCTGCGCTTTCAATAATACATTTGTGTTGCGTCCAAAGTCCCTGCGGGGACTTTTTTTAAATAGTAAGAAAACAGCAAAATTTGAGAACCGGTCTCATTTGCGTTATTCTTAAAAAGACTATGTACATAATAATTGATTGCCTGAATAGCTGCTGGAGGCTGGGATCGGGCGGGAGAGGCGGTGCCAGAAATGCCCTCAAGATTTCTGTGGCGTATTTTGCTAGGAATTATCATCATTGCAACAGCAGGCGGCTGCTCTTCTGTTCTTGGCCCTACGGCTGACGGGAGCAATTCGGGAACTCGTAATGAAGGACCGGCGTTTTCGCTGCTGGTCGGAGACAGTGAGCTGGCCGGAAGCTCAGGCAGACAGCTCAGCGAAGCCTACAAGTCTGGAATCTCGCTGCTTGATTTGCTTAAGAACAGCGGAGTCGCCACTTTTGCCGCAGACGGCTTCAGCATTCTGAGCGTGAACAAGGTATCCCTGAGCCCGGAATGGGTCTGGGAGATTCAAGTGGACGGCAAAAAAATAACCGACTGGAACAGCAGTGTTGACCGCGAGGACAGCATAATTATTGCGGCGAAGCCGGCAGCGGGCGGGGCTGAGCTGCAGCCGGTCTTGCTCTCCATCAACGGCGGGAGCGAGCAGCCGGAGTTGACACATTCATATGTGCAGCCATACACGGAGGACTTGACTGTAAGAAGCATGATGAAAGGCAGCGAAATGGTGCAATTGGCTGAAGACAACAAAACTGTGACTACAGTTATGGATTATGCTCCGCTCAGCAATGAGGCATGGAAGCTGAAGGTGAATGGCAAGCCCTTGCTGGACAGCGGAATTGATATGAAGCTTAGACCTCAGGATACACTGGAAATATTGCTTGCGTTACGATGATTTATGATTATATAGCCAGCTTTCTTACTGCTTATGGCAAAGGAAGCTGGCTATTTTAGTCTTTATGCGCACATAAATATCGGTCCTGAAAAGATGTGAAATGTTTCACATTTATTGTGATTGGAATCACAAATACCCTTCAAATTTCAACAGTATAATTTCACTATACAGGAAGTTGTGAAGAAATCCAGAAGCTTGAAGGAGGGTCTTAAAAGTGACAGTGGAGAGAGAAAAACTAGTACTCATAGGCAACGGGATGGCAGGCGTAGGCACTATTGAACAAATATTGAAGCTGGGCGGCGCTTACGATATCACCATCTTCGGAAGTGAGCCGCATCCCAATTACAACCGGATTATGCTGTCCTACGTCCTTGAGGGCAGTAAAACAATCGAGGACATCATTCTCAACGACCGCAAGTGGTACGAGGATAACAACATTACCCTGCATACAGGAACTACCGTCACCCGGATTGATGAGGCGGCGCGCCGGATCATTACGGATAACGGAATGTCCGTTCCTTATGACAAGGTTATTATAGCAACGGGTTCGAATTCATTCATTCTTCCTATTCCCGGCAACAACAAAGAAGGAGTCGTAGGCTTCCGCGATATTGCGGATTGCGATGCTATGTTGGCTGCAGCTAAGCAGTACAGAACGGCAGCGGTTATCGGCGGAGGTCTGCTGGGACTGGAAGCGGCCAAAGGACTCGTGAATCTCGGGATGGATGTTACAGTCGTGCATCTGCTGGAGGATCTGATGGAGCGGCAACTAGACCGCAATGCTTCCTCGATGCTGCAGAGCGAGCTTGAGCGCCAGGGCGTGAAATTTGCCATGGGCAAGATGACCGTTGAACTGACCGGAGAAGAACGTGTGAACGGGCTGCGCTTCAGTGACGGAACGGAACTGGCCGCAGACTTTGTAGTAATGGCAGTCGGAATTAAGCCGAACACTCTGCTTGCTCAAGAGAGCGGCATCACCGTTAATCGCGGAATTGTGGTCAATGATTATCTGCAGACCTCGATGGCGGATGTATATTCTGTTGGCGAATGTACAGAACACCGCGGTATCTGCTACGGTCTGGTAGCTCCGCTGTTCGAACAGGGAATGGTGCTGGCCAAGCATCTGTCCGGTGCCCCTACCCAGCCGTATGAAGGCTCGGTTGTATCGACCAAGCTGAAAATTTCCGGAGTAGATGTCTTCTCTGCCGGTGAATTCATTGAAACTGCGGAGCACACAGTAATCTCTGCCAAAGATGAATGGAAGCGGACCTACAAGAAGATTTTGCTCAAAAATAACATCATCGTCGGCGCGGTTCTGTTCGGCGATGTTACTGAATCGGCTAATCTGCAAAAGCTGGTGAAGCTGGGTGCGGAAATGACCGACGAAATTTATGGCGAGATCATGGGCGGCGGCTGCTGCGGCGGAGGCGGAGCGAAGAAAGGCTTCTCCGTCGAAGCTATGGCTGATGAAGAGATTGTCTGCGGCTGTAACGGTGTGACCAAAAAAGCAATTGTCGATGCCGTTACCGAGAATGGTTTTACCACTGTAGATGAGATCAAAGCCTGCACCGGAGCTACCCGCTCCTGCGGTGGCTGCAAGCCGGTTGTCGAGCAGATTCTGCAGTTTGTGCTTGGCGACAGCTTCCAGCAGAGCGCGAAGCAGGGCATCTGCACCTGTACCTCGCTTAGCCGGGATGAGATCGTGGCAGAAATTACTGCCAAAGGCCTGAAAACAACTAAAGAGGTAATGAATGTGCTGGGCTGGAAACAAGCTGAGGGCTGCTCTAAATGCCGTCCGGCAGTGAACTATTATCTCGGAATGATCTATCCGGACACTCATGAGGATGAGAAGGAATCACGTTTCGTCAACGAACGGATGAGCGCCAACATCCAGAAGGATGGTACCTATACCATAATTCCACGTATGTACGGAGGGGTTACCACACCGGAAGATTTGAAGAAAATTGCCGATGTCTCTCTGAAATATGATGTGAAGGTTGTGAAGGTAACCGGCGGACAGCGTCTGGACCTCATCGGCGTCAAAAAAGAGGATGTGCCTAAGGTATGGGAAGAGCTGGATATGCCATCCGGCTATGGTTACGCGAAATCGCTGCGAACAGTGAAGACCTGTGTAGGCTCGCAGTTCTGCCGATTTGGCACACAGGATTCGATGGGAATGGGAGCTATTCTTGAGCGTAAGTATGAACGGCTTGATTTTCCGGCCAAGTTCAAAATGGCAGTTAACGGCTGCCCGCGCAACTGTGCGGAATCCTGCACGAAAGATATCGGCATCGTCGGCAATGACGGAGGCTGGGAAGTGTTCATCGGCGGAAATGGCGGAATTAAGCCGCGTATCGCTGACTCCTTCTGCAAAGTGAAAACCGATGAAGAGCTAATCGAGGTCTGCTCTGCTGTGATGCAATTCTACCGCGAAACCGGCAATTATCTCGAAAGAACCTCCGAGTGGGTAGAGCGTATGGGACTGGAACAGATTAAACAAGTGATTCTGGAGAATGATGACAACCGCAAGGAACTGGCTGCACGTATTGATTTTGCCCTGGCACAGGTTTCTGATCCTTGGAAAAAAATGCTCGACGACAAAGATACGCGTACTGCGCTTTTTGAGCAGTCAAGAGTCTGATTCACAGCGACAAGGAGAGAGGAGAGAAAACAATGCAATCCACCAAACAAGAATATGCTGTTGGAGCAGTGCAGGATTTCCTGCTGCAGATTGGCCGGGTAGTCAACGCCGGATCTGTGGAGCTGGCTATTTTCCGGACTTCGGATGGAGCGGTCTATGCCATAGAGAACCGCAGTCCTCATCCGAAGGGTGGCCCGCTCGCCGAGGGAATCGTTTCGGGCTACTATCTGTACGATCCGCTGTATGACTGGAAGATCGACCTGCGCACCGGCGAAGTCCAGGCCCCGGATCACGGCAAGGTAGCGACATATCCGGCCATACTGGACGGCGATATAGTGAAAGTCAGCTTGTAGAGAGAAGGTTCAGCATTCTATTTCAAATAAATAATGGTGGGGTGGAAGGATGTTTACACAAAGCGTGGAGAACATCGTAGAGACAGCGGTTGGCAAACGTGACAAAATGAATGAAAGTCTGCCGAAGTATTTTCTTGCAGCGCTTTTAGCCGGAGCGTATGTGGGAATTGGCATCATCCTGATTTTTTCATTGGGAGCGCCGCTTGCGGCGATTAAATCTCCTTTTCAGCCGCTGATCATGGGAACGTCCTTCGGGATTGCCTTGACCTTGGTCGTCTTCGCTGGCTCGGAGCTGTTCACCGGTAACAACATGTTTTTTACCGTCAGTACGCTAGCTGGTCGAACCAGTGTGTGGGATACCGTGAAGAACTGGATTATCGTCTTCATCGGTAATGTTGCCGGTGCGGTTATTCTGGCTCTGCTGATCCAAGGTACAGGATTATTCAAGGCAGCCCCTGTAGATCATCTGATCTTTACCGCAGCCGCCAAGAAAATGAGCCTTCCATTCTCCGAGCTGTTCTTCCGCGGCATTCTTTGTAACTGGCTCGTCTGTCTGGCGTTATGGATGTCCTCACGGGCTAAAAGCGAGACAGCCAAGCTGGTGCTGATCTGGTGGTGTTTGTTCGCCTTTATCGCCAGCGGCTATGAGCACAGTGTAGCCAACATGACGCTGCTGAGCGTAGCGGTGCTGCTGCCTAATCATCCAGAGACGATTTCGGTTGCCGGCTGGCTGCACAACATGATTCCGGTGACTTTAGGCAATATCATCGGCGGAGGCGTGTTTGTCGGCATGGCATACTGGCTGATTTCTCCTGTACGTGCAGCCCGTGCTGCCGTTATACCTGATAAGCAGCAACGGATCAGCTAACTTCTGCTGGCCCTGTGGTCTATTCGACCACAGGGCCTTTTTTTGTCACTGCAGCTGGAACAGATATGTGTTAAGCTTGGGGGGAATTGAACGAAGGAGTTGTCCGCGAGTGTTGAGCTTCAATCACTCTGGCGTTTATGGGATTTGTCAGCGTGAGGGCAAGATGCTGGTGATCCGCAAAGGAAAAGGCCCCTATACCTGGAGATACGACCTTCCTGGCGGAAGGCTCGAGGAGAATGAAGCACTGAGAGATGGACTGGTCCGGGAGTTTATGGAGGAGACTGGGCTCATGGTATGCGTGCAACGCAATGCGGGAACATTCGATTGTTTTGTGCGATTTCAAGAGGAAGCCTTCACTCATATGCACCATATGGCCGCTCTATATACAGTGGAAATTGCCGGAGAAGGAGCGCCTGCCAAGATTGTGGAGTTTGCGGAACAGGATTCTCTTGGTGCCGAGTGGGTGGACTTATCAGAGATTACACTCGACTCTTCTTCGCCTGTGGTGGTAGCAGCGGCAGAATGGCTGAGCAGTGGAAGCCTGCCAACTGAGACGAGGTATTATGATGATTGGGAAATAAGGACCCAACCAACCCCATAAAAAAAGACGCCGGACAGGGCGCCTTTGACCACTCTATTGGATAATACGAATTATAGGGTCATATATGATTCAGTGAGGTGAATAGAGGGTATTGTTGTTAGGAAATTAAATGCGGCAAATTTCATTCGGGCATAGTTCGCAATGGCAGATGTCTTGAAGCATAGCGAGATCTTTGATGACGATCATGCCGTTCTCATATTCTACAGCATCTTTTTTACGCAGGTCGCTCAGCATCCGGTTGACGCTCTCACGGGTAGCGCCGATCATGTTGGACAGATCCGTATGCGTAATCTTTTTGTTGATCAGAATGCTGTCGCCGTTCTTCTCGCCGTAGGTGTTGCCGAGTCGAATCAGTGTGGAGCAGAGTGCGCCAGGCTTGCCGTACATCATCAGATCACGGAATTTCGTCTGGGTGAGACGGTGATGGATACCCATCCATTTCATAAAGTCAATAGCGAAATCACAATGCTGGCAGATTAGAATCTCCAGATCCTTCTGCTCAATGATGCCAACTTCACTCTCTTCAATTACTTCGGCAGTGAAGCTGTGCTTGGTGCTGAAGAACGGGTCGGCCTGGCCTACCATGTCACCGGCTTGATACATATAAAGAATGAGTTCTTTACCTTCATCAGTTGATTTGGTCAGCTTCACACGTCCACGTTTGATATAAAACAATTTATCCGAATAGTCGCCTTCCCAGAACAAATGAGAGCCTTCTGGAACCATGCGTTCTTTCATTGTGACCAAAAGTCGGTTAAAGTTCTGTTCGGAGAAACAGTTTGTATTTCCGTGGGCTTCGATAACATTGTAATGTTCCTTGATCATAATCGACATCCCCTTTATTCCCTCAGTTTTTCAGTAAATTTTAAATTAATTATACCTTGAAATTCCTCTTTATGGGTAAAAATTTTCGCGAAAAAGTGTCGAATTTTTAACATTGTGATAATTTTCACTTCGAAAGTGTGAGATTTAATATGTTTTTGAGCTTGAATTAGGACGTTTGTGTAAAATAACCCATATTATAGCGGGTAATTGCCCGATTTGCTTTTCTCCACACTGAAGATGATTCAGCTTTTTTGATCATAGCGCAAACTGCAGGCCTCTTTCAACTCCTTTATCAAAGCATTCCGATTGCATGACCTGTAATACTTTGTTAGACTAAATGCCGGGAAAGAAAACCTTTTCTGCGAGTAATAATTCTATTTTATAGAAGGAAAGCTTGAGGGATGAAAATGGAGACATTATTGTTATGGCCGGAAGGTGCTCCGGGAGCACTTGGTAAGAGCGACGAGGATATCCCGGCTATTACACCTTATCTCGTGGAAGGAGAGCGGAACGCCGCTGTTATTGTCTGTCCGGGAGGCGGTTATGGCATGCGGGCGGACCACGAAGGCGCACCAATCGCTGAATGGCTAAATACGCTCGGAATATCGGCTTTTGTGCTGCGTTACCGTGTTGCGCCTTATGGATACCCCAATGCGCTGCTGGATGCTCAAAGGGCGCTGCGTACGATTCGGTTCCGTTCTGGAGAGTATAGAATTGACCCCGGCAGACTGGGGATTCTGGGATTTTCGGCAGGTGGACATTTAGCTTCTGCCGCCGGTGTTTTGTTTGATTATGGAGATAGTGAAGACTCTGATCCTGCTCAGCGGCAGTCCAGCCGTCCCGATTTGCTGATCTTGTGCTACCCGGTGATTTCAATGGCTGATGGGGTGACGCATCAAGGCACAAAAGTAAATCTACTTGGGGAGAACCCAGACAAAGACCTGGTGGATCACTTAAGCAGTGAGCTTCAGGTAACGGCGGCTACACCCCCTACATTTCTTTGGCATACCTCAGATGATGAAGCTGTGCCAGTGGAGAATAGCCTGCAGTTCGCCGCAGCGCTCAGTCGGCATCACATTCCTTTTGACCTTCATGTATATGCGCATGGCAGACACGGGCTTGGTCTGGGTGACGAGGAGCCTCACACGAGAAGCTGGACTGGGGCCTGCGCATCCTGGCTGGCTTTGAATGGCTATACCAAATAGTTCAAAAGGCAAGGCCTCTCTTGAGTTTCTCGACTCAACGGAAGGTCTTTTTTTATTGGATAAAAAGTGTTATTATTTGCTAAAATTTTGCTATACTACTTGAGTGGACATGTAATATAATGTAATTATTAACCATAAAAATGTCAGGCGGTGAGGCCATTTGTCATGGGAACCGGCGGGATTTATGTTTTTCTCAACCATTGAGGGGGTGGGGATATTCGCCATGATGATGTCGTTCTTCAGGCTGAAGGCGACGGACTATATTTGGCCTGCGTTGTTTATTATTCTGCTGATGAACCTGCAGAGCTTTGTGCTGCGGACTGATCTCGACCTGTCTTTCCTGGTTCCGGTTATTAACATTATGCTTTTTATATTTCTGCTGACAGTTGTCATTAGAATTCCAATTATATGGTCTTCTATTATAGCCATTTTTGGTTATCTGGCATTTAGCATCATACAAGTAGCGCTCGTCTTATTGTTCTTTGGCTCCATTTCCGATTCACAGACCTCGGTGATTAACGAATACGGAGGTCAGTTCATATCCGGCTCGGCCAGCATTTTGTTGGCGTGGGTTTTGTTCAAGCTTGGCATTGGCTTTACTTTTGATTTCGAAAGGCTGCGGCTGCGCTGGGAAGGAACGCTGGTGGTGGGATTGATTGTGCTTTTCTTTCTGCTGTTCTCTTTGATCATGTACAAGAATGAGATAGGCTGGTGCATTCTTTTCTTCATAAGCGCCTTTACCTTTTTAATGTACTATTCAATTAGAAAGGAGAAAATGAATGATTGAGCTGCTCGCTGCAAAGATGGCATTTTCGCTAAAACGCTCTGTACCGGATCATCCTTCCTCGGTTGAAGTTTTTAAATTTGCGATTGCGATGCTCCTTAATGTGATATTTATCGTTCTGGCGACTCTGGGCATCTCACTATTTACCGGTCATACGGGGGAGGCCGCAGCAGTCCTCATCTCGTTCGCGCTGCTCCGCCAGTTAACAGGAGGCATTCATCTCAAATCCAATCTGCAGTGCACCGTTGTCTCCACATTGAGTTTTACTGGTATCTCACTGCTTGCTGTGCCTGAATTATGGACCGTTATGACGACAACTGCGGCAATGCTTGCAATTCTGTTACTGGCTCCGGTAGGCATAGATCAGCAATCGAGGATTCCCCCAAAGTATTTTCCTTATATGAAGCTTGCAGCCATGCTGCTTGTTGCTTCCAATTACTTCATTCTATCATCGGCGCTTGCGCTCAGCTTTCTCGCTCAGAGCGTTACGCTGGTGCTTGGAAAGGTGGTGAGATCATGAATCTGGTGGCTAACATTCTGACCAAGGTTGCAAAGGCAACGGTAGGAACGAATTGTTTCTTATTTTGGTACAAAGGCGACATTCCAGCCGAACTTTTAAAAAAATAGGCGAGAAAGCAGGTTGATTCCATGAATGCTATATCCGTTACCGAAACCGCTGACGGATCTGCCGGGATCATTACTGTTGACTTAGAGTGCATCTTGTTTCTTAAGTGCAATACCTTCGAATCACAGTCTATCCTGGTACATACGAGGGACGGCGTATATTACATCATGGGACCCTTGCGTTACTGGGTGAACGCGCTTAACAGCACCGGATGCCACTTCAGCATCGTAGATCGGGGAACGGCGGTCAATATTGATAACGTGGCGCGTCTGGAGAGAACATATAAGGTTGCTTATTTTGACGATATGAGCTGCCAGAGTTCTATTAGCTGTACGATTGCCTATCATCGTTATAGACTTGTTGAACAAGAATTAACCCGAATGAATCCAAACATCATTGTTTGTTAGGTGCTAACACGAGGGGACTGTCCGATGACAGTTCCTTTTTTCTTGAAATGCTCAGGTACATACCCGAGGAATGCAGAGATAGGTAACTGGAATGATAAATTTTACAAATTAAAACCCATATAATATGGAAATACCCCCTTAATTTCATCAAATGAAAGCGCTTTGAAAACAAATCAAAAAAAACTTTATACTTTGTGAAAGATTTCACTATGCAAGACGAAGAGAATGTGATAAGATAAATGTGTAGAGAAAAACAACCTAAAAATTGACAGGAGGACGAGGGAGATGGCAGTTAAGAACGAAGTCGCCGCCCAAGTGAAACAAACCACCGCTGAAGAGTATGTTCAGACTTTGGTGGATAAAGCAAAGAAAGCTCAAGAAGCTTACATGGCGCTGGATCAAGAGCAAGTCAACACAATCGTTCATGCAATGGCGCTCGCAGGACTCGACAAGCACATGTACCTGGCTAAGCTGGCTGTAGAAGAAACTGGCCGCGGAGTATACGAAGACAAAATTACGAAGAACATCTTCTCAACTGAATATATCTGGCACGGAATTAAATACGACAAAACAGTAGGCGTTGTTGAAGACAATCAATATGACAGCTTCCAAAAGATTGCTGAACCAGTCGGAATCATTATGGGGATCACACCTGTAACGAATCCAACATCCACCACGATGTTTAAAGCACTGATTGCAGCGAAGACACGTAATCCTATTATATTCGGTTTCCATCCATCTGCGCAAGAGTGCAGTGCCGCAGCAGCAAAAATTCTTCATGATGCAGCCGTTAAAGCCGGCGCTCCTGAGAACTGTATCCAATGGATTGAGCTGCCAACGATGGACAAAACAAACGCACTCATGAACAATCCGGACGTTGCGCTTATCCTGGCAACAGGCGGTTCGGCAATGGTAAAAGCAGCTTATAGCTGCGGTAAACCGGCTCTTGGCGTAGGTCCTGGTAACGTGCCTGCCTTCATTGAAAAGAGTGCCGATATTGATCAAGCGGTAACCGACATTATTCTGTCGAAGACTTTTGACAATGGTATGATCTGTGCTTCCGAGCAAGCTGTTATCATTGAAGAAGCCATCTTTGATCAAGTGAAGAAGAAAATGATCGCCAATGGCTGCTACTTTGTAAATAAAGAAGAAGCTGCCAAGCTGACAAGCGGCGCAATGAACGTTGAAAAATGCGCAGTTAATCCGGCAATCGTAGGTCAATCCGCAGTGAAGATCGCCGAAATGTGCGGCATTCAAGTTCCTGCAGGTACTAAGATCCTGGTAGCTGAGCTTGAAGGCGTAGGTACTAAATATCCGCTGTCCGCTGAGAAATTGAGCCCGGTTCTTGCTTGCTACAAGGTTAAGAATGCTGATCAAGGTATCGAACGTGCAGCACAAATTGTTGAATTTGGCGGTATGGGCCACAGCTCGGCCATCCACTCCAACAACGAAGAAGTAATCATGAAGTTCTCTAACCGTCTGCAGACCGGACGTATTCTCGTCAACTCGCCATCGACTCACGGCGCTATCGGCGATATCTACAATACGAATATCCCTTCATTGACTCTGGGCTGCGGATCTTACGGCCGCAACTCGGTATCGCAGAACGTTACTGCCATCAATCTGATCAACGTGAAAAGGGTGAACCGTCGTACCGTGAATATGCAATGGTTTAAAGTACCTGACAAAATTTACTTCGAAAAAGGCGCTACTCAATACCTGGCTAAAATGCCTGACATCACTCGGGTTGCTATCATCACTGACCCTATGATGGTTAAACTGGGCTATGTAGAAAGAGTTGAACACTATCTGCGTCAACGTCAAACACCTGTAGCCATTGAAGTGTTCTCGGAAGTTGAACCAGATCCATCGACAACTACCGTAGAAAAAGGTACTGCCATGATGAACAGATTCCAACCGGACTGCATCATCGCGCTTGGCGGCGGTTCCCCAATGGATGCTGCAAAAGGCATGTGGTTATTCTATGAACATCCAGACGCTGATTTCAACGGCCTGAAACAAAAATTCATGGATATCCGCAAACGCGTATACAAATTCCCTAAGCTTGGAAACAAAGCGAAATTCGTAGCGATTCCAACTACTTCGGGTACAGGTTCTGAAGTAACTTCTTTCGCGGTTATTACTGACAAAACAACAGCTAACAATACTAAATACCCATTGGCTGATTATGAGCTGACTCCAGACGTTGCAATCATCGACCCTGAGTTTGTATACAGCCTGCCAAAAACTGCTGTTGCTGACACAGGTATGGACGTATTGACACATGCCATCGAAGCTTATGTTTCCGTAATGGCTAGTGACTACACTGACGGTCTGGCTATCAAAGCTATCCAATTGGTATTCCAATACCTTGAAAAATCAGCACTCGAAGGCGACAAACTGGCCCGTGAAAAAATGCATAATGCATCTACACTTGCTGGTATGGCTTTTGCCAACGCATTCCTGGGCATCAACCACAGCTTGGCGCACAAATGGGGCGGTCAATATCACACAGCTCATGGACGCACCAATGCCATCCTAATGCCGCACGTTATCCGTTACAACGCTAAGAAACCTACGAAGTTCGCTTCGTTCCCTAAATATTCGCACTTTGTAGCTGACGAGCGTTATGCGGAAATCGCACGCATTCTGGGATTGCCTGCACGCACAACCGAAGAAGGCGTAACAAGCCTGATCAATGCAATCCGCGATATGAACAAAAAACTCGGCATCGAAGAGTCGTTCCAAGCGCTGGGCTTTGATCCTAAGGACTTCGAATCCCGCGTAGACTATCTGGCTGACCGTGCATTTGAAGACCAATGTACAACTGCCAACCCTAAGCTGCCGCTGGTTTCCGAGCTTGCTGACGTATACCGTAACGCATTCTACGGCAAATTCGAGAACTAATTAGCAATCACTAGATAAACAAATAGTTTATAGGGTAATATGGGACTGGATGTAAGTGACAAATATCACCGAAAGAGTGATATTTGTCACAGTCCATTTCCAGAAAATAAACTAAAATGTTTATATAAACAACGATCCCGGTTATGTAGAAGCTATTGTGAATTTTATTACAACCAACCATATCTTTGGGATCACGAGACACGGGATTAACCTTCAAGCCCGCGATCTCTACAAATATAATAAATATAAATGGAGGGATTTAGCATGTCGGTGATTGAAAAAGATGTACAAGAAGTAAAATCGGGTTGGAGAAGTTTCGTAAAAGGCAAATGGGCTAAGAAAGTCGATGTTAACGAATTTATTTCCAAGAACATCAAGCCTTATGAAGGAAACGAAGATTTCCTCGTAGGTCCTACCAGCAACACAACTGAACTGTGGAAGATTATCTCCCAGCTGAGTAAAGAAGAAAGAGAAAGAGGCGGCGTATGGGATGTTTCCCTGGATACTGTCTCCACTATTACTTCCCACAAACCAGGCTACATCAACAAGGACTTAGAACAAATTGTTGGTGTACAGACTGATGCTCCTTTCAGACGTTCCATTCAACCGTTCGGCGGTATCAAAATGATGATCGATGCCACCAAAGCGTACGGCTTTGAGCTTCCGAACAACATTGTTGAAATGTTCACGAATATCCGCAAAACGCATAACCAAGGCGTATTTGATGCATATACACCAGAAATGAGAGCCGTCCGTAAATCGGGAGTTATCACAGGTCTTCCTGATGCCTATGGCCGCGGACGCATCATCGGCGACTACCGCCGCATTGCTCTGTACGGTATCGATTTCCTGATCAAAGACAAGAAACAACAACAAGCCGAGCTTGAAGTTGATTCCATGACTGAAGAAGTAATCCGTCTGCGTGAAGAGCTGTCCGAGCAAATCCGCGCTCTGGGCGAACTGAAAGAAATGGCAGCGGCACACGGTATGGATATCTCCAAACCGGCTAACAACTTCAAAGAAGCTGCCCAATGGGTGTACTTCGGTTATCTGGCAGCCGTTAAAGAACAAAACGGTGCAGCAATGTCCCTGGGACGTGTATCCTCCTTCCTGGATATCTATGCACAACGTGATTTCGAAGAAGGTACTCTTACTGAAGAACAAGCACAAGAAATCGTTGACCATTTCGTAATGAAACTGCGTATCGTTAAATTCCTGCGTACGCCTGACTATAACGAACTGTTCTCTGGTGACCCTACTTGGGTAACTGAGTCCATCGGCGGTATGTCTGAAGACGGAACAACCCGCGTAACTAAGAACAGCTTCCGCTTCCTGCATACCCTGTACAACCTGGGACCAGCTCCAGAACCAAACTTGACTGTTCTGTGGTCTGAAAGACTTCCTGAAGCGTTCAAGAAATACTGTGCTAAGGTTTCCATCGAGACCAGCGCTATCCAATATGAGAATGACGATGTAATGCGTCCATACTGGGGTGAAGATTACGCGATTGCTTGCTGCGTATCCCCAATGCGTATCGGTAAACAAATGCAGTTCTTCGGCGCCCGCGCCAACCTTGCAAAAGCTCTGCTGTATGCAATTAACGGCGGTGTAGATGAGAAATCCGGCGTACAGGTTGGTCCTGAATTCCCGGCAATCACTTCGGAATATCTCGATTACAACGAAGTAATGAAACGCTTCAAACCAATGATGGAGTGGCTGGCTAAGACATATGTTAACACGCTGAACATCATCCACTACATGCATGACAAATATTCCTACGAACGTATCGAAATGGCGCTGCATGACCGCGACATTCTGCGTACGATGGCTTGCGGTATTGCTGGTCTGTCTGTTGCTACTGACTCCCTGAGCGCAATTAAATACGCTAAGGTTAAACCGATCCGCAACGAACAAGGTATCGCAATCGACTTCGAAACCGAAGGTGAATTCCCTTGCTACGGCAACAACGACGATGCTGTTGACAGCATTGCAGTCGAATTGGTTGAAACCTTCATGTCCATGATCCGCAAACACAAAACTTACCGTGATGCTACGCCTACACAATCGGTATTGACCATCACTTCGAACGTTGTATACGGTAAGAAGACAGGTACTACTCCTGATGGACGTAAGAAAGGTGAACCGTTCGCTCCAGGTGCTAACCCAATGCACGGACGCGACAAGAAAGGCGCGCTGGCTTCCCTGAACTCTGTTGCCAAGCTGCCTTACTCTGACGCACAAGACGGTATTTCCAATACGTTCTCTATCGTTCCTAAGGCATTGGGTAAAGATGAAGAATCCCGCAAGTCCAACCTGGTATTCATGATGGACGGATACTTCCACAATAACGCTCAGCACTTGAACGTTAACGTATTTAACCGTGAACAACTGATCGACGCTATGGATCACCCAGAAAACTATCCACAATTGACAATCCGTGTATCCGGCTATGCTGTTAACTTCATCAAGCTGACTCGCGAACAACAAATGGACGTTATCAACCGTACATTCCACGGTACAATGTAATACCTAAGCTTACTGCTTAAGCAACAGGTATACAGTGAAATAGCTGCAAGGTGATACCGCCCTTGTCTCAAGGGCGGTACTCTCTTGTTTGAGATTACTTAAAATTTTAAATTTCGGAAGGATGACATCATATGGCTAATGGACATATACATTCTTTAGAAACCTTTGGAACTGTTGACGGACCAGGTATTCGTTTTGTTCTATTCATGCAGGGCTGCCTGTTGAAATGTCAGTATTGCCATAACCCGGACACCTGGGGGCTCAATGAGGGTAGAGAAATGAGTATCGAAGAGGTACTCGCTGAAATTGAGCCTTATCTAAATTACTATCGCAGTTCCGGTGGTGGTCTGACCGTTTCGGGCGGCGAACCTACCCTACAGGCGCATTTTGTAAAGCAATTGTTCACTGAAGTGAAGAAGCGCTGGAATTTGCATACTACTCTTGATACGAACGGCTATAATGAAGGCGATAAAATCAACGATTTACTTGATGTGACTGATTTGGTGCTGCTTGATCTGAAGCATATTGATGATGAGGCGCATATCAAGCTGACGGGTAAATCTAACGAACGTACGCTGAAGCTGGCCCGCTGGCTGTCTGACCATGGCCGTAAGATGTGGGTCCGTCATGTGTATGTACCAGGAATCCATGACCGTGAAGAGGACTTGCTCAATTTAGGACGTTTCATTGGAACCTTGAACGGTGTAGAGAAATTCGAAATCCTCCCGTATCATCAGATGGGTATCTATAAATGGGAAGTGCTCGGCAGACCTTATGAGCTTGAAGGAGTGCCTTCGCCAACTGAAGAAGAAGTAGCGCGCGCCTACCGGTTGATCGAAGAAGGACGCAAGCAGACAGCGCTGGTATAATGACCAGGAACAATAAAGAGCCGTTTCAACAGTAGATTTAGTGCTGTGGGAACGGCTTTTGAACATACTAATGACCTGAAAATGAAATCGTGTTTAGGTTTTGTGACATATCATACCCTATAAACTGTTTTTTTAATCGTGGTATTTCGAGTGTATGTTATATAATATCACTCTACCTGTAATAAAATAAATGTGTATCCGCTTACATTAGAGGTTTTTATCCCTGTTGTAGATGAATCTTAACCTTACCGTTGTTGAACCTGTTTTTTATAATAAGAGTTGTAAGGGAAATCAATATATAGGGAGGGTCACCCATAATGAAAAAAAGCGTAACATTGCTATTATCTCTGCTGTTCGTAAGCTCTGCGGTAATGGCTGGCTGTGGCAATAATAATTCTGCTAACAACAACGGCGGCGCTGCCGCGACAAGTACGGCTGATGCTACGAATGCGGTGGCGACAGAAGAGCCTGCAAGCAGCGAGCCCTTCGAAATGACAATCCGCCATACTCAAGTGGGTGCAGACAAACAGAAACGTCTGGCCATTCTGGAGGATGTTGTTGGAAAGGTGCAGGCTGAAGTGCCAGGATTGACCTTTAAGCTTGATGGTGTGGACTCTGATGTAAACCGTAAGGAAAAGCTGCGCGGCGAAATGGCAGCGGGAAATCCGCCGGAAATTTTCGATCTGTTCGGTAGCCCAGACTCCAAAATATATGCTAAGGAAGGCAAATTGCTTGATCTGACACCGATCCTTGAAGAGCTGGGCATCAAAGACAAGTTCTCGAATCTGGACCCGTTCACGTATGAAGGTAAAATCTACGGATTGCCGATTGGCGGCTCGGGTGAAGGGTTCTTCTATAATAAAGAATACTATACCAGCAAAGGCTGGAAGGCTCCGACAACTTTTGCCGAATTGGAGAAGCAACTGGCGGATATCAAAGCCGACGGCAAGGTGCCAATGGCGGGCGCATCCAAGGCCGGATGGGTGCCATTGATGCTGGCGAACCACCTCTGGTCGCGTTATGCCGGACCGGATGTAACTGCTAAATTTGCTACCGGTGAAGCCAAATGGAGCGATCCGAATGTGGTAAAAGGTTTTGCGAAATACAAGGAATGGGAAGATAAAGGCTATTTCAAAAAAGGCGAGCTTGGCTTCGAGTATGCTGAATACACGACCCAGTTCACCAGCGGTGAAGCGATCCTGATGTATGATGGCACTTGGAAGTCCTCTGTCTTCAAGACAGGCCAATCCGGCGAAGGTCTGATCGGCAAGGTTGGTTTCTTCAACATTCCACCTGTAGACGGCGGAGTTGGCGACCAGACAGCGCTGATGCGTGATGTGAACAACGGCTACGGCTTCTCTGCCTCTGCAAGTAAGGATGAACGCCAACTGGCTGCAGTGAAGTCGTTCATCAAAAATATGTACAATGAAGAAATGCAGTTGCGCGGACTGGTTGAGGATGGCGTGCTGCCGGCCATGAAGATTGATCAGGCTGTGTTAAATAAGAATATCACTGACGATCTGATGAGTGAAATTGTAGCTGTGCTGAATAACTCCGAATCTTCGTTCCCGGCCTTCGACTCACTGGTACAGGCGGATGTAACTACCGAAATCAGTAATATCCAGATTCAAAAGCTGATCGGCGGACAGACGACACCTGAGAAGATGGGCGAGGCCCTGCAGAAGGTTCAGGAAGAAGCGAACGCAGCAGTGGAATAAGGAACGGTAATCGGAATGTGCCCTGGTGCTTGCTCCAGGGTGCATTTTTACAATCTCTCTACAGTTTCCTGATTCTCAAGCAATCGGAGGTAGTCATGAATAAATCACTCAGAAATCCCCTGGTGTTCACTCTATTCGTCGTCCCTGCGTTAATCCTGTTTTTGCTGTTTTTTATTTATCCGATTTTTAGTTCGATCTACTATAGCTTGACCAGTTGGAACGGTGTTTCAGACACTGTTGCATATACGGGGCTGAGCAATTTTAAAAAGGCCACTCTCGATGACCGCTTTTGGGTTTCCGTTAGGAATAACGGCTGGTTTATATTATTCTCTGTATTCATTCAGGTCCCCCTCATTGTTCTTTTTTCCTTGTTAATTGCCAATGTCAAAAAGCTGAAGGGACTCTATAAGACTGCGGTTTTTATGCCATCCATCATGTCTACGGCGGTTATCGGCATTCTGTGGGGCTTTATTTATGAGCCGAATATTGGTCTTTTTAATAAGGTGCTGGGAGTCTTCGGCATTGACCCGGTATACTGGCTGTCGGATGAACGGTTCGCCATGCTGTCGATTCTAATCACCAATGCCTGGCAGTGGACCGGATTCTACATTGTAATGGTGTTGGCGGCGATATTATCCATTCCTGGTGAACTGGATGAGGCCGCTGCCATTGACGGCGCTACTGGCTTCCAAAGAGCTACACGGATTACTTTGCCGCTGATCGTGCCGATCATTTCCGTTGTTATTATGCTGTCCATCGCGGGAGCTATGAAGGCGGCGGATATTGTCATCGTCATGACGAAGGGCGGACCGGCAGGTTCGACCGAGGTGATGGCTACCTATATGATCAAATATGCAATTACCAACTTTAAATATGGGTACGGGAACGCCATTGCTGTTCTGATCTTTATTTTCACCCTGGTGGTCACGGCGCTTTATCAGCTGCTATTCGCCCGGTGTAATGAAAGGATTGAATACTAATGGCGCGCACTTTGAAAAAAAGCATACCTCATGCTGCATTGCTCGGCTATCTCGTAGTCGTGCTGTTTCCGTTCCTGTTCGTGCTGTTCTCTTCGGTGAAGAAGGATAATAATGCGATTGCGCTGAATCCGTTCGGCATTCCGAAGGAATTTGTATTTAACAATTATGTCGAGGCATGGGTGAATGCCAAGATTAGTACGTACTTTTTGAACAGCTTGTATATTTCCGTGCTTTCTTCAGTTGTGTCGATTCTGCTGGCCTCGATGTTTGCCTTTGCGGTTACGCGGATGCGGCAGGGCAAGTGGAACCAGATCCTGTTCTCGCTTGTGGTTATCGGAATGCTGATCCCGAATAATGCGCTGATGCTGCCGATCTATACGATTGTGCGCAAGCTGCACATTCTGAATACGCACTGGGCGCTGATCATTCCTTATATTGCCAATGCGATCCCGTTCACGATTATTATTTTGGCGGCATTTATGCGTTCGCTGCCCGGTGAAATTGAAGAAGCTGCGGTTGTGGATGGCTTGAAGGCCCCTGGTATCTTTGCTAGAATTATTGTACCTTTGACAGTTCCCGCCATGGTTACAGTATTCATTGTTAATTTCCTGGGAAATTGGAATGAGTTTTTGCTGGCCAATTATTTTCTTTCGAATGACGAGCTGCGCACGCTTCCGGTGGGGATGGTCCAATTCCGTGATCAGTATCAGATGAATTATGCGCAGATGTCCGCAGGCATTGTCTACAGTGTGCTGCCGGTCGTGATTATTTACGCCATTTTGCAGGAGAAGATTATTGAAGGGGTTACAGCGGGCAGCGTAAAAGGATAATCCTATTCAAGTCAGGGGCACTAGCCGATGAATCTGCGCTACAAGTTGTTTACGGCATTTTTGGGCCTGATTATTATTCCTCTGTTTATTCTTGGCATGATTATGTTTTTCGTAACCTATAATTCAATTGAGAAGAAGTACAGCCAGCAATCTGAGTATTCGCTCAAGGCAATCAGCTACAGTATCTCAAATGTTTTTAAGGACATGGATAATGTGACCGACAATGGAATCGCTACTTCGGTGTTTCATATGGCGCTTAGTGCGGAGGACCCGTCCAAGCAGGATTTGACCGCTGCCGAGCAGCTTAATTTGAATGCCAGTCAGCGCAATTTCCGCAGCTTGTTATACAACCATCCGTCGATCAGCTATGCTTTTCTTTACAATTTTAATGGCAAAGGCAGTTCGGAGATCGTTTCGGTGTTCAATAAGGAGAATTTTCAGACCCTCCCCTATGACAAATTCAAGGGAAGTGAGCTGTACCAGGAAGTCATGAAGCTGAATGGTGTGCCCAAATGGGTCGCGCCGCACGAATACCCGGAGCTTACTGGAACGGAAGCGGTGTTTACGCAAATTCGGCTGGTGAAGGAGCTGAGTTTTTTTCAGAATATCGGCATTCTGGTGGTGCAGATCAAGAACTGGGAGTTCGAGTCGATCTTCCGCAATCTTAAAATCGGGGACAGCGACCAGAAGGTTTCTTTTATGCTGGTGAATGATGACGGTATGATTCTGTTCGATCCGGACCGCAAGCTGGACGGCCAGGATTTCCATTCTTTTACGACGAAAAATGTTACTTTTCATAAAGGCTTCCAAAGCTTCAAAACGGAATTCGACGGGGAGAACAGCATTCTCTCGGTCTACCATCTCAAGGACTATCCCTGGAGTCTCGTCTCCATAACCTCTTGGGACTCGCTGTCTCGTGAAGTCACTGTTTTTGCCCGTTGGTTCGTGGTTGTCATCTTTCTGTGCCTGCTCGGCGCAGTGATCTTCAATCTGTTCTTCATGAACCGGATTACGGGCGGCATAGCCGTGATTGTCCGCTTTATGCGGAGGGTCGAGGATGGCGATCTCACTACACGGGTAGAAGAGAAGGGCGATGACGAAATGACTCTGCTCGCCAAGGGCTTCAATGATCTGATGGACAAAATCAATGGTCTGTTCAATCGAGTACAGTTGGAGCAGCGGCGGAAAAATCAGGCTGAAATGCGTGTTCTGCAGGCACAGATCAAGCCGCATTTTCTGTTCAATACACTGGAGTCCATCAATGTGCTTGCCGTGCAGAATGAAGGGCGGAAGGTGAGCGAGATGGTCTACAGGCTGGCCAGCATTCTGCGGATCAGCATTCAGGGCAGGGATGAAATTACGCTGGAAGAGGAAATTACACACCTGCGTAATTATTTGGATATCCAGAAATTCCGCTTCGAGGATGTATTCGATTATGAGATTGATGTTCCTCAGGAGCTGCTTGGCTGCGGGATTCTCAAGCTTACACTCCAGCCGCTGGTGGAGAACAGCATACAGCACGGGTTCGAGGGGATTGACTACAAAGGCCTGGTCCGTGTAAAAGTCTGGGAAGAGCGGGGCAACCTGATCCTGCGCATACAGGACAATGGAATTGGGATGAACTCAGACCAGTTGTCCATGTTCCAGTATATGCTGGGCGAGTCAGGCGACTCAGCAGAACAGATTACTACAGAAAAGCCGGAGCATGGCATTCATCTGGAGCGGCGGGGCCTTGGTGTGAGGAGTGTGGCGGACCGCATCCGTATTGAATATGGAGACAGGTATGGGATTTTCATCTGCGCAAGTCCCTGGGAAGGCACAATCATCCAATGCGTCATACCTAAATACGGGCAGGGGGAAGATCATTATGCTAAAAGTATTATTGGTTGACGATGAAGCCCCTATTCTGGGCAACTTGAGGCGGGTGCTGCCGTGGCAGGAAATGGGGATGGAGATCGCAGGCATGGCCCGCAGCGGGATGGAGGCTCTTCGTATTGCTGAGGAGCAGGCCCCGGATATTGTGCTCTGTGACATCCGTATGCCCGTCATGGACGGCCTGACGTTCATCGGCAAGCTGCGGGAAATGGGCCTCGAGAGCGAAGTTCTGCTGCTCAGCGGCTATCAGGAATTCGACTATGCACTTGAAGCGATCCGGCTGGGTGTGAAGGAATATATCTGCAAGCCGATTCATTATGAGGAGCTTGGCAACAAGGTGCGGGAAATGGGCGTACGAATTCGGAACAAACAGTATAAGGATAAGCTGTACAACAGCATTCCATTGTTTCAGGAGCTGCCGCCGGAAGAGGATTCCGTGAAAAAAACACCGGACCAGCTGATGAACCATGCAGCCCGGTATATTTCGCAGCGCCTGAGCTGTGATCTTGGCATTGAAGAGGTGGCGAATAAAATTGGCATCAGCAGCAGCTACTTCTGCTTGCTGTTCAAGAACCGCTTTGCCATGACCTTTGTGGAATATGTGACGCTTCAGCGGATAGAGGCAGCGAAGTTCATGCTGGCAAGCAGCGACAAAAGCATCACGGCGATCAGCTCGGGGGTGGGCTATCAGGAGCGCCGGTATTTTACGAAGGTATTCCAGAAGCAGACGGGGATGACTCCCAAAGAATACCGGGACCAGAATAAGAAACCGGATACGCGTTAAACCGACTTAAGAGGCGATTACCTTGCTCTACAGGCTAATCGTTTCTTTTTTTTGCGGACAAATTGATTTCATTGATGAATTATTTTTAATCTTTTCTTTACAGTTAATGAAACTTTTTATGCTGTCATGCGTCTAATACTATGTTTTGTAAAAATGTACGTGACAAAAACTCATCTGCCGTCCACATGGGCGGCTGCGTTTTTGCGGGTAATATAAGGAATGCAGAGAGACTTACTTTCCTTGTATACAACAAATGGGAGCAGAAGGAGTCATACCATGAATTTTAAAAAATTATCGTTAGCAGCAGTCCTGGCTATATCGCAGGTTGCAGCAGCAGTGCCGGCTTTTGCCGCCCCTGTTAGTACAACATCAACATCCGCTGCGGTTCAAGCAGCCGAGGCTACCTCTACGCCTGCGACGGTGTCAGAGCCTGCGGCTACAGATCCGCTGCCTAGTGAAATTCCGGCAGGCTCTGTGACACCAACACCTACGCCAACACCTGCACCGGCAGCAACAGCAGTTCCAACCGCGACTGCACTGCCTAACGCTACACCTCAGCCAGCAGCATCAGCGGCTCCAAGCATGACGCCAGGAATTACTGCGCCGGCTAACAACAATGCTGGGCAGAGCATTCCTTCTGCAGGCGCCAATCAGTTGATTCTCATGATGAACAGTAACAAAATGTACAAGAATGGTGTTCAGTATACAGCTAATCAGCCTATGGCGGTGAAGTACGGGGTTTCCTACGTTTCAATCCGCGCAATGGTGGAAATGGTGGGCGTCAAGTATACCTATGACACCAAGACGAAGGAAGTTATTGTGACCAAAGGCACCAGCATCATGCGCTTCAAGACGGACAGCAAAATTTATACCGTCAATGGCAGCAAGGTGACTATGAAGGGACCGGCTTACCAGTTCAAGGGTACGTTCATGATTCCTTTGACTTCTATTACCGGAGCGCTTGGCATTCCTTATACGGTGGATAATGTGCAGAAGCGTGTTATTCTAACGCTGAACACAAAGCCGACAGCCTCCTTTACCGTACAGCCGACAGAAATTTATGCCGGTCAAACTACGGTTAATTATGTGACTTCCAGCTCTTCGCCCAATGGCACAGCTATTGTTGACGAGCGGTGGGAAGGCAACAAGATGGATATTTACGATCAGCCCGGAGATTACACAGTAACCTATTCGGTTATGGATGCAACTGGGCAGTGGAGTGATCCTTATTCGGTGACCATCAGGGTTATACAGCCGAATCAGCCTCCTGTGGCCAATTTCACCACAGACAAAGAAGAGTACAAAATGGGTGAACCGGTAACTCTAACCGATCAGAGCTACGACCCTGAAGGAGAAGCGCTGACGGCTGAATGGACAAATCGGGCGCTGGCATTTTTTAACCCGGGACCTGTCTCGATTCAGTTGAAGGTAACCGATAAGCATGGCCTGAGCAGCACCTTTGAGAAGACGATCAACATCACAAGTGAGCAGTTGTACACCCAGGATGAGGTTGCGAAGCTGTTCACTGAACCGGGGGATATTATCTCTATGGACGGGGGAATGATTCCTAGTCTGCCTAATCTTCAATACAATCTATCTTCCGAGCCTTATCTGCTGATTCGCAGCAACAGTCCCGAGACAGTCAATTCCGAGGGTGTGCTGTACCGCGAAACTTCAGTTGGAGCAACACGTTTTCTGATCCATCATATGAATAATATGTCTTCAAGACAGAAGCTGTATGTTATTGCAACGAACAACAACTTGCTTCCAACGACCATTACAACTCAATTTCTGGGAATTGCAGGTCCGGCCACATCGCCGGAATATACCGGTAAAATTTCGATCCAGAAATATTATAATTCCTTAATAAACAACTCGGGTTATGGAACGGTTACTCTTCAGCCAGGGCAAAGTGTACCTATCATGACCGATATCAGCAAAATCGCCATGAAACCGGGAGAGGTGCTCTCGCTGAGCGCTGACCTGTTCAGTGATTTGGCCGTGCAATATAATGTCGTGATGGTAGAACAGTCCAAGGACCCGGTAGCCCTTCTACCGACACTGCCTCTTCTGGACCGGGATGGAGTGCATAACCGGGGAACTTATCCGGATTCTACCCGTGTAATGAATGTGTTCGATCTGGTTGGAGCTACGCAATCCAGACTGGTGCTTGGAGACAACAACAAGGACCTTAATCTGCTCGGTATTGATCCGATGAATGGAACACAGGCGTCCAACGCCGGCAACTTCGGTGTTCTGTACAAGATCAGACTGGAGCGTGTCGCGAAGAATACGCTGATTACCTTCAATCCGCGCGGAGGCAACTATCTGGGCTCCGTGATGGTTAACGGAACGATTGTCAATTTGCCAAACAAAGGGAGTTTATCCAGCAGTGATATGAATGCTGTTGTCTATCGTTCCGGGGATTATGAAGGTCCGGTAGATATCGTGTTCTCGGTTGCATCCGGCAGCAATCTTCCGGTGAACTTTGTCTTTACACCACTTCCGGCCAAAAAGTAAAGCCTTATATTTGAACAAAGGCCTGTCAGCTCTCCCAAACGGGATGGCTGGCGGGCCTTTTGCTGCTGGTGAGTCCGGCTTCATTGACGGGGCTTTTGTTTTGGGGCATTATAAAGAGAGTGTAATTCAAATGACCATGTTATGGGAGATGAGCGAATGCTGTCGACAGATCAAATACTGGAAGCCATGTCGGGGCAGGGGCTGCGAATCACCGATCAGCGCAAGACGCTTGCCAAGCTATTCGGCGAGAATACGGGGTATTTATCCGCAAAGGATGTTTATGAGCATATGGGCCGCAAATACAGCGGGCTCAGCTTCGATACAGTGTACCGCAATCTGCGGGTGATGGAGGAGCTTGGTGTGCTGGAGCAGGTGGTGTTCGAGGATGGTGTCAAATTCAAAGGAAGCTGCAATCAGGATCATCACCATCATCATATGATCTGTCTTCAATGCATGAAGACCTACCCGATTAATTTCTGTCCGATGAATCTAACGGATGCTCCCGACCAGTTCCGGGTGGTTAAGCATAAATTTGAGGTGTTCGGCTACTGCAAGGATTGTGAGCAGAATAAGGAAGAAGATGCCACTGTTGCCGCTCACGGCAAAGAAGGTCATTAGTCATGAGCATTGGACGCAGAACGATCCAGGCGCCAATCCGTGTGTACCGCAAGTTTATTTCACCGATTAAACCGGCAACCTGCCGCTTCTATCCGACCTGCTCGGCTTACGCGCTGGAGGCGGTCGAGGTTCACGGTCCGCTGAAGGGTTCGTGGCTTGCGGCGAAGCGGATTGCCAGATGCCATCCCTTTCATCCCGGAGGACTTGATCCGGTTCCGCCGCGCGAAGAGAAGACTTCAAGGAGCAAGTCAGCCCGCACAACTTGACATGGCGGCTGCACATGGGTATATTTTGGATAATAGATTGTATTCCGAGGAACGGATGAGTAGATCGGGACAACCATTACAGAGAGCCGGGAAATGCTGAAAGCCGGTATGGTGCGAGGATTGAATATGGTCCGGGAGGAACTGTGTTCGAGCGGAAGCTGTGAAAGATGGCTTGCGTAAGATAACAGCGTGTTCCAGCGTTAATGGACAGTTCCCCTGCGGGAACTGGCGAAGCCTGTGCTCTGCGAGGAGCCGGGGAATTTTGGGTGGTATCGCGTGAGTTTACTCTCGCCCCATATCGGGGCGGGAGTTTTTTGTGTTTGCCAAGACGAAAGGATGACAAGGAATGAGCGACAAGAAAACATTTTATCTGACAACCCCAATTTACTATCCGAGCGACAAGCTGCATATCGGGCATGCCTACTCTACGGTTGCGGGTGATGCGATGGCCCGTTATAAACGGCTGCGCGGCTATGCGGTCCGTTATCTGACCGGTACGGATGAGCATGGACAGAAGATTGAGGAAAAGGCTGCCAAGGCCGGCAAGACGCCTCAGGAGTTCGTGGACGGGATTGTCGCGGGCATCAAGGACCTGTGGCGCAAGCTGGATATCTCCAATGACGATTTCATCCGCACGACCGAGGAGCGCCATAAAAAAGTGGTGGCGGATATTTTTGACCGGCTGCTGAAGCAGGGCGATATTTACAAAGGGGAATACGAGGGCTGGTACTGCATCTCGGACGAAACCTTTTACACTGAGACACAGCTGGTGGATATCGAACGTGACGCGGAAGGCAATATCACCGGAGGCAAAAGCCCGGACAGCGGACATCCCGTGGAGCTGGTCAAGGAGGAAAGCTATTTCTTCCGTATGAGTAAATATGCTGATCGTCTGCTTAAGTTCTATGACGAGAATCCGGAGTTTATTTTGCCGGAATCACGCAAGAACGAGATGATCAACAACTTCATCAAGCCTGGACTGGAGGATCTGGCCGTCTCCCGCACAACGTTCGATTGGGGCGTAAAGGTTAAAGGCGATGACAAGCATGTAGTCTATGTGTGGATTGATGCGCTGACGAACTATATTACAGCTCTTGGTTATGGCTCGGAGGACCGCAGCTTGTATGATCAATTCTGGCCTGCGGATGTGCACATTGTCGGGAAGGAGATTGTGCGGTTCCATACGATCTATTGGCCGATCATTCTGATGGCTCTTGGCGAGCCGCTGCCGAAGAAGGTGTTCGCGCATGGCTGGCTGCTGATGAAGGACGGCAAAATGTCCAAATCCAAGGGCAATGTGGTGGACCCTGTAACGCTGATCGACCGGTACGGTCTGGATGCGCTGCGTTATTACCTGCTGCGTGAAGTGCCGTTCGGCTCGGATGGCACATTTACACCGGAGAGCTTCGTGGACCGGATCAACTATGACCTCGCTAATGACCTTGGCAACCTGCTGAACCGTACCGGGGCAATGGTGGAAAAGTATTTTGCAGGCGATCTTCCGGCTTATGAGGGCAATGTGACAGCGTTTGACGGTGAGCTTGCGGCTGCGGCTCAGAGCACCTATGCTAAAGTGGAAGAAGCTATGGAAAAAATGGAGTTCTCTGTGGCGCTCACCGCCATTGGCGCGTTCATCAGCCGGACGAATAAATATATTGACGAGACCCAGCCTTGGGTGCTCGCGAAGGATGAGAGCAGAACCGGCGAGCTGGCTTCGGTGATGAGACATCTTGTTGAAGGCCTGCGCACGGCTTCAATTCTCCTGCAGCCTTTCCTGACAGAAGCTCCGGCGAAGATCTGGCAGCAGCTTGGCATTGAGCCGGGCGAGCTGACGGCTTGGGACAGCGGCAAATCCTTCGGCCTGATTCCAGCCGGGACGAAGCTGGCCAAGGGCGATCCGATTTTTCCGCGCCTGGATGTGGCGCAGGAAGTGTCTTACATCGCCGAAGCGATGGGCGCCGGCAAACCGGCGGCAGCGGAAGCTGCGCCAGCTCCTGAAGCCGGGGCCGCTCCAGCCGCCGCTGCGGAGCCGGAGGAGGAGCACAAGGAAGAAATCGGCATCGACGATTTCGCCAAAGCCGAGCTGCGCGTGGCCCAGGTCATCGCCGCCGAGCCGGTGAAGAAGGCCGACAAGCTGCTGAAGCTGCAGCTTGACCTCGGCTATGAGCAGCGCCAGGTGGTCTCCGGCATTGCGAAGTTCTACACACCTGAGGAGCTGGTGGGACGCAAGGTGATCTGCATCGTTAACCTGAAGCCGGTGAAGCTGCGCGGCGAGCTGTCACAAGGCATGATCCTGGCCGCCTCCAAGGGCGAGCAGTTGACGATTGCCACCGTACCGGACAGCATGCCGAACGGAGCGATTGTGAAGTAGGCTGATCTGATCCAGCCTGAACAAATGCGATATATAGCGGGAATGCCTTCTGCTGCTAAGGCGGCAAGGCATTCCTTTTTTTGATAGATTGCCCCCTTTTCTTAGTAATATAGCATTGTGGTGTTGACTTATCGTAACGATTACTATTATAATTCCAATAGTAAAATTTACGATTTAAGGAGTCGATTCATAAGATGTTAACCAAGAGCCTGCACAGGGGCGTGCTGCTTACGCTGACTTTGCTGGTATTTTTGCTGCTTGTGGCATGTGGACCGAAGAGCAGCGGGAGTATCGTAGAGGGTAAGGTAAACGTAGTTACTACTTTTTATCCAATATATGAATTTGCAAGTGAGATCGGCGGGGAAGATGTCAATGCTATCAATCTGCTGCCGGTCGGTGTGGAGCCGCATGATTGGACGCCGCGCAGTCAGGATATTATCAGCACCTCCAAAGCGCAGTTGTTCCTGTACAACGGGGCGGGCCTTGAAGGCTGGGTGCCGAATTTCCTGAAAAGCCTGGACAGTGACAGTAAGGTCAAATCCGTTGAGGTCAGCAAGGGTGTAGATTTAATTATGACGAATGAAGAAGATGGGCATGATCATGGTGGGGAAGCAAATACGGAACACGCAGATGAACACACGGACAGCCTGCATACTGACCCCCATACTTGGGTAAGCCCGAAGTCGGCGCTTATCATGGCAAAAAATATAAAAGATAGTCTACAGTCTGTAGACCCTGCCCATAAAGACGGTTACGAGGAGCGTTACAACAAGCTTGCCGAGCGTTTAGAGGCGCTTGATAGCAAATTTGCGGCAGAGCTTTCCAAGCTGCCAAACCATGAGATTGTCGTTTCTCATCAGGCTTTTGCTTATCTGGCCCGGGACTACGGGCTGAAGCAGCATGCGATTATGGGATTATCGGCCGATGCGGAGCCGCGCAGCCAGGACCTGCTGGAGCTTGCCGATCTGGTGAAGAAAGAGGGCATCCGGTATATCTTTTTCGAGGAGCTGGTGTCCGACAAGCTGGCGAAGACGCTGGCAGGTGAAGCCGGGGTATCGACGATGGTGCTGAATCCGGTAGAAGGGCTTACAGAAGCGCAGGAGAAGAACGGAGACAACTACTTCACACTGATGGAGAAAAATTTGCAAAATCTGATTCTGGCTTTACAATAAAAAGGAAAGATTAAGTGAAAGGCGGTACTTTACATGCAATCGGTATCCCTGGACTGCCATCAGCATATGATCGAAATACAGGACCTTTCCTTCTCATACGGTGATCAGAAGGTGATTTCGGGCCTTAACTATACCGTGAAGGAACGGGATTTCCTGGGGATTATTGGCTCCAACGGCGCAGGCAAAACTACGCTGCTCAAAATGATTGTTGGCCTGCTCCCCGCGACCAGCGGCGAGATTAAGCTATTCGGACAGTCCGTCAAAAGGTTCAAGGATTGGGAGCGGATTGGCTATGTGCCGCAGAAAAACGCGTTCAACCCCCTGTTCCCCGCCACCGTGCGCGAGGTCGTTATGTCGGGTCTGTATAACAATAAGAATCTGATCCGCAGAGTGTCCAAAGCGCAGCAGCAAAAGTGCGAGGATGCGCTGGAGGTTATGCGGATTCAGGATATCGCAGAGAAAAGAGTCGGCCAGTTGTCCGGCGGCCAGCAGCAGCGTGTGTTCCTGGCCCGGGCTCTGATCAATCATCCCGATCTGCTGATTCTGGACGAACCTACCGTTGGCATTGACGCCGAGACGCAGGCCGGATTCTTCGAGCTGATTATGCATATGCATGCCCACCATCACATGACATTTCTGATGGTCTCGCATGATATCGACATGATCAAGAACTATCTGGGCGAGGAGCCGGTGCAAAAGAACGGCAAGATCAACTTCTACTGCCGCCATTCTCATGACGCCCAGGATTGCGTAGAAGATAATTTGCAGCATACGCTCTCGTAAGCGGGCTGAACGGAATTGTTCGGGTGAGCAGTGCGGCCGGGTGTGGCTGCTGCCCATTGGAGTGTGGAGGTAAGCCAATTTGGCCGCAAAAGGTAACTTAGTTGCATTTTGTGCAATTAAAAACTAACTTTTGTGCGCTGCAGCTGGTATAATTGCACTTTGTACACTTATTTTCGCGGAAATAGGCTAAATTGCTGTTTTTCAATTGTTTTAATTGTATGGAATACATTTAAAACCGAAATGCAGTCAGAACAGCGACAAATAGCTGTATGGAATACAGTTACGTAACGGTGTTACGAGGTCGTCCATAGAACGACCTTCCCTTGTCATAAAGGTTCAAGGGTTTTGGTCGTCCATAGTACAACATAGGACGGCCTGCCCTTGTCTTTAGGGTTCAAGGGTTTTGGTCGTCCATAGTACAACATAGGACGGCCTGCCCTTGTCTTTAGGGTTTAAGGTTTTTGGTCGTCCATAGTACAACATAGGACGACCCTGCCTTTGCCTTTAGGGTTTTGGTTGTCCATAGTACAACATAGGCGACCCTGCCTTTGCTTTACGCTTTTACGGCTCATGAAATTACGCATTTACGCTATTTCATATTACTTCTTTGCGTGTTCCATCATTTTTAATTCGTACCTAGATCCCGTAATCGTCAAGCGTGTCCCGATAGGGACGAAAAGCGTTCTCTACTCATAGCGCGACTAAACACCATCAAACCTCACTCCTACGCTAGTTGCTCTTAGCGGGTGTCCAGAGGGCAGAGCCCTTGGGGCCCTCCCTTGGAAGGGAGGGTTTGGGAGGGATCGAAAAGTTGTTATAAAAAGTTTCGCTAAGTATTTGATACTCAGGGGAGATTATAATCTTGGATATTCTATTCAGTGATTTTTTTCAGCGGGCGCTTGCGGGCGGGCTGATGATTGGTATTACCGCGCCGCTGATCGGCGTTTTTCTTGTATTGCGCCGCCTGTCCATGATCGGCGATACGCTGGCGCATGTCACAATTGCCGGTGTGGCGCTCGGTTTCTTAACTGGCTTTTATCCGCTGGGGGTGGGGCTGGTCTTTGCGGTGGTTGCTTCCTTCGCGATTGAGAAGCTGCGCAAGGCCTACAAAAGCTATGCCGAGCTGTCCATCGCCATCATTATGTCGGGTGGGGTCGCGCTGGCTTCACTTTTTTTCACCCTGGGCAAGGGCTATAATGCAGATGTGATGAGCTATTTGTTCGGGAGCATTTATACGCTCGATAATACCGATCTTGTAGTAGTCGGCATAGTGACGCTTGCTGTGGTGATCGTGGTTACGCTGTTTTTCAAGGAGTTCTTCCTGCTTAGCTTTGAGGAGGATGCTGCGAGTGTAAGCGGTCTGCCGGTGAAAATGCTCAATATGCTGATTACTGTGCTTACGGCGCTTGTGATTAGCACGGCGATCAAAATCGTCGGCTCACTGCTGGTGTCAGCGCTGCTGACCATTCCGGTAGCCATCAGCCTGCTGCTGTCGCGCAGCTTCAAATCGTCGGTGATGTTATCCGTAATCATTGCTGAAATCGCAGTTGTAGGCGGCCTGGTGGTTGCAGGGGTGTGGAACCTGGCTCCCGGTGCGACGATTGTTCTGCTGCTGATCGCTCTGCTGGCCCTGACCCTGATCGGCAAAAAAGGGCTGCCAGCTTAAGTTTCTCAGGCCGATGTATCCCGTTTTGCGAAGTGACCCCGAACCGGGAAGGAGAGAAGCCACTTTGTCCAATCTGAATGCAGGAATTGCTTTTGCCGCCGGAGTGGCGTCCTTTATATCGCCTTGCTGTCTGCCGCTGTATCCTTCTTATTTATCGTATATCACCGGCTTGTCCGTCCAGGAGCTGAAGAGCGGCGGGGGCAGGAAAGAGGTCCGGTTCCGCACGCTCACGCATACATTGGCTTTTATCCTGGGTTTCTCTGCGGTTTTCTATACACTCGGCTTTGGGGCCGGTCTGTTCGGGCAATTCTTCAACGGGCAGCGTGACTTGATCCGCCAGCTATCGGCGATTCTGATCATTGCGATGGGACTGTTTCTGCTCGGGATTTTCCAGCCGCAGTTTCTGCTGCGCGAGCGCAAGCTTGACCTCAAATGGAGACCCGCAGGTTATGTCGGCTCATTTGTATTTGGAATTGGCTTTTCCGCAGGGTGGTCGCCTTGCATTGGGCCGATTCTGACCGCCATTATTGCTCTTTCCGCAAGTGATCCGGGCACCTGGTTTGCTATGATTACGGCTTACAGCGCCGGATTTGCTATCCCGTTCTTCGCTTTGGCCTTTTTCCTTGGCGGAGCCAGACGTATTCTGAAATATTCCAATCTGCTGATGAAGCTGGGCGGCGGACTTATGGTTTTCATGGGCCTGCTGCTGTTCACGGATCAGATGTTCCGCATTACGATATGGCTGCAGGGGATCACGCCGGAGTGGCTGAAGTTTTGACGATGGAACCGAAATTAGGTGAAAAAGGATGCAGTTACCGAAAGACTTGCCAAGGAGCGGCAGAAACATGTATCATTGTTAGAGCAAGGCACGGCCCCCGCGCCACGCTCATTATAGAAAAGAGGTAAAGTTGAATGCCAACACCCAGCATGGAGGATTATTTGGAGCGCATATACAAGCTCATTGACGAGAAAGGTTATGCGCGGGTCTCGGATATTGCCGAGGGACTGGAAGTACACCCCTCCTCTGTGACCAAGATGATCCAAAAACTGGATAAGGACGAATATCTCATCTATGAGAAATATCGTGGGCTTGTCCTAACAAGCAAAGGGAAAAAAGTAGGAAAACGTCTCGTTGACCGCCACCAGTTGCTTGAGGAATTCCTCGGCCTGATCGGAGTGCAGCAGGAGCATATTTATAAGGATGTCGAAGGAATTGAACATCATTTGAGCTGGGACTCCATTACGCGTATTGAGACGCTGGTGGAGTATTTTCGGCGTGACGAAGCCCGGCTTCAGACCTTATACGATATTCATCTTGAACTGCTCAGCGACTCATAAATGAAATTGTTTTTGTATGCTTTACCGCAACCTTTCCAGTTTTTTTACGTCAAAACGGATAGCGTTCTTTTATGTTCAGGACTCCGTTTGAGAAGAGAAACGGCCGTCTCCCTTTAATAAGGACGAGAGGGCCGTTTTTTTTGTAAAAAATCATATCTGGGGAGGAACTATGAATTACCGAAAATGGATGTTAGGATTGCTAGTGTTTCTGTTATGCCTGTCAGTAGCGTCACCCAGCGTGCGGGCGGCGGCCGCACAAATTACGATTGAGCTGGATGGCGAAAGTCTGAGCAGCGATGTGCCGCCGTACATAACATCTTCAGGTGTAACCATGGTACCGGTAGGGGTGGTCAGCAAGGGGCTTGGTGCCAAGGTCGAATGGAGTCAGAGCAGCAAGACAGCGACGATCAGCAAAGATGACAACGTGCTTAAGCTGACCAGCGGACGGAACACAGCGCTTGTCAACGAGAATTCAGTGGGGCTGGATACCTCCGTGCAGATCACCCAGGGGCGGGTGATGGTTCCGATTCGTTTTGTGAGCGAGCAGCTTGGGCTGCAGGTGGTATGGAATCAGGCTACCCGGCATATTGCACTATATTCTAATACGGAGATTACTGGACCCGCAAGTCCGGCGACCCCGGCAGTGCCTACCGTGCCGACAGTACCTGTACCCACACCTAGTGTGCCAAAACCAACCGTACCGGCACCAACTGTGCCATCCGTTCCGGGAGTGAAGGCGTCCAAGGAAATGAGGGGTGCCTGGATCTCCACTGTGTTCAATTTGGATTGGCCATCGACTTCTACATCCGGCAATGCGGATAAACAGAAAAAAGAGTTCGACAACCTTCTGGACAAGCTGCAGGCCACCGGCTTCAATGCTGTATTCGTGCAGGTCAGACCCTCAGGGGACAGCCTGTATCCTTCCACTCTTGTTCCCTGGTCCAAGGTGTTGACCGGAACGCAGGGAAAAAACCCGGGGTATGATCCTCTGGAATATATGGTCAGCGCGACCCATGCGCGCGGCATGCAGTTCCACGCCTGGTTCAACCCGTTCCGCGCGACTACGGATGCCAGCACGACGAACCTTGCGAGTAATCATGTGGCGAAAGCCCACCCGGAATGGATCGTCAAAGCAGACAATAAGCTATACATCAATCCAGGCATTCCCGAGGCGCGCCAGCATATTATTGATGTAGTTATGGAAGTGGTGAAGGGCTACAATATTGACGGTGTGCATCTGGATGACTACTTTTATCCATCCGGTGTATCTTTTGCCGATGATGAAGCATTTAAAAACTACAACCCCAAGGGAATCAGTTCTATAGGGGATTGGCGGCGGGATAACATCAATGATTTTATCAGCAAGCTGGGTCAGACCATTCATGGAGTGAAGTCTAATGTTTCTTTTGGCGTAAGCCCGTTTGGCGTGTGGCGCAATAAGAAGGCCGACAGCACCGGTTCGGATACAACAGCAGGTGTTTCTGCTTACGATGATATGTATGCCGATACGCGGACCTGGATACGCAGCGGCTGGATCGACTATATCGCACCGCAGATTTACTGGAGCCTCTCCTTTAACACAGCCCGTTACGACAAGCTGGTTGACTGGTGGGTGAACGAGGTAGCAAATACCGGCGTGAAGCTATACATCGGGCAAGCCACGTATAAGGTTGGAACTGACAAAAGCGCAGAATGGCAGAGCGGCGATCAGATTATCAACCAGCTAAAATATAATGAAAAATACGACGCAGTGGCCGGCAGCATCATGTTCAGAGCGAATGATATTGTAAACCGTGACCCGTTCGGGCTCAACAGCTTATTGACCTTTTATTTCAAGTCATGAAAAATCCCCCGTGCTCATAGATAAGCTATAGGATCTATGGAACGGGGGATGGCTGTCTATGGAGATCAATGCCGTATTTGAAGGCGGAGGCGTGAAGGGAATATCGCTTGCTGGAGCGGTGGACGCCACGGAGCAGGCGGGGGTGACGTTTAAAAGAGTTGCCGGAACCTCCTCAGGTTCCATTATCGCTTCGCTGCTGGCAGCGGGGTATAGCGGTGAGGCGATGAGCCGGATCATTAAGACGACTTCTTTTACCTCTTTTCTGAAACGGGGCGCCATTTATAATACTGCCTATATCGGACCAGCCCTGCGTGTATTGATCAAAAAAGGGCTTTACTCGGGAGAGGCGCTGGAGTCGTGGATACGCGGGGTTTTGCGGGAAAAGGGGATTGTCACATTCAGCGATCTGCCGCAAGGCAAGCTGTCGATTATCGCTTCCGACATTACGAACGGGCGGATTGTTGTGCTGCCGGATGGACTGGAGCAGTACGGCATCTCCCCGGGAGCGTTTGAAGTTGCCAAGGCGGTGCGGATGAGCTGCAGTATTCCGTATTTTTTTGATCCGGTGATGCTGCGGATGAACGGCCGGGCTGCCAAGGGAAAGTCATTTTCCGAGCAATTTGTCTATATGGTGGACGGAGGCATGCTCAGCAATTTCCCGCTGTGGCTCTTCGATGAGCAGGAAGGGGGCTTCAAAAGTCCGGGGCTCAGCACCCCTACGGTGGGCTATCAGCTAATCGGCAAAATGGAGCCGCAGCCGAACCGGATTACCGGACCGTTCAGTATGCTGCAGGCGATGGTGAGCACGATGCTGAACGCCCATGACGAGCGTTACATTGAGAAGGAGAAGTTCGTGCGTACCGTCAAGATTCCTACCCTTGGCATCTCGATGACTGAGTTTCACATTTCACCGGAGCAGAGTGATGAGCTGTACGCGGCGGGATATAAGGCAGGGAAGGAATTCTTTGAAAATTGGCGGCCGCTCCGGAAGCCCAAGATTGTCTAAGTCCGTTCACGGTTAAAAAAGGCATCCCCGCGTCAAGCGGAGATGCCTTTTACTTTGCAACGTTTGCCGGATGGCAAGCGCCGCTAATGATATTTCGGCAGGTGTTCGTCATTTTTGCCCTTGCTGCCTTCGATTACCTGGAACGGATAGGTTTTGCGTTTGCCGGGTGAGGCCTCAGGCTTACGCAGGGCGGCGACTTTGGACATGGTTTTTTGGGAAGGCTTCACTTTCACCCGCGATCTGCCGGCTCCCCGTGCAGTGCCCAAGGGGTTTGCCCTATATGCGTAGAACACAATCCCAAGGAGCAGCAGCGGAATAATTAACGGAGTCAGCGCGCGGAAGCCGATCATCATAAAGTTCGTAACCAAACCCAGTACAGCCAGCGATACGGTTATCCAAAAAATCAAAGCATGCTTGATCATAGATCACTCATCCTTTCGCAGGGTCCAATATTCCGCCTGATACATTTGCTTCAGTATATGTTCCTGCTTCAATTGCGGCATCCAGCTCCCGCATCCGGTTGAACGAGGCGATGGAGACCTCCACCATTTCGTCTTTCGGTTCCTTGGTTGTGAGCAGCTGCAGCCACAGCCCCGGATAGCCCAGGTATTTGAGCCCGGGAATATCTCTTACGGCATTGGTTCCTTTCAGAACCTCAAACGAGATGCCGATCACGACCGGCAGCAGAACAATCCGCTGCACTACGCGTTCCACCAGGCTATCCCAAGGGAACACCGAATAAATAATGACACCGAGGATAATCGTCAGCATCATAAAGCTGCTTCCGCAGCGGTAATGCAGACGGCTATACTTCTGTACGTTCGCTACAGTAAGCTCTTCGCCGGCTTCAAAGGCGCTGATGACCTTGTGCTCGGCTCCATGATACTGGAACAGCCGCTTGATCACCGGGGTCTGCGAGATTGCCCACAAATAGACGAGCAATAGAACCAGCTTGATGCCGCCCTCTACGAGGTTGTGCAGAATGTAGTTATTGAATGCATTCTTGAACAGAAAATCTTCAACAAAGACAGGGACAAGAGTAAAGATCAGCTTACCGACGAGGAAGGATAAAATACCCATGACTGCTACGCCCAAAATCATCCCCAGGCTCCAGCCCTCTTCCTTCTTCTTGGCTTTCTCCTGCTTCTCAGCCGATTCTTCCGGTCCCGTCTCATCTTCGGCATACGATTCCGCCGAATAATTCAGGTGCTTGGAGCCTTTGGCGCTGGAATCTATAATACTGACAAGGCCGCGAAGAAGCGGAATCTTGCGCAGTTTGACGACCCAGGTCTTATCGCTTCTCGGCACCTCCAAAAATGTGATTTCCTGATTCTTCCTTCTTACGGCTGTTACATTGATATGCTTGCCGCCGAACATAACGCCTTCAATGACGGCTTGGCCGCCGTAACTGGGAGTTTCCTGGGACAACCAATTCACCTTCCCGTGTATTAATGTGATTTATATACTACATTGTAACTAATTTATGACGACATTGCTAGTTGGATTGCCTTTTGCTGTACATACTAGGAACAGGGGAGCAGGGAGGCGGCTTGACAGTCTATTTATTGAAAGCGAGGCAGCAAAATGAGCAATTCCAGTAAGCAAAAATCGGAGCATACAAACCCTTGGTTCTTCGCTATGGAGCTGGGCTTTTTCGCCGGACTGATCTGGGGAGGGATACGCTGGCTGATGTATGTGCTGCATTTTACCAAAGTTATACCGGGCTTTTTGGCCGAGCCTTTTTTCAAGCATGAATTTCTGGTGACTGCGGCCGGACAGCTCCTGGGATATTTATTTTTCATCGCCTTCTCGGTGATTGCGTCACTGCTCTATGTGCTGATTTTCCGCAAGCTGAAAGGGCCTTGGCCCGGCATGGTCTACGGAGTCTTATGGTGGTCGGCGGTGTTTCTTGCAGGCTCTTGGTTATTCCTGCAGCAGCGCCCCTTCAGGCTTCCGTGGAATTCGGTAACCAGTGAGTTTTGCCTCTTTTTACTCTGGGGATTGTTCATCGGATATACGGCGGCAAATGAGTACACGGATGAACGAAAACGCGAGCAGCAGACAAACCTTGCCTGAGCGGTCCGAAAAAACTTCTCAAGGGCATGGCCCTATGTTAAAATACAATGTGGCTATTTCGAGAGGAGAATGAAAATGGGCAACAAACGTGTCTCCAAGCTGCGCAAGGTTTTGCAGGAACAGGGATTGGATGCGATGTTAATAACCAGCGGCTTTAACCGCCGCTATTTGAGCGGTTTTACCGGTTCTTCCGGCTATGTTTTTATCACCGGCGATGACAGCTATTTGCTGACTGACTTCAGGTATATGACGCAGGCGGCGGAACAGGTAACAGGCATGAAGGTTATTCAGCATGGTCCGAAGTTCATTGATACTGTTCGCGAGCTGCTGAATGGCGCAAATGTCCGCATTGGCTTCGAGCAGGATGATGTGACCTTCAGCGCCTATACGGCTTATGCGGCTGCCCTGCAACCGGCGGTGCTGGTTCCGGTCTCCAAGGCTGTGGAGAATCTGCGGATGTTCAAGGATGAAGATGAACTGGCGGTAATGCAGCGTGCTGCCGATCTGGCGGATGCCACCTTCAACCACATCGTGAAAGTGATCAAGCCTGGTATGACTGAACGTGATGTAGATCTGGAAATGGAATTCTACATGCGCACCCACGGCGCAACCTCATCATCGTTCGATACGATTGTCGCTTCCGGCGAACGGTCGGCGATGCCGCATGGTGTGGCAAGCAGCAAGGTCATTCAGAACAATGAATTCGTAACCTTCGATTTCGGCGCACTGCTGGACGGTTACTGCTCGGACGTAACGCGTACGATTGCTCTGGGCACTCCGGACCCTAAGCTGAAGGAAATTTACGATGTTGTGCTTGAAGCGCAGCTACATACGCTGGCGAATATCAAGCCGGGCATGACCGGACGGGAATGTGATGCATTGGCCCGTGATATCATCACCCGTTACGGCTATGGTGAATATTTCGGCCACAGCACAGGGCATGGATTGGGTATGGAGGTTCATGAAAACCCGCGTTTGTCCAAGCTGGCGGATGAAATTATGGAGCCGGGCATGGTCGTGACTGTAGAGCCAGGCATTTACTTGTCAGGTCTTGGCGGTGTGCGGATCGAAGATGATATTGTGATTACCGAAAGCGGTATTATGCTGCTGACTCATTCTTCGAAGGATTATTTGGTACTGTAAGGCTGCTTTAATCAGGTAAATTATTGATTCCAGGAGGGATTTTTAGTGATTTCAGTTAACGATTTCAAAACAGGCTTGACAGTAGAAGTAGAGGGGGATATTTTTACCGTCCTCGATTTCCAGCACGTTAAGCCGGGTAAAGGCGCTGCATTCGTGCGCTCCAAGCTTAAGAACCTGCGCAACGGCAACACCGTTGAGCGTACTTTCCGTGCCGGTGAAACAATTGGCCGTGCAATCATCGAAAACCGCGGTGTACAGTACCTGTATGCAAGCGGTTCGGATCATGTATTCATGGACAACGAAACCTATGACCAGTTCGAATTGTCCGCTAAGCAATTGGAGTGGGAGCTTAACTTCCTGAAAGAAAACATGACGGTGAACATCGTCAGCTATCAAGGTGAAATCCTCGGGATTAACCTGCCTACCAGCGTTGAGCTGAAGGTTACGGAAACTGAGCCAGGCGTAAAAGGCAACACGGCTCAAGGCGCAACCAAAGCGGCTACCGTTGAGACAGGGTTGACGGTTCAGGTTCCGCTATTCATCAACGAGGGCGACGTTCTGCTGATCGACACCCGCGAAGGTAAATACATCTCCCGCGCGTAGGGAGTGTTTAGTTTTTAAATTTATACCGGCCTCCCCGCATTTTGCGGTGGGGGTTTTTTGTTGTGTCACGGAAAAAGCGTTTGAAATTATGTCAAAGCATACTATGAGTAATTGTGATGTAACAGAATTATCTGGCATTTAGCTGAAAGGTGTTACCGAGGAGATACTACACTACACTTGGGATGAGAGGCTTACAGAACTTCAATGTATCACCCGGTATCATGTTTTGATGCAGATGCATCAGAATAAAGAGCTGCTGTGCAAAAAAACTATTGAAAAACTCAAAGAAGAATTCCAAGATTATACTATTAATGCTGGGCACAAGAAACTTAAAAGGTGATCAATCACCAAAAAAATAAAAAATAGTGGAGGTATGGATGATTACACCACAAGAGTTTTTAGACAATTGGGATAAGGAAACTTATGGTCTAGTTAAATATGATCATTTATTCATAGACACATTTTCCTTATCTCAAGAATCAAAGCATTTCTTGATTAAGGCGGGTTTACCGGAATCGGCTCCCCCTTTTCTAACTTTTGAATCCTCGGCTAAAGGAGGTGGGGTAAGATTAACTGAGAAATATAACGACGCTGAACCTCTCTATTCGAAATATATATATGTTGGATTCACTGGTAGCGGTCATCCCATATGTATTAATGAGGAGAATGATGAGGTCATATATATTGACTATGACAAGGATAATGAAGAAGTAATTATCAATTCTTCAATAGCACAGTTTGCGGAATCCTTGTTAGTCTATGTGGATTTTATTAAAAAAATTAAAGCTGAAAATGGTAGAAGAGCATTTATTGAAAGAAAAGCAACTAGAGATTTGCTGCAATGGATCACTAACAGACTTGAGGAGATAGATCCTGATTCCCTTACTCAAGGGAGTTTATGGGGAGAGGAGCTAAATAATTTTCAATTCTAAGATTTCGGACTATCATAACGCTTTTCCGTTACATTGAACAGGTCGATTATGGTCAGAAACCGCCATGATTGACTTGTTTTTTGTTATTATCGTTTTAGCTCGCGTTGACCCTAAGGTGACAAAAGGGTGATCGGGGAAACATAAAGAATCTTTGATGGACTTGGAGGCTTTAAATGTTAAATCTGCAATCTTTGTCCGGCTTCAATTTTTATCCTGCAGTTGAGGAGGATGAAATCAACAAGGTGGAGATGGAAATGAGTTTGAATTTCCCTAACGTATTTAGGGAACTTTTAAAATTGGCTAACGGCTTTGAAACAGAAGAAGGCGTCTTAATATTTGGTACTGATATTATTGTTGAAAGAAATCAAACATACGAGGTCTCAGAGTACGCTAAAGGTTATTTAGCTGTAGGGAGTAACGGCGGAGGCAAGTTCTACTTGATGTCAGCAAATGAGGACTCCACTGAAATATTGCAAGTAGATGCAGGAGTTATGAATCCAGAATTTGCTTCCCTAGTCAGTAAGGATTTCATAAATTGGATAAATAATGGGGCAATAAACATTGATTTGTTAGAAGAAGGGGGATATTTAATTTAAGCGCAACTAAATGCGACAGACACAACAAAGCTCCAGCGATACCACAAAACCGGGCACTGCAGCGATTTCCTGCGGTGAAGTATTCTTTTTTGGCTGCCGGAAGACGGGCTGTTTGGAAAATCGGCGGATTTTTTTGTGAAACCATTAACGCATGAGAGGTTTTTCGTATTATACTGATTTAAAGCACGAAACTAAATTAGAGCAACTACATAGACCGAAATAGGGAGTGAATGAGACTTTGTCACTTTATGTCATGAAATTCGGAGGCAGCTCCGTCGGCGACATTGAACGAATGAAACGTGTCGCTAAACGCATCGCAGATAAGCAGGATGAGGGGCACCGCTGCGTTGTGGTTGTATCCGCTATGGGAGATACCACGGATGACTTGATTGATCAGGCCAAGGAGCTGAACGAGCAGCCGCCCGCGCGTGAAATGGATATGCTGATGACTACAGGAGAGCAAATCTCCGTCGCACTTCTCTCCATTGCCCTGCACGGGATTGGGCGTAACGCTGTGTCCTATACGGGCTGGCAGGCCGGTTTCCGGACGGATGAGACGCATGGCCGGGCACGGATTAATGAAATCCTCCCCCAACGCGTTCTGGATTCGCTGGAGCGGGAGCAGATTGTCATTGTTGCCGGTTTTCAAGGGATGACTGTGGATGGCGAGATTACGACTCTGGGCCGTGGCGGTTCGGATACTACAGCGGTAGCGCTGGCTGCAGCGATCAATGCGGATGTCTGCGAAATCTATACCGACGTGGATGGCATTTATTCCACAGATCCGCGTATTGTGAAGACCGCGCGCAAGCTGAAGGAAATCTCTTATGATGAGATGCTGGAGCTGGCCAATCTCGGCGCGGCTGTGCTTCATCCGCGTGCCGTAGAATATGCCAAACGATATCAAGTGAAGCTGGTCGTCAGATCAAGCTTTAATCATAATGAAGGTACTGTTGTGAAGGAGGAAGCAAGCATGGAGCAGGGTGTAGTAGTTAGCGGAATCGCTTATGACAAAAATGTGGCACGGATCAGTATTCTGGGAGTGCCTGATGAGCCGGGTGTGCTCGCTCAGGTATTCGGCAAGCTGGCCCAAGAAGGTGTGGACGTCGATATTATCGTGCAGAGCGGCGTACAGAACGATAAGGCGGACTTCTCCTTCACGGTGGCGCTGAGCGAGCTGGCTCATGCCAAGGAGGTTATCGAGGGGCTGCACCGCGTGCTGCCTTACCGTGAAGTGACCTCTGAGGATAACCTGGTCAAGGTATCCATTGTCGGAGCGGGCATGGTAAGCCATCCCGGCGTAGCCGCGCAAATGTTCGAGGTGATTTCCAAAGAGGGCGTAAGCATCAAGATGGTCAGCACCTCAGAAATCAAGGTATCCTGCGTGATTGATTCCGGAAACCTGCAGCAGATCATCCAGTCGCTTCACACCGCCTACAATCTGGATACGGAAGAGCAGGCTTTTGTCGGAGGTCCTAAGGACCGCCGCTAGGCACAATAAAAACAGTAAAGTCCCATTCTCCACGCATGTGTGGAGAATGGGACTTTTTCTTTTGGAAAGTGATTTCTAGCCCAGCCGCTTGAACCGCCCCAGAATCTCTACCGTTTCCAGTACGTTGACGAACGATTTCGGATCAGTTTCCAGGATCGTTTTTCTGAGCTCGGCCAGCTCGTAGCGGGTGGTTACCGTCATAAGCATGGTGTTGCCTTCATGGCTGTATCCGCCCTCGGCGTTGACAACGGTGACCCCGTGGGGCAGACAGTTCAGACGGCTCAGCATCTTCTCCCGCTCCTTCGTGACGATGAAGCAGGTCAGCTTGATGTGGCGGATATGGATCATATCGACCACACGGCTTTTGACGAAGATACAGAGCATGGCGTACAGGGCGGAGTCCCAGCTTTTGAAGAAGCCCAGGCTCAGGATGACAAGGCCATCCAGCACGAACAGCACCGTACCCATCGGAATATCCCGCTTGCGGGTAATGATGGAGCCCAGAATGTCAAATCCCCCGGAGGACCCCCCCGCGCGAAGCGAGAAGCCGACGCCCCCGGCGATGATAACGCCCCCGAAGATGCTTGCCAGAATCGGGTCCTTGGTCAGCTTGACCAAAGGAATGATGTTCAGAAACCAGGTGGTGGACACGACGGACAGCAGACTATAGCAGATGTATTTTTTCCCTACGGCCACAAAGCCCCAAATCAGGATCGGCAGGTTGATGCCGAAATAATACAGCGAAATGTACTTTGGATTTGTTAAATAACCAATGACCGATGCCGTTCCCGCCACCCCGCCGCTGAGAAGCTGATGCGGAATGAGGAACAGGCGAAGCCCGCTCGCAAGCAGAAAAGCCGAGATAATAATGATGGCGACTTCCTTAACCTGCTTGGCTACCGTCCCTGAAACGAGCGGCACTATGAAATTACGAACCTGCATGACAAAAATCCCCTCTTCTTCCGATGTCTTTATCTACGTTTTGGATGCTGCTTGAAAATATCAGGAGCTCTTAGTTTGTCCAACAGACGGCCCTTATATTTTCCAGATCCACTTTCATAATAAGTGCAAAATTTATTTTATCATACCGATGATATTTTTTTATAGAGGGAATCACTATGATTTCTTTCACAACTTGGTATAATCGCCCATTTCTTCTTGTCTAAAGTGGTCCCGTCCAGCATATTCATGGATTACAGCCGATAGATTTGTGAAAAAGGAGTGAAGCGGATTGGACAAGTATGTGAGCTGGATGGCGGCACTGCGTCTGCTCTCGGGCAGTGTGGAAATAATGGCGGCGCTGCTCATGCTGAAGCTGAACCAGGTGGATAAGGCGCTGGCGGTCAATTCCGGGCTGGCTCTGGTAGGACCTACTATTCTGATTCTGACTACAGCGGTAGGGCTAACGGGGATGGCGCAGGAGCTGTCTTGGGGCAAGCTGGGCTGGATTGGCTGCGGGGTAGCTTTTCTCTTAATCGGAATTCTAAAAAAATGATAGATGATAGTCATAAAGATCACGTACAAGCATAAGTATGGATTAAAGCTAATTAAGTAGAGGACAACTTGGGGGTACTCTGTATGGCAAATGACTGGCTGCTGTTGTTTCCCGAAAAAGTAAGAGCGCTGCTGAGCATCCTCCCGGCTTCCCTGCTGGACAAGGTGGAGGAAATCCGCGTCCGCGAAGGGCGCCCGCTGGAGATTAATTATTCCGGCGGAAAATATCATTTTCTCGGCACGGACAAAAGCCTGACTCTAAGACCCGAAGAAGCGTACAAGCCGGACCGGGAGGATACACACCGGCTCCTTGACCTGATCAGCAATCATTCGCTCTATACGATGGAAGAAGAGCTGCGCAAAGGGTTCATCACGATCCCCGGCGGACACCGGATCGGCCTATCCGGCCGAACCGTGCTGAGCGGCGGAGGCGTGGAGCATCTGCGGGACATCACCGGCTTCAATGTCCGGATTGCCCGCGAGATGCCCGGCATTGCCGACGGTGTGCTGCCCTACCTGTTCGACAGGGGGCGGCAGCGGATGCTGCATACGCTGATCCTCTCGCCGCCGCAGCACGGCAAAACCACGCTGCTGCGCGATCTCGCCCGGCAGATCTCGGCAGGAGGAAGCGGGCGCGAGGGCGTCCGGCCTGGACTGAAGGTCGGCATCGTAGATGAGCGCTCGGAAATCGCGGGCAGCCGCCGCGGGATTCCCGCGTTTGATGTCGGCCCGCGGACGGACATCCTCGACGGCTGTCCCAAAGCCGAAGGCATGATGATGATGATCCGCTCGCTCTCTCCCGATGTGCTCATCGCCGATGAGATCGGCCGTCCTGAAGACGCCGAAGCGGTTACCGAAGCGCTGCATGCCGGCATCTCGGTTGTCGCTTCGGCCCACGGCAAGGAAGTGTCCGAGCTGGCCCGGCGGCCCGCCCTGGGGGGACTGCTGGAGCACCAAATGTTCGAGCGTTATGTCATTCTCCACCGTACGGAGAAGGGGCTGATCTTCCGCATCCTGGACGGGCAGAAGCGCGGGCTGCTGCTGGTCTCGCCCGAGGAACGGCTGGGTGGTGACAGCCATGCTTAAGCTGTTCGGAGCCGTGTTAATTGTACTGGCCGCCACGCTGGCAGGGTTCAAAAGGGCTGCACAATACGCTGACCGGCCCAGGCACATTAGAGGCTTGATCGCTGCCCTGCAGCGGCTGGAGACTGAAATCCAGTACGGCTTCACCCCGCTGCCGGAGGCGCTCCGCCGGATCGGGCAGCAGTCGAAGGAGCCGCTGCAGGCCTTTTTCCTCACAGCCGCCGCTGAGATGAGTCCGCCGCTGGACCGCAGCGCCGAAGAAGCGATTCGCAAGGCGATGGATGCCCATTGGAAGGCGGCCTCCCTGAAAGGAACGGAGAAGGAAATTCTCCGGCAGCTTAGCTGCACGCTGGGCACCAGCGACAGGTCGAATCAGAGCACTCATATTAAGCTGGCTTTGCAGCAGTTGAAGCAGGAGGAGACAGTGGCCAGAGAAGATCAGGGCAAATATGAAAAAATGAGCAAAAGCCTGGGTCTGCTGCTTGGAGCATTGATCGTCATATTGATCTTTTAGCGAGGTGCCAGGAATGAATATTGAAGTCAACGCGATCTTTCAGATTGCCGGCATCGGCATCATCATTGCCATGATCCACACGGTGCTTAAGCAGATGGGAAAAGAGGAAATCGCCCACTGGGTAACGATTGTCGGCTTTATCATCGTGCTCTTTATGGTCATCCGCATGCTGGACGGCCTGCTGCATGAAATCAAATCCATTTTTCTTTTTCAATAGGCCAAGGCTATGGAGATTATTCAAGTGGTGGGAATTGGGCTCTTGTCGACCGTCCTGATCCTTGTACTGAAGGAACAAAAGCCGATGTTCGCCTTCCTGCTGACCACTGCCGCCGGCATTCTGATCTTCCTCTTCCTGATCGGCAAAATCGGAACGGTTCTGGGGACGCTGGAGCGGGTGGCGGAGTCTTCCGGGATGGAAATGATCTATATCAAAACTGTGTTCAAAATCATCGGGATTTCCTATATCGCAGAGTTCGGGGCGCAGATTGTGCGCGATGCCGGGCAGGAGTCGATTGCCTCCAAGATAGAGCTGGCAGGCAAAGTGCTGATCATGGTGCTGGCCGTGCCGATCATCAGCATTATTATCGAAACGGTGATGAAGCTTCTGCCCGCTTGACCCGTGAGACATAAGAAGCTAACCAAATTCGGAGGCGGGAGGAAAAGGTATGCAGGCGCGCTTGGTTTTTCGGCCTCCAAAACTAAAAACGATCCTGCTGCTTCTGCCTTGCCTGCTGCTGCTTTGGTGTTCGGGAACTGCGCTTGCTTCCGGAGCAGCCCCGTCTCCGTCTCCGCAGCCTTCAACTCAGGGAGGCTCCTCCCCGGTTGACCAGTGGGTAAAAGGCCAGGTACAGAACCTGCCCACAGGTGAGGTGGAGTCGTACTGGGATCAACTGATGAAGGACTACGGGGGATTTTTTCCGGAAGGCAAAACGCCTTCGCTCATGGATATGCTGCTGCCGGGCGAAGGCGGCCTGAGCTTCAAAAGCATCCTGTCCGGGCTCACATCCTTCATGTGGCATGAGGTGCTGTACAACGGCAAGCTGCTGGTCACGATTGTAATGATCAGTGTGCTCAGTATGATTCTGGAGACGCTGCAGACCGCTTTTGAACGCAAATCCGTCAGTAAAATCGCCTACATGCTCTGCTACATGGTGGTGCTGGTCATTGCTGTCAACAGCTTCAATATCGCTATCGGCTATGCCAAGGATGCCATCGACCGGATGATCGACTTCATGATGGCGATGATTCCGCTGCTGTTCGCCTTGCTGGCTTCCATGGGGAATATCGTCACGGTATCCGTCACCCATCCGCTGATTGTCTTCATGATCCACACCGTGGGTTCGCTCATTCATACCATAGTTTTTCCGCTGCTGTTCTTCTCGGCGGTGCTGCATCTGGTGAGCGCGATGTCGGACAAATACAAGCTGACCCAGCTTGCCAATCTGCTGCGTAATATCGGAGCCGGACTGCTGGGGGTGCTGCTGACCGTATTCCTCGGCGTGATCTCTGTCAGGGGGATTACCAGCTCGGTGACGGACGGAGTGACCATCCGCGCCGCCAAATATATTTCAGGAAATTTCGTGCCGGTCATCGGCAAAATGTTCGCGGACGCTACCGACACCGTCATTTCGGCGTCGCTCCTGGTGAAGAATGCCATCGGGCTATCGGGCGTCATTATCATTTTGTTCCTGTGTGCTTTTCCGGCCATTAAAATACTGGTGCTCGCCTTGATCTACAACGTGGCAGCCGCCGTGATGCAGCCTTTGGGAGAGACACCGATTGTGTCCTGCCTGCAGACCATCGGCAAAAGCATGATCTACGTCTTTGCGGCGCTGGCCGCCGTATCGCTGATGTTCTTTCTGGCCGTCACGATTATGCTGACCGCGGGCAATGTCACCGTCATGATGAGGTGAGGGGGAAGATTTTTCGAAGCTGAGTCGAGGGTGTACTGCTCAAAACACTTGAAGGAGGTATACGATGACCTGGTTGGGCGGATGGCTGCGGGAGCTTATTCTGGTGGTGCTGATGGCCGCTTTCGTGGAAATGCTGCTGCCGAGCAAATCCATGGAGCGTTACGCCAGGCTGGTGCTCAGCCTGCTGGTGCTGCTGACCATACTGAGCCCAATCGTGTCCATGCTGAAGGGGGACGCCACAGGCGAGCTGAGTCTGGCAATGAAGCAGCAGGAGAAGGATGGCGGATTGCTGTCAGGAGCGGGAAAAGGTGCGGGCTCCCTGGAGAAAATTCTGGCGGACGGCAGGCTGCTGGCAGCGGGTGCGCAAGAGCAAAGCCTGAAGCTTGCTGCCGAAGAGGTGGCAGGACAGATGCGGGATCAGATCGCTTCCAGCACCGGCGTGCAGGGAGCCAAGGTTACGGTGACACTGGGCATGGGAAAATCCCAAAGCGGCCTCAGCGGAGAAATGGTTCCCGTGATTGCCTCGGTGACAGTTGCCCTGCCGGCAGCGGTTCCGGCTGCCGGAGCAGGCAGCGGCAACATGGGAGCTTCGGGCACTGCTACCGGATCAGCGGCTTCAGAGCCGATTGTAATTGCGCCAGTGGCACCGGTGCAGGTTAACGTTGGCGCTGACAAGGAAGCGGATGATGCATCCCGGACAGCTTCTGCGGGTTCGCCGGATAACGGCAGCGGCACTGCGGGGGCCGGTACGGACACAGGCCAAACCGAGTCGATCATCAAGCTGCTGGAGCAGAATTGGAATCTGGACCGGGGAGTGATTGAGGTGAAGAGCAGCCGAACCGGTGCAGCGAAATTATAAGAATTACCTACAGCGTTACTGCAGGAGGGATAAGAGATGGGCAAATGGCTGAAAAAATTGGAGCAATGGGCAGGAGGCGGCGCTTCCGGCAGTTCGAAGCGGAGTAATACATTCCGTTGGCTGATCATTCTCGGGCTGCTCGGTGTAGCGATCATGCTGTTCAACTCCTTCGTGAATGTGAAGAAGCTGGACAGCGAGAATACGGGGCGTGAGCCGCCGCCGGTTGAAAGCTCGCAGTCGGCCCTGCAGCAGGGCGGCGGCACAGCCTCAGATTCTTTTGACAGCATAGAACAGGCAATGGAGGACCGCACAAAGGAAATCCTGGAGAAAATCGTTGGTGTCGGCACAGTGGACATCATGGTCACAGTGGATTCCACAGAGGAAGTCGTTGTGCAGCGGAACATGAACGACTCGCAGCAGCAGAGCGAAGAGACCGATGCCAGCGGCGGCAAGCGGCATACCACCCAGTATACAAGGGATGGTGAAATCGTCACTTACAGCCAGTCAGGCAACGAAACCCCGATCGTTACCAAACGGATCAAACCCCAGGTGCGCGGCGTGCTGGTTGTCGCCAAGGGGGCGGAGAACAAAGTCGTCCGTGGACTCATAGAACAGGCAATCGAAAAAGGCCTGAACGTGCCGGGCTACCGCATTTCCGTAGTTCCGCGCAAGCAGGAGTAGCAAGCCCGCATAAACAGGCAGCAGATAAGCAGGTGCAGTTCGAAACACAAGCATATGCTTCCGAAGCTGATTTTGCGAAGCGGATTCACGAAGCGTACGCTAACAAAACTTTAGGAGGAATAAAAATGAAGGGCAAAAGACAAACAATTTGGTTGGTTTCCATGCTCAGCTTGATGGTGGTGCTCTCCGCCTACTACTTATTCACGGAAGACACAGGAGCCTCCATTCCAAAAGAAACAGCGGGGAGCGTTCAAGTTGACACGTTGAAGGGTGGGGATGGGGCGCAGTCCACCGCTCTTGACAGCGGATTGGTTGTTAACGAAGTGACTACACAAGGCGTCAGCGCCGATGCAGGCAGTACCGAAGCCGGTACAGATGACAGCAAGCAGACGGCTTCCGCTGATGACAAGGCTGCTGCGGCCGATAAAGACAGCTCCACTGCAGATGCCGGAAAAACCGCTGCTAATACCGTTACAGAGGATGCAAGCAAAACGGCGGATGCCGCTAACACATCCAAAGATGATAAAAAAACCGCCGAAGATAGCTCAAAAGAAGCTAAAGATACCGCCGCAGCCAATACTGAGAAGACCCAGGCAAAGGACGATGCTGCAATTTTGGACGAAGTAGCCTCCCAAAGCGTTTCGGCCAGCAGCATGTTCAACAACTATCTCTATGAACGCGAGCAAAAGAATCAGAAGGACTACAATGATCTGCTTGCCGTGATTAACGACATGGATAAGACCCCGGCTGAAAATGCGGTTGCCAAGGAACAGCTCAGCAAGCTGGAGGAAAAAGAATCCAAAATTACTGGAATCGAAGAGAAGCTGCAGCAAAAATACGGTGAAGCGATTGTCAAGGAGGAATCGGGCAACACGTATACCGTTGTGGTCCAAAGCAATAAGCTTGATGTGAAGCAGGCGGTCGGAATCGTTGATCTTGTAATGAAGGAGCTCAGCATTACCCAGGACAAGATCCGGGTCCAATATGTATCCGAGAAGTAATAATGCGATGTACCGCTGGAGAAAATAGAAGAATTTGCCGAAAGGGCTCGGGTTATCCCGGGCTCTTTCCATTTCTAGCGTTTGTGATATAATACATAAAGTTATCTGGGAATGTAAGAAGAATAAGTGTTGTAAGAAGCGGATATCTGAAAGCGATTCAAGTGAAATCGCAAGCTTCGAGAGAAAGCTGAAGGAGTGAACTATTAAATGTTCAAGTTAAGCGAGATTAAGGAATTGATTAAATTACTGGACCAGACCTCCTCCGTACACGAACTGGAGATCGAAAGCGAAGGAATGAAGCTGGCTATCCGCAAACCGGATCGCCCTGAAGCTGATGGAACGGCAATTCAGGCGATTCCTTATGCCCAGCCCTTTACGCCAGCCCCGCAGCCGCAAAGTCCGTTGCATGCAGCACCTCCGGTTGTCACCGAGATTCCGGCAGTACAGCAAGCCCCGGCTTCTTCCGCTGAAGGCGCATTACATAAAATCGTCTCTCCAATGGTGGGGACCTTCTACAGTGCGGCTTCCCCGGAAGCTTCGAACTTCGTGAACGTAGGCGACCGGGTCAGCGAGAAATCAACGGTCTGCATTATTGAAGCTATGAAGCTGATGAATGAGCTGGAAGCAGAAGTAAGAGGCGAAATCGTGTCTGTACTTGCGGAGAACGGCCAGCTTGTGGAATACGGCCAGCCGCTGTTCCTGGTGAGACCGGAATAACTGCCGACAGAATCAAGAGGAGCTTGCAAGCTTCGTTAAACTTTGGGAGGAAACGAATGAACATTCAAAAAGTGTTGATTGCCAATCGCGGAGAAATCGCGGTCCGCATTATCCGGGCCTGCCGTGAAATGGGCATTTCCACCGTCGCTGTCTATTCGGAGCCTGACCGGGATTCGCTGCATGTCCGGCTGGCTGATGAAGCGTACTGTATCGGTCCGATGCCGTCCAAGGACAGCTATCTGAACTTTACCAATATTATGAGCGTGGCCACGCTGACGGAATGCGATGCCGTTCATCCGGGTTACGGATTTTTGGCCGAAAATGCGGATTTCGCAGAGATTTGTGAATCCTGCAACATTACCTTTATCGGTCCTTCGCCAGATGCTATTACCCGTATGGGGGACAAGGCGGTCGCCAAGGAAACCATGAAGCTGGCCGGAGTCCCTATTATTCCGGGCTCTGACGGGCTTGTAGGCGATGTTGAGGAGGCCGTAATGCTGGGCCGGGATATCGGCTATCCAATCATCGTAAAGGCAACCGCAGGCGGCGGAGGCAAGGGTATCCGCATTGCCGAGGATGAGGAATCGCTGGTGAAGCAGATTACCGCTGCCCAGCAGGAAGCCCAGAAGGCCTTCGGCAATGCCGGGGTGTACCTGGAGAAATTCCTCACAGGCATGAAGCATGTGGAGATTCAGATTATTGCCGATAAACATGGCAATGTCGTTCATCTGGGAGAGCGCGACTGCTCCGTTCAGCGCCGCCGCCAGAAGCTCATTGAAGAAGCTCCCTGCTCCGTTCTGACTCCGGAAATCCGCGAAGCCATGGGCCAGGCGGCTGTGCGCGCCGCACAGGCCGTAAATTACTCGGGCGCGGGCACGCTGGAGTTCCTGCTTGGACCGGACGGGCAGTTCTATTTCATGGAAATGAACACCCGGATTCAAGTGGAGCATCCGGTGACCGAGATGGTCACGGGCGTTGACTTAATCAAAGAAATGATTTCCGTGGCGGAAGGCCATCCTTTGTCATTTACTCAGGAAGATATCGTTATCAATGGCTGGTCCATTGAATGCCGCATCAATGCGGAAGATCCGGAGAAGAATTTCATGCCGTCACCAGGCAAGATCAATTTTTACTTGCCGCCAGGAGGCTTGGGTGTACGGGTGGACAGCGCCGCATATCCTGGATATACGATCTCTCCTTTTTATGACTCAATGATCGCCAAGCTGATTGTCTGGGCCCCGACCCGCCAGGAAGCTGTCGCCAAGATGAAGCGTGCGCTCTCGGAATTTGCTGTGGATGGCATACATACCACGATCTCATTCCACCAGAAATTACTGGAGCATCCGGTATTCTTGTCAGGTAATTTTGATATTAAATTCCTGGAGGAATATGAAATTTAGGACGGCTTCGCATTGTTTGTCATAAAGTTCGTCAAATGATATAGTATGTTTAATAAGAGACGTGCTTTGCGCTTGAAATATTGAACAACTTTTTCTTCGAAAGGTGTGAAGTCCATAATGAGTACATTGCCGACAGAATTTGAACGTACGGAAATTGGCGAGATCCAGATTGCTCCTGAGGTAATCGAGGTTATCGCAGGTTTGGCAACCGTAGAGGTTAAAGGCGTGGCAGGCATGAGCGGCGGTTTTGCCGGAGGCATCGTAGAGCTTCTCGGCCGCAAGAACATGTCCAAGGGCGTAAAGGTTGAGGTTGGACAGCGTGAGGCTGCCGTGGATGTGTCCGTTATCATTGAGTACGGCAACCGTCTGCCGGAAGTAGCTGGAGAAATTCAGCGCAACGTGAAACGCTCCATCGAGACCATGACCGGTCTGACCGTTGTTGAAGTGAATGTGCATATCCATGACGTGCAGTTCAAGACCAGCAGCGCTTCTGACAAGAACGAAGAAACGGAAGCGGTTCTCCGCGTGAAATAAGACCAGCGTCTTCCATAAACCCCCGACAGCACCGTCGAGGGTTTACTCTAATTTAAGGAGGTTATGAGACTCGTGGCAAAAATTTTGGACAGGCTTCTGCTGTTCCTCTACAGCTTAAGCATCGGAATATTATCTGTAATTGCCATCCTCCTCTTAAGCGGTGCCATTCCTGACTCCCTTGAGATAAAGGATGGGCCTGCGGCGTACATTACCGCCATCGCCATTGCAGTCATTCTGTTCCTGCTCAGCCTCCGGTTCTTCTACATTTCCTTGCGCCGCGACCGTGCTTCCCTGCCTTCGGTTGACCAGCGTACAGAATACGGGGATATTCAAATCTCCATGGAAACTATTGAGAATCTGAGCCTGAAGGCAGCCGGCAAAGTCAAAGGAATCAGAGATCTGAAGTCGCGCATCCGCGTCTCCCAGGCCGGTCTTGAGATCATGATCCGCGCGGTAGTGGACGGAGAGAACTCTCTGCCGCTGCTGACTACAGAGGTACAGCGCCAGGTGCATGATTTTGTGCAGGAAACGACCGGGATTCCAGTGGCTGATGTCTCGGTATACATTGCTAACCTCACACAGTCTCCAAGCTTCAAAAGTCGAGTGGAATAGAGGTGAGTTTCCCTTATGTTTTGGAAAGCACTATGGGAAAGTCACGGGGGTAGGATTGCCGGAGTCACCTTCGGCGTCGTTCTCGGATTGATTTATTTGATTAGCGGTTTTTGGGATATGCTGTTCTTTGCACTGGTAGTGTTCATCGGATATACGCTCGGCAAAAGAAAGGATACCGCGCAGCCTCCTCTGTTTCAATGGCAGGAGCTGATTGAGCGGTTGTCCGGACGCTGGCGTCCCTTCAAGTGAACCGCGATAGCCTTTTCTCCCGGAGCCTGGAACCCGTTCGTCTAAGTTGCCTGATCTGCCGGAGAAGGGCTGCGCGGTTTTTTTAGTTAGGATTTGCTAGGAAAATGGTGTTTTGTGAATGCCGCTTTCTGCGGGAGAAGGGTTTTGGTGGGAGTTTTTGAAGACGAGATAGTACCTCTGCGGTGTAGTTGCAGTTTGTGCAATTAAAACTCCGTAATTATGCTTCATTTCTGTTTTAACTGTATTTCGCACAATTAAATACGGCCATTAGCGTAAGAAATGGATTTTTTCTGATTTTTAATTGTACGAAATGCAATTAGGGATAGAATCTGCTCCATTAAGCCGAAAATAGTTGCAGGAAATACAATTATTGAAGCTGAACTTACGAAATTAGGCAGCCTGACCCGCGTGAAAGTGGATTTTTTAAATATAAGTTTGCGAAAGAAGATTGTAGGAGGATCAGATGAAGAGACGTTTAGCGAGAGAAATTATTGTCCAAAGCCTGTATCAGATGGAAATGAATGATGTGGAAAGTGCGGAAGCGGTAGAAATGCTGATTGCTGAAGCTTCGGAGGAGAACGAGACCGAGCATGTCATTACAGATGAAATCGAACTGAAGGCTTATGTGGTGGAGCATGTAAATGGCGTGTGGGAGCACAAGCTGGCCATTGACGACATGCTGGAGCATTACCTGAAGGGCTGGCAGATGAGCCGTCTCTCCCGGGTGGACCGCCAGATTTTGCGTTTGGCTACCTTTGAAATGGTATTTGCAAATGATGTTCCGGCCAAGGTTGCCGTCAATGAGGCGATTGATTTGGCCAAGCATTTCGGTACCGAGGATTCCGGTAAATTCGTGAACGGCGTGCTGGGCAAGATGATTCAGGAGCTTGATACACTGAAGACAGAACTGTAGGTTTTGATTGGTCGCCTGCTCACAAGGCGGGACTTACGATAGAATATTACAAGCTATATAAGTTGAACTAAAGAAAATATGAAAAGGGCCGAAGTGACGGAGGGGAAGTTTGGAACTGTAGGAGCGGTAGCGACCGCCTGAGAGCTTTCCGTAGGAAAGCTGGCATCGGAAGCATAGGCTGTATGCGGATTTCTACCGCGAAGAGCGGTTATAATCAAGAAATCTGCAGACGGGCAGCGGCCGGAAGTCCAAACATTCCCCGCAGTTACGACCAGACCCCAATATGAAAGCTATAGTTCAACCTGTATAGGCAAAATCTCAAAAGCAGATCAAAGGGGAGAGAATTACATGACAGCAGCAATCATCAGCGGTAAACAAGTATCTGACGAAATTCGTATCGACATTGCCCGGGAGGTTGCCTTCCTTGCTCAGCAGGGCGTAAAGCCCGGTCTTGCTGTCGTGCTGGTCGGTGAAGATCCGGCTTCTCAGGTCTATGTTCGTAATAAAGAGAAATCGAGCACAGAGCTGGGCTTCCATTCCGAAGTGCACAGACTGGATGCTTCCACTAGCCAGGAAGAGCTGCTGGCGCTCGTCGAAGAGCTGAACAGCCGTGATGAAATTGACGGTATTCTGGTTCAGCTTCCCCTTCCTAAGCATATTGACGAGAAGGCAGTAATTAATGCTATCGCGGTAGAAAAGGATGTTGACGGCTTCCATCCGATCAACGTGGGCAATCTGGTCATCGGGGACGACAGCCTGCTCCCTTGCACCCCTGCCGGCGTGATCGAGCTGATTAAGCGGACCGGCACCGGAATGTCCGGCAAGCATGCGGTCGTTATCGGCCGCAGCAACATCGTCGGCAAACCGGTCTCCCTGCTGCTGCAGCGCGAGAATGCTACGGTAACGATGTGCCACTCGCGTACCGCGAACATCGCCGAGCTTAGCCGCCAAGCGGATATTTTGGTCGTAGCTATCGGCCGCGCCAACTTCATTGACGGTTCTTTTGTGAAACCGGGTGCGGTTGTCATTGATGTTGGAATGAACCGTCTGGACAACGGCAAGCTGGCTGGAGATGTGGATTATGAGAGCGCCAAGGAAGTTGCGGGATACATTACACCTGTGCCGGGCGGCGTTGGACCGATGACGATTACGATGCTGATGAACAATACGCTGATTGCAGCGAAACGCCGCCGCGGCCTGGATAAGGAATAGGCCCGGTTTATGGCGGCAGAGCGGCAGGTCTATTCGATAAAAGAGCTTAACCGTTATATCCGCATGAAGCTGGATTCGGATGTGGTTCTCTCCGATGTGTGGGTTCGCGGAGAAATCTCCAATTTTACGCACCACGGCAGCGGGCATATGTATTTCACGCTTAAGGATGAGAGCAGCCGGATTAAGTCCATTATGTTCGCATCCCATAACCAGCGGCTGCCGTTTGTCCCCAAGGAAGGCGCCAAGGTCATTGCCAGAGGCAATGTGACTGTATATGAGCGGGACGGGCAGTACCAGTTCTATGCAACGCATATGCAGCCCGACGGAATCGGAAGCCTGTACCTGGCCTATGAGCAGCTTAAGAACAAGCTGGAGCTGGAAGGACTGTTCGCAGCGGCGCGCAAGCGGCCGCTGCCGCGGTTTCCGCGCTGTATCGGGGTAGTAACCTCCCCAACGGGCGCGGCTGTGCGGGATATCATTATCACCCTGCAGCGGCGGTTCCCGCAGGTGGCAATTGTGCTCTACCCCGTACTGGTGCAGGGCAAAGGCGCGGGGCCTTCCATTGTGAAGGCCATCCAGAACCTGAACGCCATGGGTGAGGCCGACGTGCTCATCGTCGGCCGTGGCGGCGGCTCCCTGGAGGAGCTGTGGGCCTTCAACGAGGAGGCCGTAGCCCGGGCGATTGCGGCCTCCGGCATTCCGGTCATCTCGGCCGTCGGCCACGAGACCGACTTCACAATCGCCGACTTCGCCGCCGATCTTCGGGCGGCGACCCCTACGGCGGCGGCCGAGCTGGCTGTGCCGCACGCCGCCGAGCTGGCGGCGCAGCTCCGCACAGCGCAGCAGCGCCTGCGGCAAGGGCTGCTGCGCCGCTCGCAGCGCGGCGGCGAGCGCTTGGCTTCGCTGCAGCGCTCGCTGGCGCTGGTCGGCCCGCGCCGCCAGCTGGCCCAGCACGCGCAGCGGCTGGACATGCTGCGCGCGGCCTTGCGCCGCGCAGCAGAGACCCGGCACGGCCGCGCGCGGGAGCGCCAGGCCGTGCTGCATCACAGCCTGCAGCGGTTCCACCCGCTGGGCAGTGTCAATGCGGCCCGGCAGCGCACAGAGAGCATCACCCGCGAGCTTGCGGGTGCGATGCAGGCGCGCCTGCAGGAGAAGCGCTCGCGCTTCGCAGCCGAGCTGCGCCAGCTCGATGCGCTCAGCCCGCTTAAGGTGATGTCGCGGGGCTACAGCCTCGTCTACGACGAGAAGGAAGAGCATTTAATCAAATCGCTGAAGGAAGTAGAGCTTGGCGATGTGGTCAACATAAAGCTGAATGACGGACAGCTAAGCTGTCAGGTATGGGGAATGAAGGAGGATGGCATAACGAATGGCGAAGGAAGCTGAACTGGATTTTGAGGGCGCGATGGAACGGCTGGAAGAAATCGTGCGTGAGCTTGAGCATGGCGACGTTCCCCTGGAGAAGGCAATTGATTTGTTCCAGCAGGGCATGAAGCTGTCGCAGCTTTGCGGAAGCAAGCTGGAGCAGGTGGAGCGCAAGATCGAAATGATCACTGAGATGGACGGGGAGCTGCGCAAGAAACCGTTCGGTGCCCGGCTGGAAGGTGACAGCGATGAGCCGATTTGAGCAGATGCCGGAAGCGGAGAGTGCTGAAAAGCGTCAGCCGTTGAGCGGATATATCGCCGAGATCAGCGCGCTGGTCATGAATGAGCTGGAGAGCACCTTCCCTTTGCAGTGGCAGGTTCCAGGCAAGCTGAAGGATGCAATGAATTACTCGCTGCAGGCCGGTGGCAAGCGCCTGCGCCCGCTGCTTGTCGTTGCCGCCTGTGAAGCGTTAGGAGGCCGCCGCGAGGCGGCGCTGCCGGTAGCTGCGGCAATTGAAATGGTACATACCTACTCGCTGATCCATGATGATCTGCCGGCTATGGATAATGACGATTACCGGCGCGGCAAGCTGACAAACCATAAAGTATTCGGAGAGGCTACCGCTATTCTGGCTGGGGATGCGCTGCTTACCCATGCTTTTTACAGCGTGGTCCAGGCTTCCCGGAGACATGGCGCTTCTGCGGAAAGTGTACTTTCCGTCGTTGAGGACTTGGCTGAAATGTCCGGGCCGCGCGGCATGGTTGGAGGCCAGATCGCCGATATGGAAGGCGAGCAGGGGCTTACCGATCTGCAGCAGCTGCAGTATATCCACCGTCATAAGACGGGGGATCTGATCATTTTCTCCCTGATGGCTGGCGGACGGATTGCAGGTGCGGACAACAGACAGCTCGAAGCGCTGCGTGATTTTGGGACCCACATTGGACTGGCCTTTCAGATTCAGGATGATATTCTTGATCTCGTTGGCGACGAGGGCAAGCTCGGCAAAAAAACAGGCAGCGACATCAAGCAGCAAAAGGTCACTTACCCTTATTTCATCGGGCTGGAAGCCTCCCGCGAAGAGGTGAAGAGACTGACGGAAGCTGCGCGAAATGCAGTGCTGGAAGGCGGCTTTCAGGACAATACGCGTCTGCTGGACATTGCGGAATATCTTATGGCGCGCGATCATTAGCATCAAATTCTGGAGCGGCTGTGTTTCGACGGCCGTTTCATTTGTGTTATAATGGGATTTATATATAATTTACAACATCTAGGAAAGCGGGGAATACTCGTGCTGCTTCCACAAATAAATGATCCGCAGCAACTTAAATCTTTGTCAGTCGAGGAGCTGGCTACCCTTGCGGAGGAGATCCGCCGGTTTCTGATCGAGAAGCTTACGGTAACTGGCGGACACCTCGGATCGAATCTCGGGGTAGTGGAACTCACGCTGGCCCTGCATTACTGTTATAACAGCCCTCGGGACAAAATGATCTATGACGTTGGCCATCAGGCTTATGTGCATAAGATTCTGACCGGACGCCAGGACCGTTTTGACACGCTGCGCAAAAAGGACGGATTATGCGGCTTCGTGAAACGCTCAGAGAGCGAGCATGATGTATGGGAGGCCGGACACAGCAGCACCTCCCTGTCCGCAGCAATAGGGATGGCGATGGCCCGTGACCTGAAAGGCGAGGACAACAAGGTTATCGCTGTAATCGGGGATGGGGCGCTGACCGGCGGGATGGCGTTTGAAGCGCTGAACCATATCGGCCATGAACAGCGTAAGCTGATGGTTATCCTGAATGACAACGAGATGTCCATTGCTCCGAATGTAGGGGCGATGCACAATTATTTGAGCAAAATCCGTTCGGACCGCCATTACTTGAGGGCCAAGGATGAAGTAGAAGGCCTGCTCAAGAAAATTCCTGCCATCGGCGGAAGGCTGGCCAAGACCGCCCAGAATGTGAAGGACAGTCTTAAATATATGATGGTTCCAGGCGTACTGTTCGAGGAGCTTGGCTTTACATATCTTGGACCGGTTGACGGCCATGACGTGGAGAAGCTGATTGATACCTTCCATCAGGCGGATAATGTATCCGGGCCTGTCCTGGTGCACGTTCTGACCACGAAAGGCAAAGGCTACAAACCTGCTGAAACCGATTTCTATAAATCGCATGCCATCTCCCCTTACAAGATTGAATCCGGTCAGTCCCTGAAGGCGGTAGGCACTCCGATGTACACCGAAGTGTTCGGCGAGACGCTGATTGAATTGGGCCGCGAAGACAAGAGGCTCATTGCTGTGACTCCGGCGATGCCGGGCGGCTCCGGTCTGTTCCCGTTCGCCAAGGAGTTTCCCGACCGGATGATTGATGTCGGCATTGCCGAGCAACACGCAGCTACACTCTGCGCGGCGCTGGCGATGGAAGGGCTGAAGCCGATATACGCCGTCTACTCGACCTTTATGCAGCGGGCTTATGATCAGATTGTACATGATATCTGCCGTCATAACGCCAATGTTATGTTCGCCATTGACCGTGCGGGCTTTGTGGGCGCCGACGGCGAGACACACCAGGGCGTATACGACATCGCCTTTATGCGGCACATCCCCAACATGGTAATGATGATGCCGAAGGATGAAAATGAGCTGCGCCATATGATGAAGACGGCGCTTGAGTATAACGACGGGCCGATTGCCTACCGTTATCCGCGCATTAACGGAACAGGGGTCGCGCTGGATGCCGAGCTGAAGGTTCTGCCGATTGGCTCCTGGGAGCGCCTGCGCCCTGGCGATGATTATGCTGTGCTGGCCTGCGGCCCGATGGTTCAGGTGGCCGAGGAAGCAGCGGAGCAGCTTAAGCGTGAGGGCATTCAGGTGGGCGTTGTCAATGCACGGTTCCTGAAGCCGCTTGACAGCTCCATGCTGCTGGATCTGGCTGGGGCCGGAACCGGAATGATCGTGCTGGAAGAAGCCAGCCAGGCGGGAAGCCTGGGCAGTGCAGTGCTTGAATTTTATGCGGAGCATGAAATTTATGATGCGCGGGTTCAATTGATGGGCGTACCGGATGTTTTTGTCGAACATGGCTCCGTTAAGGAACAGCGCCAGGAGACCGGACTTACCGTTGAAGCCGTAATGGGCCGGATTAAGGCGATGAAGGCATTAAGCGCGTATTCCTACAAGACAACTTCAACCTCCTGAAGCAGGAACGTCGAAGCGGTAACATGAAGAACAATCAGGAGATGACCATGGAACACCCAAAAGAACGGATAGATGTATTGTTAGTGGAACAAGGCTTTTACGAGAGCCGCGAGAAGGCCAAGGCCGCCATTATGGCCGGTCTTGTGCTTGCAGATGAAGAGCGGATTGAGAAGGCCGGCATGAAGGTGCCGCGCAGTGCTGCCTTGAGGGTTAAAGGTGCAGTGCACCCTTATGTCAGCCGGGGCGGACTGAAGCTGGAGAAGGCGCTGCGGCAGTTTGGCATTGATCTGAACGGGCGTACCATGCTGGATATCGGCTCTTCTACAGGCGGCTTTACCGATTGTGCCCTCCAGAATGGAGTGAGCCATGTTTACGCTATTGATGTCGGCTATAACCAACTGGACTGGAGCTTGCGCAATGATAAGCGGGTAACTGTAATGGAGCAGACGAATTTCCGCTACATGACGCCTCCTGATCTGCAAGGGCCTGTACCAGATTTTGCTAGCATAGATGTCTCATTTATATCCCTGAAGATTATCCTGCCGCCGCTTAAGGCGCTGCTTAATCGTCCGGCAGATATTGCTGCGCTGATCAAGCCGCAATTCGAGGCCGGACGGGAAAAGGTAGGCAAATCCGGCGTAGTCCGTGAACCGGCTGTCCACAAGGAAGTGCTGATGAATGTGCTGGGCATGGCCGCAGAGCTGGGCTACCGTCTGGAAGGCTTAACCTTTTCTCCGATCACCGGCGGGGAAGGGAATATAGAGTTTTTGGCACACTGGAAGCTGCTTCCCGATACTGTGGAGACTGCAGCAGGGGAGCATGATGCAGCCGGGGGCCGTAAGCCGGAGGATTTCGCAGCGCTCGCCGATACAGTGATCGGGGAAGCCGCGAACACCTTCAAAGTCAGTAACTCTGGAAACTCATCGAAGAAACGATGAGTTTCTTTTGCTTAATCCAGTCTTTTTAAACTGTACTTAAAAAACATAAACAAGGGTAGAAGTACGGAGGGGAAGTTTGGAATTGGAGGAGCGGTAGCGGCCGGAAATCCAAACATTCCCCGCAGTACGACTAGACCCTTGTCCCCCCATCTGCGAATTCTGGGCAAACTAGGCTGTAATAAGCAGGATTTCACCGGCCCTCAAGCGAATTAGTCACCGAGGTGATGGAATTGGCGGGCTCGGATCAGGCCGTGATGGTGTTAATTGGACTGGTGGTCGCAATATTTGTCATTTACCGGTTTTACATATGGCTGCAAAGCTCTCCGCGTTCTTTTATGAAGGACCGGGTGCCGATCAACAAGGACATTTTGCCCTCACCATCCATCGACTTGCTGGAAGCGGCAGGTTATGAAGTGATTGGCGGCAAATTGAAAATCCCCTTGTCCTTCAAGGTGGATGGGACCTCCATGTACAGCAGGCTGTTCATTGATTACGTGGCCAGCAAGGAAGAAGACAGAGACCGCTTCTATTTGGTGATTCTGTCTCGCCCGCGCAAAGCACTGGAGCTTACCGGAAGCGGACTTCGCGACGCCCTGCTGCCCTATCTGCTGATCTATCCTGAATGCAGCGGAGTGCTGTATGTCAACACCGCCACCTCCGTGATCCATGAGATCAAGCTCGGCAAAGACGATGGAGAATCCAATTAAGGCTCAAACTTTTAAAATATGGGAGGCAACAATGAAGGGACACAGGCACATTAAAATACGTGAAATCATTACGCAACAGGAAATTGAGACGCAGGATGATCTGGTTGAGGCGCTGCGCGAGGCCGGCTTCCAGGTAACCCAGGCTACAGTGTCAAGGGATATTAAGGAGCTGCTGCTGATCAAAGTCCCAATGGACGACGGCCGCTACAAATATTCCCTGCCTACAGACCAGCGTTATAACCCGACGCAGAAGCTGAAGCGCGTGCTGGTGGACAATTTTGTGCATATTGATTATTCCGCCAACCTTGTGGTGATGAAATGCCTTCCGGGAACGGCTAACTCTGTTGCAGCGCTGATTGACAATATTGATTGGCCGCAGATTATGGGGACCATTTCCGGCGATGATACCATCCTGATTATTTGTCGCCAGCCGGAGGACAGCAAAAACGTCATTTCACAGATCATGGGGTATATTTCCTAGTACGTTGTTATCAGCAGTACCGCTTACCTTGTTATAACATACATTCTGCATACATCTTTTCGGAGGTGCTGTATTCGTGTTAGAAACGTTGTCGATCCGCAATCTCGCCGTTGTTGAAGCGGTGGATGTGCATTTTTATCCCGGTTTTCATGTGCTTACAGGGGAGACCGGAGCAGGTAAATCCATAATCATTGATGCGCTGGGGCTCGTGGTCGGTGGCCGGGGCTCTGCGGATTCCATCCGTTACGGGACGGAGAAGGCCGAGATGGAGGCGCTGTTCAGTCTGCCTGTCAGCCATCCCGTATGGGAAACGCTGGAGCGTCTGGGCATCACAGCGCAGCCTGAAGAGCACTTGGTTATCCGCCGTGAGATCACCTCCCTTGGCAAAAGCACCTCGCGCGTCAACGGGCAAATGGTGAATCTCAGCATGCTGCGGGAAATTGGCGAGCAGCTTGTGAATATTCACGGGCAGCATGAGCACCAGAATCTGCTGAAGGCGGAGCGCCATCTGGGTCTGCTGGATACATACGGTGAGGCTGTAATCGGACCGCTTAAGGCGGACTATCAAGAGAAATATACCGCTTTTGCCAAGGTGGAAAAAGAGCTCCGCGAGCTGCAGGAATCCAGCCAAAAGGCTTACCAGATGCTTGATTTATACCGTTTTCAGCTGGAGGAAATTTCTTCCGCCAGACTAAAACCGGGTGAGGATGAATTACTTGCCGAAGAAAGGGTCAAACTATCCCACAGCGAGAAAATGATGGATTCCGTCTCTGGCGCATACGAGCTGCTGTATGACCGGCAGGGTCTGGAGTTGATTGGCAATGTGATTTCCAAGCTGGAGGATGCGGTACGTTATGATGAAAAGGGTCTGCGGGCTGTGTTCGATCAGCTTCAGTCCTCATATTACCAGCTAGAGGATGTCGCTTTTCAGCTTCGCGATTACCGGGAGGATATTGAGTTCAACCCGGCGCGTCTGGAGGATATCGAGAACCGTCTGGATCTGATCTCCGGCCTGCGGCGCAAATATGGGGACAGCGTGGAGCAGATTCTGGCCTATTATGAGCAAATTAGCCGGGAGACCGATCTGCTGGAGAACAAGGATGAGTATATCGAGAAGCTGACGGTGAAGCGGGACGGACTTCTGAATACGCTAATGGAGGCGGCCGAAGCATTAAGCGGGGCCCGGCGGCAATGCGCAACTGATCTGGCGGCCCAGGTTGAGGGTGAGCTGAAGGATCTGCAGATGGAACGGACCTCGCTGCAGGTCAAAATGGATACGCTGGAGGACCCGCGGGGCGTTGAATACCAGGACCGCCGCTACCGGCTGACCCGGCAGGGGATCGACAGTGCAGAGTTCATGATCTCCCCGAATCCCGGCGAACCGCTGAGACCTCTGGGCAAGATTGCCTCCGGCGGGGAGCTGTCGCGGATTATGCTGGCGATGAAGAGTATTTTTGCCCGGCATGATGCCATTCCCGTTCTGATTTTTGACGAAGTGGATACCGGGGTCAGCGGACGTGCGGCCCAGTCGATTGCCGATAAGCTGTACAAGCTCTCGTCCACCTGTCAGGTGTTCTCCATTACCCATCTGCCGCAGGTGGCCTGCATGGCCGACCATCAGTATCTGATCCGCAAAAAAGTCGAGGACGGACGCACGATGACCGAAGTCGAATCGCTATCGGATGATGGCCGGGTGATGGAACTGGCCCGGATGCTGGGCGGTGTGGAAATTACCGAAAAAACCTTGCATCACGCACAGGAAATGCTCGGTCTGGCCGAGGCCAGCAAAGCGGCTGCAGGGTAAGCGGGACAATGATTGACAGTAATAAAAGCCTGGGGGCAAGGTTATCTTATAGGTACGCAATTGGCGACCACCTTTTTCGTCAAGCGAAAGAAGCAAAAGGGAGCGTGACAGCCATTGAACCCGAACCTCAGGAAGTTAATACCCGGCCTTTTATTAGCCTTCTTTCTCAGCTTATCGGGCATAACGGGACCTCTTCAGAGCTATGCCGCACCGCTGGATATCCCGCCTGACCGAGCCGTTCAGGGGGAGACCCGGAACCTTAAGGTCATCCCGGGAGGCCAGACCATTGGTGTGAAAGTAAAGTCCGCAGGCGTTTTGGTTGTAGGCCATCATCTGATTGAAGTATCGCATGAATCCAAGCTGTCACCCGGCGAGAACAGCGGGCTGCTGCCCGGTGATCTTATGATCTCCATTGACGGTGTGAAGCTGGACGAGGTATCCAAGGTAGCCAAGCTGGTGGAGCGTGCAGGCAAAGCAAATGAATCGCTCACCATTGTATTCAAGCGTGCCGGGAAAGAGCATACAGCGAAGCTGAAGCCGGCGTATGACCGCAATGACAAAGTGTGGCGGCTCGGTCTGTATATCCGCGATTCTGCAGCAGGTGTAGGCACCTTAACCTTTTATGCTCCTGAGCAGGGAGTGTATGGCGCGCTGGGACATGTCATCACGGATATGAATACCGGAACACCGATTGTTGTCGGCAGTGGACACATTGTTCAATCCAGCGTCACCTCCATTTCCAAAAGCCAGGACGGAGATCCCGGAGAGAAGCGGGCCCAATTCCTGAAGGAGAGCCAGGTTCTAGGAAATGTGGAGAGCAACACTGATTTCGGGATTTTCGGTAAAATGACACGCAACCCGGATCATAGTCTGTACCAGGAGCCTATTCCGGTCGCCATGAGCAATGAGGTCAAAGAAGGACCGGCACAAATTCTTACGGTTGTAGACGGACAGCAGGTTGAGCGCTTCAACGTGGAAATCATTCATGTCGCCCGTCAAGACAGACCTGCCACCAAAGGCATGGTGCTGCGCATTACCGATCCCCGGCTGATTGATAAGACCGGCGGTATAGTTCAAGGCATGAGCGGCAGCCCAATTGTGCAGAATGGCCGTCTGGTTGGTGCAGTGACCCATGTCTTCGTCAATGATCCCAAATCGGGTTATGGCTGCTTCATCGAATGGATGCTTAAGGATTCCGGCGTTGCCCAGCAAGGATATAATCTTCCCTATAATCTTAAGGCGGTTTAGCCTTAAGATTTTTTGTCGAAGGGCAACGAGAAAGATCGAACGATGAAACAAAATATTTAATTATAATCTAATGCCGAAAAAAAATAAAGAAAAATAATTTTCGACAGAAGGATATTCAAATGGCATGTCGAAACAGTAAAGGAGCGAAGATAAATGTTATTTTCGAATAGCAGAGATAATTAAGGAGGAAGCAGCCAGTGCAGAATATTGAAGTGTTGTTGGCAGATGATAACAGGGAGTTTACGAATTTGCTTGCCGAGTACATTACGGAACAAGAAGATATGACTGTAACAGGCATCGCCTATAATGGGGAAGAAGTGCTTCAAATGCTAAGCGAAGCCCGCAAAATCCCCGATGTCCTTATCCTTGATATCATCATGCCGCACCTGGACGGATTAGGTGTTCTGGAGCGCTTGCGCGATATGGATTTGAAGCCGGAGCCGAAGATCATCATGCTGACCGCCTTCGGTCAAGAGAACATTACTCAGCGTGCTGTGCAGCTTGGAGCATCTTATTATATTTTGAAACCGTTCGATATGGAGGTTCTGGCCAACCGCGTGCGTCAGCTTGTCGGCACACAGGGCAGCATGAGCACATCATCCGGCGTGACCAGCTATTCCGGCTCCAGAGCGAGTAATGTAGTACCGCTCTCCAAGGGCAAAAATCTGGATGCGAACATTACCTCGATCATCCATGAAATCGGTGTTCCTGCGCATATCAAAGGCTACCAATACTTACGCGAAGCCATTACAATGGTGTACAACAATATCGAGATCCTTGGTGCCATCACCAAGACCCTGTACCCGGCCATCGCCGAAAAATTCAAAACCACACCGTCACGCGTCGAGCGTGCCATCCGTCACGCCATCGAAGTCGCCTGGACCCGCGGCAACATCGACAGCATCAGCCATCTGTTCGGCTACACCATTAACATCTCCAAATCCAAGCCGACTAACTCGGAGTTTATTGCCATGGTTGCAGACAAGCTGCGGATTGAGCATAAGGTGTCTTGAAAGGGTAAGGATGAGTAAAATAAATAATACCGCTATTTCTTGGATTGAACTAATTCAAGAAAGGCGGTATTTTTTAGAAATTTCTACATAATGCAATGAAGATGGGAAGAACTTTGACATTGAAAAGGAAATATTTTTTGTTTTTTTTAACGATTGTCATATCTCTAATTTCATTAAGTGGATGTGTTACAGAAAAGGACCTGAAAACTCCTGTCCGAATTTATTTACATGAAAAATATGGATTGAATGAAAAATTTGAATTTCTAACATGGGATAATAATTGGTTTGAGGGTATTGAACATCAGACAGCTATTGAAATCCAAAAGCCGTACCATGCTACTGCTTTTATTGCGATAGAACGTGATATTTACAAAATTAAAGAGGAAGAAAGTGACAATGTATTTTTTGAATTATATAAAGGAGCTTATATTGAACAGCATCCGGATGTAATTAAGGTAGCAGAACAACTAATTAACAAGTATGATTTAATGAAGAAGTCGGAGCATGAGTACGATAAAATGAAAGGAAACTTCTATTATTATCTTAATGTTAAGATGAATCCCAAACAGGAGGATGAACTTGTAGAAGTATTTAGACGTACCCAAAACATAGATACCATAAGCTCTTTACCTAAACTGACAAATTCTTTAGAAAAAGAAGGTCATGGTTATCCAGGTGTAATCAATTTAAATTTTGATTTTAATACTTACAAACAAACTAAAGATGTTCCACAAGCCAAGGATATTTTAAGAGACTTTGAAAAAAGTCATGTACTTACTGCTGGTCTTTATTCTATCTCAGTGCAAACTATTGAGGTTCATGATCAGGGTTATTCTCAAGGAATCGATTCTAGGAATAGTATGGTTCTTTTTAGGGTGGATAGGAATGGTATATTTGAAGGAGCAGAGAAATGAACACATCAGAGTTTCAACAGTATGTAAGTGAATACAGTAAGATTAAAGGGTTCGATACGAGCACAATTGAACAAAGGACGCTATATTTGATGACAGAAGTTGGAGAGCTGGCGAAGGAAATTTTAAGTGTCTCTTTCCATCCTGATGCTGAAAAGAAAGAAAACTTGGGGTTCGAGATGTATGATGTTGTATGGAATATATTTGATCTAGCCAACAAGCTAGGCATTGACCTTAATCATGCATTCAAGCGTAAGATGGAGATAAATGAACAGAGAACGTGGAGATAGGAGTTTATCATTGCCTGTTAAGCTTATGGAATACGAGTGCTAGGCCCATTCAGGATGGATGGGAATAATTGATAAAAGAAACTACATGGAATTCATGTTTTCCTTTAAACTCATAATACCCAAACACCCGCTACAGCACCGATCAATAAGATCGCAATACTGCAGCGGGTGTTGTTTTTTACGCAGACTCCTTATGTACTTCTAAATATTGCTACACCCGAATATCAATCGACGGCGAAGCGGGAGCTGCTGGCTCTGTTTTTGAGCTGGATGCTTGAGCCTTATCAGTACCGTCTTTGTCTTTGCTTATGGAGGATTTATTTTTAACATCCTTGTCGTCCTTATCCTCGGTGGGGTGGAGTGAGGCTGGGCCATTTTTTATTGCGGAGGCTTCGTTGTTGTTGTCCTTCAGGTCGGATACTAACTCTCCGATTTTGTTGTTGATGCCGTTTATGCTTGAGTTGATTTCCTGGATATGCTCCCTTTTGGATTGAAGAACAGTCCGTTCCGCATTCTCCAGCATTAGGGGTCTGCCAATATCATTTGTTGGATTATTGGACAGGCGATCCTCTTCCAACTTAATTTCACCTTGTATCGGCTTAATCGAGCTTTCCATCTGCTTGTTGAGCCCAACGAGCTTGCCCAGACGGTCATAGGTGGTGTGGCTCTTTATGATCACATTCATTGACTGGGCAACGGCACTTGTTTCAGGACTTACTTCAGCGTTTGCTTCCGGCTTTTTGGTTTCCTCTTTTTTAGGCTGGGCTTTTTCGATTTTTTCCTGCATTTCCTCGGCTTTGATCTGGGCGATCTGGGCATCAGTTTCCTGTATGGATGTTCTCAGGGCTTGAATACGTTCCTGCTTCAGCTTTTTATCCATCGTTTCATTGGATCTGACCACTTCAATTTGTTCATTTAGCTGGGATTTTCGCTCGATCAGACTTTGAATTTCCTTGTCTCTTGATTTTGGAATGGCTTGAGAGTTGGTGGAGGGGACAGGGGTAGAGTTTTTGGATATGGATGAGATTGATGTCACAAGGATTTCCTCCCAATTTAAAGAATTTATTACCATGTACAAGCTATATCGGCAACTATTCCAAATTGATTAAGGGAATAACTGTTATTATGAAACATGAATTGTTCTGTTGTGTTATGATTAGAAGTGAAGTGACTGTCAGCTTTTGAAAATGAATAATATTGCCCTTTCTTGTAGCCATTTATTCATCTTGATCCACAAACAAACACAGAAGAGGGGGATTCCATAATGAGAATCAACATGAAGTTTACCAGCAAAGGCAAAGCGGCGATAGAGAATTTTAACAACGAAGAGCTGCTGGAGATTTTCGCAAGATACATCAGAACATTAACCAAGAAATATGACATTGAAGTGGATGTGCCGCTTGAAGTGAACCAGAATATCGTGAGTGACGGAATCATCATCGCGATGGCGCAGAATGTGAATTGCGACGCGGACACCTTTTTCAAGGAATTGAGCCGTGACGTTAAGGTTCCGCTGAAAAAAAGATTGGGCGGTAAGCTGGAAAATGTCTTCAAAACGGAGTTCATCGAGTAGTTCTTCATTGTCTTGTTTCAGGGTACAAAAGGAGAAGTTACATGCGTAAACTCACGGCTTTTATTATTTTTATCTCTGCTGTGCTCCTTGCTTCCCCGGTCTCGGCTTCAGGTGCCACCGTTCTCAAGCTTTCCCATAAGGTCTTGACTACTGACGGAACTAGTATTGTAGCTGCGGGCGGGGGAAATGTAGTACTGAATGGTACTCTACTGAATACTAGAACACAACAAACGCTTAATCTAAGCATAGGCGCTGACGAGCCGATCCTCGATGTGAAAACCTTAAGCCATCCGGATAAAATAATTGTCCTAACCCGTTCGAAGGAACGGAAGATTCTGAAATATAGCTTCTCCACAGACGGAAGACTGCTGCAGAAGAGCTTCATCAACATTCCGCTTGGTGAGCAGGGAAGAGCCCAGTGGACTTCCTCAGCAGCAAATACGCCTGAACAGGTGTGGGTGCAAAGGGATAAGCTGTTCTCCGTCTATAAAGCACCTTGGCTCAAGGCTGAAACGTCATTTGACTCTACCTACAAGGATACCGCTTATGAATATTCCAATGTGATAGACTGGAGAGCTTCTTCTTCACCTTATCTTGTACTGGAATATGACGGTGCAGTGATTATGGGCAGCCAGCGGTATTTAACTATTGTGAATATGAAAGATAAGTCGCAGCGTACACTTGAGATTGATCAGAACCCCTTTCTGAATCTCCAGATCACGGGCAGCAAGCTTGCGGTGACTACGAATTGGTGGTATCAAGACCCGTTCCCTGCTAACGTTGAGCACCCCGATTCTGGTAAGGAGCAGCCGCTGCTAAGCTTGATTGATCTGCAGACCGCAGCCTCAACTGTGATGCTGAAAGGTACGTTTGAAGAGAAAGCCGATGCAGTTTCCGGCTGGGAGAGTGAACTCTTCGGCTCGCAGATGTATGTCAAGAATTTGCTGACCAACACCTGGTCACTGTATGATCTGACTGGTCGTAGCGTATTGTCAAATCAGCCTGCACCAGCGGTTGCCGCAAACAGTACGGCTCACTTCATAGGGTATGATGCTGCAGCACAGAAGGCTTTTTTTGCGACATTCTCCTCTTCCAAAACCCAGGTATCCATTACATCCGTTCCTGTAAAATAACAATAAAACAGCCAGTCTACACAATAAAGTGCAGGCTGGCTGTTTTGCGCTTGGAAAGGTGTATATGTGGGAGTGCTGAAATAATAACGATTAAGCATCCAAGTGATCGGTACCGTTCAGTTTTCTTCCAGTGAGAACGGTTTGGATAATCTCAATAAAATCAGGTGAAGCGTTAGCCTCCACCGCTAATTCGTAGATGTTCAACAATTGTTCGTCAGACAATAGCTCCAGGGATGAGGGGCGCGGAGAAGGATGAAAGTAATAATCCATTAGATTCCTCCATCGGTTATTTTAGTAGATTGTAAAAATACTGCAACCTATCCTAAATGGTACCATTTGGAAGACGATCCGTCCCCTGGCATTCGCCCTGCGAATATTTCTTTACAATTCATGGCTATTATGGGATAATATTTGGTTTATTTTAACTTTTATATGTATAAAAGTACTTTGCTGGTCAAAACAACAAGTCCAATACCTGAGCGGTATCGGACTTGTTGTTTTAAAGGCATCATTTTGATGATTCGGATGAATTTTTCTTTCGAGAAGCTAAAAATCGTTTGAGCCGTGGTTCATTAGGTTCCGATACTGTAGCAAATTGTTCTCCCTGTTGAAACGTAACAATCTTTCGTTCGGAGTCATAACAGTCAATTTGGTTGAGACTTACGACATTGCTTCGGTCAAGACGTTCAAAGCCATTGCCCTTATAAGCAGTCAAAAGATCTGAAAGTGTAGTAGGGAGAACAAACTCGCCTTCTTTCGTATGGACGAATATTGCATTCTTATAGCTGGAGAAATACAATATATCTTCTTCCCGGATATCCCGGGAGGCTCCGTCGTTTAGCAAGACCCGCATGTTCTCCCCATCCTTGTATGATTACTTCCGCAGTTCTTTAGGGGCTTCTGGACTGTAAAATGCTGGTTTCATGATTGAAACAAAAAAACGGGCAGATGCTGCAAGAGCAGAAGAGGTATGCTTGGCAATCGTTTTTTTCATTGTAATTCCCTCCTTTTCCATGGAATCACTGTTAAAGATTGAACTAAAAAAGCCAAACCTATAACAGACGAATGAATTAAAAAATTGGAGCTTACCAGAATAATGGAAATTAATTTTAAAGTAGGATATATTTGAAGTGGTATTCTGGCATTCTTGTCAGGGTTGGGTGCAAAGGCAATAATAATTAAAAAACTGATTGAATTTAATATCCAAAGCCAGGGTCCCAAAAAAACGATCAGGTAAGGAGAAAGTGTGCTCAATAAAATTGTAACGATATTGCAGGCTGTAGCGGTTTTTAAATGAAATCCTCCAGAAGCTAGACGGAGTAACGAGAAGCAAAAAAGAAAAGTGAGAGATTCTCCAAAATGTCCTGTAACGCCACCAATAATTGCGGTTGCTATTATAATTAAACAAGTATTTAGGATAATACTTAATGAATATTGCATGACCTCAACGGAGTGCGTATCCTCGGAGTTAGCATTTTTTATTGCAATTGCAATTCTATTTGCTAATAAGTTCATCATCGCTTCGATCCTTTATGTAAGACAGAGATAAGTAACCGTACAACAGAATGCCATATGCAAGAGGCATTAAAAAGAAAAATTGAGAATAATTTTTAGTTAATGATAGCATTAATAAAACGATGAAAATTGAAGGGACACTAAAAGCAAAAATTTTAACTTCACGTGACCTGATTTTTACTTTTTCATTTTGTTTATCAGGGACAAAGTCGAAACCTCTTCTTCCTCTACTGATAAATGAAGCAATTATAAGTGCAGTGACTGCAGAAGCAACCTGTAATATATAAATTCCAACTGAAGTGAAAGGGAAGTTTAAAGAATACAATCCAGTAAATTTCATTATCAAATAACATGTGGATTGAATTAACATGTAGGAGAGATAAGTTAATCCGTTCATAATGGCAGCATAGAAAATATGAATTCTAAATAGCAGCCACATAAAAAAGAAGGTTAATAGATATTGAATTACAACATCTGTTAGAATTAAACCATAGTCATGGCGAAGTACATAAGAAATAAATCCCATAAGCAAGCTGGCAAATATAGTTTCTTTGACATACATGTCAATCTTGAATACTTTAAAAGCAAGATAAAACATGGCGTATGTTTCTAGTACCGAAAACACCATATAAAGCACAAATTCCAGCATGCATACACTCCCAAAGATCAGAGTAACTATTATTTAATCTTGCAAATATTATACATAATGAAATAAAATACAACAACAGTATTTCTTGCTTTTTCGTCAGATATTTTATTAAAAAAATTGATAGAGGGGGCAATTCTATGAACCAGCGTCCAGAACGAAGCGAATACAATGATTATACGGCCCGTTATGTCTCTTTGGTGCCTTCCGAAGGGGATCTGGCAACCATTCTTAGGGTGCAGTCCAATCTGATTTTTGAGCTCTTGGGTGGACTGACCGAGGAGCAGGGAAGCTACCGGTATGCGCCGGACAAATGGAGCATCAAGCAACTGATCGGCCACCTGACCGACAATGACCGCATTATGTCTTATCGTCTGCTTGCTATTGCTAGAGGTGAGCAAGCACCGCTTCCTGGATATGATGAAAATAGCTATGCGGCGGCGGGGGAGTTTGACCGGTTCACGCTGCAAGAAATGGTACAGCATTACAAGCTGGTACGGCAGTCCACACTTGCTCTGCTGGAGAGTCTGCCTGAAGAAGTCTGGACCCGGATGGGAACAGCCAGCAATGCTTCTATTTCCGTCAGAGCGATCGCCTGTGTCATCATCGGGCATGAACTGCATCATATGGGCGTTCTGAAGGAGCGTTACTTGAATTAGAGTTTGGTGCTAAAACGCCAGGGGAACTGCGAGGAGGAGTTTGCCGGTGAGCTTTTTAAAAGCCATACTGCATTTCTTCATACCGAGAGAGCGTACATTGCTATATACTACATTCGATCAGGCGCAATATTTCCGAGCCAAGGGCCGCCTGACTTCTCAAGGCATTCCGCATCGTTCCAAAATAAACGGGGGAATGCAAGCCTTGGGCCAGCGCGCTCTTTATAGCGGAAAAACTTCCGTTCAGCATGATCTCTACGTACGCAAGGAAGATGAGCACCGTGCAGCACAGGCGATACGTTAGAATCCCTCATCCAAAAAAAAACATTCCACCCCAAAGCGGGGCGTAGGAATGCTTTTTGCGTTGCACTATTTTAGAGCGGCGGGTTCTTGTGGCATTTGCGGCATACCGGGTAGTAGGCTTCGTTTCCGCCAATCTGGATTTGCTTGCCGCTGTAGACGGGTTTGCCATTCTCGACGCGCAGCGCCATCGTTGCCTTGCGTTCGCAGAACCAGCAGATCGTCTTCATTTCTTCAATTTTGTCGGCGTAGATCAGCATGTACTTGCTGCCTTCGAACAGATTATTCTGGAAATCATTTTTCAGTCCAAAGGCCATCACCGGAATGTTCAGCTCATCCACAATCCGTACCAGTTGAAGAATGCAGTCTTTGGTCAAAAATTGACATTCATCTATCAATACACAGTGGGGTTTGGGCAGGTTCCTGCTGACAATATCATAGATATCCGTATTCTCGTCGATAGGGATAGCCTGCTTGCGCAGTCCGATGCGGGAGGAGATATACCCGACTTCGTCCCGGTCATCAATGGATGGAGTGAAAATGAGCACCGATTTGCCCTGCTCCTCGTAATTATGCGCAACCTTGAGTATCTCAATGGATTTGCCGCTGTTCATTGCCCCATATTTGAAAAACAACTGTGCCACGTCCATCTATCCTTTCGTTAATCAGCCTGATGTATCATCATCCGAAAAATGCGACTTAAATAGAGTATCATACTCGCCCTAAAAGTAGCCAGCGAAATCATTTCGGGGAATAGGCAAAGGATGCTATAATTAACGCGGGTTATGCATTAGGACAGAGAATGTTCACAGAAAGAAGGCTTACAGGTGACAGAAAACTTGGAAAGTTACAAAGAGAGAATAGCGGCGCTGCAAGAAAATGGGGAACTGACTGCGGATACGTTAAGCCTTTTGACGGAGATGCTGGATGAGCTGGCGGAAATGAACCGCAGCAACAAGGCGCTGCGCCGGGCCATTTTGAAAGGGCAGTCCACATCCATGTCCACACGCCTGCGGGATGCGCTCTACGAATAGACAAATGGGGTAACGCTGATGAACATCATTTTTTCCTATCTCAAGAAATACAGGGTAGCTGCTGCTGCCGCACTGGTGATGATGTTGATCGAGCTGGTGGTGGAGCTGTCTCAGCCTCTCTTGATCTCCAAGATTATTGATGACGGGATCAGGGGAAAAGATATTATGACCGTCTGGTTGTGGGGGGGTGTGCTGGTAATAAGCGCGGTGGTGGCGTTTATTGCAGGCGTGCTCAGCTCTTTTTTTGCGTCTCATGCCAGCCAGGGCTTTGCCTTTGATCTGCGCGGGCAGCTCTATGAGAAGGTGCAGTCCTTCACCTATGCAGTGTTCAGGAAGTTCCCTACTTCTTCTCTGATCACGCGCCTTACAGCGGATGTGTCACAGCTTCAGGATACGATTTTTATGGGTCTGCGCTTTATGACGCGTGTACCGCTTGTTGTAGCGGGAAGTGTCATTATGTCGCTGGTGGTGCATGTGAAGCTAGGGTTGCTGCTGACTGTGACGCTCCCCGTGCTGATCCTGTTTCTGGTCTGGGTAATGAGGAGAGCTTCGGTGCTGTTCCGCAATGTGCAAATGCGGCTGGATGGGGTGAACAGTGTTATTCAGGAGAATCTTACCGGCATCCGGTTAATCCGTGTGTTTGTGCGTATGAGCCATGAGATTAGCCGTTTTGCCGCATTCAGCGGGGAACTGATGAAGTCTACAGTAGCTGCGCTGCGTCTTACGGAAACCTCGGCCCCGCTCATAATGCTGATTGTGAATGCTGGTATTCTGCTGGTGCTGTGGTTTGGACGAATTGAGATTTCCTCCGGGGATGCGACGCTGGGACAGACGGTTGCTGTAATCAACTATTCTCTGCGAACGATTGGGGCGTTGTCGGCGCTGTCCTGGATTATGGCAACCTTTTCCCGGGCACGGGCGTCTTCGCAGCGGGTTCAGGAAGTGATGTCGGCAGATGAACTGGGCTCAATGGATAACGTTGCGGATACGATGATACAGTCGTCACCCATTCGGGGCAAAGTTGAGTTTGAGCAAGTGGGCTTCAAATACCCGGACAGTGACATTGCCATCCTGGAGGAGATTTCCTTTGTGGTGCAGCCGGGAAAGCGGGTGGCGATTATGGGGGCAACCGGCTCGGGCAAATCCTCACTGGTCGGGCTGATTCCCCGTCTGTATGAACAGAATACAGGAATGATCCGGATTGACGGGATACCGAGTACGGAGCTGGATGTCACGAAGCTGCGCGGAGCTATCGGTTATGTGCCGCAGGAGGTACTGCTCTTTAGCGGCTCGGTCCGGGAGAATATTGCCTGGGGCAATCCGCAAGCTACCCAGGAGGAGATTGAACAAGCGGCTGCGGCGGCGCAAATCCATGATACGGTAATAGAATTGCCGCATGGCTATGACACCATGCTGGGGCAGCGGGGAGTCAATCTCTCGGGTGGGCAGAAGCAGCGGCTGACGATAGCCAGAGCACTGGTAAGGAAACCGGCGATTCTGATTCTGGATGACAGCACCAGCGCGCTGGACGCAGTAACCGAGGGGCGGTTGCTTACCGAACTGAAAAGGATGTCCTGCACCACTTTGCTCATTACGCAAAAAATCAGCTCCACGGTGTCTGCCGACCTTATTCTTCTGCTGGATGAAGGCCGTTTAATAGCGCAAGGTACGCATGAGGAGCTACTGACGAAATCCACACTGTACCGGAAAATTTTTGAATCTCAGACCGGAGAGGAGGCTCACCATGTTCAGAGCATTAATTGAGCCTTTCCGACATCCGAAGCTGGGCCTTGGGCTTGGAGACGCCCGGAGCTTCGGTTCACCGGGAGGGCACAAGCCCAAAGCAAAGGCCAAGAACTGGTCGGCCACACTCCGGAGAATCTGGAGCTATTTGGCGAAACGTAAAGCCAAGCTTACGCTAGTGCTGGTTATGGTGCTGCTCAGCTCTGGTCTGGCCCTTCTTGGACCGTATCTGATCAGCAGAGCGGTGGATCATTATTTGGAAGGGAATGGGGGCAGAAGCTGGGGAATATTCCTGGTAACGCTTGCCCTAGTCTATGTGCTAAATTCCCTAACCTCCTGGTTGCAGAATATCTGGATGATCGAGATTGCCCAGGAGACGGTATACCGGATGCGGACCGACCTGTTCGCGCATCTGCACCGGCTGCCGATTTCTTTCTTCAACCGCAGGCAGCAGGGGGAAATTATGAGCCGTCTGACCAATGATATTGAAAATATCAGTTCTACGCTGAACAGCTCGGCCATTCAGATTTTCTCCAGTGTGCTGACGCTGCTGGGGACGGTGGGTGTGATGCTGTGGCTTAGCCCGCTGCTCACGCTGCTAACCTTCATCGTAGTGCCGCTGATGATTCTCGGTATGCGCTGGATTACGCGGCGAACGGGTCCGCTGTTTAAGGAGCGACAGCGCAATATGGGCGAGCTTAATGGATTCATTGAGGAGACGTTGTCCGGGCAGCGGATCATCAAGGCTTTTTCGCAGGAGGAGCATGTCCTTGCCGGCTTCCGCGAGCGCAACACACTTATCATGCTGTCGGGGTACTGGGCACAGGCGATTTCCGGCTTCATTCCGAAGCTGATGAACGGCCTGAATAATCTGAGCTTTGCGATTGTCGCCGGAGTTGGCGGCCTGCTGGCAATCCAGGGTTTGGTTACGGTTGGAGTGATAATCGCTTTCGTGGAATATACGCGCCAGTTCACCCGTCCGCTGAATGATCTGGCGAATCAGTGGAATACGCTGCTGTCGGCGATTGCTGGTGCGGAGCGGGTATTCGAAGTGCTGGATGAAGGGGCCGAGGCGAAGGATGAGGGTGCGGCGGTATCGCTTGCGCATGTAGAAGGCGCGGTGAAGTTCTCCGGCGTATCGTTCTCTTATGACGGTGAGGCAGACACGCTTGCGGATATCAGCTTTGAGACGAAGCCCGGAGAGATGATCGCACTGGTCGGTCCTACAGGGGCAGGCAAAACCACGCTGATCGGCCTGCTGTCCCGCTTCTATGATCCGGACAAAGGAAGCATTACGCTGGATGGCAAAGACCTGTCCTCGATTCGCCGTGAGAGCCTGCGGAGCCACATGGCTTTTGTGCTCCAGGACTCCTTCCTGTTCAGGGGAACGATCCGTGACAACATCCGTTATGGCAGACTGGATGCCACTGACGAGGAGGTGGAGGCGGCGGCTAAGCTGGCTAATGCCCACTCTTTTATTATGAGGCTTAAGGGCGGATATGAGCGGATGCTGTCTGTGGACGGCAGCGGGATCAGCCAGGGGCAGAAGCAGCTTTTGGCTATTGCGCGGGCCATTCTCGCCAATCCTTCCATGCTGATTCTGGATGAAGCAACAAGCAGCATTGATACTGTGACCGAAATCAAGATTCAGGAGGGGCTGCAAGCACTGATGAAAGGCCGGACCAGCTTCGTGATCGCCCATCGTCTGGGCACTATCCGTGCTGCAGACCGCATTTTGGTGCTTCAGGGCGGACGGCTCTTGCAGCAGGGTTCGCATGAAGAGCTGTTGCAGCAGGGCGGGTTGTATAGTGAACTGGTGCGGGGGTCTACGGATTCAGCGACGGGGTAGAATAAAAAAGGCAAGTCCGGGTTTATTCAGAGCTGCCTAAAAAATACACTGTGAAGGTTCCATGTTCTCTTGGTGGAGATTGTGTCTCTTGGTCAAACCGTGGCGTCCGGTGAAGGGGGCTGCTGGGCTTTTTGCTTCTCCTTGAACCGGGGGCCCACATAATTGCGCTTGCGGTCACGAGTCAGAATCCAGCCGCCGAGGAAGCTCATTCCGGCCAGAAACAGCAGCAGTCCGCCGCCGAAATGCAGCCAGGCAAACATCGGCGTGGCGCTGTCGTCGCCGTGCATGGAGATGTAATTGAAGATATCATCCTTCATCATCAGGAAGCCCTTCATTGCGAGCAGGCCGGGAACAACCAGAATCAGAATAGCAATAAAGCGTGAAATGAGCAGTTTCATTAGCGTCCCCCTCATCTTTTGATGCCTCTGAATTCACCCATATGATAACGCTTTAATCAATAAAAGTCCATGTATATATGACGTTTGTAAGTTTTGTTATGGATGTAAAAGAGAGTACAATGGTATAGGCTGTTTAGACTTGTGAGTAAGAACTGGAGGATACATATCATGACTATTTCATGTGACGTGGCCATACTTGGCGGAGGGACCGGAGGATATGTGGCGGCAATCCGTGCAGCACAGCTCGGGAAATCCGTCGTGGTCATCGAAATGGACAAACTGGGCGGAACCTGTCTGCACCGCGGCTGCATTCCCAGCAAATCGCTGCTGCGCAGTGCCGAGGTATACGCTGAGATACAAGAAAGTGAGAGCTACGGCATAGAAACAACCGGAGTGCAGTTGGTGTTCCCGAAGGTGCAGCTCCGCAAGGAGGCTGTGGTGGAGCAGCTGCATCAAGGCGTACAGTTTCTAATGCGTAAAAATAAAATCCAGGTGGTTAAGGGCAAGGGGCGCATTATCGGGCCTTCGATTTTCTCTCCGCGCAGCGGCGCGGTGGCTGTGGAGCTGGAGGATGGCGAGATGGAGACGGTGGTCTCAACCAATCTCATTGTCGCTACAGGCTCCCGTCCGCGCGTGCTGCCGGGGCTGAAGCCGGACGGTAAGGTGATTCTGAGCAGTGAAGAAGCGCTGACGCTGGAGGAACTGCCGTCTTCGATTATCATTGTGGGCGGCGGAGTCATTGGTGTGGAGTGGGCCTCGATGCTGGCGGATTTCGGGGTGCAGGTCACGGTGGTGGAAGCCGCCGGGCAGCTTTTGCCGCTTGAAGATGAAGAGGTTGCCCGTGAGCTGCAACGTCTGCTGAAGAAACGCGGCGTCAAGGTGCTGACCGGAACAACGGTGGATGCTGAGACCTGCACAATTACGGAATCGGGGATCACCATTGAGGCCCGCAAAGGGGAGCAGAGCCAGAGCTTGTCTGCGGAGAAGCTGCTGGTGTCTGTCGGCAGAGTCGCCAATGTAGAGAATATCGGACTTGAGAATACGGATATTCATTTTGACAAGGGTGTCATTGAAGTTAACGACAACATGCAGACGGCAGAGCCGCATATCTATGCCATCGGCGATTGCATCGGCGGACTGCAGCTGGCCCATGCGGCCAGCCACGAGGGCATCCGTGCGGTAGAGCATCTGGCGGGAGAGACGCTCCATCCGTATCATCCGCATTTGGTACCACGCTGTGTGTATACACGGCCTGAGGTAGCAAGCGTCGGATACACGGAGAAAGAGGCCAAGGCGCTTGGGGCTGATGTGGTTACGGGCAAGTTCCCGTTCTCGGCCATCGGCAAAGCCATTGTCTACGGCATGAAGGACGGCTTCGTCAAGGTGGTTGCCGACCGTGCCAGCGGCGATATTCTCGGCGTACAGATGATCGGCCCGCATGTCACCGATCTGATCGGCGAGGCAGCGCTGGCGCAGCTGCTGGATGCCACACCTTGGGAGGTTGGCGAGGCGATTCATGCCCATCCGACGCTCTCCGAGGTTATCGGCGAAGCTATGCTGGCCGTGGATGGAAGAGCAATCGGATTTTAGCAAACGATCAAGGCCTAAGAAGCGAATGCCGGAGGGAGCTTAAGGCGCGTTATGCGTCTAAATAGCTCCATACCGGCTTTTCTTGGCTTTTCTTTTTGACTGGAAAGGGATTATAATGTACTGGAGCGAGATTTAGTACCTGGTTTTAAGATCAGGGCATATACTTCGTTGTAGTGTTGCTTGCCAGCCGGTTTTGCACAAAGTACAAAATTTTTAGGAGGTACCTCTTATGGAATCCCAAGGTACTGTAGAAACCGTTAACAGACATAAGCAGCTTGGACTCAGTGACGGCCAGGTCATCGATATGTACAGATATATGCAGATGGGGCGGAAATACGATGAGCGCAGTCTGCTGCTGCAGCGCGCCGGAAAGATCAACTTCCATGTCTCGGGCATCGGCCAGGAGGCGGCGCAGGTAGCGGCGGCTTTTGCGCTGGACCGGGAGAACGATTATTTTTTACCTTACTACCGTGATTATGCCTTTGTTCTGTCCGTGGGAATGACCACGCGGGAGCTGATGCTGTCCGTATTTGCCAAGGCAGAGGACCCTAACAGCGGCGGACGACAAATGCCGGGTCACTTCGGAAGCAAACGTCTGCGGATTGTGACCGGTTCAAGTCCGGTGACAACCCAGGTGCCGCATGCCGTAGGTTTCGCACTGGCTGCCAAAATGCAGAAGAAGAAGTTTGTTTCCTTCGTCACCTTCGGGGAGGGCTCCAGCAACCAGGGGGATTTCCATGAAGCGTGCAATTTCGCCGGGGTGAATAAGCTGCCGGTAATAATCTTTTGCCAGAACAATCAGTATGCGATCTCCGTTCCAGCTCATAAGCAGCTTGGCGGCAAGGTCAGTGACCGTGCGCTGGGCTATGGCTTCCCTGGCATCCGGGTGGACGGCAATGATCCGCTGGAGGTGTACCGCGTAGTGAAGGAAGCGCGTGAGCGCGCCCTTGCGGGAGAAGGCCCGACGCTGATTGAAGCGATGATGTACCGCCTGTCTCCGCATTCTACTTCGGACAACGATCTGGCTTACCGGACCAAGGAGGAAGTGGATGCCAACTGGAAGAAGGACGGCATCGCTGCCTTCCGCAACTATCTGACCGGCCTTGGATTATGGAACGATGAGAAGGAACGCGATCTTGTTGCCGAATTCAATCTGGAGCTGAAAGCAGCTATTGAATACGCTGAAAATGCGCCGTTTCCGAAACCGGAAGATACGCTGCTGCATGTGTACAGCGAATCTGACTTCAAAGGAGGGGCGTAACCCATGGCGATGATGGAATATATTGATGCCATCCGGCTGGCAATGAAGGAAGAGATGGAGCGCGATGAATCGGTATTCGTGCTTGGGGAAGATGTCGGCGTCAAGGGCGGCGTGTTCACCACCACCAAAGGGCTGCAGGAGCAGTTCGGGGCGGAGCGCGTAATGGATACGCCGCTGGCGGAATCCGCGATTGCCGGTGTGGCGATCGGTGCGGCAATGTACGGCATGAAGCCGATTGCCGAAATGCAGTACTCCGATTTCATGCTGCCGGCAACCAATCAGATTATCAGTGAAGCGGCCAAAATCCGTTACCGCTCCAATAACGACTGGAACTGTCCGGTGGTTATTCGTGCGCCGATCGGCGGGGGGATTTTTGGCGGGCTGTATCATTCCCAATGCCCGGAGTCGATCTTTTTCGGCACGCCGGGACTGAAGATTGTTGCCCCTTATTCGGCTTACGATGCCAAGGGACTGCTGAAGGCGGCTGTGCGTGATCCCGATCCGGTAATTTTCTTCGAGAACAAGAAATGCTACAAGCTGATCAAGGAAGATGTGCCGGAAGGCGACTACACCGTTCCAATTGGCGAAGCGAACCTGCTGCGTGAAGGCAGCGATATTACGGTGATCGGATACAGCCTGCCGCTGCATTTTGCGATGCAGGCGGCGGAGGAGCTGGAGCGTGAGGAAGGTATTACCGCGCATATCCTCGATCTGCGCACCCTGCAGCCGCTGGACCGTGACGCGATCATTGCCGCTGCCCGGCAGACCGGCAAGGTCCTGATTGTCCATGAGGACAACAAGACCGGAGGCATCGGCGGCGAAGTGGCGGCGATTATTGCCGAGCACTGCCTGTTCGAGCTGGACGCGCCGATCTTCCGCCTCTGCGGACCGGACGTGCCGGCGATGCCGATCAGCCCGCCGATGGAGAAGTTCTTCATGCTCAGCAAGGATAAGGTCAAGGCCGAAATGCTGCGTCTGGCGCAGTACTGATCCATCCTGAAATAACGATGTCCGGACAATCATCTGAAGTGCCGCGAAAGAGCGGCATGGGTGTCCATATAGGCAAATGTTTACCAAATTTTAAGGAGTGACAACATGTCTGACAATAGCAAGCTGACCGATGTGATTATGCCGCAGCTCGCGGAGTCGCTGGTGTCGGCAACGATTGGCAAATGGCTGAAGAAGCCGGGCGATGCTATAGAGCAGTATGAACCGCTGTGTGATCTCATTACGGATAAGGTGAATGCAGAGCTTCCTGCCACTGTGGACGGTACTTTAGTGGAACTGCTGGCCGAAGAAGGCCAGACGGTCAGCGTGGGCGAGGTTATCGCCCGCATCGCCGTAGCCGGTTCCGCTGCGCCAAGCGCACCGGCAGCACCGGCTGCTGAAGCGCCTGCGGTGAGCGCTGCGCCTCAGGGTGGGGCAGCGTCCCGCCCGGCTGCACCAAGCCCGGCTCCGGCAGCGGGCAGACCCGCTGTGCCTGCCGCCGATTTTGATGCCAGCGCACCGATGCGCTCGCGTTATTCCCCTGCGGTACAGACCCTTGCCGCAGAGCACGGCATTAACCTTGCGGCTGTGCCGGGAACCGGTCTCGGCGGACGCATCACGCGTAAGGATGTGCTGACGTTCCTGGAGAACGGCGGCGTATCTGCCGCAGGTTCTGCTGCTGCACCGGCAGCTTCTGCCGTACAGCAAGCGCCTACGGCTATACAGCAGCCTATTCAGGGAGATGTGCAGGAGGTGCTTGCGCCAGTCCGCCATTCCGGCCTGCATCTCAGCGAAACGCCGCGTATTCCCACAATCGAAGTGGAAGGCGGGCGGGGCAGCAGCTCGGAGTATCTGATTGATGTAACCCCGATCCGCAACTCCATCGCTACCAAGATGCGCCAGAGTGTCTCGGAGATTCCGCATGCCTGGACGATGATCGAAGTCGATGTGACCAATCTTGTCGTGCTGCGCAATAAACTGAAGGATGAGTTCAAGCGCAAGGAAGGCATCAACCTGACTTATCTTGCTTTTCTGATGAAGGCTGTCGTCAGTGCCCTCAAGGATTACCCGATTATGAATTCGGTCTGGGCCGTTGATAAAATCATCGTCAAACGCGATATCAACATCTCGCTTGCCGTCGGCACGGAGGATTCTGTCATGACGCCGGTCATCAAAAAAGCGGATCAGAAAAATGTCGCCGGGCTTGCCCGCGAAATCGAGGAGCTGGCCTTTAAGACCCGTGAAGGAAAGCTGCGGCTGGAGGATATGCAGGGAGGCACCTTTACCGTCAACAACACCGGATCTTTCGGTTCCATCCTGTCTTACCCGATTATCAACTATCCGCAGGCAGCCATTCTGACCTTTGAATCCATTGTGAAGAAGCCTGTTGTGATCAACGATATGCTTGCCATACGCTCTATGGCCAACATTTGCCTGTCCCTGGACCACCGGATTCTGGACGGAGTCATTTGCGGCCGCTTCCTGCAGCGTGTCAAGGATAATGTGGAAGCCTACACGCCGGATAGCCAGTTGTATTAATACAAGGTTTGGCCCAGCAACAGGAGACTGGAATACAAAGGGGATTTGAAAAGCATGAGCAGCCCGGACATACGCCTACTGGAAGTTTCATATCTGCCCCTGATGGAATACGGTGCGGCCTGGGGGCTGCAAAAGGAAGCTGTTCAGGCCATTGATGCCGGAGCGGCCAGCGAGCGGCTGATTCTTTTGCAGCACCCGCCTACCTATACCATCGGTTCACAGCATCATCCTGAACATCTGCTCCTCAGCGCTGAACAGCTTAAGGAACAAGGCATTACGCTGTTTGAGATCGACCGGGGGGGAGATATTACATATCACGGCCCCGGCCAGCTAGTCGGCTATCCGCTGCTGAGGCTTGGTGAGAACGGCAAGGTGGATCTTCACGGCTACCTGCGGCGGCTGGAGTCCGTTATTATTGACTTTTTGGCCGCCTATGGAATTGTGGGGAGCCGTAAGCCGGAATACACCGGTGTATGGGTCGGCGATGAGAAGATTTGCGCCATCGGGGTCAAGTTCAACAAAAGCAAGCTCCGCAGAGGTTTTATCACCAGCCACGGCTTTGCGTTCAACATCTCAGCAGGGATCGGAGAGCGGGGATTTCAGGGAATTATCCCTTGCGGCATAGCGGAATATGGAGTGACGTCGCTTGAGGAATGCGCTGGCCGTTCTTTTGACCTTGAGCAGGTTGCGGGAGAGCTGGTCCCTTATTTCCTGAAGCATTTTCCATATAGAGAGCTGCTGCGAACGGAATAGCGGAACACTATACATGTATGACAAGTCAAATAGCGTCCGGAGCTTCCGGACGCTATTATTAACGGGCAGCCCAGTCATTAACCGGCCAGGAAAGGTTCTAGGACAACCAGCACAGTAGAGGCGATCATGGCGATCAGCATAACGTAGATAAAGACACGAAACCATTTTTTACGTTGCATGTGTGACTCCTTTGAAATTAGTTTAAGATAAAGCGTACAGATCAATTCAAGCATTATTACTATTGTAACGTATCCGGGAAAGAGAGGAAAGTCCGATGATATCAGAGGAACGTTTGATTCAGGAATTCATGGAGCTTGTCCGTATTGATAGTGAGACAGGAAACGAACGGCAAATCGCCGATGTTCTAAAGGGAAAATTCAGCGCCCTCGGCCTTACCGCTGCTGAAGATGATTCACAGGAACGCACGGGTCATGGAGCAGGTAATCTGCTCGTTACCTGGCCTGCGGTGGACGGAGCCGCCGCACCGAAGCTTTTGTTCACCTGCCATATGGACACCGTGGTTCCCGGGCAAAATATTCAGCCTTCCCTTGGGGAAGACGGCTGGATTACCAGCGACGGCAGCACGATTCTTGGCGCGGACGACAAGGCCGGACTGGCTGCGTTGTTCGAAGCTATCCGCGTAATTCAGGAGCACAAGCTGCCGCATGGACAGCTTCAATTTGTGATCACCGCAGGTGAAGAATCGGGACTTCTGGGTGCACGGTCCATGAACCCGGAGCTGCTCGATGCGGATTTCGGCTTTGCCCTGGACTCCAACGGCGAGGTGGGGGCGATTGCTGTTGCCGCACCGGCCCAGGCGAAAGTGAAGATGCAGATTTTCGGCAAATCGGCTCATGCGGGCGTAAATCCCGAAGATGGCATCAGTGCCATTCAGGTTGCCAGCAAGGCGATCTCAGCGATGAAGCTTGGCCGCATTGACAGTGAAACCACGGCCAATATCGGGAAATTTGCCGGCGGCGGTCCGACTAATGTTGTCTGTGATTATGTACAACTGGATGCGGAAGCGCGCAGCATTGTGCAGGAGAAGGTGGAGCTGCAGGTCGCTTCCATGCGTGAAGCGCTGGAGACTACGGCCCGTGAATACGGTGCGCAAAGCGAATTTAGCAGTGAGATTATTTATCCGGCGTTCAACTTCACTGAGCATGATCCTGTCGTACAACTGGCAGACCGAGCGATCACCTCTCTTGGCCTGACTACACGCCTGTTCCATTCCGGCGGCGGCAGCGATGCCAATGTGTTCAACGGCCATAAGGTTCCAACGGTGAATTTGGCCATCGGCTATGAGCATATTCACACCACCAAGGAGCGGATCAAGGCCGAAGATATTGTCAAAGTGGCTGAGCTTGTTGTAGCGATTGTAAAAGAAAGCGTAAAGGGCTAATTCCGGCAGCGTTCGCGGCTCTGGATAGCATGAAGGAGCTGTCTCCGTGGGTTATCCCCGGGAACAGCTCCTTATGTTTACAAGACTGCTGAATTTGCTGAGACCTTACCGTAAGCGGAATATTATCCGGCCTTGTAAGGGTTGCTTCGGGATTCAGAGTGCAGCAGCAGGATGTAGGCCAGCGGCATATCACGTCCATATTGCTTCATCCACCCGGCCAATTTGGCCCTGATTTCTTCCGGTCTGCCGATCATTGTAACGCCGGAGGAGCTTGTACGGACAAGGAGGTCGTTCATCCTGCATTCCTTCTTTCCTCTTAAGTTTGCTATAATACACCCTATGCAGATCGAAGCCAAAGGAGACCATGAAACTATGAAAAAAGCTGAAATCAACCGCAACCCTTTACTCGATGAGGAAACGCTGTCTACACAGCCGATTTTTGAGGGCAAAATCATTACGCTGCAGGTGGATACGGTCAAGCTGCCTGACGGCAATACCGCAACCCGTGAAGTCGTGAAGCATCCGGGTGCTGTAGCGGTCCTTGCGCTGAACCAGGGGAAAATGCTGGTTGTGGAGCAGTACCGCCAGCCGATGCACCGCACAGAGGTGGAAATTCCCGCAGGCAAGCTGGATAAGGGCGAAGACCCGCTGGTTGCCGCCGGACGCGAGCTTCAGGAGGAGACAGGGTTTCACAGCGGCGACCTGAAGCTGCTGAAGTCGTTCTACACCTCTCCCGGATTTGCCGATGAGATTATCCATTTGTATGTGACGGACAATGCCCAGCCGGGGGAAATGGCGCTGGACGAGGATGAATTTCTGGAGGTATCCGAGCTTTCGCTTGAGGAAGCCTACCAATACATTGCAGACGGTCGTATTGCCGACGCCAAGACGATGATGGCAGTGTACGCCTGGCATCTGTACACGTTGACAGGCCAATGGCACTAGAGTCGAAGCTGTCCAGCTACTACTGCGACCTGCATGTGCATATCGGGCGTACCTCAGAAGGGCAGGCGGTCAAAATCAGCGGTAGCCGCGACCTCACCTTTGCAGGCATCGCCAAAGAAGCGGCGGAGCGCAAGGGAATAGAGCTGATCGGGATTATCGACAGCCATTCCCCGGGTGTGCTGCGGGATATTCGCACGCTGCTTGATTCCGGCGAGATGACCGAAGCGGAGGGCGGCGGAATTGCTTACCGGGGGACGACCATTCTGCTGGGGGCGGAAATCGAAATCCGTGAGCCCGGGCGAAAAGAGTGCCATGTCCTCGCCTTTATGCCGGATCTTGCGGCCATGGAGAATTTCAGCGGCTGGATGGCCAAGCATATGCGGAATGTTAATCTCAGCTCCCAGCGCATGTATGCTCCTGCCCGGGAATTGCAGGATGAGATTTACGGGCGGGGCGGTATTTTGATTCCGGCTCATATTTTTACGCCGCATAAGGGGCTATACGGCTGTGCTGCGGAGCGGATGGCGGAGCTGTTTGACCTGGAGCGCATCGCTGCGGTTGAGCTGGGGCTAAGCGCCGATTCCGGGATGGCCGGATATATTTCCGAGCTAGACCGCTATACGTTTCTGACCAATTCCGATGCCCATTCTCTGGGTAAAATCGGCCGTGAATACAACGTTATCGAGATGGCCAAGCTTTCGTTCAGTGAGCTGCGGCTGGCACTGGAGCGCCGGGAAGGACGGCGGGTCAGCGCCAATTTCGGGCTGAATCCCCGGCTTGGCAAGTACCACCGCACGTACTGCGCGGGCTGCGGCAGCATTATCGACGAGGCTTATGCCACGTCGGAGCGCTGCCCGTATTGCGGCGGACAGAAGCTGGTGCAGGGCGTATTTGACCGGATTCTGGCTATCGCGGACCGGGATCAGCCGTCGATTCCCGCTCACCGGCCAGCCTACCATTACCAGGTGCCGCTTGAGTTCATTCCGGGCCTTGGGAAACGTAAGCTGGAGGCGCTGCTGCAGGCCTTTGGCACGGAGATGAAGATTCTGCACACGGCAAGCGAAGCCGAGCTTGCCGCCGTTATCGGAGCCGAACTGGCCGGACAGATCGTCCTGGCCCGTTCCGGCACGCTTGAGCTATCCTCAGGCGGCGGCGGAACCTATGGCAAGGTGCTGAAAACCAAAGAGTAGCTACAAGCTGCAATGAGCAATAAAGGGTCGTCCCATCAGCAGGGTTACTGCGGGTGGGGCGATTTTTTGTTTTGGCGGCGGGGGTGGAGGCGAGTGGGAGCGGGAGTAACGGCATAATTGCCGTTACTGCTGACGTGAAAGCCTGCGGAGCCCTAATAACGGCATAATTGCCGTTACAGCGAGCCTGAAAGCCCACGAGAGCGCCAACAACGGCATTTTTGCAGTTATTAAGAGCATGAAAGCCCGAGTGATCGCCAACAACGGCATTTCTGCCGTTACAGCGAGCCTGAAAGCCTACGGAAGCCCCAACAACGGCATTTTTGCTGTTACTGCGAGCCTGAAAGCCCGAGTGATCGCCAATAACGGCATTTCTGCCGTTACTGCGAGCCTGAAGGCCTGTGGGGGCGGCGGCATCGGCAAGCTCCTTCTTGCCGAGGACAAGTCATAGAGCGGGAGGTTTCTTCATATGGTGTAACATATGACCGGAAAGGAGAACGTCCCGATGCGCAGCTTGCGGCTGATGGTGAAGGAGCAGACGCCTCTTTATATTTTTGTTGCGGTATTGTTTTTGGTTGGGGTTGTTTTCGGGGCGCTGATTGTGAGCGCGTTGACTCTGGATCAGCAGCAGGAGCTCGGAGATTACTTAGGCAATTTCTTCGTCACGGTCGATCAGCAGGGACTGCCGGCTGCGCCGGATTCCTACTGGGAGATTGCCGTTCTAAATTTGAAGTGGATCGGGCTGATCTGGATTCTCGGATTGTCTGTAATCGGGCTGCCGGGAATACTGATCCTTGATTTTCTTAAAGGAGTCCTGATCGGCTTTACAGTCGGTACTCTCGTCAGCGAGTATTCATGGCACGGCATGCTGTTCGCGCTGGTCTCAGTTGCGCCGCATAATCTCGTGCTGATTCCGGTGCTGCTCGTATGCAGTGCGGCGGCGATTGGCTTTTCTCTGCAGATGATCCGCAGCCGGGTGCTGGGCCAGCGGCGTTCCCTAGTCACCCGTCCATTTGCGATGTACACGATGTTATCTCTCGGGATGGTGGTGCTTGTGCTGGGGGTCTCCGGTTTTGAGGCCTGGGTTACGCCGTCGATGATGCGCTGGGTTACTCCAATGCTTGTTAATAATGCCTGAAAACGGAATTAGACAAACATAATGAAGCATATTGGTTACATAAACACTTTAGAGGTGGATAATGAGACCAAATCTTCATAATCAAGAATTCAAAGTCTACGTTGTAACCAAGGGGGATGTCCTGAGGTTTTTTGTGATTGAGATCATCATTGGTACAATGACTTATTCTATAGCTATGAAGCTGTTCCATAACATTATTTTGGCAAGTGCAGGCGGATGGGCAGGTACTGAAGGGATAAAGCGACTGTATGCTGTGAGTAAAATTATCGGAAAATAGCCCGAGTGCAACTTTTTTTACAACAGAAATGTAAGGTTCTAAAAGCGTTTGACTTCTCAAAGCGACTCCCTCTATAATGGAAGAAGTGATTTCATGCCCGGTGCGGTAATTTTCCAAGGGGGAGGCAGACAATGGAAGCACGGATAGATAAGATTAAACAACAGCTACAATCCCAAGGATACAAGCTTACGCCCCAACGGGAAGCGACGGTAAGAGTTCTGCTCGAGAATGAAGAGGATCATCTGAGCGCAGAAGACGTATTCATGCTGGTGAAGGAAAAAGCTCCGGAGATCGGTCTTGCCACCGTCTATCGTACCCTGGAACTGCTGAGTGAGCTTCATGTCGTGGAGAAGATTAATTTTGGAGACGGCGTTGCCCGTTATGATCTGCGAACAGATACGGCGAAGCATCATCACCATCATCTCATCTGTGTGCAATGCGGCTCGATGGATGAGATTCGTGAGGATTGGCTGGGCCCGCTGGAAGAGCGGCTGGAGCAGGAATTTAATTTTACGGTTCTTGATCATAGACTTGATTTTCACGGAATTTGCCACCGCTGCAAGGATAAGAATAATACGGACGGCAATACTTCCGAATAAGCTTATAGATGAAGATTTGCCACATAAGCTCTCACCGGTGCAACATACCGGAGGGGGCTTTTTAAATGATGTACAAGGGCTTCATACATAACTTCAGTCCCCGGCGCATACATTGAAGGACGAGTCTTGCGAACGCTATTTCAGGCAGGCTTACTGCCGAAAAAGGAGGCATTCATGTGATCGTCTCTGTGCCAAAAACAGTGCGCCGGTTGTATTTTATGACATTACTGGTTGCGCTCAGTTGTTCTGCCTATTATGCCATGAGCTGGATCAGCGGCTGGATTAGCCCAATTGAGAATTATGAAATACCGGAAGGAACTGCCGTTAAGGCCTTTCAGGAGGCTCCACGCAGCGGTGAGGGATTGAACACAGGCGAGAGACTGCGGTTCTATTACTGGTATGGGGAGTGAATACTCCTCCACAAGCAGGAAAAAGCTAAAAGTCTGTCGAATGAAGCTAAGGCGGGGCCAGGCCTGGCTTAATCATACGGAGCCTGCCGCCGGACCCCATGCCTAAATGTTGCAGAACCGTGAAGTGCAGCCTGAGTAAGACAGGAGCGTGGATTGATGAAGTCACATTTGCAGCCGTTTATGCAGTATCTGTCCGAAGATAAGGGCTTGTCGCCAAGCACCTTGGAATCCTATGGGCGGGATATTTCGCAGTTTCTGGATTTTGCCGAGGAGCGGGGGCTGGCGTCGCCGGAAGAGATCAGAAGGTCGCATATCATGCTGTATCTTGCGGCACAACGAGGGGCAGGGCGGGCAGCCGCAACAGTGAACCGGAATACGGTGTCACTCCGTGCCTTTTTTCATTATTTGCTGAAGGAACGTCTGACCATGCAAGACCCGACGCTGGATATGGACAAAATAAAACCAAGCAACAAGCCGCCAATGGTGCTGAGTGTCGGGGAGATCGAGCGGCTGCTGGGTGCTCCGGGCGGGGATACTCCCCAGGGTATGCGCGATAAAGCGATGCTGGAGCTGCTCTATGCAACCGGCATCCGTGTGTCGGAGCTGATCTCGCTGAATGTGGACGATGTGCACACCGAAATGAAGTATGTCCGCTGCACCGGAGCTTCCGGCAAGGAGCGGATTGTTCCGATTGGCACTATCGCTGCGGAGTGCGTTGCGGCGTACGCCGCCGGGCTGCGGGACAAGCTGCTGCGGGGCAATGCGGAGGAGCCGGCCCTGTTCCTGAACAGTCTGGGCGGACGGCTGACCCGGCAGGGCTTCTGGAAAATCATAAAGAAATACGCCCGGGAAGCGGGCATAGAACAGGATATTACACCGCATACGTTAAGGCATTCCTTTGCCGCGCATTTGCTTGAGGGTGGAGCCGACCTGCGTTCAGTGCAGCAGATGCTTGGCCATGCCGACATCTCGACCACCCAGATTTACAGCGGCATTGCCCGCAAGAATATGAAGGAAGTCTATGAGAGCCACCATCCACGGGCTTGATGACCCAAAGTATTCTGGATGCGCACCATAGCGTAGTGAAAGATGCCCGGTACCGGGCTCTAAAAGATGCTTTTTGTGAGTAAGACCGTTATGATGGAAATATATTGAGTGATGCATACAACGAAGGAGTGAGACAGCATGTCCTCATTTAAAAGAGTCGGATTTATTGTGCTGGATAGCGTAGGTATCGGTGAAGCGCCGGATGCCGAAGGTTTTGGAGATAAAGGGTCCCACACGCTGGGACATATTCTGGAGCGGGTTCCGGGGCTGAAGCTCCCTAATCTGCAGCAGCTTGGACTTGCGAATATTGCGCCATTGCCGCCGCTTGAGCCTGTAGCTGCCCCAACCGGATACTACGGTAAAATGCAGGAGGTTTCGGTAGGCAAGGATACGATGACCGGACACTGGGAGCTGATGGGACTGAAGATTGAGATCCCGTTCAACACCTACCCGGACGGCTTCCCGGCCGAGCTGATCGAGAAGTTCGAAGCGGCGACCGGCCGCAAGGTGATCGGCAACAAACCGGCCTCCGGTACGGAGATTCTGGTGGAGTACGGCGAAGAGCAAATGAAGACCGGCGCATGGATCGTGTATACGTCCGCAGACAGCGTATTTCAGCTTGCCGCACATGAAGATATTATTCCGCTGGACGAGCTGTACAGCGCCTGCAAAATCGCCCGCGAGCTGACGATGGCTCCTGAATTCTCGGTAGGCCGCGTTATCGCCCGCCCATATGTCGGCGAGCCGGGGCATTTCGTGCGCACACCTAACCGTCATGACTATGCGGTGAAGCCGCCGGAGCCAACAGTTATGAATGCGCTGAAGGATATCGGCAAGGACGTGATTGCCGTCGGCAAGATAAATGATATTTTCACCGGTGAAGGGGTTACGGCAGCCTACCCGACAAAAAGCAACGAGCACGGGATTGAGCTTACTATTGCAGAGCTGCGCAAGCCGTTTGACGGCTTCCTGTTCACCAACCTGGTAGATTTCGACTCCCTGTACGGCCACCGCCGTGATCCTGAAGGATATGGACGTGCGCTGGAGGTATTTGATCGGGCGCTTCCTGAGCTGCTGTCCACCTTAACCGAAGATGATCTGCTGATCATCTCGGCAGACCACGGGAATGACCCGATCCACAGCGGAACGGATCATACGCGTGAGTATGTGCCGCTGCTAATCTACAGCCCAAGATTCACGGCTCCGGCCAGCCTGGGCATCCGCCAGACCTTCTCGGATGTGGCGGCGACGATTGCCGACAACTTCGGGGCGAAGGCGCCAAAGTATGGGACAAGCTTTTTGGCAGAATTGAAGTAAGACATAACTTTCAGGAGGCAATAACCATGAGCGTAGTGACCCAGAGCAACATTCAAGAAGCAGCAGTTTATATTAAGGATAAATGTACGGTTGCCCCGGAAATCGGCCTTATTCTCGGCTCCGGCCTTGGCGTTCTGGCGGATCTGATCACGGATGAGGTAGTGATTCCGTATAACGAAATTCCACATTTCCCGGTGTCCACGGTGGAAGGACATGAAGGTGAGCTGCTGATCGGCATGATCGAAGGCCGCCGTGTGGTCATGATGAAAGGCCGCTTTCACATGTATGAGGGCTATGGACCGGAGACGACGGCTTTTCCGGTACGCGTAATGAAGGAGCTTGGTGTAACGAGCCTGCTGGTGACCAATGCTGCCGGCGGCGTCAACACGGATTTCACACCCGGCGATCTAATGCTGATTACCGATCATCTGAACCTGACCGGACGCAATCCGCTGATCGGACCCAACGACAATGCGCTGGGCGTGCGTTTCCCGGATATGTCCACCCCTTACAGCCCGCGCTTGATTGCAGCGGCTAAGGAGGCTGCGGCTGCACAGGGTTTTGAATTTAAGGAAGGCGTGTATGCCGGACTTCTTGGGCCTTGCTATGAAACGCCTGCCGAAATCGTGATGCTGCGCCGTCAGGGCGCAGACGCGGTGGGAATGTCTACGGTTTCGGAGACGATTGTTGCCCGCCATGCCGGTATTGAGGTGCTGGGCATCTCCTGCATCACCAACATGGCAGCCGGTATTCTGGATCAGCCGCTGAACCATGCGGAGGTTATGGAGACGGCAGAACGGGTGCGCGAGCACTTTTTGAAGCTGGTTCTGGCGTTTATTCCGAAGATGTAGGCCTGGACGCGCGCTGGTTTATTTTTGAAAATATAAGAATTTATATGTTTCACTCTATAAACTATCCTTATATTTCTCGCTGAAACGGATACCGTCCTTTTAAGGACGGCGTAGCCGTTTCGCTTGCATTTCACAATTAATATCCGGGAGGATCAACATATGACACAACAAGCTAACGCCCCTTATGGTGTGCAGGTCAAAGAAGCGGCTGAATATATCAAATCCAAATTGGGAGCCTACTCCCCAACCATCGGGCTTATTCTGGGTTCGGGCCTGGGCGATCTGGGCGACCAAATTGAGGATGCAGTGTACTTGCCGTACGAAGAAATTCCTCATTTTCCCCGCTCGACGGTTGAAGGCCATGCCGGACGGTTCGTGATCGGGAAGCTGGAAGGCAAGGACGTTATTATTATGCAGGGCCGTTTCCACTATTATGAAGGCTACGCTATGCGCAAGGTTGTGCTGCCGGTATATGTGCTGGCGAAGCTGGGCGTTGGCACACTGGTGATTACCAATGCGGGCGGCGGCATGAACCGTGCATTCAAAGCCGGTGATCTCATGCTGATTACAGACCATTTGAACATGACCGGCGACAACCCGCTGATCGGACCGAATGATCCGGAGCTGGGTGTGCGTTTCCCGGATATGTCCCGTGCGTACGATCCTGAATATATTGCTTTGGCTAAAAAGCTCGCAGGTGAGGTAAAAGGTGTGGACGGCGAAACGCTTGTGCTGCAGGAAGGCGTCTATGCCGGAATCAGCGGCCCGACCTACGAAACCCCTGCGGAGTTGAAAATGCTCGCCTACCTCGGCGGGGATGCCGTCGGCATGTCCACTGTGCCTGAAGTGATCGTTGCCAGCCACAGCAGACTGCGTGTGCTCGGCATTACCTGCATCACCGATATGGCGATTGGCGATGAGCTTGAGCCGCTGACGCATGAGCAGGTGGTGAAGGTGGCGAACCTGACGAAGCCGAAATTTATCGGCCTGGTGCGCGCTTTTGTCCGTGAGGTGCAGGCATAATGCGGGCTGTTGACCTGATTCAGAAGAAGAAGGACGGCGGCGAGCTGAGCCGCGAGGAAATCGCCTATCTGATCCAAGGCTACAGCAAAGGTGAAATTCCCGATTACCAGATTTCGGCCTGGGCGATGGCGGTGTATTTCCAAGGGATGAACGCGCGGGAAACCGGCGATCTGACTCTGGAGATGGCCATGTCCGGCGATCAGGTTGATCTTAGTCCAATTGCCGGCATCAAGGTGGACAAGCATTCCACTGGCGGGGTGGGCGATAAAACAACGGTCGTGCTTGCACCGCTGGTCGCATCCGCCGGAGTGCCGGTCGCCAAAATGTCCGGCCGCGGGCTGGGACATACCGGGGGCACGCTCGACAAGCTGGAATCCATCAGCGGGTTCTCTGTGGAGATGGAACGCGAGCGCTTCTTCACGCAGGTTGGCGAGATCGGCGCGGCCGTCATCGGCCAGTCCGGCAACATTACGCCAGCGGACAAGAAGCTGTATGCGCTGCGTGATGTGACCGCAACCGTGGAATCCATTCCGCTGATCGCCAGCTCCGTCATGAGCAAGAAGATTGCCGCCGGCGCAGATGCCATCGTGCTCGATGTCAAAACCGGCAGCGGCGCGTTCATGAAGACGCTGGACGATTCCATCGCCCTGGCCCAGGCCATGGTCGATATCGGCACGCATCTTGGCCGCAACACAGTTGCGGTCATCAGCGACATGGACCAGCCGCTCGGATACGGCATCGGCAACGCCCTGGAAATCAAGGAAGGCATCGAAACCTTGAAGGGCCACGGGCCGAAGGATCTGGAGGAGGTCTGCCTGATTCTCGGCAGCCAAATGCTGGTGCTCGGCGGCAAAGCGAAGGACGAGGCGGAAGCGCGTTCGATTCTGAAGTCCCATATCGAGGACGGCAGCGCATTCGCCAAGTTCAAGCAGATCGTTGCAGCGCAGGGTGGAGATGTTACGCAGGTCGAATCACCTGAGACACTGCCGTCTGCGCGGACCTTCATCGAAGTGAAGGCAGTGACGGCAGGGTATGTGGAGAGCATTCAGGCCGAGGAGATCGGCATCGCTGCCATGCTGCTTGGAGCCGGACGTGAAACGAAGGAATCGGAGATTGATCTGGCGGTCGGCATCCAGTTGTCCAAGAAGGTCGGCGATGCGGTAGCCGCAGGCGAAACTCTTGCCGTGCTGCATGTGAACGACGCCGGAGCGAACAAGGTGCAGGAAGCGGAAGCCAAGGTGCTGGAAGCTTACCTCATCTCCTCCGAACCCGTTCCGCCGCAGCCGCTTGTGTTCGCATTGGTTACCAAGGATGGGGTAACGCGGTACTAGAATTGGCGGGGCTGCAAGGCCCAACATATACAAGCCGTACAGAGCGATTTTTGTTCTGTACGGCTTTTTGTCGTAGCAATCTTTCGCTGGCTATTGCTTAAGGACAATCGCTTACGGATTTTTTTTGGATCACTTCATTGGAGTTTCATAAATAATTACTCCCGCTTGAACAACGGCAATTCTGCCGTTACTTCAGATCGAATCCTCCGAGACCGCTTGAACAACGGCAATTCTGCCGTTACTACAGATCGAATCCTTCGAGACTGCTTCAACAACGGCAATTCTGCCGTTACTACAGAGCGAATCCCTCGAGACCGCTTGAACAACGGCAATTCTGCCGTTACTGCAGATCGAATCCCCCGAGACCACTTGAACAACGGCAATTCTGCCGTTATTTCAGATCGCCCACCCAAACTCACGGTTCTCCTATTTTTATTTTAAATTTCGTAGGCGATTGCCCTGTGGCTAACCCAAACAATCCTCGACAGTCCTGAGCATCTGGTAAGCGCCGCGGCTTTGATTGCAGAGCACGGCTGCTGTTGCTCCACTGGCGGGATAGTAGGCGGAGTGGAAGGATACCCCGGGATCGTAGCCCATTACATGGTATTTGTACACCTCGCCATTCCGCTTGGTGATCCACACCCCGTATCCATAATACTCATCTTTTTCCTCATGAATATGTGCGGTAAGCATCAGGTTGGTCAGCTCTGGACCCAGCAGCTTATGCTCGAGCAAGCCCTCCCACAGCAGCAGCATATCGGGAGCAGTGACGAATGCGCTGCCGTCCGCGCCTCCTTTTACGGGAATAGAGTAGATATTGGTGGTCCAGGTTCCGTCGTCCTCCACTATGTATCCAAGGGCCGTATTGCCCGGGAGAGCATCCAGCGAGAAATACCCTGAGTTTGCCATCCCGCAAGGCGTAAAAATATGCCGCTCCACATAATTCGTAAACGCTACCTCGCTAAGCTTCTCGACGAGCAGACCGAGCAGGATATAACCGGCATTATTGTAATGGAATCTGGCTCCCGGGGCAAACTTCATTGGCAATTCGCGGAACATCGGTAGGAAATCCTCAAGCTGCCTAAGCAGATACATCGGGCGGGTTGTCCAGAGTCCGGCGAAATCTTCCATCGTCATCGTCTCTTCATCAAAATAATCCGAAATTCCCGAGCTATGGGTCAGCAGATGATGAACGGTGATGTCACGGCTGTAGTGGGGGAACTCCGCCTGCTCCAGAATATCCATGATTTTGCTGTCCAGCGCAAGCTTGCCCTGCTCCACCAATTGGCAGACGGCTATCGCTGTAAACAGCTTAGAGCCGGAAGCATTGCCAAAACGCGTATCTGGACGATTCGGCCATTGTTCCGCTTTATTGGCGTACCCGTATGCGCCGGAGGCTATAGTATGGGCGTTTTTTTTAACCAGTAAGGCTCCCGAAAAGCCCGCTCTTTCCGCCTCTGCATCAATTCTCCTGCTCAACTGTTCATGCTGCATGATGTGTCCTCCTTGAATAGCTCTGATTTTTCAAACCTACGATAGCATGGGTTCACCTGAAAGGGTATGTAAACTTCATGTATGTACCGTTTATGGAACAATTGGCTCTACCTGGAATTGCGAAATGCAGAGTGAACGCTGCGCGTAAGGTTTATCTGCTAAGGACAAGAAAAGCAGTTTAGTTTTGGCAGGGCGGTACATTGTGGACCATTTGGAATTTGAGATAGTATAACTCTAACATTAGAAACTCTTAAATTAGAGACAGTACATCCGGGGAGGAATTATAATGGCACTTCATCAGACGATAACGGTTTTGAATACTTTGGACAGTGCTTATGCTAACGGTGAGCAGGTGAGGCAGCTTTTCGCGGCTTATCCGGGAGTTAAGGTCGAGGTTGAAAAGGTGCAAGGCGATAAAGGGAGCACTGAATTTGTAAAAATCACCATTCCGGGCAGCAACGGCAAAGCCGGGGGCGGATCTGCACCTACGTTTGGCATTGTGGGCAGACTGGGCGGCATCGGTGCCCGTCCCGGGCGGATCGGGATTGTCTCCGATGCCGACGGTGCGGTAGCAGCCGTTGCTTCAGCACTGAAGCTGGCAGACATGCAGTCTAAGGGAGATGTGCTCAAAGGCGACGTGCTGATCACCACGCATATTTGCCCGGATGCGCCGACGCTGCCGCATGAGCCGGTTGATTTCATGGATTCTCCTGTCGATATTCTGCAAATGAATGAGCATGAGGTGCTTCCTGAGATGGAGGCGATTCTATCCATAGATACCACTAAAGGCAACCGGGTAATTAATCACAAAGGCATCGCGATCTCCCCTACCGTCAAGGAGGGCTACATCCTGCGGGTGAGCGAGGATCTTTTGCGGATTCTGGAAATGACGACAGGCCAGCTTCCGGTTACGTTTCCGGTTACGACTCAGGACATCACTCCATACGGCAACGACCTTTACCATATTAATTCGATTCTGCAGCCGGCAGTAGCGACGGATGCTCCAGTTGTCGGTCTGGCGATTACAGCCCAATCCATGGTGCCAGGCTGCGGAACCGGTGCAAGCCACGAGGTCGATATTGCTTCAGCGGTACGGTTTGCTATTGAGACGGCAAAGGAATTCAGCCAAGGTCAGTGCTCGTTCTATAACCAAGCCGAATTCGCACGCATTACGGAGCTGTATGGCTCCATGAAGGTGCTGCAGACTCCGGGCAAACCGGCAGTACCTACGGCCTGAGTCGGCTGGCGGAGATGTGGCGTTAGCTGCGGTATAGATGTAGAGGAGGGAACAGGTTGAAGACCATAGGACTGATCACCATTGGACAAGCCCCAAGGACCGATGTGGCTCCAATTCTTGAGAAGTACCTGAAGGGCCGTGCAGCGCTGCTGCAGTCCGGGGTGCTGGATGGCTTCACGCAAGCACAGGTCAGTGCGAACTATGGACCGGAAGAAGGAGAATATGTGCTGACTTCCCGGATGGCAGACGGATCTGCTGCTGTAGTCTCCAGAGAGCGGATAAAGTCGGTGCTGCAGGGGAAAATTGATGCCATGGAAGCCGCTGGAATCACTACGATTCTGCTGCTGTGCACCGGTGAATTTCCCGGCCTGCGCACAGCACGCGCCCACTTGATCGAGCCGGACCGGATTATCCCTCCGGTAGTCCTGGCGCTGGCCGGAAAGCGCCGTCTGGGGCTGATTGGCCCTTTGCCTGAGCAGGAGAAGCATATGAATGAGAAGTTTGCAGGGGCTGCTGGTGGTTGTGGTTCAGTTTCTGGTTCCGGTTCCGGTTCCGGGTTGCCCTTTGCCTCCGTCTCACCTTATACCGGAAGCGAAGCCGAATTCCGGGCTGCTGCGGAGAAGCTGAAAGGCCGCGCCGATCTGATTGTACTTGACTGTATGGGCTATGTGGAGCAGCATAGAGCATGGGCGTCTTCAGTTGGAATCCCTGTCGTGCTGTCGAGTGCGCTGATGGGGAAGCTGATCGCTGAAATGGTGTAATCAGGAGGAAACGAAATGAGTGAAGAACGGATTAATATCAGTATGAATGTCCTGAAGGACTGCCTGGGACTTGGCAGCCATGAGCAACTAGCCGTAGTGGCAGACGATGACAAGCGGGAGCTTGCCGAATCGGTCTATGAGGCCGGCAAACGCCTCGGCGCCGAGGCTGTGCTGCTGATTATGAGCAACCGGACCCGGTCCGGCGAAGAACCGCCTGCCGCCATCGCCTCGGCGATGGCCAAATCGGATGTGGCCGTGTGTATTACCACCCATTCCATGACGCATACTGCGGCCCGCAAGCAGGCGGCTGCGGCGGGAACCCGCGTAGCCACCATGCCTGGCATGACGGACGATATGTTCAGCCAAGGGGCGATTACAGCGGATTACGGACAGGTGAAGGCAATGACCGAGCAGGTTGCCTCGCTGCTGTCCGGCAGCAGCAGCGTCCGGATCGAGAAGGAAGGATTAAGCTTGTCCTTTTCGACCCAAGGGCGGGAGGGCATTCTTAGCACGGGGCTGTATCTGAATCCGGGTGAGTCGGGCAATCTGCCTTCAGGCGAAGCCTACATTGCACCGCTGGAGGGTACTGCCACAGGAAAGATTAAAGTGGACGGCTCCGTTGCCGGAATCGGCGCGCTGAGCAGCCCGATGATCCTTACAGTAGAGCAAGGGCGGCTGACTGCTGCCGAAGGCGAAGGCGGCGACAAGCTGCTGGAGATGCTCGGTACAGGTGATGGCCGGCTTCTGGGCGAATTCGGCATCGGGACCAATAACAAGGCGAGAATTACCGGTGTGGTACTGGAGGACGAGAAGGTCTATGGCACAATTCATGTGGCCTTCGGCAGCAACAATACCTTTGGCGGAGTCGTGGCGGCAGGCGTCCACATTGATGCTGTAGTGATGAAGCCGGACGTTTATTTGGATGACAAGCTCATTATGCGCGCAGGAGAGCTGCTATAGATTATATTGGGGTCTTGCGAAGGCTGACCGACAGGAGGGATACAGTTGCTGGGAATCATACGTGTCATCACACTGGAGGAGGAGGCTTCCATTCATCTGCATGGGAAGCTGATTGAACGCCGCTTCGGCCTGCCTGTCATGAGCCGGTGTATTCAGGACCAGCCACAGGGCGTATTCAATGACACAACGGAAGCGGAATCCGTTCCCAAGATCATTGCGCTGGCCCGCGAGCTGGAGAACAGCGGCTGCACCGCCATCGGAATCAGTTGCGCGGCTGATCCCGCCCTGCTGGAAGCCAGAGCTGCTGTACGGGTGCCCGTTCTTGGTGCAGGCTCCTGTGCTGCGCATTTGGCGATGGCGTATTCGGACCGGGTGGGCGTCCTGACGATTCTCACGGAGGTTCCGCCGTTTATACGCAGCATTCTTGGAGCGGCGTATGTGGGCATGGACCGTCCGGACGGAGTCACGACGACCCTTGATCTGAACACGCCGGAGGGACGCGCCGGGGCATTGGCCGCAGCGGCCAGGCTGGTGGAGCGCGGAGCGGAAGCCATTGTGCTCGCATGTACGGGCTTTGCGACCATCGGGCTGGCTGCTGAGCTGGAGGAGAAGCTCGGTGTCCGCGCGCTGGACCCGATTTTGTCGCTGGGAGCCGCAGTGGCGGCGGCAGCCTCGTCGCCGGACAGGTCCGGCAGTAAATAAACGATTTATCCTTATATTTTCGCTGAAACGGATACTGCCCTTTTTAAGGTCAGCGCAGCCGTTTCACCTCGTACGACTCCAGAAACGGGTGACGCCTTGTCCAAAGGGCGGTGCTCGTTTCTTTTTGTGAGGCCGTTTTGTATGTCGGAAAGCAGCAGTTACATGAACTTCATAACTTTTTCTTTTGGTTATTCGACAAATTCTGATAAACTATCGAGAAATCAAGATTGGCATAGTTCAGGAAAAAACAAGAAATACTGTAGACAGTAGAAGGGGGAAGGATTGTTGAATACTAGGGGCATTACGTTAAGAGAGCTGATGCAGCTCAAGGTTCTGTCCAAAGCGACCGTTATCAGCGGCGTTCAGGGGCTGGACCGGGTGGTGCGCTTTGTGGATATTATGGAGGTCCCTGATCTGAAGGGCTGGATCAGCGAAGGCGTGATGCTGTTGACCACAGCCTATTCGATCCGCCACGATCCTTCGCTGCTGACCGAGCTGGTCTACACCTTGGATCAACTGGGTGCAGCTGCGCTGGCAATCAAGCCGGCCCGCTTCCTCAAAGAGATCCCCCAGGGGGCCATCGAGGCCAGCAATATCTGCGGTCTGCCCATTGTGGAGATACCGCCGGAAATTCCCTATACGGATATTACCCAGCCGGTGATGGAGCTGCTGCTCGGCCGTCAGGCGATGCTGCTGCGCCGTGCGGAGGAGGTATACCGGACCTTGACGATGATGGTGCTGGAGAACAGCGGGATTCAGGCCGTGAGCGACAACGTGGCTGAATTCTTAAAAGCGCCTGTCGCCCTGGTCGATACAGAGCGGAATATTATTGTCTCTTCACCGTCCCAGTTTGACTGGTCGATTCCTGAGGAGCCGCTAAGCTGGAATATCCATGTGGACCGGCGGACGGTTGCCAGGCTGCTGGTGGACAAGAAGAAGCTGGATGATATGGAGGAGGTCGGGATTGAGCAGGCGCGTCTGGTGTTTGCCCTGGAGCTGATGCGGGAAAAGGTGGCCGAGGATACAGAGTTCCGGCTGCGGGGCAATTTTATTGATGAGCTGCTGACGCCTCCCTTGCCATCCAGGCATGAGGTGGAGCGGCGGGCCCGCCAGCTTGGGATGAACCCTGAACACAAGTGGGAGGTTGCCGTAATTGAGGGGGAGACTGCGCCGAATGAAGAGACGGTGAACCGGCTGCTGGACCGGGAAGCCCGGAAACGCGGGGTAACCCCCCATGCGGAATTCCGCTCGAACCGCGCAGTGCTGTTCCTGCCGACCCCCGAAGGCCGTAAGTTCAATACTGCTGGTGATGGAGAGGAGACATGGGCGGTGACGCTTGAAGGCTGGCTTCAGGACAAAGCCGAAGGGCTGGGAGGCTACCGCACGGGGGTAGGGACTCAGGAGTACCTCTGGGATATTCAGACCAGCTACAATGAAGCGCGCAAGGCGCTGTCCGTGGCAAGGCGTCTGGGTCAAGGGGCGGGCGGAGTGACCCGCTACGAAGAGATTGAGGTATATCATCTGCTGGAGGGTCTTAGCGGAGAAGGCTTCGCCGCCCTGTTCGAGCGCAAGCTGGGCAAGCTGCGGCAATATGACCAGGAGCATGACAGCAACATGCTGCTGACGTTCTATCATTATCTGGAGTGCCGGGGAAGCCTGATCGAGACAGCGAACAGCCTGTACATCCATCGCAATTCCGTCAAATACCGGCTGGAGCGCATCCGTGACATCACAGGTTTTGATCTGAATGATCCACGTGAGCAGTTTGTATGCCATTTGTGCCTGATCTACTATTATTTGCAGGGAAAATAAGCAGAATGGCAATTTTATGGAGTGATGTGTTAGAAAAAGTAACATTTAAACGCAGTAATAGTGCACAATCGACAAACGGTTGTGCTTTTTTTTAGCTGAACGGGACGTAGAGTGGAGCTTGAAATCTATGTAGAATTAGCACAACTACTAAAGGGGACCAAGAAACCGCAAGGTACCTGACATGGAACCTTCGGTTGCAGGCAGGATGTGCCGCTGGCTACAGAAGCGTAAGGGGGTTGATTCATTGTTTGCTTACACATTAAAAAGACTGGCGCAGATGATTCCGGCCTTGCTCGGCATTATCGTGATCACGTTCATCCTCTCCAGAGTCTTGCCGGGTGATCCCGCGATCATGCTGGCCGGGGAACAGGCCCCGGAGGAGACGGTTAACAAAATCCGCCAGGACATGGGGCTGGACAAGCCGCTGTACATTCAATTCTTCAGTTATATCGGACAGTTGTTCCGGGGGAATATCGGCTATGCCTATCATACGGGGCATTCGGTAGCGAGCGATCTGGCGACGCGTTTTCCGGCTACTCTGGAGCTGACGATTGCCAGCATTCTGATAGCGATTCTGGTGGCGATTCCCGTAGGGATTATTGCGGCAACCCGCAAGGAGTCGATCCTCGACCACATCTCACGTGTCTTCTCACTGATTGGTGCATGTGTGCCGATCTTCTGGCTGGGTCTGATTTTCATTTATGTCTTTTATTCAATTCTTGGCTGGGCACCCGCGCCGATGGGACGGATCAGCGGTGACCTGAATCCTCCGGTCCACATCACCGGGATGTATGTGCTGGACAGTATTTTATCCGGAGATATCCTTGCTTTGAAAAGCAGCATCGCCCACCTGGTGCTCCCGGCGATTTGCCTCAGTACAGGGACGATGGCCATCGTGGCCCGCATGACCCGCTCCAGCATGCTGGAGGTGGTCGACCAGGATTTCGTCAGAACGGCCCGGGCCAAGGGGCTGCGCGAATCGGCCGTGGTCTACAAGCATGCGCTTGTGAACGCGCTGATTCCTACGCTTACTGTACTCGGATTGCAGTTCGGCTATCTGATGGGCGGCGCGGTCATTACGGAGACAATCTTTACCTGGCCGGGCATCGGCGGCTATGTTACGGATTCGATTCTGGCTGCGGATTACGCGCCGATTCAAGCTTTTACACTGGTCAGCGCCATCCTCTACTGCGGGATCAACCTGGCAGTCGATCTGATCTACGGCCTGATTGATCCGCGTATCCGTTATGAATAAGAATTCACGTATGTTTCGGAAAAGGAGGAGATTTCCATTGAGCACGGCAGCACAGTCAGCGCAGGGCAATCCTTCGAAACCCGCTGCTGCACATAAACCCAAAACCTTACTCACCCTGCTCCTGCATAACCGGCTTGCCGCAATCGGACTTGTATGTATTCTGGTCTGGACCGTGACCGCCCTGATTGCACCCTGGATTGCACCGCATGATCCATACCTTACGGATATGGCGAATAAGCTCCAGGCGCCGTCGGGTAGCCACTGGTTCGGCACGGATAACTTTGGCCGGGATATCTTTAGCCGTGTGCTATATGGAGCGAGAATCAGTATTTGGACCGGCCTTATCGCGGTCGCTATTTCATTCCTGATCGGTGTGCCGCTTGGCGGCATTGCCGCCTACTACGGCGGACGGACAGGGAGCATAATTATGCGGCTGATGGACGTTCTGCTGTCCTTCCCGTCGCTGGTGCTGTCTATGGCTATTGCCGCTTCCATCGGAGCGGGCCTGACCACTGCGATGATCGCAGTCGGCATCGTGGGCATTCCGGAATTTGCGCGGCTGATGTTCGGCCAGACGGTATCGCTCCGCGAGAAGGAGTATGTGGAAGCCAGCCGGGCCATCGGCGTGAAGGACTCGGTTATTCTCTACCGGCATATTCTGCCGAACGCGCTTGCTCCCCTGATGGTTCAGGCGACGCTGGGCATGGGCTTCGCCATCCTGACGGCTTCCAGTCTCAGCTTCCTCGGTCTTGGGGTCAAGCCTCCGATTGCCGAGTGGGGGGCGATGATCTCTGAGGGCAGAGAGTATATCATCTCCGGGCAGTGGTGGCTGGTAACCTTCCCGGGCCTTGGGATTGCCACAGCCATTCTCGGTTTTAACCTGCTCGGAGACGGTTTCCGGGATGTACTTGATCCACGGTTGCGGTCGGGCAAATAGATAGGAGCAGAGACGGTCTGATCCACCTCGGCTCTAAAATATTTCCCGGTAAATATAAATCAGCAGCACTATGTTAGGAGCCAGTAGAAAAGGGAGGAATTATTGATGAAAAGAGTAAAACTGCTGTCCACGCTCGTCGCTTTTTCAATCATGCTGGCCGGCTGCGCAAGCAGCGCCAATCCGCAGACGCCTGCTGCCACTTCGGCGGCTGAAGGAACCGCAGCGCCGACTGCTGCAGCCAAGCCTTTCCTGACCGTCGCTTATTCTGAAGGCGGCACTACACTCGATCCGGCGGAGGCCAATGATTTGACCTCGGATACCCTGGTGCTTGCGGCGTATGACCAGCTCGTAACCTATGGCGTCAAAACGGAAAACGGGGCAAATATCGCGAACACTGAGGATATCAAGCCGATGCTTGCCGAGAGCTGGGAGGTATCCGGCGATAATACCGTCTATACCTTTAAGCTGAAGTCCGGCGTGAAGTTCCAGAGCGGCAATCCGGTGGATGCGGCGTCGGTCGTGTATTCCTTTGACCGTGTTGCGAAGTCCAGCTCCGGCAGCTTCCTCTACGGCATGGCTGCGATCAAGTCGGTTACGGCCAAGGATGATTCCACCGTGGAAATCGCCCTGACGAATGCCAATCATAATTTCCTGCAAATTATGGCGATGTACACCTTCTCCATCGTGGACAAGAAGGCGGTTGAAGCGCAAGGCGCTGACTACCTCAATACGAATGCTGCAGGCTCCGGCCCCTTCAAGCTTGAGAAATGGGACCCTGCCACCGAAGCGGTCTTTACCCCGAACGAAGACTACTGGCAGGGCGCGCCGAAGCTTGGCAAGGTAACCCTGAAGTTCACCAAGGAAGCCTCTAACCGCGTACTGCTGCTGAATAAAGGCGACGTGGACATGGCGATTGAAATTCCGCCGAAGGATGTTGATTCCCTGAAAAGCAACAGCAACCTGACTGTAGCCTCGAACGCGAGCAACCGGATTCTCTATTTTGCAATGAACAACAAGGTGAAGCCTTTTGACAATGAAAAGGTCCGCCAGGCCATCAACTATGCGATTCCTTATGACGAACTGCTGACTGGCGTAATGTACGGACAGGCCAAGCAGATGAAGAGCTCGGTTGCCAGCAATACCCCGGGCTTCACCGATGCAGGCTACGTCTATGAGCATAATCTGGACAAAGCGAAGGAATTGCTGAAGGAAGCAGGCTATGAGAAAGGATTTACTTTTGACTTCACGCTTGGCTCCGGCTTTGACGACTGGGAAGATGATGCGGTGCTGATCCAGGCAGAGCTGGCCAAAATCGGTGTAACGATGAACATCAACAAGCTGGCCCGCGCCCAGTTCCTGGAGCAGCAGAAAACGAAGAAGCTGACATCTTATATCTCCAAATGGACTTCCTTTGTCAACGATCCCGGCTATCATCTTGGCTTCCTGATGTATGGCAAAGGCTCCTCCAACTATCACAACTATCAGAATGCGGAAGTAGACAAGCTGTGGGAGCAGGCCAACACAGAGACGGATGCAGCGAAACGCGCAGAGCTGTACAAGAAAGCACAGGAAATCATTACAACCGAAGCACCTTGGGCGTATCTGTATGAATACAACCGGATTGTCGGCATGAGCAACAAAATCAGCGGTTATGCGTTCTACCCGGATGAGGTCATCCGCTTCTACCCGCTGTCGGTACAGGAATAGAAGATTATTTTGAACAAAGAGCGGACGGGCCAACGCGGCTGCGGTCCCTCTTTTTCCAAATTACAGCGTATGAAAAGGAGACAGGACATGGTGACAGATTGGAAGAGCAAGGTGCTGAGCGCGATAGATGAAGAGCAGGAGCAATTGCTGGAGCTGTGCTCGCAGCTGATCCGTTTTCCTTCCGAGAACCCTCCGGGCGACTCGCGTGATATAAGTGCTTTTATTATGGATTATTTGAAGCAGGCTGGAATTGATACAGAGGTGCATCCGGCAACTGAAACGATGCTGAACCTCGTCTCCACATTGAAAACTGAGGCCAAAGCGCCTTCCGATAAAAAATTGATCTTCTGCGGACACACGGACGTGGTGCCTGCCGGGGATCTGTCCCGTTGGGATTTCGATCCGTTCTGCGGCGATATCGTGGACGGCTACCTGCTGGGAAGAGGTGCTTCCGATATGAAGGCCGGCCTTGCCGGACTGATCTTCGCCATGGGGCTGCTGTCGAGACTTGGTGTTCCACTGCGCGGCGATCTGGCACTGCTGGTTGTGCCGGATGAGGAGACAGGCGGCCATCTCGGTGTGCCGTGGGTGCTTGAACGTGGGTTGGTAACAGGAACGGCTGCGGTCATTGCCGAGCCATCCGGTCCGCTGAATCCGACGATTGGGCAGAAGGGAAGCTGCTGGTTCGAGTTCACGGTGGAAGGCACGCCGGGACACGGCAGTCTTGCGCCTGTGGTCGGGGAGAGTGCAATTGTCAAAGCAGCCAAGGGGATTGAAGCGCTGCAGCGGTTATGGGACATCAAGCCGGACATTCCTGAGGAGGTCAAGGAGATCATCCGCATTTCCCAGGATTATGTGAAGGAGCGTGAACAGGACGGCTCCATCGCTTATCAGGTGTTCGATCACGTGACGGTCAACATTGGAACGATTCAGGGCGGAACCAAGGTGAACGTGGTAGCCGACCGCTGTACGGTGCAGGTGGATTCCCGGGTCCCTTTTGGCGTCGATTACCGGGATGTGCTGGACCGGGCGCGTTCGCTGCTGCTTGAAGCAGGAATTGAGTCCGAGGTCAAAGGCTTCGGCTTCCAGGGCAACGCCAACTGGACATCTACGGAGGAGCCGATTGTCAGCGATCTGGTGGAGAGCATCTGCGAGGTGAGCGGCGAGGAAGCCTACGGTGTGCTGCAATGGGCCTCCAGCGATGCGCGTCATTTCCGCACCCACCAGATTCCGGTGCTGCAATACGGACCTGCCGAGCTGTCGACCATCCACAATTTTAATGAAAAAGCGCCGGTCTGGCAGATTATCCAGTGCGCCAAAGTCTATGCGCTGACTGCGCTGAAGTACCTTGGTGTAGAAGAAAGCGGAGAGTAAGGATCACTGACAAATTTTACGTTAAACCGATGAGTAATATTGATGTTACGATTAGTTGAGACATAAACTATTGCATTTTTACAGCAGAAGAACGGGCTTTCTATATAAGTTGAACTTAAAAAAATCATAAAAATGGCAGGAGTACGGAGGGGAAGTTTGGAACTGGAGGAGCGTCAGCGTCCGCCTTTATGTTTGGATTTCTACCGTGAACAACGGTATTAAATCAGGAAATCCAAACATAACAGCGGCCGGAAGTCCAAACATTCCCCGCAGTTACGACCAGTACTCTAATATGAGAATCTAAAGTTCGATTTATATAGTTTACAAAGTACAATCAGAGAACATATATCTACCGCGGGGAGGGATAAAGATGACAGAACTGCTTGAAGTATCCGGGCTGGCTACCGAATTCGTAACGGCTGCGGGTACCATCCGTGCGGTTGACGGAATCAGCCTGTCCGTGCGCAAGGGGGAGACGCTGGGCATCGTCGGCGAGTCGGGCTGCGGCAAAAGCATTACCTCGCTGTCCATCATGCAGCTCCTGCCGAAGCGGATCAGCCGTATTGCTGCCGGACAAATCCGTTTCGAAGGCAAGGATATGCTGCAGATGCCGGCAAAGGAAGTGCGGAATATCCGGGGCAACCGGATTGCGATGATCTTTCAGGAGCCGATGACCTCGCTGAATCCGGTATTCAAAATCGGCCGGCAGATTTCGGAATCCGCGCGTTTTCATCTCAAGCTGGGCAAGAAGGAAGCGGACGAACGGGCGGTTGAGATGCTGCGCAAGGTCGGGATTCCCCGTCCGGAAAAAATAGCCCAGCAGTATGCCCATCAATTATCCGGCGGGATGCGCCAGCGCGTGATGATTGCGATGGCGATGGTCTGCAATCCGCAGCTATTGATTGCGGATGAGCCGACTACAGCCCTGGACGTGACGATCCAGGCGCAGATTCTGGATCTGATGCGCGAGCTGCAGCAGACGGAGGGCATGTCCATCCTGATGATCACCCATGATCTCGGGGTCGTTGCGGAGATGTGCGACCGGGTCGTCATTATGTACGCGGGCCAGATTGTGGAGGAGGCGGATGTCGCCACTCTATTTGGCAAACCGCTGCATCCCTACACCCGGGGGCTGCTGGCTTCACTGCCCCAGCTTGCCGGGGATAATGACAGACTGCCCTCGATTCCGGGCCAGGTGCCGAACCCGGCCAATCTGCCGTCCGGCTGCCGCTTCGCTCCGCGTTGTCCGGTGGCTGTAGAACGCTGCTGGACAGAACGACCGGAGCTGCTTGAAACCCGGCCGGGACATAGCTGCCGTTGTCTGCTGCAGGAGGAGGAAGTATCATGAGCGCGATTCTTGAAGTACGCAACCTGAAGAAGCATTATCCGATCCGCAAAGGCTTCTTTGCCAAGCAGGTCGGGGCTGTCAAAGCGGTGGACGGCATCACGCTGTCTGTAGAGAAGGGGGAAACCCTTGCTGTTGTAGGTGAATCCGGCTGCGGCAAGTCGACCACAGGCCGGGCAATCCTGCGCCTGATTGAGCCGACGGACGGCGAAATCCTCTTTGACGGCACGGATGTGCGCAGTCTGAACACTGAACAGTTGCGGCGTTTCCGCACCGATATGCAGATGGTGTTCCAGGACCCGTATGCTTCGCTGGACCCGCGCTGGACCGTCCAGCGCATTCTGGAGGAGCCGCTGCGGACGCATGAAGCGGCGAAGAACAGCGAGCTGAAGAGCCGCGTCGAGCAACTGATGGAGGTCGTCGGCCTCTCGCCTTACCAGGCGCACCGTTTCCCGCATGAATTCTCGGGCGGCCAGCGGCAGCGCATCGGTATTGCCCGGGCGCTCGCGCTGAATCCGAAGTTCATCGTCTGCGATGAGCCGGTCTCCGCCCTGGACGTTTCCATTCAGGCGCAGGTGCTCAATCTGATGCAGGATTTGCAGGAGCAGTACGGTCTGACCTATATGTTCATCTCCCATGACCTGTCTGTCGTGAAATTCATCAGCGACCGGGTCGCAGTTATGTATCTGGGACGGATCGTTGAGCTTGCTCCCACAAAGGAGCTGTTCGCGAAGCCGCTGCATCCGTACACTCAGGCGCTTATGTCTGCGGTGCCGGTGCCGAATCCGGGACTCAAAAAGTCACGGATTGTGCTGACCGGAGATGTCCCGAACCCGGAGACGCCGCCATCCGGCTGTGCCTTCCATCCGCGTTGCCCGTTTGCGATGGACAAATGCCGTAAGGATGAGCCGGTGCTGCGCGAGTTGGACTCGGGGCACCAGGTTTCCTGCCATTTATATTAAGAAAGAGTATTGAGGCCATCCGGGATCGGGTGGTCTTCGCATTATTAGGTCAGCCGGATATTTCTGGTTGGCCTATTTTTATAAGCCAAAAAGTACACAAATGGAATAATTTTCACCTTTTCTGACCAGACTGGAACACAGTACCTGTGAAATGAAGGTTAATGTTCAGGAGGGGACCATTGTGAGAAAAATGCGTTATGTACTGCTTGCGCTCTGTGTTGCTGCCTCGGTTCTGGGGGCGGCATCCGGCGCGCACGCAGAGGAGAAAGCCAAGGCTAAAGGCACCGGCAATGCCGCTGCCGTAGATCTCGCTCCGGGAGCACGTTCCGCCATTCTTATGGATGCGAACACCGGCACCATCATCTATGAGAAGAACAGCCACGACAAGCTGCCGCCGGCGAGCATTACGAAGATCATGACGATGCTGCTGACCGTCGAAGCGCTGGACGAAGGCAGGCTGCAGTTGACCGACAAGGTGCGGACAAGTGAATATGCCGCTTCGATGGGCGGGTCGCAGATTTTTCTGGAGCCTGGCGAAGAGATGACTGTGGACGAAATGCTCAAGGGCATTGCGATGGCCTCGGGCAATGACGCTTCTGTGGCGATGGCGGAGAAGCTGGCCGGCTCGGAGAGCGCTTTTGTCGATCAGATGAACAAGAAGGCCGAGGAGCTTGGCCTGAAGGACACGCATTTTGCCAACTGTAACGGGCTGCCGGCAGAGAATCACTATTCCTCCGCGCACGATATTGCCATCATCAGCAAGGAGCTGCTGAAGCATGAGCGGATTATTAAGTATACAGGCGCCTACCAGGATTATCTGCGCAAGGATTCGGCGAAGCCGTTCTGGCTGGTGAATACGAACAAATTGGTGCGCTTTTATACGGGAGCAGACGGTCTGAAAACGGGTTATACGTCCGAAGCTAAGTTCTGTCTCTCCGCGACTGCGGCCAGAGATGGACTGCGTGCTGTCGCTGTCGTGCTGGGCGAACCTAACACCAAGACGCGTAACAGCGAAGTGTCGGGGATGTTCGATTATCTCTTTTCCCAGTATAAGGTGCATACCATCCACAAGGCAGGGGATACCATCGGCAAGCTGAAGATTGAAAAGGGTGTGAAGACGGAGCTGCCGCTGACCGCCAAGGAAACATACAGTGTGCTCCTGCGTAAAGGAATCACCCAGGAAGGCATTCGTCACGAGGTGGTACTGCCAAAAAGCATTAAAGCCCCGGTGACCGCAGGCCAGACGGTGGGCAAGCTGGTAGTCTATCAGGGCACTAGTGTGCTTAAAGAATATGAGCTGAAGGCGGACGCGAATGTCGCCAAGGCGGGCTGGTGGAAGCTGTTCAAACGGTCAACGGGCTCCCTGTTCAAGTTTGATTAATTTCTTGTTTTTTGTAGATTGGTCCTCTGCCTTCTGTAGATTCGTAGGGGTTTTCTTCTAGTTTTGTCGTGAGGCAGGATTCCTGAATTGCTGCGTAGAAAACCTTGTCCTTGTAGGGGAAAGAACTGATGTACAGGCGGTTTTTGAAAGCAACGAAGAGGAGAGTGGCAAGCATGAATTCTCATGTGGAGATGGAGCATCACCGGGGTGTGCTGATTGTCCGGCTGTCTGGAGAGCTGGATCATCATGCAGCCGAATATGTACGTATGGATATGGATGAAGCGATTATGCGGGGCCAGGTGGAGCATCTGATTCTCAGCCTGAAGGATCTCCAGTTTATGGACAGCTCCGGGCTTGGCGTGATTCTCGGCAGGTACAAGCTGATCCGCAGCAAAGGCGGCAAAATGGTCGTCTGCGATGCCACCGCACCTGTGAAAAGGCTGCTGGAAATGTCGGGCTTGTTCAAAATCATGCCCCTATATGACGACGAGAGCGCTGCACTCTCGGATTTGGAGGTTGCGTTATGACAAAAAGCGAAGCGGGTAACTTCATGAGCGTCCAGTTTGCCGCACTGTCGGAGAACGAATCATTCGCGCGCGTGGTGGTGGCGGCTTTTGTCTCCCGGCTTGATCCTACGATGGATGAGCTGAATGACCTGAAGACGGTCGTGTCCGAGGCGGTCACCAACTGCATTATCCACGGGTATGACAGTGATCCCGAAGGAATTGTCAATATCTCCGCCTCCATCGAGGATGAAACCGTGCATCTCGTTATTGAGGATAAAGGCAAGGGCATTGAGGACCTGGAGCTGGCCCAGCAGCCGCTCTATACCTCCAAGCCGGAGCTGGAGCGGTCGGGTATGGGTTTTACGATTATGGAAAATTTCATGGATGAATTCGAAGTCACAAGTGAACCGGGGCGCGGTACCTCTATTTCAATGAAGAAAACCATCGTCTCGAAAAAAGCTTTATACAATTAGGGGTTGGAGCCATGGATGCAGAGTCAAAAAAAGCTCCGCCGACCTATTTGGACGATGCGGAGGTCAAACGTCTGATTGCGCTCAGTCAAGCCGGAGATACTCTGGCCCGCGACACGCTGGTCAACTGCAATATCCGTCTCGTCTGGTCGGTGGTGCAGCGGTTTATGAACCGCGGGTATGAGCCTGACGATTTGTTCCAGATCGGCTGTATCGGACTGCTGAAGTCCGTAGATAAATTCGACCTCAGCTATGAGGTCAAATTCTCCACCTATGCGGTCCCGATGATTATCGGCGAGATCCAGCGTTTCCTGCGTGATGACGGCACACTTAAGGTCAGCCGCTCGCTCAAGGAAATGGCCAACAAAGTCCGCAAGATGAAGGATGAAATGTCCAAAACGCTGGACCGCCTGCCGACCATCGGGGAAGTCGCGGAAGCGCTGGGCGTGACACCTGAAGAAATCGTCTTCGCCCAGGAGGCCAACAAACCGCCGACGTCGATCCACGAGACCGTCTTCGAGAACGACGGCGATCCGATCACCTTGATCGACCAGATCGCCGACGAATCACAGGAGCGCTGGTTCGACAAGCTCGCCCTGAACGAAGCCATCGGGGCCTTAACCGAACGCGAGCGCCTGATCGTCTACCTGCGCTACTACCGCGACCAGACCCAATCCGAAGTCGCCAGCCGCCTCGGCATCTCGCAGGTCCAGGTGTCGAGGCTGGAAAAGAAAATCCTCGCGAGTATCCGCGAGCAGATCGCGCAGTAGGGGAGTTGTTAGAGTAGGGCAAGTCAGAAAGCAGGGCAACGGTCAGGGAGCAAGAGGGAATAAGAGTTAAGTGTAAGGGATGAGTAATGAATGTGACGGGTGAAAGTTGGTGCAGGAGCCGCCTCGGGAGGGGCGGTTTTTTGGCGTGCGAGGTCAAAGAAGGTAAAGGAGGTAAAGGAGGCAATCAAAGAAATATATCTCGCTGTCATATTTTTATTTTTTGTTTGGTTTCTTTTTGAGCCGTATCATTTTTTGTATATCTTCAATGAGATGGTCGTCATAAATATCCAACATAACCCACTTACCATCGTGATAAACGTGCGCGGCATCATAAATACGCTGAACTTCATCAGAAAAAAGCACACGATCTTTTTCAAACTTTTCTCGCTCAGCCTTTCCGAATATCACCCAGCAACCAAACTGATTGTCCCTGACATATAGGGTACATAATGTTTTACCTGATTTCTTAAATCGCAACACATATTTTCCATATTTCCCACCATTACTCCAGAGTGAATCCATCTCATAATTTTGATCAATGAAATCAGCAATCGCATCCCATGCTATCATGGCACTGCTTCCTAAATGTTCTTGCAGAGTAGTTTGTGATGGAATTGGTGTTAGCATATGAATTCCCTCCGTTATCTTAGCTTTTCAACCTTACAGGAATAAATACCTCCATCTGCGCCCAACCCTGTACGTCTATAACGGATTTTGGCGTGATGATATGGCCCATGCAATAGTGATTCGGACGGATATCAAGCTCTAGAACTGGAGAGTCATTGATGTAACCAAATGTTTCTTGGTGCAACTTATCGTGAGTCTCGCTATCACCGTCCCGGTAGGAGAAAGTGATATATAGCCCACCCTCGAAATCTATCGTTTCAAAGCCACCGGTTTCTCCACTCTCTGTCAATGCCCAAATCCAGACCATACCCTGCTTCTCTTCGTCATAATATAGAAAATCCCTCGGCATAAAGCTTTCATGAGGTTTCGGCGTTATGCTTGAAAAAAATTTGTCAAAGCTTCTCAAAACCCCGTTATCTGCAAAATCGCCAGCCTTGTCCACGCCTGATATTACTGCCTTAAATGACGGCAAAGAAATGATTCTGAAATTCATAATCTCCCTCCCGATATCATCGTTGATCCCGATTCATTGTGTCATTTTTATTTTGTGTTAAACCTCTCAATGACAGCTGCCACCTCATCTATGCAATCCGCAAAATCTCTCAGCTTATCGGCAATCTTTTTACGCTTGTTCTTATCCTGCAAAGTTTGTAGCGTAACGTTAAATCCGCCACCTATGGCTTCCAAATCTGAGCCGTTGTAATCATTCCAATAGTGACCTGTTTGTTTGTACAATTCAATAATCGTGCTGATAAAAGTCATATCCGGATTCAATTCAAGCGACTTTTCCAAAAAGCCTTTACAGCCGCCACTGTTGGTGGCAAGGCAACATACATAAACTGTATACATATTCCAGTTATCAAATTCCTTCGGCTCAATTTGCTCAAACAAGCCGTTTTCAATATTGTTTGCCCATGTGCGGAACGCTTTTGCCCCAAAACAATAGTTATTGTTCTCATAATCAAGCATTTGTGGCAATGATAAAATTCGCTCCCGATAAATTCCAGCTAAAGATTTGCTTTCCTGCTTTTCGCCAATAAATAGCCAACCATGGCAATGCTGACCTTGCTCTACATATCCTTTTGGTAATAAGTCCTCTACAGATATGGAATCCGGTTCTGTTCCATTACCACCCATATAGAGTAGAGTCTTGCCGTAATCCGCATAGCCCACAAGCACTCCCCAGCTAAAACGGTGGTGCGGATTGTTACCGTAATCATTGATGATCACAGGCAAGCCTTTATCAATATAGTCCATCAGCATTTGCACATACATGTTCCGGTCGGATAAAATTTGCTTCAATGGAACAAAAGTGCTTGTATAGCCACATTGTTGAAAAATTTCCTCGATAAAATGGTGGTTGCCTTGTTCACTAAGGCGATAATCCAACCCTCCGTTTCCCCTGAAATCACTTTTGGAATAAATTTGCGTAAAATTCTCACCCGTCAGACCAGCAAAAAACCAATAGTCAAAATCCTCTTCACCCAAACATTCCATCACATATCCCGCACAGCCGTTGAACCAATAATTTTGGCCATATTCGGGATGAACGATTTGTCTTACATTCGGCAATATGTTGTTGCTTGGCGTGACATTTATTTTCATTGCTCCTTGTTTACTATGTGTTTTTGGCGAGCTTTTTAGCTGTGAAATGTTAATGGAACGGAACCGTTTTTTACCTTGACCATTTGTTCCGATAATAATCGTCTGTGGTTCTTGCAAATGCAAGTCCATTTCCATATAAGGAAAGTTCACACCGCAAAAGCGGACTTCGCCGTTTAGAAAGACCGCAAAGTGTTTTTCGCCTACAATCCACGTCAGCTTGTTATACTGATCATGAGGAATATACCCGATTTGCGGATAGAAAAATGTGTTTCCCAGCACAGGCTGTTGAAAAGTAACGGCGTGTTTCTTCAGCGCTTTGTCCGCAAAATTTTCAGCGTTCATCGTATAGGTACAGCTTCCGTGGGAAAACCAAATACTGCCTTCAGTTGTTCCCCAAAGGTATTCCTCGCTGCTTTCTTCCGACAAAAATTCAATGTCAACTCGAAACGGGAGCTTTACCGCAATATTGGTATCTAGCTTTCTTTCAGAAATCCATGCGATAAATTCTGCTTCGCCATTCTCTAAAATCTGATAATGAGGATAGTAAATCGGCGTAACTTTGTGGAAATCAACCTTATATTTACGCAAGAGAGGGTTTGCTTTTTCAATTTCCTCTGGAAATACATTGTCGGATATTTCAAACTCGGGATAATCCACAACATTAGGCTTTCTCTGTCGTACAGGAAGATAAATATTGACCCTTTCACGATTGCTCTCTGGAGAAAATACAGACTCTATCAGCGTCTCATGACGCAAACTCCCATGATGTAAAAAATCCACCTCAAAGCCTGGATTATCGTCAAAGCCTTGCAGCATTCGATACTGTAAAGCTCCTAAATCCTCATCTGCATAAGCGGACGAAACAGCAAACAAGCCCCCCTCAAATTCCTTGCACACAAACGGACAGTCCTCTGTTCGGGCAGTAAGCTGTTGCATGAAAACAATGTCCCCTCCATACTGATATTCGAACAGCGTTCGGCTGCCGGGCTTGCCAAATGGGATTTGATTTGCGGAAATCCACTCCCAAAACAAATCAATCTCGGACTGTTCGTTGTCAGTTTTTATGGATGTAATCGCAAGCATCGGAGACAATGCCACAATATCCATATCCAGCGGCTTTGCTAGCTTGTCTGAGATCGTGTTCAGCGTTTCCATGGATAAATCATGTTTTGGTCGGGAGAACAGTTCATCCTCTACCTTTTCATAAAGCAGGGGCAGTGCGGATATCTGCGTGATACCGTGAGTGTTCATAGCATCTAAGAAGTCTGTAACATAAGATTTCAGTTGGGAGAGTGTGCTGATTTCGTCGTCAATTTCCTCAATTCGCTTAACAAAGCTTTGTACCAGCGTTTCCATATCTTGATTCTCATAAATTCGCAAAATATCCTTTATCGGAATCTGCATTTTCCGAAGCACCAAAATCTGCTGTAGCCGGTTAATATTTATGTTGTCATAAAAACGATACTTTTCAAGTGGTGGACGTTCACTCCGCAGCAAGCCTACTTGCTCGTAATATCGAAGTGTCCTTGAAGATATGCCAAATTTTTCGGTAACTTCGGTAATTTTCATTAACTTCATAACAGCCCTCCATACTTGTTCTCTTACTGCGATTATACCGATTGACCCAACGTCAAAGTCAATCCTTTTTGACCATCAATCCGATCCTCTGTTTTCATCCCCCTAAAAAAGGAAGAAATAGAACATCTTAATTTCACAGGAATAAATTCCGATAATAGAGGAAGTCCTCTACATCAAAAGTCATACTTACATAAGCATAAAGGGACAGAAAAACCGAGTTTTAAACAAAGGCAAATCCGTACGAAAGTCGGAGACGCAAAGCCACGGGCCTACTTCATCCAGGAGGGATGTTAGGGCAGCCGGGCCGCTCGAGGCACTTGGTTTTTTGGCGTGCCTAAAAATATCGCTGGGGGAGAGAAGTGAATGAGGTTCGGTAGGAAAAGGAAGTTTTCGCAGACGGTTGTGGCCGTAGTTGCGGTGGTGAGTATGCTTGGAGGGCTGCTGCCTAGTATAGGTGGTACGATGCAGGCCTCAGCCGCCGCAGCAGATCTGGGCCGGACGGACTATAGCGTGTCGGGAGAACGGCTGGTATGGCTCGAAGCAGACAGTGGCGGAGTGAAGCAGGTGCACGCGCTGAATCAGACCAGTGGTGCAAGTATGGTTCTTACGTCGGGTTCATCTGCTAAGGATGCGCCTTATGTGGATGGCACGGTTGCCGTATGGGCGGACAAAGGAAGCGAAGCGGAATCTTCACTCAATTGGGACATTTATAGTGCCGATCTTGTGACAGGCAAGAAGACTAAGCTCAACAAGCAATCCGGCCAATACGGTAATCCGACGACTGACGGTGTAGGTGTGGTCTGGTATGAACGCAAAAATTACGGCAGCATGATCTACCACGACCTGGCTACCGGCGTTGAGGCGGATCTCGGCGAAGGACGGTTCCCGGTGCTGGCGGATGGAAATGTGGTATACAAAAATGCCCGTGACGGAGGGCTTAGTCTGCTGAATTTGAGCAGCGGGGTTACGCGCGCACTTGTTAGTCTGGGCGGAGCCAATTTTGTGGACTGGTTTGTTTTTAATGGCAGTCATGTGCTGATCAAGCAAAAAAACGGTGCCTCCGAAAGCAAATATGTGCTTCTGAACATCAAGGACCTGACAGCTCAGCCAGTGGATCTTACCGAAATGAAGGCCGGAGGAACACAATATGCCTTTATGTCCATATCTAAGGGGCATGCGGTGTTTCAAGACGAAGTGGACGGTAAAACAACGCTGCAGCAAGTAAACCTTTCTACATATGCAGTACAATCGCTTCCGGCGATAGAAGCAGGAGCGAAGCTGATCGGAATTAGCGGAGATAAGCTGCTATACAGCAAGAAGGATGACTACATAGAATCGTTAGACTTGAAAAAAGACACCAATCCAACGCCAACGCCAACTCCAAGTCCAGGCACGACGCCATCCCCAGGTACAGTCCCGAATCCAGGTTCAACTCCTGAAGTGGCGGTTCCTGTGGTAACGGGAGCCAAAGACAGTCAGAGCATCGGAAGCGCGGGCGGAACCCTGTCTGTAATGGACGGATGGGCAAGATTAGAAATTTCGGCAGGGACATTCCCGGAGAATACCAAAGTGAGCCTGGCCCAAGCTGAGCTGGAGACGGCCCTATTGCTGGACCAGAGCGGCAAAAAACTGCAGAAAGCAGGCTCCGCTTGGCAGATTCAAGCAAGTGCGCCTTTCCAGATCCCCGCGAAGCTGGCGGTCAGATACCCGAAGGACGAGCCTTGGACATCGGGGCGTGAAAAGCTTGGAATCTACTCCTACGATCCGGCAAAATCCGCATGGACCTATATTGGCGGGGTGACTGCGGCGGAAGACGGCTATGTTCAAGCTAAGATTACAGCCTCCGGGCTGTATGCGGTTATGCTGCGGCAAGCCGATTTTAAAGACATGTCAGGCCACTGGGCACAGCAGGCAGTAGAGGTATTGGCGGCAAGGGGAATTGTGGATGGAATGAATGGAACTACTTATGCGCCAAAAGGCATCCTGACCCGGGCCGAATTCACCAAGCTGCTGGCGGCAGCTCTTCAATTGAAGCCGATTCAGCCAGAAACGCCTACCTTCCGTGATGTCACGACTGCGAACTGGTCTTACGCTTATGTGGAAGCTGCGGCGGCGGCTGGAATTGTTACCGGGGAAGCTGGGCTTTTCCGGGGGAATGATCCGCTGACCCGGGAGCAAATGATGGTAATGCTGATGCGGGCGATCCGAAGCACAGCGGGTAACCCGGATTCTGCGAATAGCGTTAAGCTTGCAGCCGGACTCTCTGCATTCAAGGATGGCGGCAGCGTCAGCAGCTGGGCACGGGAATCCGTCGCTGCGGCGGCCCAGCGGAAGCTGGTGCAGGGTAACGGACAGCTTTTGAAACCTAAAGATTCATCGACAAGAGCCGAAGCGGCAATGATTATGTACAAGCTGCTGGCTGAATTGAAATACCTCTAATTTAGATGAGACAGGAGATAAAACGATGAAATTTCGAGCTTCCATAAGGAAATGGCGTCGTGGCAGCATGAAATGGCAAGTCAATCTCGCACTTGTCCTGCTGCTGGTGATTTCTTATATTCCCGTTATTCCAAGTCTGGATAGGTTCACATCTTCAGCTTATGCGGCTACGAACATGCGGATTGAGCCAAGTGAACTGAACCCGGAATCGGGTGACAAGGTCAAAATTTCGTTCAGCTTCAACGCAGCGGATGACGGTCAGGAGAACCATGATACGAAGATCAACTTATGTATTCCGCAAAAAGACGGATCTGCCCCGCTACTCAAGGAGCTGATCACGAGCGGTGTATATCCAACAAAAGCAAACGGCAGCTACATTGTGCATCAATACGAATGGGACGGTAAAATCGGGGGCGTACCGCTGGATGAAGGGCGTTACAATATCTGCATTTCCCCTGCTGAGTATAACGGGGTAGGCGTGTATTACGGCCAAATTGCCAGCTTTGAAATTCTGGGCGGCGCTGAGACGCCTCCTCCGGCAGCATTGCAGATCCGCCCGGCAGCTTCGGGACAATCTGTGATCAGCGGAACAGCAAAACCGGGAGCAACACTGGAAGTAGAGCTTTATGATCAATCCAGCGGCGAAGAGAAGCTGTACAAGAATATTGCAGTCAACAGCGCTGGACAATGGAGTACGCAGATCGGTATTCCGCTCGGTGAGACCACGCACATCACAGCGAGAGCGGCAATAGACGGCCGGCTGTCCGGGTATTCGGAGCCGCTGGCGGTGCTTCGTGCGCCTATGCCTGCTTTTTCCGTGACCTGGGGAGATTTGGCAGCTTATTATTATAAGCTCGATTCTGTGCAGGCCATGAAGGAAAAAGCTCAGGAGCTCGCGGTACTGAATCAGTCGGCGACTTCATCGGGAACAGTTAGCGGCTTAACCTCCATTCTGGTCAGCAATCCCCAGACCAGTGCGAGTATAACCAGCGGGGATCTGGCACAGTTCACGGAGTCCGCACTGAAGGATCGTCTGCGGATCGTGAATCCGTCTGGACAGTCGCCGGTTGATCCAGCCCGGGGGGATTTTGTCTATTCTACTGATTCGATCACCCTACAGGCTTTGATGCCGCTGCAATTCGGGCTGAACTATTTAAGCCGTGATCCCTATAAGGGAGCGAATGGACTGGGCTGGCATCACAGCTATGAATGGAAGCTGACTCCGGTAGCTGACGGCAAGGTAGAGGTGATGAGCCCGAACGGCTCGCGTTTTGAATATGTGCCTTTGTCTGGAGGGCGTTATCTGACTCCCCGCGGAACAGACTGGACACTGAATGCGCCATCTGCTGGCGTCTATAACCTTTCGTCACCGCAAGGAGACTTGTACAAGTTCAATGCGGAGGGGCTGCTGCAATCCATTGCGGATCTGAACGGAAATTCGATTGCTTTTTCGTATGAGGGAACCAAATTGAAGTCGGTGATTACTGCTGGCGCTTCACTAAGCTTAAGCTATGATGGAGCAGGCAAGCTGACCTCTGTAAGTGATCCAGCAAGCCGCACAATGTCGTTCCATTACGACCCGGCGACCGGAGACATGACCTCTTACACTGATGTGAATGGGGCTACAATTTCGCTTACTTACGATGATAGCCATCATGTGCTTAGCGTAACCGATGCCAAAGGGACCGCAAAGATGAGTGTCACCTATGATGAGCATCAGCGTGTGACCGGTTTTACCGATTTTTATGGAGAGACGAGCTCGTCCAGCTATCAAGGCCGTGTAGCTCCTGTTGTTCGGGAGGAGGAGCCTGAGAACGGAGAGACGAAGATTGATCCTGAGAGCGGCCGGGACATTCCGGAAGCGGCTGAAGTGATTTTGTCAGGTACGATGAACAATTTGGCTCACGCTCCAGCTTACCGGAAGGTAGATGGACTGAAGCCGCTGATTGCCGACTATCTTGCGGGCAGCATTGGGACGATTGAAGGCCAGCGGGATGCTTTTATGGCTTCTGCAGTTTACATAGGAAGCGGCGATATTCCGGCAATTCAACAAGCGATTGCTGCCAGTAATGCATCTCCGGCTGTCATTAGTGCAGGTCATTTGAATGTGGAAGAGAGTGTGACCTTCGGATCGCCAAGCAAGCCGGTTGCCCTGATCGTGGATGGGATGAATACGAACCGCGATATAACCGTGCGTGTATACGGGACACTGATTCTGAAGCAGGGTTTGAATGCCAATACCAAGCTGGCGCTGGACGTGCAGAAGGTGCAAGGCTTATACGGCAATCTGTGGTCCGGCGGAACGATTCATCTCAACAATGACTCCTCCGTTACTGTAGCGGATACGCTGCAAACTGGCAGTCTGACCTACAACAGCGGCGGACTCACCGTTGATGCACAGCGGATTCTGATCGCCGGAGATTTGTCGATCAACACCCGCGTAGAGATGAACATTGCCCAGGAAATGGTGGTTGGCGGCATTGTCTCCAATAACCAGACAGCGAATCTGACTGTGACAGGCGGAGATTTGTTCGTTCGTGATAATGTCAGTGTCAACAATAATCTGAATGTGCAGACAGGCGGTCTGTTCGCCATTGGCGGAGATATGACCCCGAACCAGACACCCATCGTTCGTACGGGCGTTGGGTTGGGTAAAACCATTCTGACCTATTCGGAGAGCGGTACAAGCGGTGGAAGTTCCGGGAATGCAAAATCGGCTAGTGCTGCCGGACTTGCAACATCTATCGCCACTTCTGTCAACAAAACCACCTGGACCAATGCGCTCCAGCAGGATACAACATATGTGTGGAACAACAACTTTCAGGTTGCCCAGCGTCAAGCGGCAAATGGAGCCATTGTCAAATACAGCTATGATACCAGCGACCGTGTAACCGGGATAACCGATGCGAGCGGCAACAAAAAGAAATTAGCGTATGACGAGCGCGGGAATATGACGCAGACGACGGACGAGAATGGTTATTCAACCCTCACACGTTATAACGCTCTGAACCGCCCGGTTGAAGAGATAGATGCACTCGGCAAACGTTCCGCCTATGAATACGATGCAGTAGGCAACCTTGTCAAAAGCACAGATGCGCTCGGCAACGCAGTAACCATTGCCAGAGACAGCAAAGGAGTACCTGTATCCGTAACAGATGCCGAAGGGCATACAACGGCGTATACCAACGATGCTGACGGTTTTGCGAAGGAAATCAAGGACCCGAGCGGGTACAGCACAATAATTGAACGTGACAGCCTGCACCGCACGATTGGACTAACCGATGCGGAAGGTAAGCTGCAAAGTGTTGAATATGATAAAAAAGACCGTGCAATTGCCGTCACCAACGCGCTTGACCAGAAGAGCAGCGTCACCTACGATGCCAACGGCAACCCGGAGGAACACACAGATGAAGCCGGGGCCAAGACGATTAGCTCCTATCAGGTGTACCGCTTAAGCGGCACGGAGGATGCGCTTCAGAACAGCACCAGCAAAACTTATGACGCGCTTGGGCGGGTCACTGAAGAACGGGATGAGGCTGGAGCCGCAACAGCTTACAGCTATGATAGTGTTGGTCAACTAAAAGAGGTTACCGATGCTGAAGGCCAGACCAACACTTTTACCTACGATGACAACGGAAATATGCTCACCAAGAAGGACGGGAAAGGCAATACCACCACCTACACTTACAGCAAACGCAATGAGCTTTTAAGTGTAACTGATCCGCTTGGGGCCAAGATCAGGTATCGCTATGATGCAGCAGGCAACAAGATTAAAGAAACAGATGCGCTGGGCAACAGCACATATTATGACTACGATGCGCTTGGACAACTGGTAAAAGTAACCGATGCGCTGGGTGCCGTGACTGAATATCAATATGATAAGAACGGCAACCAGACCGCTGTCATTGACCCTAATCATTCCATCTGGACAACAAAATATGACAGCCGGGGGTTGGATGCAGGAACGATCAATCCGCTGAATGAGGAGACTACAGTAGCCCGCAATGCGCGGGGGCTGATGACCGAATTCACAGATGCAGCAGGCCAGAAGACCGCCTACGAATACGATGCGCTGGGACGGAATACGCTGGTGCGCAATGCTCTGGGGTATGAAACCTCCTATATCTACGACGCACAAGGCAATGTAGAGAAGATTACTGACGCGAATCATCACGAAACTGCTTTTACGTATGATCCGCTTGGCCGGTTAACAGATGTGAAGAATGCAGAGGGCAACAGCACCCATTACTCCTATGACGCTTCCGGTAATTTGCTGGACAAGACCAATGCACTCGGAGCTAAGACTTCCTACCGTTACGATGCTTTGAACCGTGTGCTTGAATCGGTGAACCCGCTGCTGGAAAAGACTTCGCTGGCCTATGATGAGAACGGCAACCTGCTGAAGGTTACTGAACCGGACAACAACACAACTGTGTATGCCTATAATGCAGGCAATCAACTGGAGCAGGTTAAGCACGGTAATGATCTCACAGTTAAATATGAATATGATCTAGCGGGACGCCGCTCCAAAATGACAGACAGCACCGGGGATACGCGGTATACGTATGACGCGCTTAACCGGCCAACGTCGGTTATTGATCCGCGCGGCAACAACGTACGGTATGAATGGACCGCAACCGGACAGCGCAGCAGAGTGATCTACCCGGATAACACCGTAGTCAGCTATGACTACGACAAGCTTGACCGGATCAAGCAGGTGACAGATGCACAGAACGGAATCACCAGCTATCAATATGATGCCGCCGGCCGTCTGACCGAGAAGCTGCTTCCGAACAGTGGCCGGAGCACATACAGCTATGATGGCTTGGGACAATTGCTGGAGATGAAGCATGAGGCACCAGGCGGAGCGCTTTTGGAGCAATTAACCTATGTCTACGATCCCGTAGGGAACAAAACACATATTGAACGCCAGGAAGGGGGCAGTGATGAGGATAATCCGACCGGCGCACAGCTTCCGGCAGAGATTTCGGATTATGCCTACGATGCGCTGAACCAACTGGTTCAGGTGCAGAAGCAGAACGGCTCCAAAGTCGTCTACTCCTACGACACCGTGGGTAACCGCCTGAGTAAAGAAACAACAGAAGCCGGAGTTACCGCTACAGAGCAGTACACTTATGATGCAGCGAACAAACTGACCCATTTTGAAAAAGGCAGTGATTATAAGGATTATGCCTATGACAAGCGCGGCAATCTGTTGGAAGTGACCGGTGTCGATAGCGAAGCGGCTCTGAGTGTAGTCAAGGCTCAGGTAGGCGCGAAAAAGATGACGGTACCGGCTAACGTATATACGGATTCGGGTGCAAGCGGACTGAAATCGGGCAAAGGTATAGCAGATACCAATGCAGATGCAGGTCTGCCGGATGCGAAGCTGAAAGCAGGGGTAACAGAAGAGGTCTACGGGGCAGACGAAGTGCTGAATCCCGAAGCGCTGCTGAAGGCTGCGCTGGCCGCAGGCCCGCAGGTACTGGAAAGCAACCGCTGGGATGCATCGAACCGCTTGATCGGCAACACCAACGTATCCGGCGACATTACCACCTATAAGTATGACGGTGACGGCAACCGGGTAAGCATGCGGACCACCATCGGAGACGGTGCGATTCAGGATGCGTACCCGTCCGGCAATCCTGCGGGCAACCGGGATGGCTGGGAGCCGCAGTTCAAGAAGCGGCAACTGGACATTTATTTCACCAATGACATCACCATGAGCATTCCACAGCCTTTGACCGCAACCGGAGCAGATGGACAGAACTGGAAACAGTCCTATGTCTACGGAGCCGGTGAAGAGCGGATCAGCATGAGTTATTTGGTCAGCGGAGACGAGAGCAACGATTGGGAGAAGACTGCCGGAGCCAGCGGAGCGGGTGCGGCGGCAGGTGCGCCTAAGACCCTCTTTTATCTCAGTGATGCTCAAGGCAGTGTCATTGGGCTGGAAGGCCAGGACGGCAGCATCTCGGCACGGTACCGCTATGACGAATTCGGCGTCGCCGAGAACCCGGAGAAATTCGACCTGAACTGGTCCGGCCCGGACAACTTGTTCGGCTACACCAGCCTGGGCTATGATTACTACAGCGGCTACTCCCATGCACAGGCGCGGGATTTTGACTCCAGCATTGGACGGTTTATCAGCGAGGATACGTACGAAGGAGATATTAATAATCCGCAGACGTTGAATTTGTATACGTATGTGCAGAATAATCCGCTAAGATATGTTGACCCAAGTGGACATGAGGCATTGCCAAAATCAGTTGAAGAAATTATCAGAGATTTTAAAGTTATTACTGGCGGAGCAGAGAAAGGAATTAAAAAAAGTTCTAGAACTGGATTGTTGGGTACAGTTATTGCAACCTTTATGAGTGCGCTTTTTGCTGCAACACCTGTAGGTGAAGATCAAGAATATATTAATACGAAGGTTGCCGAGAGTTTAAACATCCCTATCCTAAGTTTAGAAGAAGCAGAGGAAATTAAAAAAAATACATCAAAAAATATAGTGTATAGATCGCTTAGTCCCTATGATGTTGGTAACCTAGTAGCTGGGAGGGGTATCCTTTCCAAACACACCCCTCCCCATCGAGAATGGTCTTTACTTGAGCACATACTAGATGGAAATAAGAGAGAAAATGGAAAAGATATATCCATGGGATTTGATCCTTGGATAGCTACAACTAGAGATTTGCGAATAGCTAATGGGCGATTTAAAGGAGAAAGGGGAATAGTTGTGATTGATTTAAATAGAGTCCCATCAATCAAAAAATCAGCACAATATGAATTTATGGGAGTGTATGAACCATTTGGTGCGGAATATGCGGCTGAAATGGCAGAGAATGATAGTGAAGTATCAGTTTATAAATACATTCCAATAAGTGCGATAGTGGGGTGGATTCCATGACAAATGAAGCTGAATTAAGGAAGGAAATATCATCAATTGTTCATAAAATTCTTATTTTGATTAGGAAAGAGAGAATTATACCAAATGGAGAAATATCAATATTGATTGATTATTTGGATCATTTAAAAATATTCACTAAAGGAAGAGATGATATATCTAAAAAACTGGTGTATGAATTATTTTATCTATATACAACTGTTACTAGCCAAATATCTTCCAATAAAGATGAGGATATCAGCATTGTTACAGAATTATATATGAGGATTACTTCAGTTTTTAATGATGGCCTTTATCAATAAAAGACCACAGGAGGGGAAACGACTGCTCCCTGTTTGTGAGACCGAGATTAAAACACCTACCAAGTTTAAGCAGCCAATCGTCGGAATTCTATCATACACAAGACATTGAGTTTTTTAACCTGAATTATCTTTAATTTTTGAGGGCCTTGAGGATATTAACTCCTAAGGCCTTTCCTTTTACCACCCAGTGCTAAATGGACGGAGGGGTAAAGTTCAAACTTGACCTTCATCATTCCTTTATGATATACGTAAAATTCTCTGTACGTACAACAAGATCCGCTGACAATGGAGATAAGTCCGTATTCTATCATCCAGGTGGAGGGGGGCATCGGGTCTTATTATGGATTTTCAAGTGGACAAACTGGTAAAGTCAAAGTAGTAGGATCTGATTATAAACCGTTACCTGGCGATGGAGCTACGATTATTCATTATTAAGGGTGATTTGTTAAATGGAGAAAATCTCAATAAAGAAACTTATGGAGCTATATGAAGATACGATTAATAAGTGCGGAACTTACTTGTTACAAGAGGATGATGTGATAATCGGTTATAACATTTTTGAAGAATTTGATATAGGGGTTACATCATTTTTACACACTGAGACCTTGGAAAGATTGAATGATGCTGAGCTTATTAGTGATGAAGTGATGTACAAAAGTTCTATATTGAGAAACTTAGTTTTAGAGTTACAGAAGAGTGATGCATGGAATGTTAATTCTGTTAGAACTGAACCTGAATGGAGAAAAGTACTTGAATTAGCTGATGAAATCAAGAGTAACTTGGCGGCTGATTAAAAATCTACCCATGCCGTATTCCATCCTACAACTAACAAACAACACATCTGACCCATGGAATACCTATGTAATTTAATGGTATTGAATCAACCGCATGTAGGTCATAACTACGTGTGGTTTTTCTTTTGCCGATAGTAATCTGTACAGAACTCGTTCTGTGCCTGACATAGCCCGAGAATCCGGAGAAATTCAACCTGAACTGGCTCGGCCCGGACAACTTGTTCGGTTACACGAGCCTGGGCTATTATTACTACAGTGGCTACTCCCATGCACAGGCGCGGGATTTTGACACCAGCATTGGACGTTTTATCAGTGAGGATACGTATGAGGGGCAGATTAATGATCCGCAGACGTTGAATTTGTATACGTATGTGCAGAATAATCCGCTAAGATATACGGATCCGAGTGGAAACAAGGCATGGGAACCTTATGATGTAAACGAACTAAGGTACTTACTGAATGATGCAATAGCGCATAAACTGAATAAAGGAAGCGACCTGTATAAAGCATATTATAATAAAATACGGGACCGATACGGCTTTGCATCCTTTATGGACACCAACCGGTACAACTACTTGTATGGATTCTTAACGGGGACCAGTGCCTACAAGAACAGCGCCGGCAATGCAGATTGGGCGAGAGAAGAGTTAATAAAGGCTTTTTTTAAAGAAAATGAGGCAAAGTATATTGCGGATATTGCTCTGGGAGCTGCTGCAGGAGTCAGTATGCGTAACCCCACTGTAGGCAAACAGAGTAAGCCGAGTGGCAAGTCTTCTTTTGGGTGTAATTGCTTTGTATCTGGCACTAAGGTTCAAACAGACGAAGGGGAGAAGAATATCGAGGACATTAAAGTCGGAGATAAAGTTCTTTCCAAGAATGAAGAGACTGGTGAGGTAGCATATAAAGAAGTAACGGATACGTTCAATCATGAGACGGATGAGATTTACAAGATTCAAGTAGGTGGTCAGACGATTGAATCGACCTTCAATCATCCGTTCTATGTGAAGGACAAAGGATGGACGTTTGTTAAAGACCTCAAAGTTGGAGACTTGCTAGTTCAGAGTGACGGGAATAAACTCAAGATAGACAGCATTGAACTGGAACATAAGCTCGTCACAGTTTACAATATGACGGTTGATGAGTTCCATACGTACTTTGTTAGTGATCTTGGGATTTGGGTGCATAATACCGAGTGTAGTTTAACAATCTCAAAGGCGGCGGCTAGGGTAGCAAAGAAACTATCCCCTGAAGCAAAAAAAGGTTATGAGGCCGCAATTAAGGGTCTTGAAACCGGAGATTTGAGAGGGTTAAATGCGCATCCACTCTCAGGCAATAGAAAAGGCCAATGGGCAGTAGATATTAAAGGGTCAGGAAGTGGCCGTGGAGATGCAAGAGTAATTTACACAAAAGATTCTGATGGAAATATTAACGTAGTAGAAGTTATAACGACCCACAATGATTATTAAATTTAAATTTGAGGTGTTTCAAATGAAACTTAGGCATGTTCTTTTAGAAGTTTATTGTGAAAATAATACTTCTCGGCCTCCTTTATGTTGTAAAGATGGAATAGGTAACCCTGGATATCATTGTTTATCTGAGAATTGTCCGAACGTCAGTTATACGTATGCTCCGCATGAACTTGCTTACGCAGGAGAATTTGGGGTAGTACCCGACTCAAAAGCATGGATTGGATTTGGGGGCGACATGTTCCCTGTTGACAAAAATGAAAATAAGGAAGCTGAGTTAAAAGAATTATGGGAACGTATATGTAAGCATAAAATTCAAGAAGCCTACGAGGAGTACATGAAACAAATGAAGGAAATTTAATACTTTTTCCTAGACCTTGAGGAGATTCTCAAGGTCTTTCTTTTTGCACCTACATTAAGATAAAAAGCCCTACGGTGAAGGATAGTGAGGCGGTTGTTCCTGGGGAGAAGGGGAATTCTGCACAGATACCTCGCACAGGTGCTGAATGGAATGAGTACTACAAGAGTAAATATGGAAACGGAAATGTAAGATGGGTAACAGAATTAAAGTCTTACAATGATATTTTAAGTAATCCCAAAGCTTTATGGGGAAAATCAACTAATGAAATTGGAAGGGCTCTTGGAGACGGTTGGACGAGAGGTACGTATGGCTCTGCAGGTACTGGATGGAAATTTACAGATGGAGATAAGTCCGTGTTCTATCATCCAGGTGGAGGGGTGCATGGCGGATCTTATTATGGATTCTCAAGTGGACAAACTGGTAAAGTCAAAGTGGTAGGATCTGATTATAAACCGTTACCTGGCGATGGAGCTACGATTATTCATTATTAAGGGTGATTTGTTAAATGGAGAAAATTTCAATAAAGAAACTTATGGAGCTATATGAAGATACGATTAATAAGTGCGGAACTTACTTGTTACAAGAGGATGATGTGATAATCGGTTATAACATTTTTGAAGAATTTGATACAGGGGTTACATCATTTTTACACGTTGAGACCTTGGAAAGATTGAATGATGCTGAGTTTATTAGTGATGAAGTGATGTACAAAAGTTCTATACTGAGAAACTTAGTTTTAGAGTTGCAGAAGAGTGATGCATGGAATGTTAATTCTGTTAGAACTGCACCTGAATGGAGAAAAGTGCTTGAATTAGCTGATGAAATCAAGGGTAACTTGGCGGCTGATTAATAATCTACCCTTGCCGTATTTCATCCTTCAACCAACAAATAACTCATGACCCATGTATGGAGAAAGGGGAATAGTTGTGACGATTCCTCAATAGAACTCAAATACCATTACCAAGACAGAGGTGAAAAATATGTTAAATGATGATTTTGACCCTTATTGTAAAATATTTTTGGACACCGATTTTGATAGAAATATCGTTCTAGCATCTATTAAAGAAAATATTGGTGGAGTGTTGGAACAATCAAACATCACAAATGATATCTGTAATTTTGATGTATTAAGAAATGATGATTTTCATGAGCATAGACGAAATGAATCATCAGACGGATTTTTGTTTTCAAGATATTTAATTGAAATTGAACCCAATGAAGATGTTGGTACAGAAACATATATAACTTCAGTGTCACTTTTAATCGAAGGTTTATGGAGAGTGGGTTATAAGGCAGTAGCATCGTGTGATTTTGAAGAAATGTTACCGAATAAGGGCGGTTACAACAGCGATAATAGATAGAACTACATATAACCCAGTGTCGATTGAATCGGGCGGCACGTCCTGAAGGGAATTAACCTTCATCACCCTCGTATGATATTTCTCTAGTATGTCTGTACATACATGCACAGTGTTGACAAATCAGTATTCATAACCAAAGCTTAGCTAATGAAATAGTTAAGGGGTATATTGGTTCGAGATATTACATCAAATAATTGTGGAGTGAAAAAATAATGTTAAAGAACCAAATTCTTATTCCAACTTGTTTAAGTTCAGAAATTTACTGTTTAGTTATTGTGCAACAACTAATGGACTTATTCGGTATTTCAGAGGAAGAGGCTTTTCTTAGAATCAATTCTTTTTGGAAGGGCAATGACTTCACATCAGAAGATGATATGATTTTTCATGAATCTCCTGATTTTTGGACAAAAACAATATACTATGAGCAATCAAATTGGTGGAGACTAAAAGAAGAGGAACTCATATGAATTCAGATTTTTTAAGTTGCTTTTTATACAGCCCCGTCTTTATCTTGACATGTACTGCTTAGTCGAAAAAGACCTGAACTGATTTGACTCCGAAAACTACGGGGCTGGAAGGGGGAATGACTAATCCACTGAGATCCTGTTGAAATTATGGTCGATAGAATAAGTATAGAATTTCCTCTTTCCAACTTGAACTCTGAATAGGAGTGAGCTTTTGTTGAAAATGAGCTAAAGAGCTGAATAGAATTGCAAAACGTGAACGGCAATCTGAGCCTATTTTAAAATTGAAAGGAAAAGCGGGGGAAAGGTTATTATTATATGAATATTTGGTTTAAAATTTTATGTATTATTTCTGCTTTCCTAGGTTTATCCGCTATTATATGGTCAATATTGGGTACGACGGCAAATTTCCAGAGAGGACTAGACTTAGTGGGCACAGCAAACTTAGTCTTTATCGGAGGTCCCGTTTCAGTAATCATTTTGGTGTTTGTTGTATTGTTAATTAAAGGGTGGAATCCATCTAGTTTAGTGGCTAATGCACTTATTGTTTCTGGTATTGTTATACTTTTTTCTTTTTCGATTAGTTTATTTCAGAACACCAATACTGAGGGGTGGTTAACGGAAAAAATTACAAGTGATGATATAAAAATGACTACCGATCAGAAATACGAATATAGATTAGACCTAATTAATATGTTTCAAAAAAATAGCCATGCAAGGTTATATGTTAGGGATGTTGTATCAGATGAAGTAAAGGATATTGATGTCGAAATTAGCACAAGGACCATTGTAGTTTATACAACTAAAAGCTCTGGAACTCATTGGGGGTTCCTTAAGCCGACTAATGAACCAGACCGTTATATTCTAAATACAACAGAAGATCTAGGTATACCAGAAGAAAAATTTGAGGTGGATATTGCGAAAGGAGTCTCAAAAAGACTGGAGTGAAATGTTGTGGAATCTGAAGTGCCCAATTTCATTTGTTCAACCAACCGTTCGAATCATCAAACACACGATTAGCTTCTAGGTGAATATAACGAAGTAAAGCCACTAGGTCAGTCAATCGCTTTTCATTTGAACAATAATAACGCTCAGGACGAAGCCTCTTTATATTTATTGCTTCGTAGATTAGCCTATGCCATTGTTGAGGAACAGTTGTAATTCCGTAATATCCAGCTTCGACTTTACTCTTTATTTTGTGCTCTTTTATTGTGTATAGTTGCCGTAACATACCAAGTGTGCACCATTCAACTGATTCATCAAGCTGCTTAGTAACACTATCTTGGTCGGATAAGCTCTTTAATGTCAATTGCTTCTCTAATCGTTCTATCCAAGTAACCCAGTAATAATTTAGGTTATCAATTACATACCCGAGTAAAGATTTAATTTCTATCTCGTAATTGAAGGATTGTTCCGACCCATAGACCTTAATACCATGATTTTTTAAGATCCACCACGTGATTGGATTAATATCAGCCTGTGGAAATTCATTTTCAACCTCTTTGTGAGCCGCGGAAATTGCCTGGATATCGGACATGTTAAGCGGCTCGCAAAGAATTGCAATAAAATCTATATCGCTAGAACCTTCAATATAGTCTCCTAATGCAACTGAACCATATATGTAAACTGATATAATATTCGAATTATTTACACTTAAAGAATCACATAATGTATTCATAGTTCGTTCAACTACTTGTGGCAACATAACTAGCTCCCTTCAAATTCTGCTCTCATGTTAATTCCACATCGTTATCCGAACATCCTTTTAACCCCGACCTTGAGGCAAAAACACCTCAAGGTCTTTCTTGTACCCCTCTGGAATAGCCCAATTTACTTCACAAACTCTTCTACTTCATCAATCTTGATCCCATCCGTCTGCCTTTTTTATATAGAACGGTATACAGCAGCAAAACTCCACCCAGCAGCGTATATGAAAGCTTGCCCATAACAACGGAACCCGGAACAGAAAAGCCGGGGTCAAGGGTGCTAAGCGATAGCGGATAGGCAGTGAAGAAATCTGCGCCGAGCAAGTCAACCGCTGCCGGAAGCGGCAGCAGATAGAGCAGAAGGAACAGAGGGATCAGCACAAACAGCAGCAATGACGGGCGGGTGGAGCCCACCAGCAGGCCGAGTCCCAACAGAAATATGAGCACCGGCAGCAGAACCATCAAAGTTGGGGCAAGCAGGGCGGATACAGGTACAGATGCTCCAAATATAACAAGTAAAAAAACGATGCCCAGCAAGACGGTGCAAAAAGCGAGCGCAAGCCATGCGGTAGCTGCTGCTGCGCATTTAATCGCGAGATGCCGTGCGGGTGGAGTTGGCGTTGCGGCTGTCAGCGTCTCCACACGGCGAGCCTTGGCGGAGAAAAAGCTCCACAAAAAGAAGAAAAGCGCGACGGACAAAAGGGGCAGCATCTCCGCCAGATAACTGCCAAAGCTCCAGGGAGAGAAGGGGGCGGTATGCGCCACGCCTTGGACCGTTCTGGTGCTGAGAATCTGCCAGCCAAAACAGAGCGAGATTGCCACAAAGCCCCAATAAAATTTGCTGCATACAATCATGCGAAGTTCATAAAAAAATAGCTTATTCAAGCTTCAGCTCCTCCTTTGTTAAGCCACAGGCGTCCAAAAATTGCTGATAGGTCAAATACGGAGAGTTAGGGTCGACTTCCCGGTTAAAAAGTCCGCTCAAAATGTCATCCATCTTTTTCTCTCCGCCAACAAGCTGCTCTGCTTTCAAAATTTTCAGTGGCATTTCGGAGTACTGCCTCATCTGAGACAAGCTGTTGGCCAGCTCCGTCCGATAGGATTTCGGCAGTCTCTCCATATACTCCGGATTGCGGATATAGAAATTCTGGTAGTAGTCGTTCACTTCGGCCTGCCAGTGATCCACATAGTTTTGTTTGGCGTAAGCTTCCCCGTATATCTCCTTCATCAGGCGATAGGTGGTGTAGACTGTGAGCCCTTCTGAACTCCAGGTGGCTTCGGGGTCTTCCTGGGAGAACATATTGCCGAGGCCCCACCACTGATGGATAATTTCGTGCGCCAGCACTTCATTGCCGCCTGCGCCTTTGCGGGAATCCTTAAGTCCCCGCTCGCTAAAGCTGTCCTCTCCCATTACACTGGCCCCGTTACCGGCATAACCTCCGCCCGACGATCCGATTTCAACAATTCTCATCTTGTTGTCCTTGTAAAATTGCAGCGGCCCGTAATGTGTGGTGCAGTACTCAAATACTTGCCTGATAACGTCATCTACACTAAATTGCTTCATAATGGCCGCATGCTTGGCGCTGTACCAAAAATCCACGTCAATGCCGGCGGCTTTGATGCTGTGCGAAGCGTAGTCACCCGCGTACAGGATAGCGCTTGTTCTGCTCGTTTTAACTCTCCATTGCACAGTGCCGTCCAAATGTTCACCGGTTTGCACTGCGGTTTCCGTGCCGAAGAAAACCGGCGTCATGCCGGAGGGCAGTGACAGGTCAATGATATAGTCAGGAACGCCATCCGGTTGCCAGTCAAAGTCCAAAGGAATGGGAGCAAAGCTTTGATTGGCCAAATAAACATAATCTCTGCTGATTTGCTCGGTTCCTCCTTGAGTAAGCTCAAGAATATTCCATTCCTGCGGAAATCCTCCGTATTCAAGGGAAAGCTCGATCTTCTTGTCGGCGGGAATATCCACCTCCATTGTTTTTGCGTTCAGCTCGTCATTAGCCAAATCCCGGAAGGCAACGGCCTTGCCGTTGGCGGTAGCCGAAGTGAAGGTGTAACCCGGAACGACTGAGAAGGAAATGGTCTGGGTCTTGCCGCTGGCGTTCAGCAGTTTGAATACGGCTTCGCCCCGCTGGCGTCCGGCGGCAAGCTCGGGGTTCGCTGTTACATGAATTGATGAGAGGGTTACTTGTTCATTGAATTGGATATTGTCATTCGCAGCGAAATTGATCTCCTTCTTGCTATGGTCCACAAAGGGCTGTGAGGTGTAGGTCAGGCATCCGCCAACCGCCAGTACTGCCGCCAGCAGAGGCACATAGAGCTTACGGATGTTCAAGGCCAATGAACCAAACAGACCTTTGTTATATCGCCGTACACCGAGAAAGGAGGCGATCCAGGCGGCGCTGAGAAGCAGCAGCCAGAACAGGCGGTTCCACAGAACCGACCTCAGCAGCCGGGAGGTTCCAAACACATCGGACAAATAGCTCATTGAGGGATTGATCCAGCGGAGCAGCCAATGCTCATCCCAGACAAGTAAGCTCAGCAGTACAAATGCGGCAAAAAGAGCCAGAGTCAGATCCAGCCGCCGGGTGATGTGATAAGCCGCTGCGGTAAACAAAACGGCAAAGATCATGGCTGGCAGCATAACGGCCAGATATACCGTTACATAAAGGTCTAAACGGAACACAGCACCGATCTGCGCGTGTGTAAAAGGAAACCAGACCAGCAGAGTCAATACTTGAGCAGCAGCAGCAACTAGAATTAATGCCAATGTTCGGACTACTGCCGCACTGAAGGGCGAAACGATGGTATCAGTCAGTACGTCCGTGCGTGTCCGCTGCACCCGGTTCAGTTCAAGGGCCGTCAGCAGGGCAAACAAAATGGCTCCTGCCAGTGCCCCCACCATTGCGGGATTGCCCAGGTAGGTTCCGTTAACAGAGGTGAGGTAACCACTGCTCGAGTAAGAAGGCAACGGGCGATAGACCCACACCCCCAGAGCCGGTGCCAGGCCGGCGAATGCTGTAAGCAGCCAGGTAAGCCGGTCTCGAACAAGCCGCCGGGTTTCCACTCGCAGCAGGGAATAAAAAGTCATTGCCAGGCTCCTCCTTTTTCAACAAGAAACAGATAGGCATCCTCCAGCGTCGGCTCTACCGGCTGGGCATAGCTGGGCAGCCTGTCTGCCACGCCCCGGCAGGACACGCCCTCCATGGTGTTGATCCGGGAAGTAATGAGAATCGTCTCGCCAGCGTCATTTGCTTCGTTTTCCATAAAGACTCCCACATGCCCTTGTGCCAGCAGGATAAGCTCGTCCGGGCGTCCAGTGAACAGGACTTTTCCGTGGTTAATGACGATAAGCAGGTTGCACACGGACTGCACATCCTCAATAATGTGAGTGGAGAGTAATACAATCTTGTTCTGGGCCATCCGGGAGAAGAAATTTCGGAAGCGGATGCGCTCCTCAGGGTCAAGTCCTACAGTGGGCTCATCAAAAATAAGAAATTCCGGCTCCCCAAGCATCGCCTGCGCAATGCCTACGCGTTGCCGCTGTCCGCCGGAGAGTGTACGGATACGGGCTTTGCGCTTGTCTTCCAGACTGGTGTCGGAAATAGCCTTATTGATCGCTTCCTTGCTGTTCGGGATGCCTTTGAGCGCAGCCATATAGTCCAGAAACTGCCATACGGTAAGCTCGTCAAACAGGCCGAAGGTCTGGGGCAAATACCCCAATTTGGACTTTAGTTCCTTTTCGCAGGCGGAGAGGGGTTTGCCATCCATCATAATGGAGCCTTCTGTAGGCAGAAGGCCTGCCACCAGCAGCTTCATAAGTGTGGATTTGCCGGCTCCGTTTGGGCCAAGCAAACCAATCAGATTAGGGGTTTCGAGCTGCAGGCTTACATCCCGCAAGGCTTGTTTGCCGGCAGGATAAGTCATGCTCAAGTGGTCAACGGTTATTTGCATGTTGTTAGTGATCCTTTCTGTTGTGAGTTTCATAGAGTGCAGGGAGGCTTGCACCCTGTTGTTGACAATAATAGTTTCTTATTTTGAATCAGAGTTGGATTTAACTTGTAGATTGTATGGAGCTTTAATTGAAGGTTACTGTCACCACTACACTATTGTCAGAATTTATGATCTGGCACCTCGCGCCGTGGCGGTCCAGAATGATTTTGGTAATGTGCAGCCCCAGGCCGTTGCCGCCGCTCTCGCGATTGCGTGAAGACTCGACCCGATAAAAGGCTTCAAATATATGCGGCAAGTCGTTCTCCGGGATAGAGGCACTGCTGTTTTTGATGATCAGAACGGGAATGCTGTCTTCTGCAGACAGGGACACAGATATGGAAGCACCCTTGGGGGAGTAAAAAATGGCGTTGGTGATTAGATTGGCCACTGACCGGCCGAGCAGCGCCGTATCGCCGCACACTGTCAATCCCGGAGCAGCTTGCACTTCCAGCGTCTGCTCCTTCTGTTCAGCCAATTCTGCTGCTTGTTCAGCTTGGGTTAGGACGAGGGAGGACAAATCGACGGCTTCCCGCTTCAGGGTGAAGCCGGCATTCTCCAATCTGGATATCTCCAGCATTTCGCCAACCAATCCCTCCATGCGGTTGGTCACAGCAAGAGAACGGAGCAGATATTTGTCACGGTTCCGGTATATGTCCACGCCTGCAAGCATCCCGGATATTTGTCCCTTCAGGATGGTGATCGGTGTTTTTAATTCATGGGAAGCTGCGGAAAAAAACGTCATCCGCTGCCTCTCCAGCCTCATCTTCCTGTCCAGCTCCTGGTGCAGGGCGGCGTTGGCCGTCTGCAATTCGGCAAGAGCGGAGGACAGTCGGTTTGACAGCTCGTCCAGATTTCGGCCCAGCACCCCGATTTCATCCGTACGTTTTTCCTGGCATCTCCATGTAAAGTTTAAATCGGCCATTTTTTGCGAAATCGCGCTGAGCCGGACAATGGGTTTTGTAATGTACCGGGAATACAACATCGCGCCAAGCAGTGAGGTTGCCAGCACGACCAGCGCCAAATAGGGCCAGACCTGCGTCAGCGCCTGTTTTGTACGGTTTACGACTGTCAATCCGGAAAAAACCGTCAGAGTGTAGGGTTTAGCGGAATCCCGAAAGGTGAATGTATACGAAGAGGAGTCACGTGTTATATAAATGGCGCTATTGCTTTCTGGACTCATGACCTCTACGCTGTTTGCCTGTGTGGTGGCTGTATCAAGCTTGTCTCCCGGGCTATGCGTGATGGAAGTTGTCACAGAAACATTCGAGTTATCGCTGCGGACTCCGCTAATTTCTTCGGAAACCGGCAGGTCCATTTTGCGGCCCTCGGCATTCAGAAGCGTGACTTCGGCCCCTGTCTCAATCATGAAACGGTCTATAATTGGCCCGCTGTCCTTAAGTGCAGTTTGCTGCAAATCATTCAACAGCCTAACAGAGCGGTTCTCCAGATCGTTCTTGACGATGGAAGTAAAGGTAATCGGAGTGGTCCAAACGATAAAAGCATAGGTTATGCCGCAGGCCGCCGCCAGAATCAGCGCCGTAATTATAAATACGCGTGCTGTCAAGCTGCTCCGCAGCGCCTTAATTTGTTTTTGCAACACGATATCCAACCCCCCGGACCGTTTCAATATAGTCCCTGTCCAGCTTTTTTCTCAGATTCTTAATGTGGCTGTCCACAATCCGCTCATCGCCATAAAAATCGTAATTCCACAAGCGGCCGAGTAAAACCGTACGGGTCAATACCCGCCCTTGATTTTGCAGCAGTTCCCTCAGCAATTCGAATTCCCGGCTGGTCAAATCCAGCGGAAGATCGTCCACAGTGAGCTGATAGGCGTCCAGGTCTAATACGAGATCCTTGTAGACCAGCAGGTGGTTATCCGCTTCATCGCTGCCCATCCGGCGCAGAACTGCGGCGATTTTCCTCAATAGAACCGGCATGGAGAAGGGTTTGGTTACATAATCGTCAATGTTTAAATCGAAACCTCTGAGCTGGTTTTCTTCCGCATCCAGAGCGGTAAGCATAATGATGGGAATGCCTGATTCACGGCGAATCAGCTCGCAGACCCCGTAACCGTCAATTTTGGGCAGCATGACATCCAGCAGAATCAGGTCCCACTTTTCGTTATGAAATAGATCCAGGGCCATAATTCCGTCGTCCGCAGCTCCCGTCTGGTAGCCTGAGTCTCTCAAATAGGCGATGAGCATTTCCTGTATATCCGGTTCATCCTCAATCACTAGAATTCGTTTCATATGTATCACTCCTACCCTGAAGTATAGCGTATAAATTTGGAAATTGGATGGATTTTGGTCATTCGGGGATTGTTGACTTTATAATGAAATGTAACCTTTCCCCGCGAACGTGGCACTTAGATTATGAATACGGAAGAAAAGAGGTGCGGGAAGCATGCGGCAGTGGGTAGAGGATGCGAGGCAGGGGGACGCGGAGGCGTTCGGACAGCTGATGCTGCATTGTCGCGGGATGGCTTATGCGGTGGCTTATGATCTGTTGAAGGATGTCCATCTGGCGGAGGATGCTGTACAGGAAGCGTCCGTGGAGGCCTTAGTGAATCTGGACAAATTGAGCGAGCCGTCTGCGTTTCCGGGCTGGTTCAAGACCATTGTTGTAAGGCAGTGCCAGCGGACTCTGCGGCGTAAGCGCCATGCCATGCTTCCTTTGGAGGAAGCTATGTTTTGCTCCCAGGACTCGCAGGGGGTAGCGGAAATCGCGGAACGAAAGGCGGAGGAGCAGGTACTGCAGCGCACAGTGGCGGCGTTGTCCGCCAAGCTGCGTGTGCCGGTACAGCTATTTTATTTCTATGGGTACTCCCTTCAGGAGATTTCCGATTATCTGGGCACTCCGGTCCCGACACTCAAGAAACGGCTATATGATGCCCGGCAAAAGCTGAGAGGCGCGCTGCCTGTAGCCGACCTGGCTTCCGTATTTAATCATTTGTATGAAGGAGGCGGGCACATGCTGCATATTGTCAACGGTGATGTTGTAGGCGACATGCTGAAGATGGGGATCGTCCAGGGCGATGTACTGGTATGGAGAGAAATTTACTCTTCCGGTCCCATATTTGAAGAACTTTCCGGGCCAAAAGAGCGGGTCCAACGTGCCCAATACTTGGAGCAAAGACTCGGCATCCCATCCGCTGAATACATAGCGAGCTGTGAGGAACAAGAGAAGAAGCTTCATGGCTTAACCCGGTACGACGAAGTTGTATTATGGTTTGAGCATGACCTGTTCGATCAGAGCATGCTTTCTTACCTGCTGCATTGGTTCAAAAGGCATAAGCTTGGCCGCACGAAGCTAAGTCTGCTCTGCATCGGAGAGTTTCCGGGAATTGAGCGGTTCCACGGTCTTGGCCAGCTGTCTCCGGCCCAGCTCAAGACCTTATCCGGGACCTGGCGGACGATAGGGCGGCAAGAAATGGAGCTTGGAAGCGAGCTGTGGCAGGCATACGCATCTCCAGACCCCGTTCGAATGGCTGATTTGCTGGAAAAGAAGAGAGCAGACCTGGAGGTATCCGCCCTACCTTTTGCCTACGAAGCTTTCAGAGCTCATTTATCGCGGTTGCCTTCAGTGAACTCCGGTCTTGGGATCGTGGAACAGACAACACTTGAGGCCGTCCGGGCTGGAGTCAATACGCCGCTGGAGTTATTCCGACTAGTTACGGACGCGCTGCATGTTCTCGGTATGGGGGATCTTGAATATTGGAAATTTCTCCGCGCTTTGGCAGTGGGCAGCCATCCTTTAATTAGTATCGACGGCGTGGCAGCGGTGGCAGATTTCAGAGAAATTCCGGACTTTCTGAACCGCCAAGTGGTCCTGACCGGGCTGGGAGAACAAATATTGGACGGAGCGGCAGACCGCGTCGCGGTGCAAGGGATTGACGAGTGGTATGGAGGCCTGCATTTGCAGGGATATGACGTGCCGTGGCGGTGGGACAGCTCAGCCGGGAGACTGGCAGTGAGGCCATTTTAACCGTTACAACTGACGAAGGATTTTGAAGAATACACTTGAGGGATCTCCTTGTTATAAGGGGGTCTTTCATTGTTTTTACCAATTAACTGGATTGGAAAAATTTTGGGTGGTATGATTGGATTATAAATTCGCCAGCTGCCAATGAAATACGGCCTAATCATCAAGTGAAAAAAAATACAGCTTTGTGCCTTTGGAATCATTGTAAGGAAATGAGATTATATTCTAAACTGATTAAGCCGATGTAATAACTGTTGGACGAAACAGAAACTAAACAGAGAAACCTTTTGGAGGAGAGTACCATGGCTAGAAAACATTTTATTTGCAGTAAATGCGGCTGTAAAGATTACGCTGTGGATCAATTCCAGGCAACCGGCGGCAACTTTGCGAAGCTTTTTGATGTCCAGAATAAGAAATTCATTACGATCAGCTGCCAGGAGTGCGGCTACACCGAGCTGTATAAGGCGAGCACGTCCACCGGATTGAATGTGCTTGATTTTTTGATGAGCTGACCTTGCGGCAAATGCTACTTAACCCAATTGGGAATGTGATGCCCAAAATATCTCGCAACCTTCTCCAGTTCGGACATGACTTTATTTATTTTGCTTACTTCCAGGAACCAGTTTTCTTTCGATATTCCAGTTTTATCAATGACCGGGCTAACCAGAAAAGCCGTTTCCCTGGGAAAGTCGATTTGGTAGGTCAATAAGGCTCTGCGGGCATGATAGTTCTTACACACCAAGATTATTTTTTTAGGATAGATATCTGCTTGTGTTAAGACCTCCAGGGACAGACTGGAATTCTGAAAGGTATTTGCCGCTTGATCCTCTTGTAGTATTGCATCCTTGGGTATCCCTAATCGGACGCCTTCATCCCGTAAAAATGCCCATTCCGTTGTCTCCACATTAGGGGTTGCACCTCCTGAAGGAAGTACAAAAGGCGCCAATCCCTGATGGTATAACTCTGCTGCCCTCGCCATTAACTGAGGTTGACTGCTGCCCGGGATCAAGATAACATCCGCTGGCTCTATTTGCGTCTCAAAGAACATAAAATTTGTGATGCAATCAAAAGGAAATGACATTTCTCTTCCCCCAATCCTCCATAAAGCTACTCCCTCTCCTATCGGTAAAATCCAGATTTTAGCTTAATACTTTGCTCCTATTGCATTTAAGATGGAAGGAGAAGTAAGCTTTTACATAGAATGATAATTAGTGATGGCAGATAGAGCACTCATTAGCTGTTATTTTCAAAAAAGGGGGCAGAAGGCAGACATGACCTATTCACAAGTCACCAAAAATGCATTGGCCCGCTCACTCAAAAAGCTGATGCTCACAAAGCCGCTCCATAAAATCACCATTCAGCAGCTTACCGCCGATTGCGGCGTGACCCGGCATACCTTTTACAATCATTTTCAGGATATCTATGAGCTGCTGGGCTGGGTCTATCAGACCGAAATTATTGAAGGGCTTGAGCAGTACCGCAATGCCGCCGGCTGGAAGCAAGGATTTCTGAGCGTGCTGTACTATACCCAGAGCAACAAAACCATTTGCCTGAATACCTTCCATTCCCTGGGGCGCGAGCATCTGGAGAAGTTTCTGTACGGTGTGATTTATGGCGTCATGATCAAGGTTGTGGATGAGCTGGATGCGCTGGAGGAGCCGCGGGCAAGCGTCCAGGCCAAGGAGGAAATCGCCGATTTCTATACGCTGGCTATTCTGGAGCAGGTGATCCATTGGCTAAAAGCTGGAGCGAACTCCGACCCGGCCCAGATCGTGGGCAAGGTCGCCCGGATTATGGACGGCAGCATCTCCCGTGGTCTGGCGAAATACCAAACGGCTGCGATAAAATGACACAATCCCCGCCATATGTGTAAACCCTGTACAGATGCGAATAGCTGTCCATAGAATTCTTTTTTCCCGCTGGGTATAGTGAAGTCATTCAAAGGCACTTATCCTGGCGATCGAGGAAGGGACGGAGACAAATGGGCACTTATCAAAGAATTCACCCGCTGGTACAGGAAGGCATCGCATCAAGAAAAGCTTATCTGATTGGTGGAGGCATCGGTTCACTGTCGGCAGCCGCTTTTCTGATCCGTGACGGGCATATGCCCGGCCGGAATATTCACATTCTGGAGCAATCGGCCGTGTACGGCGGTTCGATGGACGGAGCAGGCAATGCCAAGGATGGTTATAGCGCCCGGGGCGGACGCGAGATTGAGGAGCATTTTGAATGCTTCATGGAGCTGTTCGGCTTCATTCCGTCGCTGACCAATCCCGACCGGACGGTGCTGGACGAATTCCGTGAGCTGAACCTTGCCGAGCCGATTGAATCTCACTGCCGTCTGGTGGAAGATGCGGGGCAGAAGGCTGATTTCTCCTCGCTTGGACTGTCTACGGCGCATGCGCTGCAGCTGGGCAAGCTGGCAATGGTGACCGAAGAGAAGCTGGGCGCGGTGACGATTGAGCAGTTTTTTGACACAAGCTTTCTGGAAACGAACTTCTGGTATTTCTGGCGCTCGATGTTCGCGTTTGAGAACTGGCACAGTGTGGTTGAGGTCAAGCGCTACATGGAACGGTTCATGCACCTGATCTCGGGAATGAATCAACTGAAGGGCATTTTGCATACGGAATACAATCAGTTCGACTCGCTGATTCTTCCGCTGATGAAATGGCTGGAGAGCAAGGGCGTTCATTTTGACAAAGGGCATCAGGTTGCCGATCTGGATGTAGATTTCAGCGGCGGCGAGAAGACCGTTACGGCGATTCATGTCCTGGTGAATGGAGCTCCGAAGACGATTTCAACCTCGCGCAGCGATCTGGTGATGGTAACGAACGGCTCAATGACAGAGAATTCCACCCTTGGCGACCTGGAACATCCGGCGATCCTCAACCGTTCAGTCACAGAACGCGGCTGCTGGAGTCTATGGGAAAAGCTTGCCGCCAAATCCCCGGATTTCGGCCGTCCAGAAGTTTTCTGCGGGGATATTGACAAGAGTAAATGGCTGTCCTTTACGATGACTTTTACAGATGATGAGATCGTATTCCCTTATCTATTGGAGCTAACTGGCGATCTGCCGGGCATGGGCGGCGTGGTAACGATTAAGGATTCCAACTGGATGATGTCGTGGACCGCGCCGAAGCAGCCGCATTTCATCAACCAGCCGGACAATGTGAAGGTGCTGTGGGCGTATGGCCTCTTCCCGGATGCCGAAGGCAACTATATCAAAAAGAAAATGAGCGACTGCACCGGACGCGAGCTGCTGGAGGAACTGTGCTACCACATGGGGCTGAAGGACCGTATCCCGGAAATTCTGGCCCATACCACCAACGTCATTCCTTGTATGATGCCTTATATCACCTCACAGTTCATGCCGCGCGTTGCCGGCGACCGTCCGCAGGTTGTACCGCAGGGCAGCACGAACCTGGCATTCCTCGGCCAATTCGCCGAAGTGCCGGATGACTGTGTGTTTACCGTGGAATATTCGGTGAGATCGGCGATGATGGCCGTATACAGCCTGCTGGCGCTGGAAAAAGAAGTGATCCCCGTGCACCCGAGCAAATTCGATGTGCGTGTGCTGCTGACCGCCGTGCGAACCTGCCTCGGCAACAAACCGCTGCCCCTTGACCAGACGCTGGGCCAAATATTATCGGGAACGGTCATTTCGAAGCTGCTGTAAGCAGTTCAAGGCGGGTTTATAAAGGAGATTATAAATTGGGAGTTCCAGTAGCCACAGCGTTGGCAAAGGGACTCCTTTTTTGCGCATCTGCTCAAGACAATCGGAAGCGATTATGGTATGAATAGAAGGAGAACAGAAAAATCTCTTAAGAGAATTGAAATGAGGTTTAAATATGCGAGGGGAGTTTTCCTTCAGTATATACGCTGACAGCTTGGATTTTGAGGAGATTAGTGCAATGTTGAGTTCGGCTCCAAGCCGTATCATTAAAAAGGGACAGATCGTAGCGCAAGCAAGCCAAAGGAAAGTTCCGTTCGACAGTTGGCATTTAAAAGAGAAGTTTCTTGAGGATACGGCACCGGAAGCCGCGCTTACCCGTTTACTGGATAAGCTGCTTCCGTACCGGGAGGAGATCAGCAAGCTGCAGCAAAAATATGAGAGAGTAAATCTTAATGCTTATCTGAGGTCTGAATACGGACAGATGGGTATTGATCTCCCCCTGGAAACAGTTAGGGCGCTTGGTGAGCTCGGGCTGGGACTCAGTGTGCATATTCTTTCTTTTGGCGGGGTGGAGCTAGAGGGAAAATGATTTTGATCGCTGACACCATTCGACATTATATTCCAGAAAATAATGATACTATGATGTAAAACTTCCTCTGGAGGAACCTGCTATGAAAAAGATACTCGGTAGAATAGCATTGGCGCTGCTGCTGCTGACGTTTGTGGCTATTGTGCTGTGCTTTTATTTTAACAAGTTTATGTATGCATACTCCTTAATCCTGGTCCTGTTCTTCATCTTTGCCGGGATGGGCCAGCTCTACAAGCTGAAAAATGACGAATACATGTACCACAAAGTGAACCAGCGCGATCCGTATGAGGATTACACTAGATAGGGGACAAGTAATCCCCATAAACGTTAGAACCAAAACCCCGGGCAAAAAGTCGCTATCATAGGATGCTTGCCGGGGTTTTTTGCTGTGAACACAGGCGGATGCCGCTCAGAGTTTGCATTTACCCATTGCCAAAATACGGCTCTTTCCTTTACAATACTATAATGATAATGATTATCAATTTCATAGGTAAAAGGTGGAAGATATGAGTCTGCAGGCAACGGCTGGTACAAAGGCAGGCCAGCGACAGAATGAGGTGAAGCTTCTTTCACGCCCTTGGGCAGCGGCTGATCCTGATCGGTGGCCTGATTGCTCTTGTGCTGGGCATTGCAGTATCGTTCTCGTTCGGGGCTGCGGATATTAAGCTGTCCGTGGTATGGAGCGCTATTTTTCAGTTCAACCCGGATATCACGGATCATCAGATCATTCGGGAGCTTCGGCTGCCGCGCGTGCTTGGCGGTGCTATGATCGGCGCCAGCTTTGCAGTAGCGGGAGCGATTATGCAGGGAATGACCCGCAATCCGATGCTTCCGGCATCGGCGCTGCTTGGATCGCTGCTGGTCATTACGGCGGATACGATTGGCCGCTGTATTTTGCAGCCGTCTGAAATTCCGACCGGGATTGTCGTAGCCGTTATCGGCGCGCCTTATTTTCTCTATTTGCTGGCCCGGACCAAGGCATAACTATATCAGTTGAACAAAAGAACTACCAAAAGGCAGAAGTGGCGGAGGGGAAGTTTGGAACTTTAGGAGCGATAGCGTCCGCCTGAGAGCTTTCCGAAGGAAAGCTGGCATCGTAAGCACAGGCTATGTTTGGATTTCTACCGTAGGCAGCGGTTCAAATCAGGAAATCCAAACATAACAGCGGCCGGAAGTCCAAACATTCCCCGCAGTTACGACCAGACCTTAATATGTAAATCTAAAGTTCAACTTATTTAGAAGCTGAGATTTGTACAACAGAAGATTACCATTATACCTGCGGAGGGGAAATCATGAAGAGTCAACTGGAGTTATACGATGTGACCATTATTGGCGGAGGTCCCGCCGGGATGTATACAGCCTTCTATAGCGGTATGAGAGATTTGAAGACAAAACTGATTGAAGCGAAGGAAGAGCTGGGCGGAAGAATGCTCATCTATCCGGAGAAGATGATCTGGGATGTGGGAGGCGTCACCCCGATTCTTTGCCGGAAGCTGATTGACCAGCTGGCAGAGCAGGCCCGGACCTTTGATCCAACCATAGTTTTGGGGCAGCAGATCATTGCCCAGGAGCGGCAGGAGGACGGCACATATATTCTGACCTCGGCTACCGGCGAGCAGCACTGGACACGTACGATTATTCTGACGATCGGCTACGGTATTCTGCAGATGGCGAAGCTGGAGATTGAGGGGGCCGACCGTTATGAGGTAACGAATCTCCATTATACTGTGCAGGAGCTGGAGCCGTTCCGCGGCAAGCGTGTGCTGATCTCCGGCGGTGGAGATTCGGCGGTGGATTGGGCCAACGAGCTGGAGTCCATTGCTGCCAGTGTGACGATTGTACACCGGCGCGATCAGTTCGGCGGCCATGAGAAGAACATTACGCGCATGAAGGCATCCTCCGTTGATGTGCGTGTTCTCCATGCGGTAAGCCAGCTGCACAGCAGCAATGGGGAGGAAATTGACAGGGTTACGATCAGCCATGTTGAATCCGGCGCAAGTGAGCAGCTTGAGGTGGACGCAGTGATTGTGAACCACGGCCTGAAAAGTGATTTTGGCCCGCTGAGAGAATGGGGACTGGATATGGGCGAATGGTGCGTGAGCGTCAGCGGAAGGCTTGAGACGAACCTTCCGGGTGTATTTGCCGCAGGGGATTTTGTAGACTACAGCAGCAAGGTCCGGCTGATTGCCGGAACCTTCACCGATGCGGTACTGGCTCTGAACAGTGCGAAGCTGTATATAGATCCTGAGGCTCCGAAGGTAGCCTATGTCTCCTCGCATAATGACCGGTTCAAGGAGAAGAACAAAGCGCTTGGCGTAAGCGACGAACACTAGCAGGCATACTATTAACGGAATTGCAGCGCTCTATGAGTCCGCCCGTGTGTAGAGAATTCTACATGCAGGCGGTCTCTTGCTGCTCTGTGCTTGAGCGTATTCCATAAGCTGCATAAAAAGAGGGTAGCGGGCGAATAGTATGTTCAGGAGGTGCTGATAATGGCTATTCGAAGAAAAGAACCGAAAACAACCGGAAAAGCTGATGACAGCAGTCAAAACTCCCCGCTCTCCCACAGCCTTGAGGATAATTTGCAGCAGATTAGAAAAGCTCTGGGAGATAGCCTGGACCTGACGATACGCCATTTCGAACCGATTGAATGGGCTCCCCAGGTTGCTGCTGTCTACATGGTAGGCATCACCGATAAGGAAATCGTAGATGATTTCATTTCACATGCCATGTCCTTTCAAGCCTATCGCGGTGAAGAGGAGCCCAAGGTGTTAACGGGCATGGATGTTCTAAATTACATGAAGGAAAAAGCGCTGAATGTCGGCAAACAACAGCCTGTCAAAAATCTTAGCGAGCTGTTTGCTGCCCTATTGTCCGGGAACACCATCGTTCTGATTGATGGCCAGGATGAAGCGCTCAGCAGCAACACAAGCGGAGGCGAGGTCCGCAGCGTCTCCGAAGCGGGAACCCAGGTGTCGATCCGCGGCTCGAAGGAAAGCTTTACGGAAACGATTTCGACCAATATATCGCTTGTGCGCCGGAAAATTAAGAACCCTAATCTATGGGTGGAGTCGATGAAGCTGGGTGCGGTGACTCAGACGGATGTGGCGATTATGTATATGCACGGCATTGTGAATGAAGAGATTCTCGGGGAATTGAAGCAGAAGCTGAAGGAAATCCGGGTAGATTCTATTTTGGAATCGGGCTATATTGAACAATTGATTGAAGAAAGCGGGTATTCACCGTTTCCTACACTATTCAACACGGAACGGCCCGACAGCGTTGCCGGTAATCTGCTGGATGGAAGAATTGCTGTTTTTGTGGATGGAACGCCTTTTGTACTCATTGCTCCTACAACATTTTTTATGTTTTTCCATACCGTAGAGGATTACTATCAGCGGTTTGATATTTCGACATTGATCCGTTTATTGCGGTTCCTCTGTCTGCTCATTTCTTTGTTTGGCCCTGCTGTCTTTGTCGCAGCGCTTAACTTTCACCAGGAAATGATTCCTACTCCGCTGCTGATTAATTTGGCTTCACAGCGGGAAGGGGTCCCATTTCCTGCTTTTGTCGAAGCCTTGATGATGGAGGTTACGTTTGAAATTATCCGCGAGGCGGGAATCCGCCTGCCTTCACCGATAGGACAGACTGTATCTATTATTGGAGGTTTGGTTCTTGGACAGGCCGCGGTTCAGGCGGGGATTGTCTCTCCAGCCATGGTTATCGTAGTTTCATTAACGGGGATCTCAAGCTTTACCACTCCTGCATTTAATATGGCGCTCTCTATACGTATGCTGCGATTTGTTATTGTGTTTGTTGCTGCGTTTATGGGGCTGTATGGAATAGCCATATTCAGCATGATGCTGGTAGCCCATTTATGCAGTCTGCGTTCGCTTGGAGTTCCATATATGTCGCCTATGGCTCCTTTTGCCCCGCAGGATCAGAAGGACACTTTAATCCGTTCACCTATCCATTTCACGAAGATCAGGCCGCGCCTGGCAGACAAGTCCAATATTGTGCGCAAGAAGGCGGGTAAAGCCAGCGGACGGGGAAATAGCAATGAGAGCTAAAATAATCGTCTGCATGGTTGTATGTTTGGGTCTCTCCGTAATCCTGACCGGCTGCTGGAACAGTAGGGAATTGAACGACCTGGCGATTGTGAGCGGGATCGGGATTGATAAGGCGCCTGGCTCGGATAGGTATCAGGTTTCATTTCAGGTGGTGGTCCCATCGGCTTCGAACTCCAGTCAAGGTGCAGGCAGCGGCCAAGCGTCAATTACCATTTATTCCTCAACCGACAGCACCATCTACGGAGCGCTTCGCAGAACCTCAAAGCGGGCGACCCGGAAGCTGTTTTTTGCTCATACTCAGCTATTGGTGCTGGGGGAATCTGTGGCCAAAAGCGGGATCAATGAAATATTCGATATCTTTGAAAGATCCCATGAGCTCAGACTGAACACGACAGTGCTGATATCCAGGGATACGGACGCAGCTTCGGTCCTAAAGGTATTATTGGCGCAGGAAAGCGTGCCTTCTATTGGACTGGTCAAAAAGTCGGACAACACTGCAAAGGTGTGGGGAGAGAACCAGAAGATCAATGTTTTTGAGGCGATTAATGATATCACAGGAAATGGCGGTATGACCATCAGCGGAGTGCGGATTATCGGCAGCGTGGAAGATGGCAAGAAGAAAACGAATCTGGATCAATCCGAGGTGCAGGCAGCTATACTGATGAGCGGTCAAGCTGTATTCAAGAAGGGAAAGCTTATAGGCTGGATCGAAGGCTCGGAAGCGAGAGGTGCGGGATGGATTGTTAACAAACTTCTGGAAACCAATTTGAATATTGACACTAGTGATATGAAGGATGCCGTTGCCGTTAACGTGCTGTTTTCCAAAACAAAGGTCAAGGTAGAGATCGTGAAGGGGTTGCCGGTTTTCCATGTCCTCGTCACTGAGGAAGGAAATATTTTTGAAACGAAAACCTTCGTGGATTTGAGCAAAAAAGCGGAAATCAAAAAGCTGGAAGCGGCCATGGAAAAGCAGACGAGGGACGAAATCCAGCAGGCTGTGCAGGCGGCGCAAAAAATGAAATGCGATTATTTGAACTTTGGAAATGAATTAAAACGCGTAAGTCCGGCCGTATGGGCAACTGTAGAGAAGGATTGGGAACAATTATTTGCCAAAGGAACGCTTGATCTTAAGATTAAAGCCTATATTCGCGGTACTGGAATGAGGCTGGCGCCGTTCTCGTCCCCTTGAGGGAGGAGCGCTTGGTTTCTAATGAATAGATAGGGTGAGCTAAGGTGATGAGAAAAGAAGCTGTCGGACCAAGTCAGTTATTCTCTATGATCGTGCTATTTGAATTTGGAACGGCGCTGGTTGTTCCTATTGGCCTGGAAAGCGGTCGGGCAGTATGGCTGTCCATACTGATGGCCTTGCCTGGAGGAGTAGCGCTGTATCTGATCTACAATGATTTATACCGGCAGTTTCCGGGTCTGATCATCAGCGGCTATACACAAAAAATACTTGGCAAGGCTATCGGCTGGCCGCTGAGCCTGCTGTATATTCCAGTGCTGTTGTTCAATGGCTCCAGAAATTTGCGGGAGGCGGGCGACCTCTTAATCTCGGCTGCCTATGACCGGACACCGCTCCTGATCATCACTGCGATTATGGTCATTGCTGTAATGTTCATTCTGAACAAAGGCATCGAGGTATTTGCCAGAACCGCTGAAATATACTTTTGGATTATGATGATCATGGGGGTCATCTGCAATTTTGTAGTGATTGCTGCCGGACTGGTTGATTTCAAGCACCTGTTTCCGCTTCACGCCAAGGATCTATGGGACGCATTCGGTTCGGCATACCCCAGCATCTGGATTTTTCCGTTTGGGGAATTGGTCTGCGTAACAACGATACTTCCATTTTTCAGCAAAGTTAACAAGGCGAAGAGAGTAGGCGTAACAGCAGTGATATTAAGCGGGCTGCTGCTCACGATTACTCATATGGTTGAAATGTCGGTGCTTGGGGAGGACATGTACAAAAGAGCAGCCTTCCCGATATATACGACGATAACATTGGTGAACGTGGCTAACTTTATCCAGCGGCTGGATGCGCTTGTCATTTTAACCTTGATTATTGGCGTATTTTTTAAAATGTCGATCTATTGTTACGCGGCAACGGTAATCACTGCAGATTTATTTAAGGTTAAGGATTACCGGAAATTGGTTGTGCCTGTCGGGGTGGTTGTTCTGTTCAGTTCTTTTGTCAGTGCGGAGAATTATTCCAGTCATCTGAACGAGGGAAAGGTATTCCTGAAATATATTTTGCAGGTCCTGTGTGCGTATATTCCCATATTTCTGTTCGTTGTCCACCATATACGTAAACGGTTTGGCTGGTACGATTAGCTCAGGATTGGGATTTCTTGTTCTTCTTAAGCGCCTCCCATGCTGTGATGATAACCGGAAGACAGAGAAATGCAGTGATGACCACCAGTTCCTGGAAGGTTGTAGTGGCAAAGATAGAGCCTAAGAAGCTGAACGACTCGGAAAATGGAGTCCCGGTCAGCCAATCAATGGAGATTACGATGGATAAGTCCAGCATGGCAAGCACCAGGTAAATAAAGAGGATTTTCACGGGGATCGTCTCCTTCATGGATGAATTAACGTTACTATTCCCTTCTTCGCCGGTCTCTAGTCATTCGGGCAGCCTTTATATTGACAGACTACGAACAAATCGGTAGATTGATTGAAGGCTGGAGTAATAAGGTTATTTACTTCAGGAAGGAGGCGGGGCATATCATGACGACCTGGAATTTGCAAGGGACGGTCAACCATTTGCTGATCTGCGGCGGCAGCAGTTGCCGGAAACATAAAGGTGAAGAGGTAGCCGAGGCCATAGAGAATGAGATTGAGAAGCAGGGCGCGGCAAGCAGGATACATACCACTGTGACTGAGTGCAACGGAAGATGCTCGGATGCCTGTATCGTGATCTCTTATCCTGAAGGGGTATGGTACAAGGAGATGACCCCCAAAGCGGGCAAAAAGCTGGTGCGGAAGGTTCTGCAGAGGGAGCAACTGGAAGATCACATTCTATACACCTATGACGGAGGGCTGCGGGCCGCGACTGAAAAGGGTGCCAAGGGTAAAAAGAAGAAGTAAAAATTACATCCAATAAGATCAAAATACCGTCAAAGCGCTGACGGTATTTTTTTTATAATGTAAGCAGAGTTAAGGCATGACCTATAACGAAACAATTGAGGTGCTTAAGACATGGGGCAAAATATGGAGACTATAACGCAAAAGCCGCGGGCTGCGCGGGAGCGCAAGTCCTGGTCGCTGCAAAAGGGCGAAACGCTGTCCGGACTGCTGTTTGTAAGCCCGATGCTGATCGGGGTTACGGTTCTGGTGCTGATCCCGATCATTGCTACGATGGTGCTCGGCTTTGCCGACTGGAACTTTGTGCAGGGCTTTGATGGTATCCGCTGGGTGGGGCTGCAGAATTTCAGCAATCTGCTGCAGGATGATATGTTCATCCGCTCGGTGCGCAACAACTTTATTTTTCTGCTGACGGTGCCGGTGTATTTGCTGGTGTCGATGGTACTGGCGATATTGATTGACCGCTATGTGTATATGAAGGGCTATTTCAAAATCGCTTATTTTGTCCCTTATGTATCCATGACTGTCGCGGTGGCGATTGTGTGGCAGGTGCTATTCCAGCCCTCCTACGGACCGATTAACGAAATGCTGAAAGCCTTCGGAATTGCCGATCCGCCAAAATGGATTGCCGATCCGAATTTTGCCCTGATCTCGATTATGATGATCTCCATCTGGATCTCTATCGGCTTCAATATGATTATCTACATCGCTGGCCTGCAGTCCATTCCAAAGGATTTATATGAGGCTGCCGATATCGACGGGGCAAATAGCTGGACGAAATTCAGACGGATCACTTTCCCGCTGCTGTCGCCGACTACCTTTTTCCTGCTTGTAACCGGTATCATTGCTACGTTCAAGGTGTTTGACATTATTGCAGTTCTGACACAAGGCGGGCCGATTGGCTCAACAACGATGATGGTCTGGTACCTGTATGATACAGCCTTTGTTAATCTCAAGGTTGGTTATGCTTCCGCCATCGCTGTAGTGCTATTCATATTCGTCATGCTGATTACGTTCGGACAATGGCTGGCCGAGAAGAAATGGGTCAATTATTAGACAGAGAAGTGAGGGGAAGAAGCATATGGAAATGCGCACAGGCCTTGATTGGCGCAAAATTATCGTTACGGTTGTGATGTTTGCGGGAAGTATATTGTTCCTGCTGCCTTTTATATGGATGCTGGTCACCTCGTTCAAGGTGGAGTCGGAGGTGTTCGCTTATCCGATTCAGTGGCTGCCCAAGCAATGGAATGCGATTGAGAACTATAAGGAGGTCTGGTTCGGAGATTACCCGTTCACGCTGTATTACTGGAACTCGATTAAGGTTGCGGTGATTACAACTGCGGCGTCTTGCCTGATCTCGGCAATGGCTGCCTACGGCTTCTCCAAAATCAAATTCCGCGCCAGCAATATCCTCTTTATGATCGTGCTCGTTACCTATATGATTCCAGGACAGGCTATTCTGATTCCGCAGTTTATTATTTACCGCAATATCGGGCTGTTCGACAGCCATCTGGGTCTGATTCTGCTCGGGACCTTCAGTGTGCTTGGAACCTTTATGCTGCGGCAGTTTTTTATGGGGCTGCATCAGGAGTTCATTGAATCGGCCAAAATCGACGGTGCCGGACATCCGCGTATTTTCTGGTCGATTGCCCTGCCGTTGGTGAAGCCTGCTGTGGCCACCTACGCGATTCTCCGTTTCATCTGGACCTGGAACGATTATCAGAACCCGCTGATCTTCATCCGCAGCGACAAATGGCTGACCCTCCCGATTGCGATCCAGAAGTTCACTTCCATGAGCGGAGAATTCTATTCCCTGATTATGGCTGCGGCGGTATCGGCAATCCTCCCTCTTATTATTATTTTTATTCTGGGTCAAAAGAATGTTATTGAGGGAATCGCGCTTGGTGGAGTGAAGGGTTAGAAATTCTGAAATACCGCTTATAAAAGCAGTATAAAAGGTGAACTTGAAAAATCCGAAAATTTAGGAAAGGGACGGAGGGGAAGTTTGGAACTGGAGGAGCGAACGCGTCCGCCTGAGAGCTTTCCGTAGGAAAGCTGGCATCGTAAGCATAGGCTATGTTTGGATTTCTACCGCGACCAGCGGTTTCAATCAGGAAATCCAAACATAACAGCGGCCGGAAGTCCAAACATTCCCCGCAGTCACGACCAAGCCCAAATTGGCCGATCTCAGATTCACTTTTAATACAAGTAAAAATAATTCAATAAAAGTAAATATTGTTTCATGTGCCAAATGAAAGCGTATTCTATAATTCGTTTATGAGTCACCTAAATATTCAAGGGAGGGTTCAATGATGGTCACAAGAAAAGTATGGCCGGCGGCAATTGCGGGGGTTCTGATGTTAAGCCTGCTGGCTGGCTGCGGCGGCAATAATGCTGCAAATAGTAATGAAGAGGCGGGCAAGGCAACGAATGGAGCAGCAGCCGGCAGTACAGAGAAAACAAACCTGCGGCTCTATACCTATGGTACGGAGGAAGCCTACAACTGGAAGCACACGCTGGAGGCTTATGAAGCAGCCAATCCGGATGTCACGATTGAACTGGTGCAGTTGAGTGAGAAAGGCGATACACAGGAGGCTTTCAAGAAGCTGGATCTGGAGGCGGCATCCTCTGCACAGATGGATATTCTCATGTTCAGTGATGCAGCCGGTTATGCGCAGCGTGTGGCGCTCGGCATGGCTGAGCCTTTGGATGATTATATTGCCAAGGACGGCTACAAGGTAGAAGAAGACTATAAAGTGGATACCCATCTGGATGGCAAGGTCTATGCGCTGCCAGGCAAATTCAATCCGTGGTATGTGCTGCTGAACAAGGACAATCTGGATGAGGCCGGTCTTGCGGTTCCAACGGATTGGACATGGGATGATTTTGCCGGCTATGCCAAGAAGCTGACGAAGGGCGAAGGCGCTTCGAAGCGTTACGGCGCTTATTTCCACGGTCCGCAGGCAGGAGGCTGGATGGAGTTCCTGAAGCTGAAGATGGAGAACCAGCCGCAGAACTCTGAGTTTCTGAAGGCAGACGGCACCTCCAATCTGGATGACCCGAATTTTAAGGCAACGCTTGAGCTCAGACTGAGAATGGAAAAAGAGGATAAATCCTCGGTGCCCTACACGGACATGATCTCTCAAAAGCTGGCTTACCGCACACAATTCTTCAACCAGTCCGCCAGCATGATTCTGATCGGCAGTTGGATGAACACGGAAATCGGCGGAACGGAAAAGGTGCCTTTGAACTTTAATCTCGCGGTAGCTCCATTTCCCAAGAACAACGCTGGTGATGAAAATGGTCTGACGCCAGTGACTACAGACTATGTGGCCGTAGCCGCCAAATCCAAAAACAAGGAAGCCGCCTATAAATTTGTCCGCTGGTACACCACGGAAGGCCAGCTTGTCCAAGGCAAAAACATTCCGGCCTGGAGCAAGGTGACAAGTGATCAAGTCGAAGGGATTATTGACACGATCCTTGCCGGCACGAAGAATCCGGAGAAGGTTGACAAGAAATCACTCGTAGACACGCTCGTAGCTTCCAAAGCATCGGCAATCATTCCACCGGCCACCTATCAGGCTGAGGTATACAAAGCGATTAACGAGGAATATGAGAAGATGATTCTTGGCGATCAGGATGTGGATACGACGATTCAAAACGCTCAGGACCGTGTTAATAAAATAATTTCGGCCAACAAAAAATAATTTGATATAATGTTAACAAATTCAAGTGATTGTGGGACGGCCTGCCTTCCTTAACTGGAGAGCAAAGCCGTTTCTACTTGTCTAGGGGGATACAGCCATGCTTGGCAGACTCAGGGAACTCACCCCGAAATCAATCCGGCACAAGCTGATCATAGCTTCTATAGCCTGTATTCTGGTTCCGGCTGCCCTCACGCTGCTCATTTACAATTCCTTGACCCAGGAGGCCGTCAAGCGGCAGGCGATCGCCAATGCGGAGGATTCCCTGCAGCTCGTGAACGGCTCGGTGACGAACAGCCTGAAGGGGATGCTGACCATCGCCAACTATGTCCAGACCAATCCTGGGCTGAAAGCCTATTTCAAGCTGGCAGCGACCAATAATGTCAGCGGCAACGAGTATCAACGGTTTATGGACTCGAACCGGGTGCTGGAACAATTGGATACCCTTACAGTCGTTGGACAGAACAGCTATGTTACGATTCTATTGACGAATAATACTTATTTCATGAACTATTCTGTTAGCGATTACAATCCGCTGGATTTCAAGAAGAAGATCTGGTTCCGCAAGATGACGGAACTGAAGGGATTGGAGTCATATTGGGCGGGTGTGGAGCCGACCGGGTTCTCCTACGATAAATTTGATCATCCCTATCAGATCACGGTGGCCCGGACTCTGCGTCTGGACAGCACAGAGATCTATGGCTATGCGGTGGTGACGATTATGGAGGATCAACTGCATAATATCTTTGGCAATCTGTCAGCGGGACAAAAGGTGGTGCTGCTGGACGGCAAAGGCAATATTGTGTCTGAGGCGGCTTCGGAACGGCTTGGCCAGCCTTTTCCGTATACGGATGATGTGGACCGGTTAGACGGTTCCGGGGTGGTGACGATTGCTGGAGACAGATACCTGGTGGTGCAGCAGCAGCTTTCCTTCAACGGCTGGCGTCTGGTGCTGATGCAGCCCTATAAGGAGAGCATCGTCGATATCAGTTCGATTTTTAACCGTGTGTTTATTATTCAACTGCTCTCCTTCTTCTTATTTCTTCTTCTGCTGATTACACTTGTGCGGACCTTCACGAAGCCGCTGGTAAGGCTCGGCAAAGTGACAAGTGCGGTACAGCGGGGCAATCTGGAAGTGCGTTCCGGGGTTAGGGGCAATGACGAGATTGGACGGCTTGGCCTGCTGTTCGACCAGATGCTCGACCGGGTGAAGGAGATGATATTCGAGGTGTCGGACACCCAGGCACGCAAAAGAAAGGCGGAGCTGAAAATGCTCCAAGCCCAGATCAACCCTCATTTTCTGTTCAACGTGCTGAACTCGATCCGCATGAAGGTGATGAAGCGCGGAGATCCGGAGAGCGCCAAAATGATCGGCTCGCTGTCCATGCTGCTGCGGATGACGATCAGCCGGGAGGAGGACGAGATTTTTCTGCATGAGGAGATGGATCTGGTCTCGCATTATGTCGGCCTGATGAATTTGCGGCAGAAGGAGAAAGCGGAGCTGCAACTGGATATAGATCCGAAGGCTTTTCTGATTAAGGTGCCACGCTTCTTCCTTCAGCCGCTGGTTGAGAACGCGCTGATTCACGGGCTCAGCCAGCAGCCGGGGATCATCAGCATCCGGGCGGCAGTGGAGGAGAAGGGGATTATCCTCGCGGTTGCTGACAATGGTCGAGGGATGAATGCAGGTGTGCTCGCAACCATTAAGAGCCGGATGGAGGAGGGGACCGGGAGCATTCCTTCCTCTGAGGAGCCTAAAGGCTCTTTCTCCGGCATGGGGATGTCTAATGTGGCGGAGCGGATGCGCATGCTGTTTGGCGGGGATTTTGCCATTGATGTGTCCAGCACAGAAGGCATAGGCACACTGATTGAGATGCATATTCCGCACAGGGAGGAGATAGGGGATGTATAAGGTCATGCTCGTGGATGATGATTATCCGGTAATAGAGCTATTATCCGAGAGTATCCGCTGGGAGGAGCTGGGCTTTGACCTGATGGGCACTCATGAGAATGGTGAGAGCGCGTGGGAGCATGCGCAGCAGGAAATGCCGGATATTCTGATTACGGACATCGGCATGCCACGGATGAATGGGCTGGAATTGTCCGCCCGTGTCAAGGAGCTGAAGCCGGGGGTCCGGATCGCGATTTTGTCCTGCCATAATGAATTTCAGTACGCCCAGCAGGCGATGCGCCTTAATGTACAGGATTATTTGCTGAAGGATGCGCTCGACCCTGAGGATCTTGTCGGGCTGCTGCGGAGATTCAAGGAGTCGATGGAAGAGGAGAATCGTGCAGGCTGGGAGAATTCCAGAATTAAGCATCTGTTCAGAGAGACCAGAGAGCTGCGCAAGGAGCGAAGCATCAAGAACTTCATTCACCAGCCGCTGCTGTCTCCCGAGAAATGGATGGATGAGGTTGCCGAGTACGGACTGTTTCAGCATGAGGAATTCTGCCTGCCTGTCATAGCTTATCTGGAGGATTACAGGCATGTGAAATACCGTTTTTCCTCGGATCAGACGCTGCATTTTGCCGTGAGCAATGTCATGAATGAAGTGCTGGACGGGATGAAGCCGCGCGGACTTTATATTGGCTACAATGTCAGAGCCTCATTCCTGCTCTTCTCCTACAGGCCAGGACTTCATGGAAATATTTATGCTGAAGCCGCTGCCGGGCTGAAGGTCATCCAGTCAACCTTGTCCAGAGTGCTGAAGGTCCGCATGTCCTTCATTACCGGGGAGGGCGCGGGTACGCCGAAGGAGCTCAAGCAGCAGCTATCCGAATTGCTGAATGCCGAAGAGCAGCGTTTCTACCTGGTGCCGGAGGAGATTGCCAAGAGAAAGACTGTTCATCCACCGTCCATCCCGGGCAATCTCTTCGCCCATTATGATCAGGCAACGGCAGAGCTGAGGGAGGTGCTGCTTGGGCGGCAGGCGGAGCAGGCGCGAGCCGTGACAGAGAAATGGATATCTCTGATCTGTAATGAGAAGTACCCGCCGGAAATGGTGAAGGACTGGACGCTGAAGCTGCTGCTGGACCTGAAGCTGAAGCTGCATTCCTTGCAGTATATCCGGCCCGCTTATTCGGCAGATACGCTGTACAAGGAGATTGTGGATATTGATTCTCTGCTGGCGCTGCGGGAATGGCTGGACAGCCATCTTGAATCCATTGTTGCCGCGAAAGGGGCGGGAGCCGGAGGCAGCAAAAGGGCTGAAGTGACGGAAGCCTGCCAGTATGTCTCTTTGCGTCTGGGGGCAAGGATCAGTCTCGATGAGGTGGCGGATCACTTGCATTTGAATGCCAGCTATTTCAGCAGGCTCTTTAAGAAGGAGACAGGCATTACTTTCATCGAATATGTTACGAGGCTGAAAATGGAAAGAGCCAAGGAGCTGCTGGATGGGACCCATTCCACCGTGGGGGAAATCTGCGAACAGCTTGGCTATGACAACCAGAGCTATTTTATTAAGACATTTAAGGTTCATGCGGGGGTAACACCGGCGGAATATCGGGGCTAGCTTGCATGACGGGAAAGGCGGCGCGTGATGGAACGATCCGAACTGCTTGCGGTAGTCAGAAATATGGAGGAAGCCGATCTCAGGCTGTATTACCCGGATGGAAACCCGTCGGGCTTTTGGTCCACGGTAAGGGATTCACCGCTGTACGCGGAGGAAGTAGCAGAAATTCGCGGAGAAGGGGCAAGGCTGAGGGGGACGCCGATTCCAGGGCTTACTTATGAGCTGTTCTCTATCTATAGCCGTACCGGTTCCAGGCTGGAATATGAACGGGTCTATTTCGAGCGGAGAAGAATATTGAACACGGCTGTGCTGCTCATGCTGCTGGAGCCAGAGCAAGAATCGCATGTAAGCGCTGTATGTGAGATAGTATGGAGCATCTGCGGCGAGAATACCTGGTGTCTGCCCGCCCATGTGGGGGAGAACGGGATTTCGGAGACGATTGATCTGTTCTCGGCCGAGACCGGCTTTGCGCTTAGTGAAATCGGCTGTTTGCTCGGGGACCGGCTTCCGGCCCTGCTGCAGGCCCGGATTAAGGAAGAAGTACATAAACGCCTGTTCGTACCCTACCTGACCTTAGGTCCATACCACTGGGAGACGGCAACGCATAACTGGGCCGCTGTCTGCTCCGGCTCGATTGGTTCGGCAGCCCTGCTGCTGATAAAAGACCCTGAGGTCCTTACAGATATTCTCATCAAGGTGCAGGGCACGATGGAATATTACCTTCAAGGCTTCGGGGAGGACGGTGCCTGTCTTGAGGGGCTGGGCTATTGGAATTACGGCTTTGGTTATTTCGTCTATTATGCCGATCTGCTCCGTCGCAGAAGCAAGGGAGCGCTGGATTGGTTCCGGCGGGACAAGGTGGGCAGCATTGCCGCGTTCCAGCAGAAATGCTTTCTAGGCGGGGGCTTGGTGGCGAATTTCTCCGATTCTCAGCAGAACGGCAGCGTGTTCCTGGGCCTAAGCCATTATCTTGCTGCAGCCTATCCCGAAGTGGAGCCGCCTCCCGCGTCTCTTCGGGCCGCGTACACGGACGACCACTGCAGCCGCTGGGCTCCGGCGCTGCGCAACCTGCTCTGGCGCAGCCCGGAGGCGGGCAGCAGTGAATGGGGCAGCGCCAGCAGCTATTTGCCGGATGCAGCGTGGCTGTTGTCCCGCAGAATCGGGCCGGAAGGTGCGTTCAGCTTTGCCGCGAAGGGCGGGAACAATGACGAGCCTCACAACCACAACGATCTCGGCCAGTTCATTCTGCTCGGAGAAGGAACGGTCTACCTCTCTGACCTTGGATGCGGGGAGTACACCGCCGATTACTTCGGTGCAGCGCGGTACTCTTATGACTGCAACGGCTCGCAGGGCCATAGTGTTCCGATTATTGACGGTCAGTATCAGTGTACCGGAGCGGATGCTTATACAGAGGTTCTGGAGGCTGCTGTGGGCGGGGGCGCGGATGTGCTGAAGCTCGATTTAACACGGGCCTACAGCCACGTGCCGCTGGAACAGTTGACGCGTTCCTTCAGGTGGCATGGGGAGGGTGAACTGTCGGTGCTGGAGCTGATTGACGAATTTCGGTTTGGGGAAGTGCCGGAGACATTGACCGAGCGGTTCGTGACCTTTTGCCGGCCGGTGCTGGAGGACGGCAGTATTCTGCTGAGAGGCAAAGGCGGCCGGGGGCTGCGCATATGTAGTGGCGGCGGCCCGCTCAGCACGGAAATTTCGGAACATACCTACAATGACCATTTTGGGGTGGTTAAGACTTGGTATGGTCTCGATTATCATGCCTTAGGTAAGCTGGACAAGCAAGCAAGATATGAATTCAAGTTTCAGTTCATGAACTTATAAATAATATCAAATCCATGAATGGCGGTGGCTCAAGTTGACAGCGGAAACAAAGCTGAAGTGGGTAGAAGAGGCATGGAGCAAGGCACTGGAGAAAACACAGCGGAATAGTCTGCGGATCGGCGCGGGCTTCCCCCATGCCAGTCAAGGCGGAACCTATGTGCTGGAGCAGCCGCACTGGTGGACGGCGGGCTTCTGGCCGGGCCAGTTGTGGCTGCTGTATAACGGCAGCAAGGATGAAGCCTTGCGGGCGCTGGCCGAGCAGTGCGAGGAGCAGCTGGACCAGGTGCTGAATGATTATGTGCGTCTGGACCATGATCTGGGGTTCATGTGGACCTTGACCAGCGTAGCTTCTTATAAGCTGCTGGGCAGCGAGGTCTCGAAGGTAAGAGCGCTGAAGGCGGCGAATTTCCTGGCTGCGCGCTTCAATTTGAAGGGCAGCTACATCCGGGCCTGGAATCCCTGGTACGAAGGCGAGGACAACAGGGGCCATGCCATTATCGACTGCTGCATGAACATGCCGCTACTCTTCTGGGCTGCGGAGGTCACAGGAGATCCGCGTTACCGCCATATTGCTGAGGCGCATATGGATACGGTCGTGAAGCATTTCATCCGCCCGGACGGCTCGGTGTATCATATTGTCCGCTTCGACCCGGAAAGCGGGGAATTTATCGAAGGCTTGGGCGGCCAAGGCTACGCGGCAGAGTCCGCCTGGTCCAGAGGAGCGGCCTGGGCGATCTACGGGCTGACGCTGGCGTATCATCACACCGGCAAAACTACGTATCTCCATACAGCCCAGAAGGTGGCCCACTTCTTCCTGGCACGCCTGCCGGAGGATCATGTGCCGCATTGGGATTTCCGCGCACCGGAAGCAGCGCGGAAATTCCGCGATTCATCGGCTGGTGCGTGTGCTGCGAGCGGACTTCTGCTTCTCGCCGGGAAAGTCGGGGAGGTTGAGGCGCTGGTATACCGGGAGCCTGCGATCAGGATGCTGGAGTCGCTGTACCGCAATTACGGCACCTGGGGCAATGATGCCGAGGAAGGGCTGATTCTTCATGGCACGAGCCACTATCCGGCAGGTACGAACATTGACGTTCCATTGATTTACGGGGACTATTTCTATGTCGAAGGTCTGGCGCGACTGAAGAACATTGGCCCATTTTATTGGGAATAAATAAGCTCACTATGGGAGTGGTAAGGATGAATAAGCATTTGGAGCAGATAAAAGCGAATCCGCTGGTTACTAAAGCGGATATGCAGGAAGCCTTCCGGCAGCTTGTCTATCCACTGAAGCCGCATTACAGCGCAGGGCATGCCCGGCTGAAGCTGGGGGTGACGGGAGTTCATTATGGCCCGGATATTGCGGAGATGGAAGGGTTCTCGAGGGTGCTGTGGGGGTTTGTGCCTTTTCTTGCCGGAGGCGGAGAAGATGCGCTGTGGGACAACCTTCTGGATGGCATCAGGAACGGAACCGATCCCGGGCATCGGGAGTATTGGGGCGTGGCCAACGATTATGATCAGCGGCTTGTAGAGATGGCGGCATTCGGCTACGCGCTGTCACTGATCCCAGAGCGGATCTGGGGGCCGCTGAACGAGCGGGAGCGGTCGAATCTGTATGCCTGGCTGAATCAGATGAATTCGCATCCCTGCTACGATTGCAATTGGCTTTTCTTCAACGTGCTGGTCAATCTGGGCTTCCGCAAGGCGGGACTTCCTTATGACGCGCAGCAGATGGAGGCCAATCTGCGGCGCATAGATGATTTCTATTTATCGAACGGCTGGTACAGCGACGGAATCGGCGGGCACAGCGATTATTATGTTCCGTTTGCACTGCATTTCTATGGCCTGCTGTATGCCAAGCTGATGAATGACGAGGACCCTGAGCGTTCCCGTATATTCAAGGAGCGCGCCGCGAAGTTCGCAGGTGAATTTATCCATTGGTTTGCCGAGGACGGCTCAGCCCTTCCGTATGGGAGAAGCCTGGCATACCGCTTCGCGCAGTCCGCATTCTGGGGAGCGCTGGCCTATGCCGAAGTTGAGGCGCTGCCTTATGGTGTAATCAAGGGGTTAATTCTGCGCAATCTGCGATGGTGGTTCAAGCAAGATATCCTCAATGAAGCAGGCGTGCTGACCATCGGTTATGCTTACCCGAATCTGGTGATGGCGGAGAATTATAATTCTCCGGGCTCGCCTTACTGGTCCCTGAAATACTTCATGCCGCTGGCGCTGCCGGACGAGCATCCCTTCTGGATTGCTGAGGAGCTGCCGCTTCCTGAGCTTGAGGCGCTTGCTGTCCAGCAGCCTGCGCATTTGGTTATTTGCCGGCAGTATGATACCGGTCATGTCGTTGCCTTCAACAGCGGACATCTCTCAACCAATGATCATACGCACACTTCGGCCAAATATGAGAAGTTTGCGTATTCCACGGCTTTTGGCTTCAGTGTGCCCCGCTCGGAATGGGGGATAGGCCAAGGCGCGTTCGATTCCATGCTGGCGCTCAGCGAGGCCGGCGACAATCTGTACCGTGTAAGAAGACAGAATGAGGAGTCGCGGATTGAAGACAATATCCTGTACTCCCGCTGGAAGCCGTGGCCGAATGTTGAGGTGCAGACCTGGGTTGTGGCTGGTCTTCCCTGGCATATCCGTATCCACCGCCTGCAGACCGAAAGAGCGCTGGATGCCGCTGAAGGGGGTTTTTCTGCCAGTCTAGAGCCTGCGCATCAGGAAATCGTCTCTGCTGACCGCAAAGGAATCACTGCAATCAGCAGTCATGGCATCAGCGGAGTCCTTGGTTTTGCCGGCCACAGAGAAGCCGTGATGATCCGTCCGAATACCAACACTAACGTGCTGATGCCCCGGACCGTTATTCCGACACTGCTCGCCAGTCTAACTCCCGGAACACACTGGCTCGTCTCGGCGATCTATGGAGAGCCGGTTGACATGAGCACAATGAGCGCGGAGATTGCTGCACGCCATGCTGAACAAGCTGGCGATCCGCTGCAGCTTCTGGGCGTCCGGATTAGCGAACAGGAGATCAGCATTACGGCCCGCAATGGACGAAGCGTGATTCTTCCGCTGGATTGATTCAAGCGAATATTATGTCGTGTAGATGCTCTGTTGCCGGAAATTGTTGGCAGCGGGGCATTTATTTTTGGAGGAGGGAGGATTATGATTGAAAGAAAGGGAGATTAAGGGGGAGAGGTAATGTTTGAGAGATTTGAAGCGGATGATCGGGTGCTGGAGAGTGGGCAGTTCGTCCGGGAGGAGGTTCGGTATAATATCATCCGCCGGATTATCGAATATCCCGATGCGGTTCTTCTTACTACAGCGGAGCGCAATTTGATTCTCGCTCAAGCCGGGGGGCATAATCCGTGGCTGTGGGTGTCGGATGAGCTTGAAGCTCAGCAGCAGACCAGTCTGGTGCAGGAGCTGGCAGAGTGGGTAAGCGATTATGATTTCCCCGGGATCTCTGCGCAGCCGGAGACGGCGAAGACGTTTGCGGAGGTTTTTTGCGGAGCCAAAGGTAAACTCTATCATACCAATATGATACTGGAAGCCTATCAATGCCCTGAGGTGCGGCGGCCTGCGCAGGTCAAGGGAGAGCGGATACAGGCGAAGGCGGAATTGATTCCGGTGATTGCGGAGTTCATGCTCCGTTTCATGGAGGACGCCTTTGGCGAGAAGGGGCAGGCGGAGCATTTTTTGAAGATGGCTGAAGAGGATGTCCGCTCCGGGAATCTCTATCTATGGACCGTGGAGGGCACGCCTGTTTCGATGGCCAAAATCACTAACCGCTCAGCCCGGCATGGACGCATTAATGATGTATTTACGCCGCGCAGCCACCGCAAGCAAGGATACGCTAGTAGGCTGGTTGCGGAGCTGAGTGCGCAGCTTCTTGCCGAAGGTCTGACCCCGGTGCTCTACGCGGATGGCAAAAACCCCGATTCGAATAAGGTCTATCGGTCGATTGGCTTTCGGCACGCCGGACAAATTGCCGACATCAAATTTGACTGAGTGCGCCAACATAGGAGGTTGTATGCAAAGAATATTAATAATCGGTTCAGCAGGTGCGGGCAAATCGACCTTGAGCCGAAGGATTGGCGAAGCACTGGATCTCCCCGTAATCCATCTGGACGCCTTTTATTGGCAACCTGGCTGGGTAGCCACGGAACGCGAGGATTGGGAGCAGGTCGTCAAGGCCCATGTGGAAAAAGACACCTGGGTACTTGACGGGAATTATTCAGCAACCCTGGATATGCGGCTGGAGCGGGCGGATACGGTGATTTTTCTGGATATGCCCAGGCTGCTGTGCCTTTACCGTGTTATTAAACGGCGGATTCAGTATCATGGCCGGACCCGGCCGGATTTGAATGAGGGATGCCCGGAGCGGCTGGATTGGCCGTTTATCGTTTGGATCTGGAATTACCGTAAGCGCAGCAGAAGCAAGGTAGTTGCGAAGCTTGAAGCGTGCCGGGAGGAGAAGCAGGTGATTATCCTCGACAGCCGCCACAACATCCAAAAATTCATCAGCTCCATCACCCGCCAAATTTGACTTGCGGCCCCGGCGTTGACTATGCTATTACATAGTACAAATAATCTTACATATGAATGAGGCAAATGTGGTAAGGGGTGGGGGAACGATGGATAGACTGCAGGTATGGCCTGAGAAGTTCAAGAAATTTATTCTGAATAACAGATTTGTGGTATCTCTGCTTATTGTGCTGCTGATCGGGGTAAATGTGCTGGTATTCTCGAAGGTTCCGTTCGTCTTTAAGCCGATATCGGTGCTTCTGAATACGGTGGCTGCACCGCTGCTGCTGTCAGGGATCTCTTACTATCTGCTGAATCCGCTGGTTGACTGGCTGGAGCGGAGATTCAAGATCAGACGGGCATATGGCATTGTCATTTTATATCTGTTGATTGCCGGGATTGTCACGCTGATTCTGCTTACGGTGATCCCGATCATCCGTTCTCAGTTGGTTGGCCTAATTGACAATTTCCCCAAATACAGCTCTGAGATTCAAGATCAATTCGTCAAACTGACCGGCAGTGAGCTGTTTGGGCAGATTCAGGAAAATGTCGGCACGGATTTCAAGGATATCACCAGTAAAGTGACCACATGGGGGACCACTTTTCTGAACAATGCCGTTAGCGGTGTAGGCAATTTCGTTGGAGCGCTGACGGAGATTGTTTTGGCTGTGGCTACCACGCCGTTTATATTGTTCTATCTGCTGCGGGACGGAAGAAAGCTGCCTGATTATTTGATGAAGTTCATTCCTACCGCCCTGCGGCCGCAGACCCGGGAAGTGATGTCGGAAATGAACAGCCAGGTGGCCTCCTACATCCGCGGGCAAATTATCGTAAGCTGCTGCATCGGCGTTCTGCTCTATATCGGCTATCTGATTATCGGGCTGGAATATTCACTGGTGCTGGCAATTGTCGCGGCTTGTACGGCTGTCGTTCCTTACTTGGGCCCGGCGATTGCCATCACTCCGGCGTTGATCGTTGCACTAGTAACCTCTCCGTTCATGCTGCTGAAGATGGTGTTTGTGTGGACTGCCGTCCAGCTCATTGAAGGGAAGTTCATCTCTCCGCAGATCATGGGCAAGTCGCTGAAGGTTCATCCGATTACGATCATTTTTGTCATTATTTTTGCAGGTAAAATGTTCGGGGTGCTTGGCATCATTCTGGCAGTACCGGGTTACGCCGTGCTTAAAGTGGTCGTTACCCATGTGTTCCAGTGGTTTCGCCTCCGCTCCGGATTATATCAGCAAACTGCAGAGAACAAGGAATAAAGGAAGAGGATGATTGACATGACAGCACCACTGGTAACCACATTATATGGGAAGCTGCAGGGCACCCATGAGGATGGCGTAAATGTGTGGCGCGGGATTCCTTTTGCAGCGCCGCCTGTCGGCAAGCTGCGCTTTCGTGCGCCGCAGCCGCCGCAGTCCTGGAGCTCCGTCAGAGATGCTCTGGAGTTCGGGCCGGTCAGCCACCAGCCTGTGAGTACCAGCAGCACCCGGTTTGGCGGCTTGTCTCCGGAGTATTCGGAAGACTGTCTCTATCTGAACGTCTGGTCTCCTGCCGCAGAGGGCGAATCGCTGCCCGTGATGGTCTGGATTCATGGCGGAACCTTTGTCACCGGTGCGGGCAGTCAGCCGATGTTCGATGGTGCCAATATAGCCCGTAACGGCAAAGTGGTCCTGGTTACAGTAAATTACCGGCTGGGACCGTTCGGCTTCCTGCATCTGTCCCAGATCGGCGGAGGCCTTGCCTCCAACGTCGGCCTCCTGGACCAGATTGCTGCGCTGGAATGGGTGCAGGGGAACATTGCCGCCTTCGGCGGCGATCCGCAGCGCGTTACAGTCTTCGGCGAGTCGGCGGGCAGCATGAGCATTGCTGCACTACTGGCAATGCCTGCTGCGAAAGGGCTGTTCGCGGGGGCGATCATGGAGAGCGGTGCGGCGCAGAGCCTGCAGCCGCAGCAGGGGGAAGAGATTGCTGCAGCGCTTCTTGCTGAGCTGGGGCTTGCCCCCGGCGGCGACCTCACGCTGCTGGACACTCTTCCGGCAGAACGGATTCTGGAAGCGGGCGCGCGTATGACGTACAAGCTGTCCGGTGAAGCGCTCAGTATGTTTTTCCAGCCTGTAGTGGAGCCTTCCACCTTGCCGGTGGAACCTGCTGAGGCTATCGCGAACGGCGCGGCAAGCGGGATTCCGCTGCTAATCGGGACCAATCTTCATGAAGGAAATCTGTTCTTCCGGGAAGAGCGACCGGGTGAGAGCTTCGAGCAATCGCTGAAATCGCTGGAGCTGCTGATGGGCATAGATGATCTGGCGGAGCTTGCCAAGGGCTATCCGAAGTCATGGGAGGGCCAGGCCGAGTTTCTGACGGACCTTTTTTTCTGGGGCAGCTCAATTGCACTGGCGGAGAGCCAGCTAGGGTTAGCTCCAGTCTGGATGTACCGGTTCGACTGGACGGTTCCCGGTCATCCGCTGCTGGAAAAGGCCGTGCACGGTGCAGAGATCCTGTACGTGTTCGGCAACCTGCATCAGTTGAAGCATTACGGCCTTACAGTTACTCCAGAGATGGAGCGCTTGTCGGAAGCGATGCAGATGACCTGGACGGCGTTCGCCTACCGGGGCGATCCGTCTTCAGCCGGCTTGGCTTGGCCGCAGTATACGCTGGCAGACCGTGCCACGCTGATTTTTGACCAGGAGGTAAGAGTGGTGCAGGACCCTGATCAGGAGAAGCGCACACGCTTGTTCTCTTCCGCTTCGAACTGGCCTGCGCCAGCCGCAGGCGCAACTGAAGCTAACTAATATACTAACCCGCAGCTCTGCCAGGCAAACTGGCGGCGCTGCGGTTTTTTTGCATGCTCGAACAGGGAGGCTTTTCTGGTAGATTCACACTCCGCCGAACTCCTGATCCAAGCAGAGGAAGTTCTTGCTGGAGTCGTTGTTTATCCCGTTATCGTAATTGCCGAACATGCTAGTTGGAATTTCTCCACTTCATTTCTCTGCATGCACACCCAAGCGGTTGTTAAGTGGAAAAAGGAAACTTAAATCAGAGAAATTAAGCGGAATTGGGAGTAACTCGAAGAATTAGTTTTACTTTTTCCACCTAAAGACTGAAATTCTGCAGAAATCAAAGAATTAGTTTGCTTTTTTCCACTTATGGCTGCTGAGCAGGGGGGATTCCGTCACCGCCGCACTCCCCAGCCTGCCGGTCAGAGAGGCTGCTCCAATAGCATAATAAGATCATTTCAACGACGTATAGCCTGTCTTCTCCACCAGCTCCTGCCCCTCAGCCGACTGCATCCAGTCCAGAAACGGCTGGACATTAGGGTTGACGCTTCCTGCGGTAACTGCGTAAAACTCGGCGGTAAACGGGTATTCTCCGCTACGGATGCCCTCTTTGTCAGGCTTGACTCCGTTGATCTCCAGCAGCTTGATGTCAGAATTACCATTCATCTCGGAGGCATAGAACAAAAAGCTGAAGCCCAGCGCGTTCTTGAAATTACGGTAGTCGGCTGTCTGGGAGATGATTCCGCTCATAACGTCCATAACGTCATCCTGCGGTGGTGTCATAAGCTTGCGGCCCTCCATGATTTTCTCCAGCATGGTTTGGCTTCCGCTGCCCTCATCCCGCTGAAAAGCCCGAATCTTCTCTCGCTTGCCGCCGACCTCCTTCCAATTCGTGAGCTTTCCGGCATAGATATCCTTGATCTGATCTGTGGTCAGCCCGGAAACCTTGTTACGCTTGTTAACAAAAAAGACAAAGGCCTCCCGCCCGATTGGAGTAAGCTTAAGCTCCCTTCCGGCCCGCTTAGCCTGCTTCTGCTGGGCAAGGGAGGGAGCGGCGGCAAAAATAATGTCGCTCTCTCCGGCAATCAGCCGGTTGTAGGCTTCGGGGGTTGTGGAGCAGAGCACCGTTCCCTCATCCGTTCCTTTCAAATTATAACTGCCTTCGGGGTATACGGCCTGCACATAAGCAGCATACAGCGGATAGAGCGCAGTTGCTCCATCTAGCCGGGGGAGATTGTCCTTAATGTGGTAGGAGGCCGTATGATCCAGAACAGCAGCTTTGGAGTCCGGAGCGAACGGCGTATACTGGTTCAGATCTACTTCCCGGTCATTTACTACAGTCAGGCTGTTGACATACATTTTATTCAGCTCATGTCCGGCGGTAGCCAGCAGGCACAGCCCGGCGAAGACTGCGAGGGCGATACTGCGGACACGCCGGGAGAGTAGCTGAAAAATCGCGATCACGGCATAGACGGCCAGCCCGGCAGCAATAACCACAACAAGCGGCGCGTAAAAGACAAGTCCACCGGCTAATGAGACGATAATATACGCGATAAATCCGGAAAAAACGAGGGCGATCAGCGCCAGAATCGTATAGAGCAGATTCGTTCCAAAGGATCTTTTCACAGCGGCCTCTCTTTCCTGAAGCTAAAATATGGATAAAAAACACAATTATATTATATCTGAACTCTATCAGAATATCTTCCAGATAATGAGATGGACTTGTACCAAAAATGCTGTGCATGATGAAAGAAATGTGAAGATTTTCATAAAAGACTGGACGAAAAGCAGGAACAGAGGTATTCTGAGGTTGTGAAAATAATAACGGAATACAAGATTCTCGGGGTAAGGTGAAATTCCTGACCGGCGGTGATGTTCAAGCGAACTAAGCCCGCGACTTCCTTTCTCTGTCCGCAGGGGAAGGAACTGATCTGGTGACATTCCAGAGCCGACGGTAAAGTCCGGATGGGAGAGGATCATAAGGCATAGGCGACAGGGTTATTTCTGCTGTCTTTGCTCTGAATAACCCCCGAATGATGCCTGTTTGTTTCAGGTGATTCGGGGGTTTTGGTCTCTTATCGAGGGTTTGTATCGACAAGGAGAAATGAATCATGAGTCAAGTTACTGCTTCATCTTCAGGAGCACGCACAGCACCGCTGCGCAGCGGATTCTGGCTGGTTGTGCTGGGAGCGGCGTTATGGGGCGTCGATCCGTTGTTCCGCATCATTTTGCTTAAATCACTGACCTCTTCCCAGATTGTGCTGCTGGAGCATGTCGTGCTGTTTCTGGCTGCTGCACCGGTGCTGTGGCGCCACCGCGCCGAGCTGAAGGCTGTCCGCTTGCGTCAGGCCGCGGCACTATTGATCGTATCGTGGGGCGGCTCTGCCGTGGCGACGATCCTCTTCACCAAAGCCTTGTCCAGCGGCGACCTGAATGCCGTGCTTCTGCTGCAAAAGCTGCAGCCGCTGTTCGCCATCGGTCTTGCCGCTGTAATTCTTAAAGAGCGTTTGCCCAAAAATTTCGGAATATTAATCGTTGTCGCTCTTGCCGGAACCTATCTGCTCACCTTCGGCTGGACGATTCCTTTCGGTCATGTGAACAGCTTTATCGGCGTTAGCAGTCTGCTCGCGCTGGGGGCGGCCGCATTATGGGGCGCTTCTACGGTGATGGGCCGTTATTTGCTGGGTTCGATGAAATACGAGACGGTGACTTCACTGCGCTTCATTCTTGCTTTGCCTTTGCTGTTCGTCATTACAAGCATGGAGGGGGCGCCTTGGCAAATCAACGGGGGGTTAGGCACATCAGCATTGATTGGCCTCAACCTGCTGCTTCAGGCTCTTCTGCCGGGACTGCTCAGCATGCTGCTGTACTATAAAGGACTTAACACCACCAAGGCCTCATTTGCAACACTCGCCGAGCTCAGCTTTCCGATGACCGGTATTCTGATCAACTGGATTGTTTACAACCAGCTTGTAACATTGCCGCAGATTATCGGCTTTGCGCTGATCTGGACTGCGCTCTTCTTCATCTCGAACCAGCAGAGCCGGCAGGCCGAGCCAGCCGCCCTTGATCTGTCCAAAACGAATAAAATCAGCGCCTGAGGGGACTGACCCCAGGGTACTGCCAGTAAGAAAAAGATGTCTCCGGCAGCCATTTGCGGCTAAGGAGGCATCTTTTTTGTCTGATGCTGCCGCTTTGAGTATTCCAGCTATTACCTTTGCGTCCCGGAAGAAACTTTGTACAATAAAAGCTGTGACTCTATCCTGAAATAACGATGTCCGAACAGAGGACATTGTTATGGAAGCCTCGAATTTGGCGAAGTCAAACCTAAGGGCCTTCTATGAAATTTCATCGTCTGAAGTGCCGCGGAAGAGCGGCATGGATGTCTAGTGCGGGGTGTGAAGCAGGATGTATAGAACTAATTTGTTCAGCAAAATCGTAGGTATCATGGTCATTATGCTCATCCCGATTACCATTCTCTATTTCTATTCCAATAAGACGACTACCGATGTGCTGCGGAGCGAACTGAACACATCGAATAATAACCAGCTCAGCTTTTTTCAGAGTCAGGTGGAGACCAATATGGAGCTGCTGTCCTCCTGGCCGATCCTGCTGATTCATGATCCCGATATTCTTAGGCTGAAGGACATTTCTCTCGCGCAAGGGAAAATGAATCTTGATGCCATCCAAATGGTAAAGCGGATTCAAACCAAAATCAGCATCCAGGAAAGCTCCTCCAACTGGAACAGCAAGCTGTTTTTGTACTCTCCCTCTATTCAACGGATGGTAACGGAGAACGATGCTACACTATACAGTGACGATGATTTGAAGCGCAAGGTGAAACCGGGCTGGCATGTGGAGAAAATCAAGGATCAGGGAGAGGAGCGGTTCCTGTTCTCCTGGTATTCTTTTACACCGTATATGTCCGAGTTCTCTCCGCAGCAGGCAGCCACGATTATGAAGGTAGAGTTCGACAGCCGCAACATTGAGGATATGCTTGATAAATTCAAGAGCGACGGCAGAAGAGATCCTTTCTACTATAAGCCGGGAACGGGACTGATCTTCAACCGGAGCAGCGACCGGGCACTGGCGGAGCAGCTGGTGAAGCGGCTGGAGCAGGGGCTGCTTACCGACAGCGGAAACCGGACGCTGGACATCGGCCAGCGATCCTACAGTGTCAACATCGTATACTCCGCCAAAATGGGCTGGTATCTGATCGATTACATGCCGCTCTCGGAGATTCTGCAGCCGATACATACCTCCAACCGGTTATTTTATGTCTCAGTCGGGGCTCTGCTGCTCATGAGCAGTCTTGTAGCTTACTTGCTGTACGTGCAGGTGCAGGTGCCTGTCAGACAACTGGTGGGAGGATTCCAGAAGCTCAAGCAGGGTGATTATTCCGTCCGTGTCGGCATTAAGGGCAGAAATGAGTTCAGCTTCCTTTCCGTGCGCTTCAACAGCATGGTCGAGCAGATGCAGGAGCTGATTGAGAATGTGCTGATGGAGAAAATTCATGTGCGCGAAGCCAGGCTGAAGCAGCTGCAGTCGCAGATCAATCCGCATTTTTTCTATAATTGCTTCTCCTTTATTACAAGCATGGCGAAGCTGGACAATACAAAGGCAGTGATCGGCATGTCGCATAATCTGTCCAGATATTACAGGTACACTACCCGGCAGGAGCGCGATTTGGTGCCGCTGCCCGAAGAAGTGGAATTCGTGACCCATTACCTGGAGATTCAAAAAATGAGAATGGCCCGCCTGCAGTATTCGGTGAGTATACCGCCGCAAATGCGCAGGCTTGAGATTCCTCCGCTTGTGCTGCAGCCCTTGGTGGAAAATGCGGTGCTGCACGGCATTGAGCCGGCAGCGGATGCCGGGCGGCTGAGGATAACGGGCACCTGCAGCGGCAGAAGGATGACGCTTACGGTGGAGGATGATGGACTAGGGATGCAGCCGGAGAGTATTGCCAAGCTGGAGCAAATGCTGAACCAGCCGATGGATGAAGAAATGGGCTGCGGATTATGGAATGTCCATCAGCGGCTGCGGCTTCGTTACGGCGAAGAATCCGGCATCACCTTTGCTCCTTCGCAGCTCGGCGGCTTGCAGGCCACCATTCATTGGCTGCTGCCCATCGTCCATTCTGACAAGAGCACCCGGGAGGGAAAACAATGATCGAGCTATTATTGGTTGATGATGAAGCTTATGTAACGGAGAGTCTGGCCCGTACAATTCCCTGGAGGGAACTGGGAGTGGAGCAGGTATATCAGGCGGCATCCGGTCCTGAGGCACTGCAAATTCTGGAGCAGCATGACATCGACATTATCGTTACTGACATCTCCATGCCCGGCATGACCGGACTGCAGCTGATCGAGACAGCAAGTGAACGCTGGCCGGATCTCCGCTGCATTCTGCTTACGGGATACTCCGATTTTGATTATGCCAAGAAGGCGATTCAGCTTCAGGCGTTCGATTATATTCTGAAGCCGGTAAATGACGAGGAGTTCATACGGAGTGTCTCCGGCGCAATTGAGTCGCTTAAGGATGAGTGGGAGGCGCATGACCGCTACCATCTGCTGCTGTATAACCGCAAAGCCGACTATAGCGTGCTGCGCGGCAAACTGATGCATGATTTGCTGCTTGGGAAGCGAATGACTGAGCGGGCGCTTGCCTCGAAGCTTAAGGAATACGAGATTCCGTTCGATACCGGAGCAGAAGCGGTGATGCTGCTCATTCAGCTTGGCAAGCATTACACGGCAATGGACCCGGGCTCCATCTCACTGATGGAATATGCCATTTGCAATATTGCGGAAGAGCTGTTCGAGAACCGGTTCCGTGTCTGGCTCAGCAAAGCGCCGCATGACTGCCTGATTCTGCTCGCGGAGCTGAGCAGAGAGACGCTGAACGAGATCGGGCTGCTGGACAACTACGAAGAGATCCGGCATGAGCTGCTGAAGGCGAATATCGCCAGCTTCCGCGAGAGCGTCAGCGATTATCTGAAAGGCGAGATCTCGCTCGTCGTCTCGGAGTGGTTTGCTTTTCCCGATGAAATGACCGCTGCATACCGCAGTGTGCTCAGTACCATTTATTTGGCAGCGCATAATGAGTCCGGCTATGTATTGTTCCTGAAGGACAGCCATTTGCAGGAGCAGCAGGCCATAAGGCCGCTGGACAGTCTGTATCGCCCGCCGACGCTGATTCACCTGCTGGAGTCCAAGCAGTGGGAGGCCGCCCGCCAGAAGCTTGAAGACGTGTTCCGGGATATGGAGGGCGTGCGCTTTTCCAGAGAGCATCTGTATGAGGTGTTTCTGTCCATCACCAATGCCATCATGTATATTGCTCATAAGAGCGGACAATTCATTCTGCAGATTGACCAGCACGCGTTTGATCCGCTGATTGCCCAGAATATCATCTCTTCGTTTGACAAGCTGCGGCTGTGGGCGTTCGAGCTGCTGGAGCGGCTGAAGACGGAGCTGTCGGAGAGCGACCAGAATACGAAGAGTTATATTGTCAAGCAGGTGCATGCGCTAGTGGGGAGCGATTCCGGCCATGACCTGTCGGTGAAGACGATTGCTGAGCAAGTGTATCTGCATCCGGTGTATTTGTCCAAGATTTACAAAGCCGAGACGGGAGAAGGACTGGGGGATTATATCATCCGCATGCGGATGGAACGCGCGCTCTATCTGCTGAAGAATACGAACAAAAAGGTCTATGAAATCACCACAGAGCTGGGTTATCAGAATCCGCAATACTTCAGCAAAATGTTCAAAAAGCACTATGGCATGACGCCGAATGAATTCCGGGAGGGCTAGAGGCCGGATTATGAGCGAATCCAAGGGGGAAGACAATGGGTAGGGCAAGAAAAATGTGGCTGCGGCTCCTGGGCTTAAGCGTCGTGCTGGCCGTCAGTCTTGCAGGCTGCGAGGGCAACGATAAGCGGGAACCCTCTAACTCTAACGGTGAAGCTTCCGGCGTCAATGCCCAGCCCGCAGTAACTGCCGGCAATGTCTACAAGGATAGATACGATCCTGAAGTTACGATTACTACCGTGTGGGGCGTCGACCCGGAGCTTAAGTTCAAGAACGGTGAATCCATCGAGAATAATGTGGCCACCCGGTGGGCCAAAGAGAAGTTCGGCATCAACGTCAAATCGCTCTGGTCCATTACGGATACGGGCGGAGCGTTCGGCACGAAGCTGCGCTTGTCGATGTCCTCGGGGCAGGAAATGCCTGATATCGTGACCATCGGTACGGCTGACGCTGCGGTTGCACAGGACTTGATCGATTCCGGCATGTATGCGGAGGTCGGAAGCCTATTCGATAAATACGCCTCCAGCACCTGGAAAGCTGCGATGGCTCAGGACCCAAGTGTGTGGAACCCATACATCCGTGACGGCAAAAAAATGGGCCTTCCTGTCCTCGACTATGCGTACAATCATGACTATATTTTGTGGTTCCGCCAGGATTGGCTGGATAAGCTGCATTTGAAGGTTCCTGTTACGATTGAGGAGCTGGAAAAGGTGATGGAAGCCTTCAAGTACCACAACCCTGACGGATTGACGCCTGAGCAGGTTACTCCGCTGAGCATCGGCTTCAAGACAACGATGAACACCTGGATGGGCGATCCTTCCTGGATTTTCGGCGCCTATGGCGCACTTCCGCAGCAGTGGAACGTAGGGGCGGATGGCAGGCTGGAGTACGGCTCCGTGGATGCAAGGATGAAGAAAGGCCTTGCGAAGCTGAAGGAATGGCTGGGCAAAGGCTACATCCCGCAGGAAGCGGGCTTATGGGATGAGAACAAAACAGCGGAGCCAGCCGTAGCAGGAACAGCAGGCATTATTCCCGGCCCCTACTGGATGAGCGGCTGGCCGCTGAAGGACACGCTGCAGAATGTGCCGGATGCCGTGTGGGCACCCGGAGTAATCCCGGCTGGACCGGATGGAACCGTCATGCGCCACGGCACGCAGTATGCGAATGGTGTTACGCTGATCAGCAAGAAGATGAAGCACCCGGAAGCATTCTTCACCTATGAGAACTATCTGTTCGATAACTTTGCGGACCCGCAGCCGGGCAGCGGGCTGGATAACGGTCTTTTTGCCGGGTATGATTATGAGCTGAGCGCCAGCGGCAAGATGCTGTCCAGCGATAAAATTTCCGGCGGTTATGTCAACAGTATCCGTTACCTGCTGGTGCGTGACGGAGCGCGCATCCCCGATGCCCAAATGAAGGCGATGCTGCATCTGGCGGACGGTATGGAGCCGGCCTCCAGGCTGGAGAAGGATGTGGCGGTTAACTATGGCAAGGCTACTCCTGCGGCGGCCAAAGTGCTGCTGAAGCAGAAGGAGAAATCCTTCAAGAACATGTTCACGGGGCCTACTACCGAAACGATGAAAGCGAAGCTGGATTACTTGAACAATCTGGAGAGCGAAACGTTCAGTGCCATTATATACGGCGAGCAGCCGCTGGATGATTTCGATTCCTTCGTGGCTGACTGGAAGGCGGGCGGCGGCGACCGGATTACCCGTGAAGTGAACGAATGGTACGACAAGGTGACGGCAGGCGGCAGTTGAGTCAAAATGCAGCATAGATGCTGTACGAACTTAAGCGGACGTAATAAAGAAGGCAGAACCGGGGTGATCCGGTTCTGCCTTTTCGTGATGCGCTGAAATGCCCCTTAGTTCAGAAATGCGTCAAGCGTAGCTGTTGCTCCCAATAGAACACGCCGAGTCCTTTGCCGCCGCTGACCTAGCACTGACGTCCATGCCGGCTTCGGTAATCATCACCTTTTTGCCGTAGCGCGAGACCAAGTCGTTCATGTTGGACAGAGTTTGCGTATTCTTCGTGGACCAATCGAGCTTAACAAGGCTAGCGGTTCAACAGGTTTTGTCCTACGGAAATGGTATAGACATTTGAATTGAGCGGCTCAAGAGTAAAAATAAGCCTTTTCTCCCATACTACCGTTATTCTTGCACTTAAGCTGCTTCACATCACAACCGTCAGGAGGTATCCGCGGATGAATGCCCGTACGGCGCCAACGATCTACATACAGCTCAAAAACCGGGTGATTGTGCCAAAAGGCAAAGGTGTGCTGCTGCGTGACGTGGCCTATTTAATAACGGAGCCGGAGTGGAAGGAGTCGCTGTATTCGCTTGTGCTGCAGGAGCCGAGACATAGCGACGGCAATCTGATTCTGATAGACCTGCTGATGGTCATTCCCCGGATTCATGAGCTTTTGCCCGGAGCGGATATTCAGCCGATTGGCGAGGGGCGTACTATCGTGCAGATTGAAGGCCCGGTCGAAGCCCGTAAACCTTCTATAGCGCTATTTGTGCTGGTATGGCTGCTGCTGTTCTTCGGCTCGGCGCTGACGATTATGAATTTTCATGCCGATGTCAGCATGCAGGAAGTGCAAATCCGGATTGTTGAAATGCTGACCGGACGCCGGGATGAGCATCCTTATATGTTCCAGATCGCCTATTCCCTGGGCATCGGGTTTGGTATGGTAATTTTTTTCAACCATCTGTTCAAGAAAAAATGGAATGAAGAGCCGACTCCGCTGGAAGTGGAGATGTTCCTGTATCAGAAAAATATCGACCATTATGTGGTCAACGAAGAGTACAGCAAAATGAAACGCCATGAAGAAAAAGTAAAAGGGCGCATGGAGGAATAAGCATGACCGCACAACTGTCGATGGGGCTGAATCTGCTGCTGGGCATTGCCGGAGGGATTGCTGTGGGCGGCGGGGTGATTGCTCTTTTTATTGTACTGGATGTGGTTCCACGGCTGGCTCAGCTCACCTCCTCCTATGATAAAGTGCACTGGTACGAAGGGGCGATGGTAGGTGGCTCGCTGCTCGGCACCATGAGTGATTTCTGGAATTGGCGGATTGCCGCCGGGCCTTTGGTGGAGCTGGGAGTAGGGCTGTTTGACGGAATATTTATCGGCATGCTGGCCGCAGCTCTCACGGAGGTGCTGAATGTGCTGCCGATATTAGCCAAACGCCTGCACATGACCCATCTGCTGTTCGGGCTGCTGATGGCGATGGTCTGCGGCAAGGTTGCGGGCTCTTTGTTCGACTGGTTTGTGTACCGACAGTAAAAGGGGGTTACAGAGTGGTTAGGTATATTCACAGCGGGGACTATGTTGAAAATAAGAAGGATGCAGCCAAGCCAGGTGCACCAGGCGCACAGCAGAGCAGCGTGGAAACCGATGGCAGCGCGGCAGCCGATAGCAGTATGGAGGCCAATGACAGCAGGGAATCCAGTGGCAGCGCTGAATCTGATGGCAGTATGGAGGCCAGTGGGAGTGAAGAAGCTGGCGGCAGCGTGAAAAATGATGGCAGCATGGCAGCCAATGACAGTGCGGAAGCTAATAATAGCGTGGAATCTGATGGCAGCACGGAGTTTAGTGGCAGTGGAGGAGCCAGTGGTAGCGAAGCAGCCAGTGGCAGCACGGAATCCAATGGCAGCACGGAATCCAATGGCAGCATGGCAGCCAATGACAGTGCGGAAGCCAATAACAGTGCAGAATCCAATGACAGCGTGGAATCCAGTGGTAGCGTGGAATCCAGTGGCAGTACGGAAGCCAGTGGCAACGTGGCAGCCAACAACAGCATGGAAGCCGCTATAGCGGCGAACAGCACCTCGGTAGTGGCTGCGGCAGATGTCGATGTTGCCCTTCAAGCCGGCAGCGGCTTAATGGGAGCTGGAGCAGACCCGGCTGCTGCGGATTATTCACCTGCGGGAGCAAGCGGAACCGCCGGGGAAAAAAGTGCAAATCCCGGTGAGCAGGATGCAGGGAATGCTGCCGCACCCGAAGGAAGTCAGCCGCAGGATGCGGAAATGGCCAGCGAGCCGGGAACAGAGAAGCCGCAGAGCGGCAAGAAAGGCTTCCTGGCCAGACTGTTCGGAGACGATGAGGAGGAGGAAGAAGACGACGCTGCGCCAGAAGCTGGAACTGGCGAAGGTGCAAACACTGGAGGTGATGCAACGGCAGGAGCCGATCAAGGTGCAAACACTGGAGCCGACGCAACAGCAGGAGCAAGCGAAGGGGCAAACGCTGGAGCTAACGAAACAGCAGGAGCTGACACAACAGCAGGAGCCGATGGTGCAAATGCTGGAGCTGACGCAACAGCAGGAGCGCAGGCGCATGCTGGCACGAGCCCCGGCAAGCAAGACACGGAAGCTGCGGAGGAGTTAGGAGCTGAAGAGCCGGGGAGCAGCAAAAAAGGTTTTTTTGCCAGATTATTCGGAGACGACGAAGATACAGAAGATGAAGCTGATGCAGATTCAGACCCAGGCTCAACAGCGCCGCAGGCCCAGGCGGGGAACGAAGCTAAGGCCCAGGCGCAGCAGCCGGACAAAGCCAAGCAAAGCAAAAAGAAAGATCCGCTGCAAAAGAAACGAGACGCCGAGCAGTCCGATTCTCTGGAGCAGTCGATTATTTACTGGCAGGGCAATGACAAAATCTCGCCTCATCTTGAGGAAACGAAAAAAACACTCACTGAAGTGCTGGGCCTGGGCTCCTCCTTTGATGTGATATTCCGCGAAATGTCCTTCTCCGGGCACAGGACGGCACTGCTGTGCATCAGCGGATTCGCCAAGGATACGATTATTGCAGAAATTCTGAAGCGCTTATCCTATTTGACGCCAGAGAATATTAATGCCGATGTGCTGGTCAGCTTCATGAACGAATACATCCCCCATATTCAGGTGGAAAAAGGTGACCTTCTGAGCGAGAGCATAGGCAAATATCTGGCGGGGATGAGCGTCTTATTCATCGAAGGCGAAACAGAAGTTATTATAATGGATACGCGCATCTATCCTTCAAGAAATCCCGATGAGCCCTCCATTGAACGGGTGGTGCGCGGTTCGCGCGACGGATTCACAGAGACCTTGCTGAGCAATGTCGCACTGGTCAGAAGACGGGTGCGTGATCCCGGATTAAAATATGAGCTGCACCAGGTTGGCCGCAGGACGCGAACCGATGTCTGCGTAGCCTATATTGACGATATTGTTGACAAAACCCAGGTACAGGCCGTCACCGATAAAATTAAAAGCTTGGATATCGACGGCATCCCGCTGGCGGACAAGCAGCTTGAAGAGGCGATTGTCGGCGGGGGCTGGAATCCTTATCCGATGGTCCGTTATTCCGAGCGTCCTGATGTCGTTGCCTCGCATTTGCTGGAAGGCCGGGTAGTGATTTTTGTTGACACTTCGCCCAGCGTCATGGTTCTGCCGACAACGTTTTTTGATCTTTGCCAGCATGCCGAGGAGAATCGCCAAACCCCTTTTATGGGGACCTATCTGCGCTGGGTGCGGTTCATCGGAATCTTCGCTTCGATGTTCCTGTTGCCGCTTTGGATGCTGCTCGTCATCCATCCCGAGCTGAAACCGCCGATGCTGGATTTTATCGGGCCGCAGAAGATGGTCAAAATCCCGATCCTGGCCCAGTTCATCATCGTCGAGCTTGGGGTCGATCTCTTGCGCATGGCTGCGGTGCATACACCGACTCCTCTCGGCTCAGCCATGGGCCTTATTGCCGCTATTCTGATCGGAGACATTGCCGTAAAGACAGGCCTCTTCGTCAATGAAGTGGTGCTCTATATGGCGGTTGCCTCCATAGGCATGTTCGCCACGCCCAGCTATGAGCTGGGGCTGGCGAACCGGACTGTCAGGCTTGCGCTGCTGCTTGCCGTAGCTGCGTTCCAGGTGCAGGGGTTCATGATCGGCACTACGCTGCTGATTATTCTCCTGACCACACACCGCTCCTATAATTCTTCATACTTGTGGCCGTTTATACCGTTTAATGCAAAGGCGATGGGCGAGATCATCCTGCGCCGGCCGGTGCTTACCAACAAAACAAGGCCTTCCTTCAACAAAACCAGGGATAATACACGGATGCTGCCTAACACGGGGAATAAAAACAAATCGTAGGAAAATACAAATCAACTGCAAATTAGTCCATTCTATGGCGTTCCCTCTGTCTGCTATACTGAATACACTAAATAGCCCCGTAAGAGTTCGTTACAGACTGAAATGAGGAACACTTCGGGACCACGAAACATACATTAGACAGGGTGGAATTAGAGTTCCACAGAAATTGGAGGACTGCGCAAATGTTTTTACACGGGACGAGCCGAATTAATGATAGCGGGCATTTGGAGATCGGCGGATGCGATGTTGCAGATTTGAAGGCGGAGTATGGTACCCCGCTGTATATAGTGGACGAGCAATTGATCCGGCGCCGCTGCCGCGAGTATATGGACGCTTTTGCAGCTTCCGGACTTGAGTTTCAGGTTGCTTACGCCAGCAAGGCTTTTTCAGTAATGGCAATGTGCCGGCTGGCTGACGAAGAAGGCCTGTCGCTGGATGTTGTGTCTGATGGAGAGCTGTATACCGCACTGCAGGCCGGATTTCCGGCTGAGCGCATTCACTTCCATGGCAACAATAAGACACCTGATGAGATCGAAATGGCGATTGACGCCGGAATCGGCTGCTTCGTAGCCGACAATCTGGTTGAGCTTGGCATGCTGCAGGCTATTGCCCTGCGCAAGGAAGTGACCGTGAATATTCTGCTGCGTGTAACCCCTGGGGTGGAGGCGCATGCGCATCATGCCTATGCCTCTACCGGCCAGACCGACTCGAAGTTCGGCTTCGATATCGGCAACGGCTCGGCTCAAGAAGCAGTGCGTCTGGCTTCCGGCAAAAGCAATCTGCAGCTTCTGGGCGTTCATTCGCATATCGGCTCGCAGATTTTTGAAACCGAGGGCTTTGAGCTGGCGGTTGAGCGGATTGCCGACTTCACCCGCAAGGTGAAGGAAGAGCTGGGTATTCAGTTCCGTGTAGTGAACCTTGGCGGCGGCTTCGGTATCCGCTATGTGGAAGGTGATACCCCACTGCAGGTATCCGAATATGTCGCTGCGATTACAGGTGCGGTGAAGAAGCATTTTACAGGGATAAACGAAACGCTGCCGCAGATCTGGGTGGAGCCGGGCCGCAGTATTGTGGGCGACGCCGGAACTACGCTGTATACCGTAGGCACAAGCAAGGAAATTCCCGGCGTACGCAAATACGTTGCTGTTGACGGCGGCATGACTGACAACCCGCGTCCGGCGCTTTATGAATCCAAATACGAGGCGCTGCTGGCTAACCGTGCCACCGAAGCGAATGAAGAGACCGTTTCGATTGCCGGCAAATGCTGCGAAAGCGGCGATATGCTGATCTGGGATGTGGAGCTTCCGAAGGTGGAGAGCGGGGATCTGCTCGCTGTAGCCTGCACCGGTGCGTACAACTATTCTATGGCCAGCAACTATAACCGGATTCGCCGCCCGGCGGTAGTCTTCGTCCAGAACGGGCAAAGCGACCTTGTCGTGCGCCGTGAGAGCCACCAGGACATTATCGCCAACGATATTGTACCGGCGCGCATCGCGAAGCAGGCGGTTGTGAAATAGGTCTATAGCGGCAGATACGAAGCGCAAAACAGCAGGCGGGAGAACTCCCGTCTGCTTTGCTTTGTGCGTGATTTCATAGTACACTAAGAAAAGTGTTCAATATCTGAAATTTCGAAAGGGGTCATTTACATATGGCAAAGCAAGCGAAAATCACTCTTGAAAATGGCGGCGTAGTGCTGCTGGATTTGTTCGAAAAGGATGCTCCCAATACAGTTGCCAACTTCGAGAAGCTGGCTAAAGACGGTTTCTACAACGGTTTGGTTTTCCACCGCGTTATCCCTGGATTCGTAGCTCAAGGCGGCTGTCCAAATGGTACAGGCTCTGGTGGTCCTGGCTATACCATCGACTGTGAGATCAACCCGAACAAGCATGAGCGCGGGACGCTTGCTATGGCGCATGCCGGCAGAAATACAGGCGGAAGCCAGTTCTACATCTGCTACGCACCACAGCCGCATCTTGACGGCGTTCACACTGTATTCGGCAAAGTGGTTGAAGGCATGGACCAGGTAGATGCTTTCAAAGGACGCGACAAAATGACTTCAGTGGAAATTATCGAAGCTTAATTTTCACTATTTCAGCTAAATAAAGAGCGCGAAGACAGCAGGTCCCAGATACGGGGCCTGCTGTTTTTGTGCGCGCCTTTGCTTACAATATCCTTCTCCGGCGTTCATGGCGATTACTGAAGCGCTGCGGCAGCCAGAAGAACACCAGGTACATCAGCACAAAGACGGCAAAAGCAAACGCCTCTTCAACCAGCAGATAATACGGATAAGGGCCAAAATAATCCAGCACGGAAAAAGTGCTTGGTTTGTGTGCCAGGAACATGTAGTTGGACCCCAGCATTCTATCGGCAGCATAGACCGCAGCAGCGATAATATTGAGGCAGAGCATCGTGAAGAACAGCGATTTCCAGGTTGGCCTATAGCCTTCAATCCAGGTCATATACAGCGAAGCCAGGATAATCGCGCCGTGGGCGATGAAGAACAGCAGGAAGCGGAAATGCGGGAATGGATATACCAAATTTGGTGTAATGAGCGCAATGAAAGCACCGGAAGTTCCGGCAAAATAAAGAAAGGAATAGAGCAGACGGCTGCGGGTAAGCAGCATAACGATGGAGAGTAGCAGCGTGATTCCGCACAGCTCCAGCGGCAGTGACGCACTTTTTTTCCATATGTCCTGGGATACATACCACATTTGCAGGGCTCCCTCTGACAACAGCAGGATGACCACCAGCAGCAGGCGGATGAATCTCCTTGGCCCGGAATGTGAGCGAAGTGTAAACCGCGCCCCATAGAGCAGCAGACATAAACATGCGACTAAAGACAGGGCAATGAGATGTGAAGGGGAGAACATGGTGAAATCGGTATCGTGCTGCCGGTCAAAGAAAGATATACGGTCCACAAACTGCCTCCTTAGGCCTAAAAAATATTTTTTCAAAAAAAATTATCCGAATTTTAAGATTTTATGATTCTAAAGATCTATCGTTAGGTGATATAAGTATATATCGCAGACTCTGGCCAGAACAGGATCAGATACAAATTTCTCATAAGATGAACGTAGAATTTCCAGAATACATAACTGGCCTTTTTGCGGAGTATGTCTCTACAGGGGCATTCGGCGGTGATCTTTATAAGACCTTTGGTATTCTGGCCGTTTTCTGAACATACCTATGTGTATTCAGATGGGATGAGCTGCAAGGAGGATTCATTGAATCCCACAATAATTTGGGGAACGGGGGCTTTTAGTAAATGGTGAAAAAAAGAATTAGCATGGCCGTCGTAATCCTTATGCTGTTTGTGCAATATGCCTACGGCATAGGATTTACTACGCAGGTTAAGGCAGCATCCATTGAAAATGATCGGGACATCATTACCAGTGTCTCTATGGCGGTGTACGGAGCGGACGGACAGACCGTTACAGACAATGTGTATGAGGTGGGGGCGAACGTCAAGCTGGACTATACCTGGTCGCTTCCAGATGGTCATGGCTATAACGCCGGAGATACCTTTACCTTTCAGATCCCCGCACAATTCCAGTTGTTTAATGACATCAGCGGACCGCTGGTTTCGGATGACGGAGAAGTGGGCAGCTTCAGTGTGAGCCAGTCTACACACCAGGTGGTCATGACCTTCAACAGCTACATTGAGACTCATGACAACGTGCAGGGAACGCTTAGAATCAATACGAAATTTGATAAGCAGGTGATCACCGGAAGCACGGTGCAGGAGATCAAGTTCCCTGTGAACGGCGGGATACAGACGGTAACGGTAATCTTCAAGCCGTCCGTTGACTCGACGATTGAGAAGAAGGGAGTGTCCAGCGGCTTCAACGCAGACTCCATTCAGTGGACCGTTGATGTCAACAAGAAGCTGGAACATGTGTCAAACGCTGTTGTCACCGACCCGATCCCGTCCGGTTTGTCTTTGGACAGTACGGTTACACTTGCAGTGTATCAGCTTGGAGTTCAGCTCGATGGTACGGTTACTGTAGGCGCTCTGCTTGACAGCAGCAAATATACGGCTGACGTTTCGGGCGGGAAGCTTACTGTGAATTTTACCGATCCTGTGATCAGCAGTGCTTACCGGATTGCTTATACCACAGCGATTGTGGACGACTCACCGTACTTCACCAACAGGGCGACGTTTACCGGGGATGGACGTGTTCCTGTAAGCTCTTCGGCAATAGTATCGGTGGAGCGCGGCGGAAGCCTCAGAAAAATGGCAACTGCTTATGATTGGGGCAGCCAGACCGTTTTCTGGGCAATTGAGTACAATTACAACAACAAGAAAATCCCGCAAGGCAATGCGGTCCTAAAGGATTTATTCGACGATTCACAAAGGCTTGAGACAGGTACGTTATATGTCTATCCGGTAACTCTGGATGCTGCCGGGAAAGCCACAAAGGGTACTCCTCTTGTAAATAATGTGGACTATACCGTAACAGGGCTTGGCATTGTCGGTAAGAACGGCTTCAAGCTGGAGTTCACAAGCGATATTTCTTCAGCTTACCGGATTGAGTATCAGACAGAGTCGCAAAGCCGCGTATTCAAAGACACAACCATCACCAACACGGTATCGGACAGCACCTACAGCGCTGAGGCGAAACAACTGATCCGGCCGGCAATTATTTATAAAAACTTGTCCGGTACAGATTATAAGAACAAAACGGCAGTCTGGAAAATCACTGTGAACGGCGATAATTATCCAATGAGAGAAGTTGTGGTCACGGACTCCTTCCCGCAAGGGGGATTGAAGTTCGTTCCGGGAACGCTGGTTGTAAGGGATCCCTTCGGTAAGGTGCTGGATAGCTCAGCCTATACCCTGGAATATAATACGCCGGTGCAGCCGAATGCCCAGTTCAAGGTGAAGTTTGCTTCGCCGATCAGAGATACTTATACCATCACTTATACAACACAGTTCAGCAATGACTGGTTAAATGGCAACACCGATAATTTTATCAACAATGCGCGTGTAGACTGGAAGGATATTGAGGGTCCGCCCCTTTGGACAGAAGCTAAGGGATTATTTATTCCCCGTACTGAAATGAAGAACAACGGCTTCAAAGCGGGAAGCTACAATGCCTCCGCCAAAGAAATCACCTGGACTGTAGGCGTCAATTACAACAGCAAGGAAATTGCTGATCCAAACGTCACAGATATCCTGAACTCAGGGCAATCCCTGGTCCCAGGTTCACTTAAGGTCTACAACATGAATATCAATGCCAAAGGTGATCCTTCGCAAGGCTCCGAAGTCAGCAGCAGCGCTTTTTCGTACAGCGTGAGCGGCAATGAGCTTAAGGTAGCATTTGCGGAGCCTATCAGCTCACCGTATTATATTGTTTTCAAAACAAGCCTTGAAGGACAGTTGGTGGGCACTTCAGTCTTCAATACGGCTAAGCTGCTGGACGGCACTAAGAAAGTCTCCAAGGATCTGACCGCCTCTGTGAGCATCCCCCACGGAGATGAATACGTCAATAAGGAAGGCCAGCAAAATGGCGACAAACTGGATTGGACAATTACAATCAACCGCACACAGTCTTATGTGAAAAATGCAGTGCTCACAGATACTCCTAGCTCCAATCAGATTCTGCTGCCTGATTCCTTCCACCTCTATCCTGCCGCTGCTGCAGCGAACGGAGAGGTGACAAAGAGCGGAGCTGAACTGGTGAAGGGTGCCGATTATACCTTGAACATCAGCACGGATGACGCAGGCAAGCAGTATTTCGTGCTCAGCTTTCTGCATGACATCAACTCCGCTTATATTCTGGATTATCAATCGCTAATCGTTGCGAACTCAGGCGATAAGCTGGTTAATACAGTGCTTTTCAACGGCACTAATGTCACGCAGGTAACCAAGTATACGACCAAAGAAGTGATTGTAGGTGTCTCCAGCGGCTCGGGAACAGGCAGCGGTGTCCGTGGAACCTTGACTGTTCAAAAGCTGGACGCTGCCAATAATCAGCTTGCGCTTAGCGGCGCAACCTTTGAGGTATACCGTCTGAGCGGTACGGAACGGGTGCTTGTCAATACCCGGACTACCGATGCCGCAGGCAATGCGGTGTTCAATAATCTGTGGCTGGGCAATTATATCCTGATTGAGAAGGCAGCCCCGGAAGGCTATGCGCTCGATACGAAAGAGTACCCGGTTACTATCGGTTCTTCGGCCAATATCAACCTGACTGTACTTAATACGAAGCTGGCAACACCGACGCCGACGCCGACGCCAACACCAACACCGACACCGACTGCAACGTCTACGGCAACTGCAACGCCGTCGGCATCACCGGTAGTATCGGCGACACCAGGATCGAGTGCAGTTCCTACTGTGGCACCAACACCAGGAGCACCTGCAACACCGTCTCCTTCACCCACTGCGGCACCTACTGCGGTGAGTCCTGTCAGTACTGTCGCACCAACACCGGGAGCTTCCCAGATACCGGGAGTGATTATTAATGATGATCCGGTTCCGGCCGGTGCCGCTCAGACGGCCACACCGACGGTTTCACCTAGCCCTGCGGTTTCCCCAACACCGTCAGCAGATAATGCGATTGAAATTGACGATGATGAGGTTCCGGTAGGAGCCGTTAAAGACCCTGCAAGCGGCGGCAAGCTGCCGCAGACCGGAGAAAGCAGTCCGATGCCGATCTATCTGGCAGGTCTTGGACTGATTCTTGTCGGCATTATTCTCAGCCGGGTATTCAAACGGTCTAAAGAATAGAACATTTGCTTACTAAAGAGCACGCGGCAGATCATCTGCTGCGTGTTCTTTTTTTTGGTGGGGCTCAGCCCGCCGGGCAAGTGAAGTATGAGAAACAAAAAGGCGCATGCTATGTGGGTTGTCTAAGCCCCATTTGGTAGACATTGGAGAAATACTAGGATGTGAATTGTAGTCCAAGCCTTATGGCCCAATGGGGTTGAGCGGCAGGTAACGAAGAAACAACGGCAGAAATGCCGTTGTTAGGGGCAGGGCGGCGGATTTGGGTTGGAAACAACGGCAGAAATGCCGTTGTTAGAGGACGAATAGTCAGTTTGCCCGGGAACAACGGCAGAAATACCGTTGTTGGAGAGAGGAAGGCCGGTTTTCCCAGAAATAACGGCAGAAATACCGTTGTTGGAGAGAGGAAGGCCAGTTTGCCCAGGAACAACGGCAGAAATGCCGTTGTTAGAGGACGGGCAGCCGGTTTGCTCGGAAATAACGGCAAAAATGCCGTTGTTAGAGGATGATCGGCCGGTTTGCCCAAGAACAACGGCAGAATTACCGTTGCTAGAGGAGCCAGCGGTCGATTTGTTCCGCCAAGCTCCAAGGGGCAATCGGCCTTAAGGCGCAGGCAATCCAGCCGCCTTCTTTCAGAACGGCGGTCTTCCTGCCCACCTGCGTTGCCCCCGGCCAACAGGCCAGCAGGCGAGCGCCCTCAGGCATGAAGCCGCGCCTCGGCTTCCCGGTTCTGCACTGCCTCCTGCTCACTGCCGCTCTTAAGTCCTCTCCGTCCCAGCAGTGTGACAAGTAGAATGGCAAATCCGGAGGCCAGCAACAGGAGCTCGGACGGAATCTGGTCCACAAGTACTCCGAACAGAATCATCCCAATCGGCGCGATTGCCCCGGAAGCTGTCTCGACAACGGCGAACACCCTTCCGCGATAGTCCTCTTCAATGATCTGCTGCAAATAGACCTGAATCGGGATATTGATATTCATCACCGTGACGCCGACAAGAAACATTAGCACAAGCAGGAAAATAAAAGTAAAAGTGCTGTTGAAGGAAAAAATCAGCGGGAACGCCATGCCGAGGAACAGCAGACCAAGTATGCACAGGCCCCGAATGAGGGAGCTGGTGGGATTGTTACTTTGGCGGCGGACTGTCAGCAGCAGGGACATGGTCAGCATGCCTGCCCCCAGCATGGCCTCGATTGTGCCATATTGGCCGGAAGTGAGCGAGAGGAGCTGTATAGCGACAAAGGGCAGCACGATATTTAGTGATACGACGAAAAAATTGACCCAGAAAACGATAATAATTACAGCGCGGATGATGGGCTTTTTAAACACATAGGAGATGCCCCCGGCAAGACTGGCCCGCAACTCCGCGAGCACATGGGAGCGTACCTGCGGGGCAGGGTCTTCCGCTGCCGGATGGGATGGTTCGCTGTGATCTGCCGTATCCACGGATGGCTTGAACCGAAGTCCGCAGCTCATGAGGGTGGAAACGGCGAAGCCGGCTGCGTTCAGCAGCATGAACAGCTTCAGGGAGACAATGGCGTACAGCATGCCGCCGAGTACGGGGGCGAGCAGGTTGCCGATGGAGCCGGCGATTTGATTGAGCGAGCCGGCGCGCTGGATCTGGTCTTTATCCACAAGCTGCATCAGGGAGGAAGAGACGGAGATTCCATAGAAGGTGGAGCATATGGACAACAGAACCAAAGAGGCGTAGATGGGAAGCAAAGAGACACCTTCAAGAGAGACAGTCAGAAAGGCCAGCAGCAGCGTAAGAACGGCAGCAAGGTCAGAGCAGATTAGCAACATGCGGCGGTTCATCCGGTCTGCCATAACACCGGCGAACGGCGCGAGCAGAATCCGGGGCAGCATCCCGCATACCATCGTAACGGCGAAGCTTCCACCGGAGCCAGTGAGGTTCAGGATATATAACCCGACTACAAAGGTATACATTCCGGAGCCCAGCATGGAGGCCAGCTTGCCGGTGAAGAACAGGAGCATATTCCGGTTGCTTGGCGACGAGAAAATAGCGTTTTTAGTGCTCATATGAATCACTCCATTCAACAAAAGTTAAATTTAATTAAACTAATTGTAAACTCGAAGAGCTAATTTCGCAACGAAAAGTTTAATATTATTTAACTTAACTTTTTATGAGCTTGCTGTTACGCTATACTGGAGATTAAGACGGACAGAAGGATGGCTCACATATGACAACCAAACAAACGCTCGGAGATAAAATCAAGCATTTGCGCAATACCAAAGGGCTTACGCAGAGTGACCTGGCCGGAGAAGATATGACCAAAAGTATGCTCAGCCAAATTGAAAATGGCCGAGCGCTGCCTTCTATGCGCAGTCTGCAAATATTAGCTGCACGGCTTGGGGTGGATGCGGGCTATTTTCTTGAAGAGGAACAAAGTGAAGACCTGCCCCGCTTGGTTCGCGACATTGAAGCCAAGCATAAGCAAAAAAACTACCAGTCGATTATTTCCACCGTTAAACCGCTTATGGGCGGGAAGCTGCCGATGACCGTGGATGCCGCACGGTTGATGGAGTTCTACGTGAGCGCCTGTTATTATACAGGAACGGATGGCGGTGAAGAGGCGATACAGCGGGCTGTGGAGATCTACGAGCGGTTCAATTTATATGTGGAAAGCGCCAAAGTCCAGTATTTGGCCTATGCCCTAATGTTCGCCCAGAGCAGGTACCAGGATAGCCTCGAGCTGATCCTCCGTGTCAGAGAAGATTATGTGAGCAAAAAAGTCGGCAACGACTTTTTATTCGAAATCGACCTCCATTATGCAGAGAGTGTTACGTTATCCGCGCTGGGTGATTATGACGGGAGCCGGGAAGCCGCGCTTGCAGCAATTGCGCTGTCGCGGGAGGAAGGCGTGTTTTATTTAACGGACCATTTATATCGCGTATTGTCCAATCTTGCCCAACAGTCCGGGAATCTGGACGAGGCGAGGAAGTACCTGGATAAAGCAGGGCTGTTCGTGCAGCTTACGGAGGATGACCAGTCCGTGCAGCTTTTAAGGTTGTCCGAGATCAGACAGGCTAATGTGGAGCAGCGGTATGAAGAGGCTTTATTGCTTGGACAGCAATGCCGAACGGAAGCCAAGGGAAGCAGGTATGAGTCCAGCTGGTTCCTTCAGTCCGGAATCGCCCTGTACCATCTGGGCCGGGATGAAGAAGCGCTGGCGTCTCTCTCCAAGGTCACTCTGCCTGATGATGCCTACCATCCGCTGGACCTTGCAGGTTATTTCACTGCCTATGCCTACAAAGCCAAAATCTATGCCAGTCAGGGAAAGATGGAGGAGGCGCGCCAGCAGTCGCAGATTGCTTACGAACGGGTAAGGCAGTATCCGCCTTCGTCATACAGCAAGTTCATCGAAGCCACTTACCTGGAGCTGCACCGTTAGGGCTGTCTCAAATTTCTCTTAAAAAGCCTGCAGAAATGCTATAATAATTTTAAATTCAAGATTTCGGAGGGATTAGCAATGTGGAAAGAGTTTAAGAGCTTTGCGCTGAAAGGAAATGTGCTTGATCTGGCGGTTGCGGTAGTGATTGGGGCGGCTTTTGGAAAGATTGTCTCTTCACTGGTAACTGACATCATTATGCCGCTTATTGGTATCATTACTGGCGGTATAGATTTGAAGGGGCTTAATTTTCATTATGGAAAGGCAATTGTCAATTACGGGATATTCCTGCAGTCAGTTGTTGATTTCTTTATCATCTCCTTCTCGATATTTATGGTAATCAAGCTGGCAAGCCGGTTTAAGCGCAAGGAAACGGTAAAAGAAGAGGTCGCACCGGAGCCTGCACCAACACCCGAGGTGGCTTTGTTAACGGAAATTCGTGATTTGCTCAGCGCCGGCAAGCGGCATGAAGCGGATAATTAAGTTACACAGATAAGAGCGTGGACCTGATTCATCGTTTCGTGCTCTTATTGAACATCTACACACTCTCTTTCATATGATATCGCAATTGATGAAGAGAGGTGGCCGAGGATGGAAATACCTGTAACAGGCTTCGTTGTACATTCGGGTGATTCCGATTTCAACCATTCGCATAAGCTGTATATTACTTCGTGGGACGGTAGACCAACTAATGTTCACGTGCATCCATTTGAAGGAAATACATCATTTGATATGGGGCATTACCACCATTACGCCGGAGTAACAGAGCCGGCTCCAAGTGGAGTGCCGCATGTTCATAATTATTATGCAGAAACATCATTTAATGACCAGCATAAGCACCTTATTAGAGGAACGACGGGGCCAGCCATTCCCTTGCCAGGAGGCGGGCATTACCATCATTTTGAGGGGTATACCACAGTAAACGGCAGGTTCCCTCATGCTCATGGGTACAGCGGTAACACTGGGAATGAGGAAGGATCACGAATTTAGGCTTCATGGATACAATGAACGAACCGGTTGGTTTGGTTGCTGCCGGTTCGAGATCGTGCCTTTGATAGAATCTGCGAAAAGGTTTTGTTTTGACTCCAGATCTATAAGCATTTACAATGGATCGAAATGGAGTGATGAGTTTATGGCAAAGCGCGCGATGACGCCTGAGGCGAAGGCTTTAAAAGCTCAGGCTATCTTAGACAAAGCGGCAGAAATGTTTCTTTCATCCGAGTACGAAAAAATTAAAATGTCTGATATTGCGAAACAGATGGGCATGTCGAACGGGATTTTGTTTGTGTACTTTAAAACAAAAGAAGCGTTGTTTTTCAGCCTGCTGTGCCGGGAGTATGAGAAAAGGCTTGCCCGCCTCACGGGAATGGTGAGGGAAATGCCAATCATGGATTTTAATGACTTCAAAATGCTCCTAATCAATGAGCTTACAGAGCTGGTAGATCATAACCCCTTGTATATTAGACTGGAATCCATGCGCACAGCGGTTCTTGAGAGAAATATAGATGCAGAAACAATGCTGAATCAGAAGATCAATTTGTACAAGCTGATGTCAGAGATGGTGTCCCTAATTTGCAGTCATAACGCATTGCCGCATGAGGATGTCGTGGAGATCCTTCAAGCGGAGGCGTCGATTATAACCGGGTGCAAATTATCTGCCACCTTGCCCGCAGAGGTTATTGATATTATCGAAAAAAACGGGTTGGAAGGATTTAAACGTGATTTTAAAGCTGATGTCCTGAAGACAACGATTTGTTATTTGGATGGTTACCTTAAGAATCAAATAGAAGCTCGTATTACCAAGCAATAGTTGAAATCTAATTTGCGAAAAGGAATCGGTTTGTCGCTTATGAATAAATCCAGCCTTGAGAATCACAATAAGTAGGGTGTGAATTCATAAAAGGTGGTTCTTCCATGAAAGGTACAAAAGGGGCATTGATTGCTCTGGCTTCCATTCCGCTGATAATGACACTCGGGAATTCCATGCTGCTGCCTGTTCTGCCGCAAATATCGAAAAAGCTGGGTATCAATGCTTTTCAAGTCAGTATGATCATTACTGTGTATGGCCTTATTGCCATCTTGATGATTCCAATTGCCGGATATTTATCTGACCGTTTTGGACGAAAAACCGTGATTTTACCCAGCCTCATCCTCGCTGCCTTAGGTGGAGCGGTCTGTGTTGCGGCTGCCTGGTTCTTTACTTGGGGAACTGCTTATTGGCTAATACTGGGGGGACGTTTACTTCAGGGAATTGGAGCAGCAGGCGCCTTTCCGATTGTGCTTCCTTTAGTAGGGGATCTGTTCAAGGATGAAAAGCAGGTCAGTAAAGGATTGGGAATCATTGAGACCTCCAATACCTTTGGAAAGGTATTAAGTCCAATACTGGGTGCTTATCTGGGGACATTGCTGTGGTATGCGCCTTTTATAGCCATTCCTATCCTTTGTTTGATCTCATTTGTGCTGGTTGTGCTTCTCGTTAAAAAACCGGAGCCAGGCGAGCAGGCTGCCAAAAAGAGCCTTGGGCAATTTTTAACCGCCATAAAAGGAATCTTGCATGAGAAGGGCCGCTGGCTGTATGCAATTTTCGCGATTGGTGGAATATGCATGTTTGCAACCTTCGGGGTGCTGTTCTATTTATCCGAGACCTTGGAAGCAAAGTATAACCTTCATGGAGCCACAAAAGGATTTGTACTGGCTATTCCCCTTGCCTTGCTGTGTCTGGCTTCTTATGGGAGCGGAAAGATCATCGGGAAAAATAAATTAGTAATGAAATGGCTTGGCTTCGGTGGAATAGCATTACTTACTGCGGCAATGTTCATTATTTGTTTTAGCCAAAATATTTATTTTATTGTAGGATTCTTATGTCTAAGCGGCATTGGGATTGGAGCAGCCTTGCCATGTATGGATGCACTAATCACAGAGGGTATTGAAAAAGACAACCGGGGTACAATCACTTCTCTTTATAGCAGTATGAGGTTTATCGGGGTTGCGCTGGGACCGCCGGTTGTTTCGCTCCTGATGAACCGGGCACATTGGGTCTTATTTGGCACAATGGCAGCAGTAGGGGCAGTCGGTGGAATATTGTCCTTGTTCGCTGTTACTCCGAGTAAGGAGAGGACTGACTCAAGGGGACAACAGAAGTAAAGAATTTCATCAAACCGCCAAAACCCAATCATATTAAGGGATTTTGGCGGTTTTTTTGTGTGCAGAAATGCTTTTGACCCTGATTGCCTAATATTCAGAAATTCTTTAGAAATTTCCCCTGAAGTTCTTCAGAGTTAATCTATACAATGGTGGCATTGATAATCCGATACAGGAGTTGAGAACTTGCCCCGCTTAAATCAACAAAACTCCCAGCCTGCATGGAAATCTCTGTTATGGCTTATTACTATTCCGGTCATAAATGTTTTTTATGGCATACTGAATGGTCCCAGAGAACATGTCTATAGTCTGGAAACGAGTCTGGACCGCATGGTTCCTTTTGTCCCTTCGTTTATTATCCCTTACTTACTATGGTACCCGTTTATTACTGCTGTACTGATTGCCCTTGCGTTTAAGAACAGGCAAATCTACTTTCAAACATTGCTTGCGCAGTGTAGCGGCCTGATCATCTCTTATATCTTTTTTGCTCTGTTTCAAACCGTGATTCAGCGTCCCGATGTTCTGACAGAAACAGACTTTATTCACCGTATGGTTGTTTCTGTGTACAGCAATGATCAGCCATACAACTGTTTTCCAAGTATTCATGTGTTAACCAGCTATCTCATGCTGCGGGGATCACGCATATTCGGGCAAAGGATCTGGTTGTCGATTTCCGCAATGTCCGTTCTAATTATCGTCTCTACCGTGTTGGTGAAACAACATGTATTGGCAGATATTGTCGGGGGGATTCTGGTCGCGGAGTTATGTTACCGGTTGGCAGGTAGAGTTGTTTTATACGTGCGAAAAGACAACAATATTAAGCCGCCAGTATGATTGCCCGCCTGGAGCATTTGAAAAGTATGATTTTCTGCATAATACAAGAGAGCAGGGGGAAAATGTTCAGTAGTCATGTCTGACATTACACCCACAATGGAGGAAAATCAGTTGAGTACTAATGAAAATTTTTTATTTTTGCGCAGCTTTATGCACAACCCGAAACGAGTGGGAAGCATTACGCCGAGTTCCCGCTTTCTGGCGAACACAATGGTTAGACAAGCACCATGGCCTGAGATGAGAGCAGTTGCTGAGCTTGGATCGGGGACAGGGGCAATCACCCGATTTATTAATACCCAGGCAAGTGAAACCATGAAAGTGTTGTTGTTTGAGATGGATGAGATGATGCGGAATAATCTGCAAGCCCAATATCCGGGTTTCTCTTGTCACCCCAATGCTGCCAAATTGGTACAAGCGATGAAGCAGGCGAACATAGAGCAGTTGGATTGTATTTTTAGCGGGCTGCCTTTTCTTGCATGTACATGTCGTGAAAGACATCAGTGATTCCCCGATTATTACTCCGTTTGACAGCGATAGCACTGGAACTTTTCACTACCCACTTCAACCTTTAGCATAATTCAAACCTAAGAGATAGGCTTGGTTCAGCAGCATTTCGTAATGACTGGGAGCTGAATCCAGTGTCTCATATAAGAATTCAACCTTGGAATTGGTAACACCGCAATAATCTGCAATTCCCACGTTCAGCAAATGAGTAATCGTTTCATCATAGTTACGCTTTTTCATCTGTTCTTTTGAAACACCAGCCAGACCAATCCACAAGACATGCTGATGATGAAGGTGGTTCGAACCGTACGCAAACCCATTGTTCCATACACGGTCAATATACCCCTTTAGCATAGCCGGTAAATGCCACCACCAGAGTGGAAAAATAAATGCCAAAGCATCATGCTCCTTCATCCGCATTATCTCCGTTTCTACTTCAGGGGAGAAGGACTGTTCCGCAACTGACCCATCGGGTTCATCCGGTTCTTTTAAAACAGGGTCAAAACCAATCCGGTGCAAATCCAATATCTCATAGTCGTGGCCAGCCTCGGCAAGGCCTTGTACGAAACGAGCGGCGACCTCAAAGGTCAATGAGTCTTTTCTCGGGTGTGAAACAACGATTAATACTTTCATGCTTGTATCTTCACTACCTTTCTTGAGCAGTTAATTTCTAGCCACGATCATTGGCTGATGCTATTATAAACAGTAGTAAAATGATCTGGAAGTACGCACTTTGAAGTTCTATAGGATGATAAAGGTGCCATAGGAACATGGAAGTACCTAGGCGGATTCCTTGGAAACTGACCTGGTAACGGAGGGTTAAGAGATGAGCGAACAAATGGAAAATAGCATTCAAAAGAAGTATCAAGTTGGAGTGGAAGCGGCTTTAGAAGTAATGGGAGGAAAATGGAAGCCTTTAATTATATACCATTTGATGACAGGACGGAAACGAACGTCTGAGCTTCGCCGGTTAATACCCGGCATTACCCAAAAAATGCTGACCACTCAGCTTAGAGGCCTGGAAAAGGATGAGATCGTTACAAGAAAGGCTTATAATGAGATCCCTCCAAAAGTGGAGTATGAGTTAACGCACTACGGCTGGGGCTTAAAACCCGCACTAGACCTTTTATGCTATTGGGGAGAAGATCACCTGGAAAAGATATATGGAGACAAATCCAAGGTTTTGGAAGAATTCCAAGGCAGTTGTGAAGAGTAGCACCTTCGGGTGCTTTTTTAATACTGTTGACTTCAATTGTTCACATTAAAAACTGATTGATTACACGAAAGGAAGGCATAAGAAAATGAATCAAAAAGAAAGAATGCTTGCTGGTCTCCCTTACAAGGCTTGGCTGGATGGATTGAGTGAGGAGAGAATCAAGAACAAATTGAAAATCCATGAGTATAATTTGCTTCGCCCTGATGAAGATACAAGAAGAAATGAATTGATCCGAAGCATTCTCGGCAGTGCCGGTGAGGGTGTTTCTGTTGAAGCTCCTTTCCACTGCGATTACGGAACGAATATTTCGGTAGGGAAGAACTTCTATACCAATTATAACTGTATCATTCTTGACGTGGGCAAAGTTGTCATTGGCGACAATGTAATGTTTGCTCCTAATGTGTCAATTTATACGGCCGGACATCCCGTACACCCGGAATCGAGAAATTCAGGGTATGAGTATGGTATTGCTGTTACAATTGGCAATAATGTATGGGTTGGAGGCAATGTTGTTATCAATCCGGGGGTAACTATCGGAAACAATGTGGTGATTGGCGCTGGTAGTGTAGTGACCAAAGATATACCCGATAATGTAATTGCAGTGGGTAGCCCGTGCAAGGTTGTCCGTGAAATTACCGAGGAGGACCGTAAATATTATTATAAAGACAGAGAATTCGATGTATCGGATTATTGCTGACCCTAGCATATGAAGTATGTCGTGTAATACTATCCACTTTCAAGCCCGAACTTCACTGAAGTTCGGGCTATTGTTTTGTGTATCCTTTTATATACGATATTAATATAATTATGGCCGATTTTGTGAGAAAACAAACGATTTTTATACTATTCTGTAAGTGGGAATAAGAAGGTGAGGTGCAAGTGAGTACAGAAGCTGGTTTTCCATCGAACTACAACATTGCTCAACTTTTAAGGAGGGAACTTTATGATTCTCCAAGCTGTTTTGTTTATTTTTTTGGTAACAGGTTTGTACTTCTCTATAAATAGCTTAGTTAATTCTCAGTGGTTCGAAAAATTGGCTAAACGTCAACATGAAAGATTTCTCTATTATACAAGTACCAACTATTCAAGTATGGAGGGGAACGAAAATTGAGATCATGGATTCAATTGGCCCTGTTTGCGATAATCTTGTGGTATTTGACCAATTTGTTTACGGAAAACATACGCAAAATAGCTTGCAGTTTGAAAACCGCAGGCAATGCCTATCTCACCAACAGGCCTATTTGTCTCTCTTAGCATTTCACAGCTTTTTTGAATACGATACTGAGTCAAGTAATTATTGGGTGTCAGTCCAACGTATTTTTTGAAAAGTTCACAGCATCTGCTCCTGCATACTGAACCGGCGACTGCAATCTCATCAATTGTTATTTTGGAGTCATAATTCTGATGAATGTGCCCAGTCATTCTACGGATTGTCATCCATGAAAGTTCATCATTAATATGTCCGGGAACCTGCTGTATATGATCCGCTATACTCGCACATAAAGATGCTGTCTGGGACAATAAACGAAGCAAATTGCCTGCATTGCTGTGCATCTCATCATAAATCTGGGCAAGTAAGAGCAAAATTTCCTGCTGCCAAGGAATTTGGGATGATAATAATAAAAAATCGTCAGTATTTGAACCGAATTTTTCTTCCAGGTACGCTTTTCCCGCGAGTGTGCCTTCACCAAGCAGTAAAGGATGGACGACGATTACAATGTAAGTGCAATCATCCTTGTTTGCAGAAAAGCCGTAATGAAGACGTTTACTGTTCACAAAAATTCCATTGCCTTTATTTAGAGTAACGGTTTGCCCATTCACAAAATATTCCATTGACCCATCAAGCACTAAAATGAACTCCAAATCCGGGTGCCAATGACAAGCAGCAGCGTATTTATCGAATTGATAAAGCGTTCCTTTGCGTGCGTATAAAGGAAAATCCGGCAAGTTATAATTCAATCTTTCAGATAAATCGGAAAATACTTCAAGTTGCTTGTCCATAGCTATACCTCATGGAAATATACGATTTTGATAATATAATAAACACTTTTGGAGGAGAAAACAAACGGAATCGAATACAAGTACATTCAATCGGGAGCTGTTATCCTTAGTAATTCCTATTGCATTGCAGAACCTTATATCAGCAACAGCAGTTTCAGCAGATGTTGTAATGCTGGGAGTTGTCGGGCAATCTGCAATGTCAGCCGTGTCATTGGCAGGGCAAATAACCTTTGTTTTGACCTTATTTTATATGGGGATGTCAGCAGGGGCAGGTATTCTGGCAGCTCAATATTGGGGAAAAAAGGATCTGCAAACCATTCAGCGAGTTCTTAGCATCGCCTGTGTGTTTTCTATTTGTATATCTCTTATCTTTTTCGTGATTTCCTTATTATTTCCAGATGCATTGATGCGATTTTTTACGCAGGATGAGGAACTGATCAGCTACGGTGCAAATTTTCTGCATACGATTTCCTTCTCCTATCTTGCAATGGGTCTTTCTCAGATGTATCTTGGTGTGATAAGAAGTATGGAAAATGCACGTCTGAGTGCATTGATTAGCTCTGTAGGCTTGCTCCTGAACATTCTGTTGAACGCACTGTGTATATTTGTCTTTTTTCCAGGCATGCCTGAAAAAGCGATAACGGCAGTTGCGCTTGCGACAGTTATTGCACGTTTTTTTGAGCTTGGATGGTGCTATGTGTATTCGATTACACGAGGGCCGATTCGCTTCCAATTGCCTGTACGTGATGCCATACAGCGCAAATTGCTTAAGGATTACTTAAGATACACAATGCCTGTACAAGGAAACTATATCGTTTGGGGAGGCGCTATAGCTGCAACGGCGGCAATTATTGGACATGTAAATGCTGATATGGTCGCGGCAAATTCCGTTGCGTCGGTAGTAAAGAATCTAGCCGTTGTATTATGTGGAGGCATTGCCACCGGCGGATCGGTGCTTGTCGGAAAATATTTGGGCAATGGTGAAATCGAGATGGCCAAAAGAGCCGGGAGCAGGTTGAACTGGTATGCGCTGTTATTTGGCGTTCTTTCCGGTGTGATGATTTTGCTAATTAAACCATTGGTGTTCTATGCAGTGGATTTGAATCAAAACGCACAGGACTATCTTCATAGCATGCTTTATATATGTGCTTATTATTGTATTGCCAAGTCGATGAATTCGACGACCATTGCTGGCATATTCGTCGCTGGAGGAGATTCCAAATTTGGGTTCTGGTGTGATACTGTGGTAATGTGGGGCATCATCCTGCCATTAAGTTATCTCTGTGCTTTTGTGTGGCGAGTGCCGCCGGTTGCTATGTATGCCGTAATCAGTTTGGATGAGCTTATCAAGCTGCCGGCCGCCTTAATGCGGTATCGCCAATTCAAATGGCTAAACAATATTACAAGAAATTTTGCCGAAGCAAAATAAAGGAATTTATACAAAAGGAGAAATAGAATGAATATTAGAGAACGGATGTCGAGCCTGCAATTGTTTACCGATCATGATGCTAACTATCCCGAGGAGGCTGCTGAACTTGCCCGTGCCCGCCAGCGCGGCAAAGCGCTTTGTTATGAGATTAACCGCTTGCATCCCGATGATACGGAGAAGCGGTCGGAACTGATGAAGGAGTTATTTGGAAGCATGGGGGAGAACGTATGGATGGAACCTCCTATTCGCATGGCATATGGCTCTAACACCACGGTAGGAAGTAATGTCTATATTAACTTTAATTTGACTGTCGTAGATGATTATAAAGTTACAATTGGAGACAATGTAATGTTCGGCCCTAACGTGACAATTGCAGTTACGAACCATCCGGTACATCCTGATCTGCGCAGGGAAGGCGGGATGTACGCCCTGCCGGTAGTGATTGAGGATGATGTATGGATTGGCAGCGGCGCTATCATTGTGCCAGGCGTTACCCTTGGCAAGGGTTGTGTCATCGGTGCAGGAAGTGTAGTTACCAAGGATATTCCGGCTAATGTAATAGCTGTCGGAAACCCATGCAAAGTACTTCGTGAAATTACAGAGAACGACAGAGTATATTACTACAAAGACATGCGGGCAGATCAGGTCCAATGGTAAAGGGGAAAAATAGTTCAGGAGGACGCAAAGGTTCTTATTTCGCTGAGTAGCTGAAACTGAAATACTTGCGTTTTTTGAGCAGCAGTGGTAATATTTTCGCTAAGTTAAGCCTGTGGTAGAAAACGAACTGAATATGTGTTTATCCTTCAGGGCAGGGTGCAATTCCCTACCGGCGGTGATGCTGCTGTATATTAGCTGAGAATGCTGATTGCGCTGCTCAGTCCGCTACCCGCTTCGTATGGTTCATATGGACGGTGGACCCGGTGCAATTCCGGGACCGACAGTATAGTCTGGATGGAAGAAGGAGAGATTGACGTTCTGTGCTTGTGTAGACAGGCGTAGTGCAGTGTTTTCGAATATTATGTGCGAACTTTCACAAAAGGGGACTTTTGACTGTAGGATCGCGCAGTTTTATTTGAATTGCCGTAAACTCTCGTATAACCCGTCTTGAGCTCCTCCTGGAGATTGAGACGGGTTTTCTGTTTTGAACTGAAATTCAGCATGTACATCAATGTGATCGGAGGCAAGACATGGATAGAATGAACGACGAGTTTTATATGTCGCTGGCGCTGGATATGGCGGAAAGAGCACAAGGACAGACAGGCATCAATCCGGTTGTCGGCTGTGTTGTTGTGAAGGATGGAGCGATGATCGGGCTTGGAACCCATCTGCAGCGCGGAACAGGGCATGCGGAAGTGCATGCGCTGAATATGGCCGCTGGCAAAGCGCAGGGCAGCACAGCTTATGTAACCCTGGAGCCCTGCAGCCATTATGGCAAGACGCCGCCCTGCAGCCAAAGGCTGATTGATGAAGGCGTCGCCCGGGTGGTTGTAGCCTGTGAGGACCCTAATCCGCAGGTTGCCGGCCGGGGAATTGCCATGCTGCGTGAGCAGGGGATTGAGGTAGAAGTAGGGCTGCTGCGAGGCCGTGCGCTAAGGCTGAATGAGAAGTTTATCAAATACATTTTGACTAAGCAGCCTTTTGTTACGCTGAAAAGCGCCAGCACGCTGGATGGCAAATTGGCGACCCGGACGGGAGACAGCAAATGGATTTCGAACGGTCAGGCGCGGGAGATCGTACATACGCTGCGGCACCGCCATCAGGGGATTATGGTCGGCGTCAACACCGTAATTGCCGACAATCCGTCCCTGACGACCCGAATGGAAGTGCCGGGACTGAATCCGGTCCGTATTGTCATCGACTCCACGCTGCGCATTCCGCTGGACGCTGCCGTTGTATGCGACAAACAAGCGCCAACGATTGTCGTAACTACAGAATCCGCTGATCCGGTGAAGCGTGCGGCGCTTACGGATGCTGGTGTCCAGATCGTGGTTAGCGGCGCAGGGCCGCGTGTGGATCTGCAAGCCGCGATGATTGCGCTGGGGGAGCTCGAGATCGGCTCGATTCTGCTCGAAGGCGGCGGAACCTTGAACGGCGCGATGCTGGAGAGCGGACTTGTGGACCGGGTTATCCTCTTCTTCGCTCCGAAGATCGTGGGCGGCGGCGTGGCTGCGCCAGGGACCTTCGACTTTCCGGGCGTCGAGCTGATGAAGGATGCGATCACCTTAGAGGGATTGGAAGTAGAAGTGCTCGGGGATAATGTGTGTATCAGCGGCACGCCCATCCGCTAACCAAGCGGGTGTCAGCCAAACAATATTTCAGGAGGGGATCTCATGTTCACAGGCTTGATTGAGGAAGTCGGCGTCCTGCGCGGTGTCACCAGCGGAGGCGAGATGATGGTGCTGAATATCGGCGCTTCCCTCATCATGGATGATCTGAAAATCGGCGACAGCGTGTCCGTCAACGGGGTTTGTCTTACGGCGACCTCAATCGGCGACCATTCGTTCACTGTTGACGTCATGCCGCAGACCTACCGCAACAGCACGCTGAAGGAGCTGCGAAGCGGCAGCAAAATGAACCTGGAGCGGGCGATGGCCGCCGGCGGGCGTTTTGGCGGACATATCGTTCAGGGCCATGTGGATGGAACAGGTGAAATCCGCAGTGTGAAGCGCGACCAGAATGCGGTCGTATTCGAGATTGCGCCGGAGCGCAAATCGCTGTTCAAATTTATTATTCCCAAAGGCTCCATCACGATTGACGGCATTAGCCTGACAGTGGTGAACACCACGTCGTCCCTGTTTACCGTTTCGGTGATTCCACATACCCTTGGAGAAACAGTGCTTGCGCACAAGCGGCCGGGAGACCGGATCAATCTTGAATGCGATGTACTCGGCAAATATGTTGACCATCTGCTGAACTACGGTTCCCGCTCAGGCAATGAGGAAGAAGAGAACAGCTCCCGGATCAGCCATGATTTTCTCGCGGCTAACGGGTTTGTATAATTAAGATTTGGCTTACGTCTAAGCCCGTCAGGGCTTCGTAAAGCTATCAGGAGGACAGAAAATTATGAGCCAGCAAGACAAGAAGATCAGCATCCTCGACCCTATCGAAGATGCCATTTATGACCTGATGCGCGGCAAGGTTATCATCGTGGTCGATGATGAGGACCGCGAGAATGAGGGGGATTTCATCGCCCTCGCTGAACGCGCCACACCGGAAGTGATCAATTTCATGATCACGGAAGGACGCGGGCTCGTCTGCGTGCCGATTACGGCAGAGCGGGCAGAGGAGCTGGATTTGAAGCCGATGGTGGCGAACAACACCGATAACCACGGCACCGCTTTTACCGTCTCCATCGACCACAAGGACACCACCACCGGGATTTCTGCCGGAGAGAGATCCATGACCATCAAGGCGCTGATGGACCCGAATGCGAAGCCCTCCGACTTCCGCAGACCGGGCCATATGTTCCCGCTGATCGCGAAGAAGGGCGGCGTGCTGCGGCGCTCCGGCCACACGGAAGCGGCTGTCGATCTCGCCCGCATGTGCGGCGCCTATCCGGCCAGCGTCATTTGCGAGGTAGTTAAGGAAGACGGAACAATGGCCCGCCTGCCGGATCTGGTGGAGATTGCCCGCAAGCATGAGCTCAAGCTGATCAGCATCAAGGACCTCATTCATTACCGTAATGAGAAGGAGCACCTGGTTACCCGTGAAGTGTCGGTGAAGCTCCCGACGGATTTCGGCGACTTCCAGACCATCGCCTACACGAACGAGGTAGATGACAAAGAGCATGTCGCCTTGGTCAAAGGTGATATTACCGGGGAGGAGCCGGTGCTGGTGCGGGTGCATTCTGAATGTCTGACCGGCGATGTGTTCCACTCCCACCGCTGCGACTGTGGCCCGCAATTCGAAGCGGCGCTGCGCCAGATTGAAGCGGCGGGCCGGGGGGTTCTGCTCTACATGCGTCAGGAAGGCAGAGGCATCGGTCTGATCAACAAGCTTCGTGCCTATAAGCTTCAAGAGGAAGGTCTTGATACTGTAGACGCCAACCTGAAGCTGGGCTTTCCGGCGGACCTGCGCGATTACGGCATCGGAGCGCAGATTCTTAAGGACCTTGGCGTCAGCAAGATCAGACTGCTGACCAACAACCCGCGCAAGATCAAAGGCCTGGAAGGCTACGGTCTTGAGGTTGTGGAGCGTGTGCCGATTCAAATGCCGGAGAACAAGGACAATACCAAGTATCTCCATACAAAGCAGGCCAAGCTGGGCCATCTGCTGTCTTTTGACGACATTGAGCAAAATGAGGATTCCAAGCGTTAAAATCCATATAATTTACTAATGAAGGGTAGATGAATACAATGCCAAACTTTTTAGAAGGACATTTAGTATCCGAGGGACTGAAATATGGGGTAGTCGTAGGACGTTTCAATGAATTCATTACAAGCAAGCTGCTGTCCGGCGCGCTCGATGCCTTCAAGCGTCATGGTGTAGCTGATGATGAACTGGATGTAGCCTGGGTTCCGGGCGTGTTCGAAATCCCTTTGATCGCGCAAAAAATGGCCGAAAGCGGCAAATACGATGCGGTCATTACACTCGGCACCGTCATCCGTGGATCTACAACCCATTATGACTATGTGTGCAATGAGGTTGCCAAAGGCGTAGCGGCAATCAATCTCAAGACAGGCATTCCAACTATATTCGGCGTAGTTACAACCGAAAATATTGAGCAGGCCATCGAGCGCTCAGGGACCAAAGCTGGCAACAAAGGCTGGGATGCTGCGACTGCTGCCATTGAAATGGCGAACCTGAATAAGCTCTTCAAATAAGAGAGCCACTTGACGAATGGGCCTCAAACGTGCTTATTTATATGTATAAGAAGAAAGCATGGTCAATAAGAACTTTCTACTTGTGTAGCGCCCGGGCGGCGCTGCACTTTACTTTTTTTGGCGGGAGGAAACCGCGTGACGGTATTGTACAAGCTGGAGACGTTCGAAGGTCCGCTCGATCTGCTCTTGCACCTAATTGACAAGGCGGAAATCGACATCCAGGACATTCCGGTCAGCGAGATCACCGAGCAGTACATGGATTACCTGCGGAGCATGCAGGAGCTTGAACTGGATATTACCAGTGAATTCCTGGTGATGGCTGCGACGCTGCTGTCGATCAAGAGCAAGCTGCTGCTTCCGAAGCCGCCTGTGATCGAAATCGAGGATTTCGAATATTACGAGGACGACGGCTACGATCCGCGTGCGGAGCTGGTTCAGCGCCTGATTGAATACCGTAAAATTAAGAGCATCGCCGTGCAGCTCCTGGATATGGAGAGCGAGCGCAGCCTGATTTTCACCAAGGAGCCTGAGGACCTGGGGCCTTTTGTGCCGGCACAGATCGACAATACGCTAAAAGGTCTGCACACCGCGGACCTCATTGCTGCATTCCGCAAGGCGCTCAGCAAAGCGGCCAGAAGATCCTCCTATCAGCGGATTACGCGTGACGAGATTTCGGTGAAGGACCGGATTCGCGACGTTTCGGAAGCGCTACGGCACAAAGGCGTGGGCGGGAGGCTGCGTTTCTCTTCCCTGCTGGATGATGACATGGCCCGGTATGAGATTGTGGCCACCTTCCTGGCGATCCTGGAACTCATGAAGATGAAGGCGATTTATTGCTATCAGGAGAAATTGTTCGACGACATTGTGATGGAGTGGAGAGGAGACGAAGCATTCAGTGGATTACAAAACGCTGAAATCAATTATTGAAGGACTGCTGTTTCTGTCCGGCGACGAAGGATTATCCGTCCGTCAAATTGCCGAGATTACCGAGCAGCGGCCTGACCTCGCCGGAAAAGCACTGGAGGAACTGAAAGAAGACTATGTTTCGCAGGAACGCGGCTTGCAGGTGGTGCAGATTGCCGGGAATTACCGGCTGGCTACGCTGCCTGACCATGCACCCTATTTTGAGCGGCTCGCTTATTCGCCTTCCAGATCTTCCTTATCCCAGGCGGCGCTGGAGACACTTGCTATTGTTGCTTACCGCCAGCCGATTACCAGAGTGGAGATTGAAGAGATTCGCGGCGTGAAGTCCGAACGGGCGATTCATACGCTGAATAATAAGGATTTGATCCAGGAAGTGGGCCGTGCGGAGGCTGTTGGCCGTCCGATTCTGTACGGAACGACCAAATCGTTCCTGGAGAGCTTCGGACTGGCCGATCTGAAGGAGCTGCCGGAGCCGTCGAACTTCGATACCTCCGAGGACCTGGAAGAGGAAACACAGCTTCTGTTCAGCAAGCTGGACAGTCAGATGACCTTCGATGATGTCGAGCAATCATAGAATAGGACTATGGAAATTGCTGTGAAGCCTTCTTCCATCATTCACAATGCCAAGGAGCAGCGGCGTGAAATGGTGGGAGAGGGCTTTTTTGCGCGGGCACCGAATTTTTTCCAGACAGACATGCCATACTAATCCAAAGGCTCCCAATTATTAAGGTTGCATGGAGGTTACTTTCGTGGCATTATGGCTGGCAATACCTTTGGCCCTGCTCCTGCTTGCGGTTGCACTGATTCTACTGATTCTGTCCTCGGGTATTCACTTTCATTTTCGGTTAAACAGGCTGGGGAAGGATGACCGGGTGGAATTTGATATTAAAGCCGTATTTGGACTGGTTAAGTTTCATTATGAGCTGCCTGCGCTGGTTTTTGAGAACATTAAACGGGGTATCATGGTAAAACTGGAGGAGAGCGGCATTGCGCCGTTCAGGAAGGATAAAGATCAAGAGGAGCAAATCAACAAGGAGTGGATTTCGACCTGGCTGGACAATTTCCGCAAGGCGCTGAAAGCGACCCGGGGGTTCAATAAATGGTTGAAAGATACGCTGTCCCATATCCAGATTACCAAGCTTGACTGGTCTACCGATTTCTCTCTGGGCGATGCCGCAAATACGGCGGTTGCAGCGGGAGCGCTGTGGGGCATAAAGGCAAGCATCATAGGCTGGCTGTCACAACAGGTCCGGATGAAAAAAGCTCCGCGGCTGTTTGTTGTACCTGTCTTTCAGGATGAGCTGTGTTTTTCTACAGAAGCAGTGTGCGCAGGAAAGCTGTCTGTTGGTTATGCGTGTTATGCCGGATTGCTGCTGCTGCGACGTATCTCTAAGGAAGAGGGGGGATTAGGCCAGTGGATGGAGTTGCTGAGCCGCAACCGCAAGAAGCCGGACAGATCCGAGGAGAATTCAGACTAAAAAGCACGCCAAAAAGGCAGCACGGCAAGGCGAGAGCACTTGCTAGCTGCCTCAGGTGTATACCCGGAATAAGCTCAGACCGGAACAGTCAAATCAATGCTCTCTCCGTTGAACTGAACGGGAATATGTTCCCGTCCATCGAGGTAAGCTACTGTCCCCATAGCCATCAGCCCTTCGGCGCTGGTGCCGACAAAGAAGCCGCCGATATCTTTTTTCAAAATCTGAGACTGGCCGTTATTTACGTAGTAGTGATACCAGAAGTGATGTCCTCCCAGTTTATGCCGCTTGCCCCCTTGCTCGCCGAGGAACACATGCTCAAAATAACAGGTGCTGTTGTCTTTGAAGGTGCCGAACCAGATGGATTTCAGAAATTGAATCCACTCTTCCATAGAACAGCCTGCTTTGAGCTGATGATTATCCTCCGCATATTTGCGTGCGAGCCGCATAGGCGGCGTGTTGGCAGCGAACTTGAGAAATTCGTTGATCTCCGCTGTTTCGGGGGAAATGGTCTTGTCATGAAGCTTCATGAACAAGTCATATGAGTGCTGCTTGCTGGCCGGAATCACCACCTCCTTAAAGACGGAGATTTCTTTTCGCTCGCTTCCATTCACTGGGGAATCAGGTTCAGGCAGCGGATCCATATCGACAATGACATAGCCGTTATCCTCTTTTTTCTGATCTTCGCTTACACCTTTGATGAGCGGCAGCACTCCGTTGCTTTTCATGTCCGCTTCCCAAATCTCGTTAAAAATCATCTTTTTGCCTCCCGGTGATGTGTTTGCCTTCCTGATCATTTTTGGTTCGGCTGTTGATATTTATGTGGGTCGAATTTTAGAAGGATTAATTTAGGGAGCATGCCCAACTGCGGATTTATCCCTGCGGCAGGGCGTGATGAATTTCTTATTGTTGTACATATCATGCCCGTGATGTGAGCAAACTGTAAAAGAGTAGGTTATTCCCTTACTTTTCAGACAGCAGAGGAGGAGTAGTTGATGTCAGATCACCCGATTCAAGGTCTCATGCAGACCGCTATGGAAAATATTAAAGGCATGGTGGATGTCAATACAATTGTTGGAGACCCGGTGGAAACTCCCGATGGCAGTGTCATTTTGCCGATCAGCAAAGTGGGGTTCGGCTTTGCCGCAGGCGGCAGTGATTTCCGGGTAGAGGATGACGGACCGGGAGTAAACGGTGCAGGAGCAGGTGTCAAGATGCTTCCGTTCGGAGGCGGTAGCGGCGGCGGGGTATCCATCCGACCAATTGCTTTTCTCGTAGTGGGCCGGGAAGGTGTGCATACGGTGCCGCTCGACAATCAGACTCATTTGTTTGAGAAAATTATTGATGCAGCCCCGGGGCTGATTGATAAAATTCAAAGCATGTTTCCAAACGGCACAACCGAAGGGGCAGAAGTAGTGGTAACCCCGGCGGTTAAAACAACGGTTAGACACGAGCCGGTCTCTTCGGAATCATCGACTCACTAGCGTGCAGCTCTTTGCCCGGATACTACAATGGATTGGGGATGTCGCCTTGAGTGGGGCGGTGTCCCTTTTTTTTGATCATTCACAGGGTAGAGTCGGACGCTGATTCAAGAGAAGGACATACCTACCTGCCGCGCCGCATATACTTGTACAACACAAGCGCGATTCCCTGTACTCCCTGATTAAGAACTGATAGAAGCCGGAGGATGAACATGAAGACATTACCATTCAAATCGTTGATGATGGGTTTACTGTGCGCTCTGCTGCTCTTTGCGGCTCCGCAGCCTTTGCTCCGTGCCGAGAACAGCACCATCAATACCCATGCCCGGGCGGCAGCGCTGATTGATGTGGCATCCGGAAGGATTCTGTACAGCAGCCGTGGGGATGAGCGGATGCTGATTGCCAGCCTGACCAAAATCATGACAGCACTCGTGGCTATAGAGAATGGAAGTCTGAATTCCAAGGTCAAGGTCGGGAAAAATGCCTTTGCTAAGGAAGGCTCTTCCCTGTTCTTGAAGCAGGGGGAAGAAATGACGCTTGAGGATATGCTCTACGGTCTGATGCTGCGTTCAGGCAATGATGCGGCTACAGCAATTGCCGAGCATGTCGGCGGATCGGAGGAGGGTTTCGTCTATATGATGAATGCCAAGGCGGAGGAGCTTGGTTTAAAGAATACCCGCTTTGCCAATCCGCATGGGCTTGATGCCGAGGGGCATTATTCGAGCGCCAATGATTTGGCTGTGCTGACCGCCTATGCCATGCATAACCCTGTCTTCAAAGAAATCGTGAGAACCGAAGTAAAGACGGCGGATAACCCTTATGAGAAATGGGACTACAAATGGAGCAACAAAAATAAAATGCTGCGCCTCTATGAAGGAGCGGACGGAGTGAAGACCGGTTATACCAAAAAAGCGCTGCGCTGCCTGGTCAGCTCCGCTACCCGCAACGGACAGCAGCTCGTCGCGGTTACGCTGAATGACGGCAATGACTGGAATGACCATGCTTCGCTGCTGGATTTTGGGTTCAATCACTATCCGCTCAAGACATTGGTTGAACGCGGAGAGGGCATCAGCGGCTACAAATTTGTAGCCGGCAGGAAGTTTGCGTATCCGCTGGGGCAGGGGGAGGAAGCTCACCTTGTGACGAAGCTTGTGCTGAATCAGCCGAAGAAGCGTAGCGGGGGCAGCTTTGGCCTCAAGGGGACGCTGGTGCTGCAGCTTGGCAGCAAGGAAATAGGCCGGGTTCCGGTCTATACTCCGGATCAGCTGCCGCCGGAGCACTCGGCCTACGAGAAGAGATACAGCCCGGCAGGTGCTGCCGCTTATCCGGCGGCCCACTGGCTGCAGGCGCTGGGAAGCGCACTTCGGGCATTGTTTGAATTAGGGGGGAAAGCATCATGATCAATGGGATTTGGCTGGGGATGATATTGATCGGCTTTGTATTTGCCGCCGTGAACGGCAGGATGGATGAGTTCACCGCGGCTGTGTTCGACGGCGCGAAGAACGGAGTCACAGTCAGCTTCGGCCTGATCAGCGTGCTGGTGTTCTGGATGGGAATCATGCGGGTGGCCGAGGATGCTGGCCTGCTGATGAAAATCGCCAAGGTGCTTGGGCCGGTGGTAGCCTTCTTGTTCCCGGATGTGCCGAAGGGACATCCGGCGATTGGCTATATCCTCTCTAACATGAGCGCCAATCTCCTTGGGCTCGGTAATGCGGCAACGCCGATGGGTATCAAGGCGATGCAGGAGCTGCAGACGCTTAACCCTGACAAGGACACCGCCACTCCGGCGATGTGTACGCTGCTCGCCTTGAACACGGCCAGCATTACGCTTATCCCGGCTACACTGATAGCGATTCGCCTCAATTACGGCTCGGCGGACCCGGCGGGTATCGTCGGCACGACGCTTGCCGCAACGGCGGTAGCGACGTTTGCCGCCATTGCTGCAGACAGGCTGTGCCGCCGCCTGGCTCTGATGCGCAGACCGCCGGGTCCGCCTGCCCTGAGGTCCGGCAAGTCTGCCGGAGGGAGCGCTACGCTCCCGCATTCTTCACTGAAAGGGTGAGCTTGCCTTGTTCCAGCTAATCAGCCTTATCTCAGCCTGGGCGATTCCAGTTATGATTACCTTCATTCCGCTATACGCATTTACGCGCAAGGTTCCGGTCTATGAATCGTTTGTCGAAGGAGCCAAGGACGGGTTTGGCACGGCAATAGCTATCATACCGCATCTCGTCGGCATGCTCGTTGCCATCAGTGTCTTTCGCGCCTCCGGCGCGCTGGACTTCCTGATGGGCTACATCGCTCCCACGCTGCAAAGATTTGGCGTACCGCCGGAGGTGCTGCCGCTCGGACTTCTCCGGCCACTCACGGGCACGGGCTCGCTCGCCTATACCACCGATCTGATCCGTGTCCACGGACCGGACTCCCTGATCGGGATGATCGCCTCCACCATCCAGGGCAGCACCGACACCACGCTCTACGTGCTCACCGTCTATTTCGGCGCTGTAGGCATCCGAAACGGCCGTTACGCCCTTAAGGTCGGCCTCTTCTCCGACATCGTCGGCTTCGTTGCCGCTGTAGCTGTATGCCTGCTGGTGCTTGGTTAGAGAAACCAATACGTGAACAGATCATTAAAGGGCTTGTAGATTATCATGACCAGCATCAGCGGGCTGGGCACATTAATTTTGTATGCGGAGCATGCGGTGGCGGCGAGACCCGCGAGCCAGAACAGGAAGTAGACGAGGAGGTCGCGAGGCTTCCGTTTGCGAATGAGGGCAGGCAAGTCCCATGCCGCACATCCGGCGGCAATCGCTACAAATAACAGAAACAGCATAGGGCTTCACTCCTTGATTTCATCCAGGAAAGTCTTATCCATCGTGCCGATCCGGTTGATCCTCACACTAACTTTATAGTGGACGGGCAATCGTTGCAGATACTGGTCACCTTGTTCCGCCTTCAGCTTTGCCCAGGCCTTGGGATTCGCCCGGTAAATGGCTTGCCCGAATCCCATTGCATCAACCTTCAATTGTTTGTTGATTTCCTCCACAGCACCCTTCATTCGCTCAATAATGGTTTCTTCCGTTTTTCGCTCCAAATCTCTGATGGAGCTTACAGCCTCCAGGTTCTCTTTGCTCTGAGACTCCTCCACATTGCAGGTCGCTTGAACTTTTATAAAAATATGAGGCTCCCCGTTAATGAATTTAACCTTGAGCTTCGACGACGTCTGGAGCGTTTCAATCACAATGGGCTTGTCGTCTGTTCCTGGGACGTACCCTGAAGATTGGCTGACTTTATTGATGATATAGTTATAGCCGGCCGTTGATTTCTCAGTCAGCCAACCGATGAGCTTATCTTTTCTGAACACGGCTACATTTTGGTAACGCAGTGTTGTTTTGGGCGCCGATCGTTCTGTGTTTTTTTTGTCACTACCTTCCTCTACATCGCCTACAATCTCTACTCCAGTCAAGACTGGGGCTTCTCCTTCATATAATAAATCTTCAATAAATCTGTCGAGTGTAATAGCGACAGTCCTGGCCGATATTTTATAGGATTTATCCAGAGAACTGAACAGCATGTTTGCCGGTATTTTGTCCAGTGGGGTAAGCACCTTAAGTACATTTTCCGCTGTGTTGTCCCGGGCCACCATAACATAGAAATCCATTCGCGGTTCACGGCTTCTCTTGATAACATCCAGGATTTCGCCAACTCCGGACCGGGCGAGCTCCTCCCCAATAACCAGCGCGCGGATATGGCCGAGGTAGCTCCTTCTTGAGCTGACCAGATTGAACTGGCGCAACGCATCATAAAATGTGGTAGCCGTAAAATTATATAGGACCACCGGCACCCCGCCGCCCCCCCCGCCCCCGCCCCCACCTGTTTGCGAGGTGATGGCGGATGGGATAACTACCTGCATGCTGACTTTATACCCAGACTCCGCTTTATCCAGCCCCAGTCCCAGTACAAATGCCATTTCATTGAGTTCCTTTCTCTCCCAGCATCCGCTGAGTACTATAGGAAGAAACAAGACAAGCAATACCTGGAGTAGAGACTTGTACCGCTTTTTGATCATGACTCAGGTTTCCCGCGCTTGGATGTGCTTTGCCGGACAGAATTTAGAGTATGATTCTCTGCGGGTCTGGTGCGCAGCTTCGGCCAGGGAAAGCGGAAGATCCCATCCTTCATATCACTTTTGACATAGGGGCCGAGCGGGCTCATATAAGGCATTCCGAAGGAGCGGAGACTCGCCAGGTGCAGCACCATAACAATACCCCCGCAGATCATCCCGTACAGTCCGATAAAACCGGCCAAACCTATGAATAGGAAACGGATCATGCGTGCGGCTATCGACATTCCCGACTCCGGAATGACAAAGCTTGAAATCGCAGTAATCGAGACGATAATGACCATGGCGGAGGAAATGAAGCCAGCAGCAACAGCTGCTTGACCAATAACAAGTGTGCCGACAATGGAAATGGCCTGGCCGATATTTTTCGGAATCCGTACGCCTGCCTCGCGCAATATTTCATAGGTCAGCTCCATGATCAGCGCCTCCACAAAGGCGGGAAAAGGCACGCTCTCGCGCTGGGCGGCCAGGCTGATGACAAGGGTGGTGGGGATCATCTCCTGATGGTACGTGGTAACCGCAACATAAAACGAAGGCGCAAGCAAGGTGAGGAAAAATGCCAGAAAACGGATCAACCGCAGCAGAGAGGCGATGTCCGCTCTTTGATAGTAATCTTCTGCTGACTGGAAAAAGGCAATAAAAAAAGTGGGAGCGAGCAGCACAAACGGAGTTCCATCCACAAGTATAGCTACCTTCCCTTCGAGAATACCCGCAGCTATCGTATCAGGACGGTCGCTGTTATATAAGGTTGGGAAGGGAGTAAGAGCAGTATCCTGAATAAATTCCTCGATATATCCGCCCTCGAGAATGCTGTCCGTGTCGATCTGCTGCAGGCGGCGCTTAACCTCCTGAACCAGCTCTTTGTTAGCGACATTGCTGAGATACATAATCGACACATCCGTCTGTGTGACCCTGCCGATCTGAAAGGTTTCCAGCCACAAGTGGCTGCTTTTGATTTTGCGCCGGACGAGAGCGGTATTGACCCGCAGACACTCATTGAAGCCCTCCATCGGGCCGCGCACCACCGCCTGCGAGTTGGGCTCGCTGACATTGCGGTCCTCCCAGCCGGGAAGACCCATCCGCAGAGCCGAGGAGCTGCCGTCCAGGAGCAGCATAACATTGCCGGACAGCAGATCGTGCATGAACTGTTTGTATCCATGAATTACGGACAGACTGCCGGCCATCAGGATGCGTGTCTTCAGCAATTCTATCTTCTGTTCCGGATCTAGCCGGTTGAGCTCGGAAGAGCTGTTTTCCAGCAGGGAATAGAGAACGGAGGTATGGAACAAATTCATATCCACCAGTCCATCTATATAAAACAGCGCAATCCGGGTATCCTCCTCCAGCAGATACTCCTTAACGATCACATCGGTGCTGCCGCCCAGCATTTGCAGTAGCTGCTTGTGACTGGTTTCCAGCCGGGTTGAAAGCTCATCTGAAGCCGTGTCTTTCATGCAACTCCCTCCATTTCCTATGAAAATGCTATCTGTAGTTTGGTTCATATATCCACAATTATTCCTGCGCCTTGTCTAAACCGGATAACATAATTCTGGAAACTGCAGCCATACTAAGAAAGGATCAGAGGAAGGAAAGAAGTCTGAACGCCCGCAAAGGAGGGACTATATTGAGTCTGGAGAAAGGCCGGATCAGCACGAAGCAAATGGTTACACTCGGCTTGTTCACATTAATAGGAGATATGGCGCTGGTGTTCCCGGCGGCAATAACTGCCGGTGCCAAGCAGGATGCATGGATTGCCGGACTGATCAGCATTCCGATCGGAGTGGCCCTTACCATGCTGCAGGTGCAGCTTCTAAAGCTTAATCCGGGGAAAAATCTCGTCGAGATTTGTTTGAAAATTCTCGGGAAGTGGCTAGGCAGCGCGGTTGCGTTATATTATTTGTTCTTTTTTCTACTTGCAGCTTCTACCTATGTCCGGGAAATTGAAGATTTTATGGCTACTCAGATCTATGAGAGGACACCTGGAGGGGTCATCCGGTTTATGGCGATTGTCGTATTGGTGTACGGCGTGCGTCTGGGGCTGGAAACCTTGGGCCGTGCGGCGCAGATCTTTTTACCCTTGTTTATCTTTTTTCTGGCTACTCTGATGATTCTCCTGTTTCCGCAAGTCGAGCTGGGCCGGCTGCAGCCTATGCTCATTACACCCCTGCCAAATATGCTGCATTCGATCATGTTTGGCGTTTTCTATCCCTTTGGAGAATTGTGTGTATTTACTATGGTATACCCCTATGCCCAGAAAGAAAGCAGTACAAAACGCGATATATTGATCTCCCTGATGGTTGGAGGGGTGGTGCTGAACCTTGTTTTATTTTTGTCCCTGTCGGTATTAGGAGTTTTTTACACGGAGCATCAATTTTATGCCGCTTATATTCTGGCCCAGAAGATCAATATCGGGAATTTTCTGCAAAGAATTGAAGCCTTTTTGGCAACTGCATGGATTATAAGCACCTATTTCAAAACAGCGATGTATTTCTACGCCTTTACTTTGGGTACGGCTCAATTGCTGAAGCTCAAAAGCCATATCCCCTTAATCTTTCCGACAGCATTTCTGATCTACGGCCTTTCAGAATTGATTGCGAAAGACATCATATTCATTATCAAAGAAATCCCTGCCTACTGGGTGGACTGGGATATGACCTATTCTCTCGTTCTGCCGCTGATTATGCTGATTGTCTACTATATCAGGAAGCGGCTCGGCGCTGGCTCTTCATAAAAAGCCCATCACCCCAATCCTCCGTATAACATATGCTATTTCAGCAACACGGAGGGAGGCCGACCTCGATGGAATATAAGGGTTTTATTCTGCACCATTCCCGCTGTTCGTCCATTAACGGCAAGGGCTTCGACTTTTGGATCGGAGTAGATGGGGCGATCTATGCCGCGCCGCTGCTGACGGACCCGGAATATATCCATATCTGCCTGGAAGGTAATTACGGGGAAGAGGATGCGCTTCCACCGCTCTCTGGACGCAAGGATCAGCTCTTCGCGGCAGGCAAGCTCATTTTGGAATTGGCGGCGCGGTATCAAATATCCCCATTGCTTGTAGAGCCCCACACGAAAACCTGTCCCGGAGCATTTTTTCCATGGAATGAACTTGTGATTTATCCCGCTGATGGTTATCATTAACCTGAGGTGAATAGTCGAAAATGGAAAGATTACAGAAAATTTTGGCGCAGGCAGGTGTGGCGTCGAGACGCAAGTGTGAAGAAATGATTTTGGCCGGTAAAGTGGAAGTCAACGGGGAGCTCGTAACTACGCTTGGCACGAAGGTGGACCCCGCAACAGATATAATCAAGGTCGCCGGAAGACTGATCCAAGGCGAGAATAAAATTTATATCATGTTCAACAAGCCCAAGGGTGTCATTACAAGCGCATCCGATGACAAGGGCCGCAAGGTGGTAACCGATTACCTGAAGGGCATCAAAGAGCGCGTGTACCCTGTGGGCCGCCTGGACTATGATACGGAAGGGCTGCTGCTGCTGACGAACGACGGCGAGTTTGCGAACCTGCTGACGCATCCGAAGCATCATGTGCCGAAGACGTATCTGGCTACGGTTAAGGGTATACCGCACGGAACAGCGCTGGACAAGCTTAAGGCAGGCATTAAGCTGGAGGACGGAATGACCGCTCCGGCGGAAGTGGAATACAAGGATATTGACGAAGAGAATAAAGAATCGGTCATCAGCATTACCATTCATGAAGGCCGCAACCGCCAGGTCCGGCGGATGTTCGAAGCGATAGGCCATCCTGTTATCCGGCTGAAACGGATCTCCTTCGGCGACATTCTGCTGCAGAATCTCAAACGCGGCTCTTACCGCCATCTGACCAAGGATGAAATCAACCATCTCCAGCAAATTGCCAAAGCCGGCATGCTGAAAGCAAACCAAACCCGCAAAGACACATAATGTTCACAATTCCCCCCTCCTAAAACTGTGACCACATTCGTTATAATGTTCATGAGATGTTCACATCTAACAACTAGAGTAATGAGTTGCGTCACAGAAGGGGGCTTGGCGTATGGGCAAAGCAAGAAAGCCGGTTCAAATCGTCATTCTGTTCGTGATACTTCTGCTTGGGGGTTATGCAATCAGTTCCTCCGTGTTCGGAGGAGACGGCAAGCCAAGGGAAGGCGGGAAAGCGCCGTCCTTTGAACTGCTCGGTCTTGATGGTCTGACCCATACGCTGGACGAATACAAGGGCAAGTCCGTTGTGCTAAATTTCTGGGGGTCCTGGTGTGCCCCCTGCGTCAAGGAAATGCCCGCTCTGCAGGCCCAGTGGGAGAAATGGAAGGATCAGGGCGTTGTAGTTGTGGGTGTAAATGTCGGCGAGGATCAGATGACGGTGGAGAATTTCGTCAAGCTCGTCGATATTGATTTTCCGGTTGTCATGGATACGGGCCGCGATGCTGTCCGCAGCTATGGCGTATCGCCGCTTCCGACCACCTTCTTCATCAATGCGAAGGGCAGGGTGGACAGCATTCATATCGGCCAGCTTGATCTCAGCTCGCTTGACGAGCAGATCGGGAAGCTGGTGAAGCCGTGAATAAGCACGTACCGCTGATCACCAACACCAAGTGCGAATGCGGCCATCAGAACCCGGTGGGGACCGTTCTCTGTGAAGCCTGCGGCAAGCCGCTGGATGAGAAGGAGCAGCTTTCTTCAGAGCACCTGGAAATGCGCTACGACGGCGTCGCCCGGCGCTCACAGCGTGTGAACCCGGGGGTAATCGACAGAGTGTGGAATTTTTTTTCCTCGGTCAAAATCGCCATCTACCTCATTGTGCTGACACTGCTGGGCTCCATGCTGGGAACGATATTCCCCCAGGAGAGCACCTTTTTGAATATTGACGCTTCGACCTATTATGGAGAAACGTACGGAACAGCCGGGGAGATTTATTACAGACTCGGCCTTTCGCACACCTATGAGTCATGGTGGTTCGTCACCCTGCTTGTGCTGATCGGGGCATCGCTGGTCATCTGCAGCCTGGACCGCGTGCTTCCGCTGTACAAGGCGCTGACCCGGCAAAAGATCCGCAAGCACCGCCAGTTCCTGATCCGCCAGAAGGTAGTGCTCGTAACCAAGCTGCAGGAGGAACCGGAAGAGTGGGTCGCGCGGCTGGTGCAGCCTCTGCAGAAGAAGGGCTACCGTGTAAGGACGGATGGAGGGGCATTACTGGCCGAGAAGCACCGTTTCAGCCGCTGGGGACCCTATGTAATTCATATTGGCCTGATTATCTTTTTACTGGCCGTGCTGGCAAGAGGGCTCCCGGGACTGAATATGGATCAGCATCTCGCGTTTCCGCAAGGGGAAATCGTCAAGATTCCCGAAACCACCTACTATCTGCAGAACGAGAAATTTACTGTAGAGTTTTATACCGCAGACGAGATGCCCAAGGAGTTCCGCGGCACCAAAATCCTGCCGAAGCTTTACGAAACCAAGGCAGTGCTCTATGAATGCACTGCGGATTGTGCCGACCCTTCCAAGGAGCCGAAGCTTGCGAAGGTGACGAGTCATAATATTCAGGTGAACTCGCCGCTCAGCTACAAAGGTTTGAAAGCGTATCAGTTTGACTATGACCTGACCCCCGTGCTGCGTTCGGTGCAGCCTGAGCTGACGAATGCGTCAAACGGGAAGGTGTATGGCAAATTCAAGCTGGACATGAAGAATCCGCAGCGGACATTTCATGCCGGTCCCTATACGCTGGCGCTCAAAGAGAAATATATGGATTTCGGTTTGAACGAGGAGGGACAGCCGGTGTCCAAATCTCCCTATCCGAATGCACCCGCCTTCCTCTTCTTGATCACCGGACCGGATTTGCCGCCTGAAGGGCAGCAATATTTCTATTTTCCCAAGCAGGTCGACAAGGAGAAATTCCAGATGTCAGCCATTAACGATAAGCTTAGCGGAGGCAGCCGGTTTCTGGAGCTTCAGGTCAGCAGTATGAGCGATGTGGACTTCTCGGAATCCACGACTTACCTGAACATACGTGTGGACCGGGCAATGCCCTTTGTCTGGACCGGGGCAGGCATTGTTATGGTGGGGCTGGTGCTCGGCTTTTACTGGCAGCACAGACGCATTTGGCTGGCGGCCGAGGGCGGGGAGCTTGTACTCGGGGGGCATACGAACAAGAACTGGTTCGGCTTCCGCCGTGAGATCGTTTCGATTCTGGCAAAGACAGGCTTGACAGTGGATGAAAAATCTCTGGATAACGGGGGAGGCTTGGCATGAGCTTGCTCGATTTCAGCAGTGATGTCTTTATTGCCGCGTTTTTCTTATACAGCGGGTCGTTCATGTTGTTTACCATTGCCATAATGGGCCGCAGATGGTCCGGCAGGAAGCCGGATGAGCATACCGCCCGCTGGGGCAGAATCGCTTTTATTATCTCTTCGTTAGGTCTGCTGTGCCATCTGGCTTATTTCATTACCCGCTGGATCGGGTCTGGGCATATTCCGGTCAGCAATATGTATGAGTTCATGACATTTTTATCTATGATGGTCATGGTGGCCTTTACCGTTATCTTCGCGATCTACCGTAAAATCATCCTCGGTGTTTTCGCGGTGCCGATTTCGATTATCGTGATGGCTTATGCGGCGGTTTTTCCGCAGGAGGTTCAGCCGCTGATTCCTTCGCTCAAATCAATCTATCTGAACATCCATGTCACGCTGGCTGCGCTGGGTGAATCCTTCTTCGCCGTCGCCTTCGCCGCCGGTCTAATGTACCTGCTGCGTACTGTGAATTTCCACAGCGTGGAGCGGAATGACCGCAAGCAGCAGCGTCTGGTTGAATTTACTCTGTTCTCAATCATTGTTATAATTGGTTTTCTTGGGTCGGTATTTGCTTTTCGCGGCGCCGGTTACGAAACTGTTTTTGTCCGTTCGAACGTTACGATTGACAGCCCCGGGCAGGGAGATAGTACAATAGAGAAAGTGAGTTATAAAATGCCGCCAATTGTGGCACCTTACCATAGCGAAATTGAGAGCTTCCAGCCGTTTCTCGGGATGCGTGAACCGCTTTTCGAAGCGCCTTCATGGATGAAGGGCGTGAATGCCGGGCGGAAATTCAATACAGTAATCTGGTCGCTGATTTCCGGAGCAATTCTGTACGGAATTCTCCGTTTGGCTGCCCGGGGGCCTCTGGGCGCTGCTATTCATCCGATCCTGGATGGAATTGATGAGAATGATCTTGATGAAATTACGTACAGGGCGATTGCCATAGGCTTCCCGATTTTCACGCTGGGGGCTTTGATTTTTGCAATGATATGGGCCCAGGTGGCCTGGGGCAGATTTTGGGGGTGGGACCCCAAAGAGGTCTGGGCACTTGTCACCTGGCTGTTCTACAGCGCCTACCTGCATTTGCGGCTGGCACGCGGATGGCAGGGGAGCAAATCCGCTTGGCTCGCCGTACTCGGCTTTCTGGTCGTAATGTTTACCCTGGTTGGCGTCAATTTGGTCATCGCCGGACTTCATTCATATGCGGGGACGGATTGAGGATACTTTATCTGCTGATGCAGCACTTAAATTTAAGGGTAACGTTCTACTGTATTTGATGAAGGGGTTGTTGTGAAATGGCAGAGCATTTGAACAGAATTCTGGTGGTAGATGATGAGGAACGCATTCGCCGCCTGCTAAAGATGTATCTTGAAAAAGAAGGCTATGAAATTGATGAGGCAGAAGACGGCGAAGTCGCTCTGCGCAAAGCAACGGCCAATGATTATGGCTTGATTTTGCTGGATGTGATGCTGCCTGGAATTGATGGGATTGAAGTGCTGACCAGACTCAGAGGGGTCAAATCGACTCCTGTCCTGATGCTGACAGCCAAGGGTGAGGAGATCAACCGCGTGCAGGGCTTCGAGATGGGGGCTGACGATTATGTGGTCAAACCGTTCAGTCCGCGCGAAGTGATCTACCGGGTAAAGGCGATTATGCGCCGCTCCTCCGCGACAGCCTTTTTATCCAAAGAGAGCAATTCCAGCAACAATATCGTCTTCCCGCACCTTATTATTGAGCACGATGCACACCGCGTAACTGCCGGAGGCCAGGAGGTAAGCCTCACTCCGAAGGAGTATGAGCTGCTGCATTATTTGGCTATCTCGCCGGACAAGGTGTTCTCGCGCGAAGAGCTGCTTAAGGATGTGTGGAATTACGAATTTTTCGGAGATTTGCGCACTGTGGACACGCATGTCAAACGGCTGCGCGAGAAGCTGAACAAGGTATCACCGGAATCGGCAGCAATGATCACCACGGTATGGGGCGTAGGGTATAAGCTTGAGGTACCCAAATAGGTGAATTTCTGGAGAAGTCTTGTCGGGAAGCTGTGGATCACGATCATCTGTCTGGTTGCTGTCGTGCTTATCACGCTGGGGCTTTTCCTGTTGCCCTATATCGACAGTAACTTCGCCAATTCCGGGGCGATCAAACGCTTGTTTATGTATGCCTGTATGATAGGATTTTCCTTGACTACGTTCTTCGCCTTATTCCTGTTCACGAAAATAACCCAGCCGATGCAGCAGGTGATTGAAGCGGCCAACGATATCCGCCGCGGTGAATACGGGACCAGACTGACGCTGGTGACCAGTGACGAAATCGGCCAGCTAGCCACGTCCTTCAATCACATGGCAGAGGAGCTGGAGAAGAATATCCGCAGCCTGAATCATGAAAAGGGTCATTTATCCAGTGTACTGCGAAGCATGAGCGATGCCGTAATCACCTTTGATATAGAAGGGCGGATTATACTGACGAACCCGCATGGCCAGGCTCTGCTTGAGACTTGGAGCGATCTGAGCTGGGAAACGGAGAGCGAATCCGAGCTGTACCCGCAAGGGGCGGGTAGCAGTAGGGTTCCGCCGCCGCTGCGCCGGTTGTTCGACAGCACTCTGCACCAGGGGGGAGATCAGCGCTCCCAGGTGCATGTCCGCCAGGGCGTCTGGTCTGTTCATATGGCCCCGCTGTATTCCGAGGATTCGATCCGGGGAGCTGTTGCTGTTCTGCGTGATGTAACCGAGGAGGTTAAGCTGGAGAAAATGCGCCGGGACTTCGTCGCGAATGTCTCGCATGAGATCCGAACGCCGCTCTCGATGATGCAGGGCTACAGCGAGGCGCTGCTGGATGGAATGGCCTCCTCCCCAGAGGAGAGCAGCGAGCTGGTGCAGGTTATTCATGATGAATCGCTGCGGATGGGGCGTCTTGTGAAGGATTTGCTGGATCTTGCCCGCATGGAGGCAGGACATACCGATATGAAAAAGACTCAGGTCGATATGGGTGAGCTGCTGGAGCGGATGTACCGCAAATTTTCCGTACGGGCCAAAGAGAGAGGGATTATTCTTGAGCTGAATGCCTCAGGTGATGCCCTGCTTCTTAAGGCAGCGGATGAAGACAAGCTGGAGCAGGTACTGACCAATCTGCTTGACAATGCCTTCAGGCACACGCCAGCGGATAAACATATCTCGATGCTGGCCCGCTCTACAGTGCTTGAAGGACGCCGCTTCCTGGAGATTGATATCCGGGATGAAGGGATGGGCATTCCGCCCGAGGATCTCCCCTATATTTTTGATCGCTTCTATAAAGCGGACAAAGCCCGTGTGCGTGGCGAATCCGGAGGAACCGGGCTGGGACTAGCGATTGTCAAAAATATCGTCGAGTCACATCACGGAACGGTCTCGGCATCCAGCAAGCTGGGAGAAGGAACCACCTTCACCCTGCGGCTCCCTGTCGAAAAACAGTAAAGCCAGACAATGTGTGACAGCGCCTCTGACAGCAGAGGTGCTTTTTGTTGAAATCACCACATTAATCTTGTTCATCGTGGAACATATTCTAAGCGTTCGAAGCCAGTTCTAGGAGGCGCAGCTTTATGATTTTATCACTAGACCAAGGTACTACCAGCTCGCGGGCGATTCTGTTCGACCATAAGGCGCGTATGATCTCACAGGGGCAATATGAGATCAGGCAGTCCTTTCCCCGGCCAGGCTGGGTAGAGCACGACCCGGAGCAAATCTGGGAGAGCCAGCTTGCGGCAGCGAGAGATGCCATCAGCAGAAGCGGAAGGGCGGCATCTGAGATATCCGCCATCGGCATTACCAATCAGCGGGAAACCGCGCTGATCTGGGATAAGGCGACCGGTGAACCGATATATCCGGCTATTGTATGGCAGGACCGCCGCACGGCTGAGCAGTGCGAGGAGCTGAAGCAGAGAGGCCTGGCCGAAGAGATTGCCGCCAAAACCGGCTTGGTTGTGGATGCCTACTTCTCGGCCACCAAGCTGGTCTGGATTCTGGATCATGTGCCAGGCGCCAGAGAACGCGCGGACAAGGGAGAGCTGCTGGCCGGAACCATTGATAGCTGGCTGATCTGGAAGCTCACAGGTGGCGCTGTGCACGCCACTGATGTTACGAATGCTTCGCGGACTATGCTCTTTAATCTGCATGAGCGCAGATGGGATGCACCCCTTATCGATAAACTCGGAATTCCCTTCTCTATTCTGCCGGAGGTCAAGATGTCAGGCGGAGAATTTGGAGCGGCTGAAGCCCGCTGGTTCGGAGCAGAAATTCCAATCCGTTCCGTGCTGGGAGATCAACAGGCTGCCTTGTTCGGACATACATGTCTTGAGGCCGGCAGCGCCAAAAATACCTACGGCACAGGCTGTTTTATTCTCATGAATACAGGGACTGAAGCCGTTGCCTCCAGCCATGGACTGCTGACCACTGTAGCTTGGGGCATGGGCGACGAATTGTATTACGCCCTTGAAGGGAGTGTATTCGTAGCCGGAGCCGCCGTACAATGGCTGCATGAGGGACTGGGGCTTATTGAGGGACCGGCGGACTCGGAGGAGCGGGCCGGGGAGGTAGAGGACAGTGAAGGGGTTGTAGTCGTCCCTGCCTTCACTGGGCTAGGCGCACCGTATTGGGATATGTATGCCAGAGGCGCGGTTTTCGGCTTGACCCGCGGCACTACAGCGGGGCATTTGGTGCGGGCTACACTGGAATCGCTTGCTTTTCAATCGCGTGATGTGATCGGAGCTATGGAGAAGGATGCCGGCATGCCGCTGACCGGACTGCGGGTCGATGGCGGCGCTGTGCGCAATGATCTGCTTATGCAGTTTCAAGCAGATATTCTGGGAAGCAGGGTTACGCGGACAACGTATGCGGAGACGACAGCACTCGGGGCAGCGCTGCTTGCCGGTCTGACCTCAGGGATTTGGACCAGAGAGCAGCTTGAGCGCTTTAATAAGGCCGAGAAGGTCTTCCTGCCGTACATGGAGGAGGCAGAGCGGGAACGGCGTTACGAAGCCTGGCAGGATGCTGTATCGCGCACTATGGGCTGGGAGAAGCATGAAGGATATCGGTGAGTAAGAGGCAAGCCGGAATTGAATACCGGAGGCGCCAGCAACAAAGAGCGGCCTGCAGCAGAATTCTGCTTGCAGGCCGCTCTTTTATCATTAACTCTAGTACTCGATTACAAAAGCTACGTTTTGCCAGCCTGCGCCAACGGTCCAGAACAGGACCTTGTCGCCGCGCTCGATTTGTCCCGTAGTTACCGCTTTATGCAGAGCGACAAAAGGGCTGCTAGTCGAAGTGTATCCGAATTCATCGCCGATGTAGACGGCAACGTCGTTGTCGATGCCGGTTTTCTCGGAAACCGCGCGGATGTTGGGCAGTGACAATTGCGAGAAGCAGGCCGCTTTGATGGATTCCGGGGCAATCTCATTGATGCTTAGCAGCGTGTTGATGGATTCAGAGGCCGCGTCCACACAAATAGAATCATCAAAGGGAATGAATCTCACATTGAACTCTCCCGCATCCACGCCTTCACGTCCAAGGTTAGCCAAGCCTTCTGCAGGGAACAACGAGTTCCCGTATACACAGGTATCTGTCTGGTAGATGGAATCAATGAAGCCTACGGAGTTCTCATCACGCTCCAGAATGAGTGCAGCAGCGGCGTCGCCGAAATTGGCATAATAGACAGGATCGTTTTTGTTCGCATGCGGTGCAACATGGTCGGAGCCGATGACCAGCGCGCGGCGGATTCTCGGGTTGGCCATCATTTGCCGGCTAACCTGCTCCACCGATGCCGTCATGCCCGCACAGTTCGCATTGCTGTCGATACAAATTGTATGTGATGCTCCGCCGATTAGCCGATGGATCATCAATGAATTCGTAGGAAAAATATATTCAGGAGTTTGGCTCGCATAAGCAATAAGGTCAATATCAGCCCCGGTCAGTCCCGTCTTATCCAGCACATTGCTTGCGGCCTCAAAAGCCATTGTCAGAGAGTTCTCATCCTTGCTATCAATGCTGTAGCGGCTTTCACGGCCCAGAGTAGCCAGAAGACCACGGATATCAATACCCTTTTCATCAAAATGCTGTATGAAAAAGTCATTGCCAATCTTTTTGCTTGGATGATAGATATCAATGTCCTTAATTCGAATTCCGGCCATATTAATCCTCCTCAAAGTTTTGTGAGAATAAACTTCCTGATACTTCTCTTCGAACAAAACTTGCTTCGGAAATATTTAATTAAGCAGAAACAGTCGAAATGATCTCCAGGTTTTCAAGTCCTGCCTTGCGGCCCAGACGGGCAAGCTGCATTTTGAGGATCGGGTTATTTTCCAGAGTAAGGCTCACTTTATCAAATCCGTCAGCCTTGAACATTACGAAGCAGCTTTCCAGCAAAGGCACAACATCAGGAGCGGTTACATTCAGCTTTCTGCAGTCAATGTCAAGTGCATATTCAGCAGGTGTAATTGGATTGATGGTTTGCTGATAAGCCTGGATTGACTTAAGGCCATCGTCGTTTGAGAAAGTACCTTCCAGTTCAATTTTAATGACCTTTTTAACAGAATCGGTGTTCAAAATAAATTTTCCCATTTGCTGATCTCTCCCAAGTAATTAAATTGTGTGAAGCATAAGTATTAAAATTCAAAAAACTTATATTTATATGTCGAAAATCGACATTAAAACCTTGGTTTTGGGATATTTTCCCTTTAAATATAACCATAATTTTAACTGTAATGCAAGAATAAAGTCGAATAATGTATAATTTTGTCGCAAAAGAACTTATTTGATTTCCTCCAGTGTGTCGAGCAGCACATTAAAGGCCGAAATGACTCTTGGAGCGCCTATAACCGGCACCAAGTGCAGCAAAATGCCCTTAATCTGCTCCACGGTCATTCCCACCCGGAGCGCCATCACGTAATGGACTCCCAACTGCTCGTACTGTCCCATCGTAATCAGCGAGGATATGACGGCGATTTCCTTCCAATCAGAACCGATCGCAGTACGCTGGAAAATATCGCCGTAGGCATTGCCCATAATAAACTCAGCCAATTCGGGAAAATGCTCTTTAACCGGAGCCAGCGCCTTGGCGCCATAATCGCCGGACAGATTGGAGAAATGCTCAAAACCACTGTTGATATTCTTCACAGAGATGCCCCCTATAGGTTGATGGTGCAGATGGTTCTTCTTAGTTGAGGTTCAAGGTACGGTGGGCCGTAGGAGGCACTTCGTCACGGTCAGTAAACAGCTCAATGACAGCGACACGGTTCGATGCTACTGCTTCATTCAGAGCTGAAGTAAACTGTTCTGCAGTTTCGCATCTATAGCCCGTAGCGCCCAGCGATTCGGCGAATTTTACCGCATCCATTGGAACCTCAAAGAGGGAACCGTCAATTCGGCCCGTGGTTTTTTGCATGCCCTTTAATGCCATATCGAGCTGCATATTGTTCACTACGATAAAGATGACGGGGATATCCTTGCACACTGCTGTGTTGATTTCCGCCCCGAGCATCATAAAGCATCCGTCGCCGGTAATGCAGACAATGGTTTCTTCAGGTGAGGCTACCTTTGCGCCTATAGCCATGCCAATTGAATTGCCCATGCAAGCAAAATAGGCATCAAAGACAAAGCTGCCCGGTTTCTTCACGTTGTACCACTTCACAGCATGGAAGCCATGGCTGCCGTCATCAACAAAGAGGGTGTTGTTATAAGGGAGCTGTTCGCTCAGTGTGCTCATTACCGAAGCGAGAGAAAGCTTGGACAATACAGGAAGCTCCTCTGTATAACGCGGGGATGTCTCCGGTTGACGTGCCGGAATGCTGCTGGTATCGACATTTTGCAGATAGAACGCCAGATTATCACGCAAATCGCCGCTGACAGAAATGGTGGGAGAGTTTAATATTTTCCCGACAAACGTAGGATCGACATCAAATTGAATCAAGGTCTGCGGATGGTTCTCCGCCTTGAGATTGCAGATGGTCATATCGCTCAGCCGCGAACCGAGCACGATGAACAAATCGCTGCGGTTCAACAAATCATCGCCATGCTTGCAGCCGCCGACACCGATTGGACCGTGATATAACGGATGATCCCAGGCAATAGCGCCTTTGCCCCCAGGAGAAGTCACAACAGGAATATTGAACATCTCTGCGAGCTGAACCAGCTCTTTATGCGCTCCGGAGCGGTTGACACCTTTGCCGGCAATGATGAGGGGATGGCTGGATTGATTGATAGCCGAGATCACCCGCTCGAAATTACTGTGGCTGATCAGACTCTCCCGTTCAGGGATCACAATCCGGCACTCTTCAAGGAGTTCTGTCTGCACATCAAAAGGGATGCACAGGTGGACAGGACCCCGCTTGCCGCTTAAAGCCGTCGAAATGGCATGATTAAATATGGTGCTGAAATGATCTCCGCGTTCAACCAGCTTGCTGAACAGAGTTGCGGGTCTGAACATATCCGCCAGATCGGCAAGATAGTTCGAAGAATCCTGACACTGGGGAATCCCCAGCTCCTTGATGGATTGATGGCCGGTAATGAACAGCACAGGAAGGTTGTTTGCCTTGGCATGCGCTGCGGCGGTAAGCAGATTGGTTCCGCCTGGACCGGAGGTGCCGAAGGCCACTCCAAGGCCGCCGGTTTTTAGAGCATAACCTGCGGCTTCGAACCCAGAACTGGATTCATGTCTTCCGGGAATAAACTCAATGCCATGATCAACCATCTTCAGAACTACAGGACAAATAGACTTGCCGATTATGCCAAAAGAATGTGTTACACCGAGGTTTCGTAGTGCCTGAGCCATATAATCTGCGACTGTTTTCAGAAAATCCACCCCACCCAATGTTATTATTTATTTAGCTTAAATAGAAAACCTGCACTCAGAAGGAGCACAGGCAGCTGCTAAATAACCATGTTGAACGAGAGAAACATAATACAGACGTTCCGGTTCTTAAGCAACCTGGCTGTCATGGTCCCGGGAAGCATGAGACTGTAGATCCATGGCTTTGCGTCATTCCCTTTCGGAGAATTTTGCCAATATATTTTTATTAATGAAATAAAGCATAATTTTACTTTACAATATATTCCTAGCGCTGCTTTTGTCAATATATTTGATCAAATAAGCTCGAAATTTGACGAATATAACGATTAACGACATTTATTGATTTGCATGCCAAGTGAATATTAATGCAGGAAATAAAATAATAAAGTCCCAGGTGAAAAAGTCCTAAAATGCAAACGGGATTTGAAATGCCGGACCATGGTGCTATTGATAGTTATCACGGAGGATGGCCGTAACTGTGGGAATACTTAGACTCCCAGTTGCTAATCGTAATCGTACAAGCATTCCTTGCGGCACTATCGTCCTTTGGATTCATTTTCCAAGCTCAGCTTATCCAGATATAAATGCAAATTGAAATTATCATTTTATACTGCGAAAATTCAGCATTTGGTGAATATTACATCAAGGAAATTGTAAACACAAAAAAACTGCCGCATGAGCATTTTTTGCTCAAGCGGCAGCATTGCAGGGGACGCCTAAAATTTGAAAATATGGATTGTTTTTTGCAACTGGAATACAGCTTGGGTCATCTTTTCTGTCTCTTCGGCAACGGACTTGAGGGCATTGATCTGTTCGTTCATAGATGCGGAGACCTCTTCGGTGCCTGCGGCTGTCTGCTCGGTAATTGCGGAGATATTTTCGATGGCTCCGGAAATTTTGAGCGCACTCTCCAGCATAAGGTCGCTTTCAGCAGAGAATGAAGCGATTTGCTCGGTTATGTATTGAACGCTTTGCACAATTTGAGCGAAAATATTAGCCGTTTCAATGATCATTTCATTCTGTACTTGAACGACTTCCTCGTTGATGGCAATATGCTCAATCGCCTGCTTGATGTCGCTCTCAATGCTGCGCACCAGACTGAACACCTCTTTGGTCGAGGAGGTGGATTCCTCGGCAAGCTTGCGGACCTCCTGCGCCACCACAGCGAATCCCCGGCCATGCTCGCCTGCACGGGCGGCTTCAATGGAAGCGTTGAGCGACAGCAGGTTCGTCTGCTCGGCGATTTCCGTTATCGTCTTGGTGATCATCGTGATGCCGCGGGCATTTTGTGAGAGTGCTTCAATCGTGTCGGCTACCTTTTGGGTGGCTTGTATATTTTTACGCATGCCTTCCGCTTGCGTATCTACTGACTGACGGCCTTTTTCAACCAATTCCAGCGTATGTACGGAGCGTCTGTTCATTTCCTTGGTGGAGCTTGTGTAATTGGAAACCTTCGTTTCTATATCCTTGATCGACTCTGTCATATCTGCGATATCTACAGAGATTTCATTAGCGCCAAGAGCCAGCTCATTGGAGGAGGAGGCAACCTGGGCCATCACAAGCTTCAGGTTCTGGTTCTTGTCTTCAATGCCACGGCTCGCATCCATGACTTGGCGGGTGATCTGCGACGCTTCGGTGAGAATCTTCTTCAGCTTGTCGATCATGGTATTGAAGGAACGGCTAATGTCGCCCATGGAGCCGTTTTCGTCAGCGCGGCTGGTAAAATCCCCTTTGGCTATGGTATGAGTTACGTTGGAGATGTCTTCGAACGAAGATGTAAGCGTTCTCTCAACAACGCGTGCAAGAGGATAGGTTAAGGCTGCCAGTACCGCTACTAAAATAAAGCCGATAATGATTTTGCCCATCACAATGAGTGTGATCAGAACAGGAACAGCGAATAAAGCGGCGATCAGGTAACATCCGGCAATAATTCTTTGTTTTAAAGGAAGCCTGTTCATCCATGCCATCATAAAAGTTCCCCCTAAATAAAATTAAGTTGTTTACTGTAATATTATAGGCGAATCGTGGAGGTTTGGTCTATTGTAAGAACTGACATAAAACCTTTTTTTGAGCCTATTTATGTTTGTTTTTGTGTGTGAACTCCTTATATAACGTTACGGTTTCGGCAAGGGTGCAGGTTATCCGTTCGACAAGTTCTCCAGGAGCAACGGCAATTACATCCGGGCTTAGCGAAAGCACAATGCGGCAGGCGGATTCCAGAGTATTGAAATCGGCATCCACGGACAGCCATTCCGGCTGCGCTGCTGCGCTGCTGCTGGTAATTGACACATAGCGTTCCCGCTCCAGCTCCTCCATCGTCCTGCCGTTCACCAGCAGCTTTGCGGGAAAGCGGGGGAGAGCAGATTTGAACAAAGCAGTGGATTGCTCCCAATAAGCGGCAAGCTCAAAGCCTTCCGGGCGCGTAAATGTCTCATCAGTAATTTCGGCTGCTGTCAGTCTGGAGACCCGGAAGGTTCTGAATTCTCCTTCGGTTTCGGCAACGACATACCATACTCCTCGTTTGGCTACCAGCCCCAGCGGCGAAATTAGCCGCTCCTTGCATTCTCTATCACGCATATAGCTGATCTTGACCTTGCGGTTCTCCCAGAGCGCCTCCTGCAGCAAAGAGAGGAACGGATAAGACTCGCTTGAAGGATGCCAACCCGCGCCATCAATATGGATTCGCTGATTTAGAAAGGCGAGCGGGGAATCAGGAAGCTTGGAGGTGGCGGCCTCCAGCTTGCGGGCAGCGGAGGAGAAATCCTCCTGTATCCCCAGAGCGTTCAGGATTGCAGTATCAGCCGTCAACAGCAGTGATCCGATTTCCTGGGGTTTCATGCCGGTTAGAGAGGTCCTGTAGCCTTCGCTGAGCATCCAGCCGCCATCACGGCCCCTTTCAGCGAGCACGGGCACACCTGAAGTACTTAGCGCCTCCATGTCGCGGAGAATCGTCCGCTCTGACACCTCCAGAGTCTGCGCCAGCTCCTTGGAGGTGATTTTGCCGCGGCTTTGCAGCAGCAGGAGGATGGATAACAAACGGTCGGCTCTCATGGTGAAGCTCCTTTCTACGGTGAGTTTGAGTAAAACGAGCATTTTTAGTTTAGCATAAATATATGTCAATTGGTGTCATATATAAAGCTTATGATGATTATGAAAGCCAGAAGAGAGGAGCTGTACAAATGACAAACCTGAAGGGAAAAGTAGCGCTTGTTACCGGCGGGAGCAGAGGGGCAGGGAGAGGGATTGCCCTGGAATTGGCAAAGGCGGGGGCCTACGTCTACATTACAGGCAGAACTGCACACTCTGGACAGCCGGTTCAGCGCAAAGAAACCATCCATCAAGTTCTTCGTGAGATTACGGGCATGGGTGGAGCGGGTTCCGCGATACGCTGTGACCACACAATTGACAGCGATACGGAGGCTGCGATCGGGCAGATTGCGGCAGAGCAGGGCAGACTTGATATTCTGATCAACAACGTATGGGGAGGTAATCAGCTTCCTATAGAAAGCAAACCTCTGTGGGAGCTACCGACAGAGCATTGGGACAATATGTTCACAGCCGGAGTGCGGGCGCAGCTTATGACGAATTATTATGCGCTCCCACTGATGCGGGGCGGCGGAGAATCCGGTAAACTGATTATCCATACTACCTTTTGGGACCAGTATAAATATATAGACAACCTGTATTATGATTTGGCTAAAAATGCGCTCGTGCGTCTGGCCGGCCGTTTGTCCATTGAACTGGCGGGGGAGGGTATAGCTGTGATTCCGCTGTCCCCCGGCTGGATGCGGACAGAGCTGGTGCTGGAGAGCATGAATACGGACGAAGCGCACTGGCAGGAGGTGGCGGAGCTGCAATCAAGTGAATCCACAGCTTATATTGGGCGGGCTGTAACCCGCCTGGCCGGTGATCCTGAAATCATGTCCATGACAGGCGTGCCACAGCAGGTGGGTAAGCTTGCTGAGAAATATGGTTTCTCCGATGTAGACGGGAGAATAGTTCCTGTATTCCGGATTCCGGAATAATTGCGTTGCCCTATCAGGCAGCAAATTGGCAACAAAAAATCGCTCTTTGGAAATGACTGGCTTGCGCCGCCATTCCAAGAGCGATTTTTTTAGACTTAGAGCAGAATAATTTCTTCGGCTGTGTTGATTTCAGGCAATCCGGCCAGCTTGACAAGCACTTCTTTAGGAACTGCCTTATCAACGGTCAAAAGCATAATGGCTGCACCGCCGACAATTTTGCGTCCCACCTGCATGGAAGCGATGTTGACGTCGTTTTGGCCGAGCAGGGTGCCGACATGCCCGATGATCCCCGGCTTGTCGTTATGCGAAATCAAGATTTGATGGCCTTCTGGAGCAATATCGACCGGGAACTTGTTGACTTGTACGATCCGTTCCCCGTAGCCTTGCAGCAATGTGCCTGCAACCAGGAATTCCTGTTCGTGATCTGTTTTTGTAGTGACAGTAATCAGGTTGGTGAAGCCCTTGGTCTTGGAAGCCTTTGTCACGACAACATTCACGTCACGGGTTTTGGCCAGATGCATCGAATTGACGATGTTCACATCACTGCCGAAGTGGCGTGTGAGCACGCCTTTTACAACATAGCGGGTCAGCGGCTGGGTGTCCACATCCGACAGATCGCCTGCATACTCTACATGGATTTCGCGGATAGCGCCATCTGTAAGCTGGGTTACGAAGCTGCCGAGCTTCTCGCCGAGTGTGAAGTACGGCTGAAGCTTGTTCATCACACTTGGAGCAACCGGAGGGATGTTAACGGCATTGATGAACGGTTCGTTCCGTAGAATGTGCAGAACCTGCTCCGATACGTCGATGGCCACATTCTCCTGAGCTTCAATCGTGGAGGCGCCCAAATGTGGAGTGACGATGATTTTGGGATTGGAGAGGAACGGGTGATCCGCTTGCGGCGGCTCCTTTTCGAATACGTCAAAAGCCGCTCCGGCAACAATGCCGCTGTCGATGGCTTCAACCAGCGCCGCTTCATCAATGACACCGCCGCGGGCACAGTTGATGATGCGCATGCCTTTTTTCATAACTTCAAACTGCGGGCGGGAAATCATGTTGCGTGTTTCCGGGGTCAGCGGAGTATGCACAGTGATGAAATCCGCGCCGCGTACAATGTCGTCTACGGAAGCCAGCTTCACTTCCAGCTTCTCGGCACGGTCGGCAGTAAGGAACGGGTCATAGGCGAGAATGTCCATGCCAAAGGCTTTGGCCCGTTTAGCCACTTCGCTGCCGATCCGGCCCATACCGAGGACACCCAATGTTTTGCCGCGCAGTTCTACGCCGAGGAACGTTTTTCTATCCCACACACCGGAGATGGTTTTGGCATAGGCTTGTGGAATGTGACGGGCGAGCGCCATCATCATTGCAAAAGCATGCTCACAGGTTGTAATCGTATTTCCGTCAGGAGCGTTAATGACCACAACACCGTGCTGTGTAGCTGCCTCCAGCTTGATATTGTCAACCCCTACTCCGGCACGTCCAATAACCTTCAGCTTGCTGCCTGCTGCAATAATCTTCTCTGTTACGGTTGTCTGGCTGCGGACGAGGAGGGCATCATATTCGCCGATAATGGCAATAAGCTCATCTTCACTCAGTCCAGTTTTCTTGTCTACAGTCACATCGCTTGCGTCCATTAGCTGCTGAATGCCCAAATCGCTGATCGGATCCGATACTAATACTTTAAACATGGTTTCTTGTCCTCCTTAAATGTGGAAAGCTTGTATATGCCCAAGGATGCCCCGAAGAGGCAGTCCACAGTACCAGAAGCATTGTGACGGGAAAAAACATGTCGAAATAACGAAGTAACGCGCTGTCGCGCAAAAGAAAAATGCTGCAGAAGTACGCTGAATCAAGAGAATTAGTCCTGAAAATGGCTAACAAAAAAACTCTCAACCCCATACTACTGCCGTAGTAAGGGACGAGAGTTGTCGTGGTACCACCCTAATTCACTGCAACTTATGAAGAAGCAGCCTCATTGGCCTGCAAAGGCCACACTGGTAACGGAGATGATCCGATTGTGCCTACTATAAGGTTCAACACAATATCTCAGGAGCGCTAAAGAGTTCTGTCCGCCACCGGTTTGCACCACCCACCGGCTCTCTGAAGACTTGCAGAATCCTTGTTCCATCATTGGTTTTGCTTGATTAATTTTTCATAATGTAACATGGTGATGCCAGATGTGTCAATAGGCTTATTCCGAGCGGGCTCAGTTGAAGTGCGGTTCTTTTTTGGTTATGATGCAATAGCTGGTTCTATTCATAAAAAAACGGGAGCTGGGGCATCGTTTCCTTGCCGTAATATTGCTCACGCCATTTGATGAAATCCTGTTCCTGCACCGCTCCGGTAGAAATCAGCAGGGTTACCGAAGATTGAACATCCTTCAGCTTCAGCGAGCTGGCCGTGCCGGAATAGATCATATCGTCGATCTTGGCAGTAATATCCTGCGGATCGTAGCCGGCGTAGATGCTGCGGTTGAGCATCATGCCCGCAATTGAAGCGTTTTTGAGCAGCAGCGGCATCTTTTTCCATTGGACGAAGGTGAGGGTTTTCAGCTCTCCGGCTTCATTCGGAATTTTATTGTTGGCCTTGGCTCCCCATTTCAGCATGGAGTCATAGAAATTTTTCTGCGCCAGAAGTCCGAATTTGACTGCATTTCCCGTGAAATTGTCTTTGTCCAGCAGCTTGGCCGTCTCAGCGCCGGATGCGCCCGCAGACACCTTGCTGGAGGCCTGGGAGAACAGGGTCAGACTTTTTAGGATATTGAGCTGGGCTTCATGCAGCAGCGGCGAATTGGTGAAGATGGAATCCTGGGTAACCTTTTCATACTGCTTGTCCGCCAGAATGCTGAGATTTTTCAGAATGGCTGCATTCTCACGAGTGCCTGTGCTGCGGGAGAGATTATCCACTTGGCTGTTCCAGCTGCGCTTGAATTCCCGATAAGGCAAAAATACGTTATGATAGAACGTAACAAGATCCTGCTGTTGGTAAGATCCGGAGAATTCCTGTGCGGCCCCTTCTTGCTTCAGGTGAGCGTATTTGGCTTCTGTCTTGTCTGCCCCAACCTTCACTCCCGTAAAAAAAGCGGCGAATGCAGATATCAGAAAACATAGAAATCCTAGGGTGTATAACATTTGAGTGCGGGAGGTACGGCTGTTCATAATTAATGCTCCTTCGTCTAGGGAAATTATCTTATGTAAAAACAATATAGAACAGGCAGGTTACGATGAAAAAATTCAAATTTGGCGAAATCAAGATAAAAAAAGCCGACCCTCAGCAGTTAACCGACAGGCTGCTTTTACTGAATTTGTATATAACACAGGGCCTTACTTTAATTATCGGTTTGATATGGATATTATTACAGAAAAGAAATCCTATTCACATATTAATTTTTCCGGAAAACGTACAATTTGTGTACTGGGGCCTCGGACTGGCGGGAATCATGCTCATTGTCGATTTCCTGCTAACCTATATTGTTCCAGAGGAAAGCATGGATGATGGAGGCATTAACAATCTGCTGTTCGGCAACAGGCCTTTGTGGCATATTATTGTCATTTCAGCTATTGTGGCGATTTGCGAGGAGCTTTTGTTCCGCGGAGCGATCCAGTATTCGCTGGGTCCTTATTGGACAAGCATCCTGTTCGCCGTTATTCATGTCCGCTATTTACGCCACTGGATTCCCACAGGCTGGGTATTTCTCAGCAGCTACGGTCTTGGTTATATTTACATTCATTCTGGAAGCCTGTGGGCACCGATTGTCTGCCACTTTTTCATTGACCTGTTCTCAGGTCTAATGATCCGCTACCGGAGGGCATCATGAGCGAGGAATTGAGCCGGGTAAAATCCCGGAAGAAAAAGTATAAGGGCGAAGAGCAGTTTGAGGTCAAAGGTCTGGAAAAATCACAGTCTTCCACGCACACATCAGATGAAGCGCCTGCTGCGATATCCGGCACCCTGTCCAGAACTAGCCGCTATTCTTCGGCAAAAGCGAAAAAAATGGTCAAGCGGGAAGTGACCCGGACCGATGAGGAAATAGCAACACCTTCCCGTTCTGAGACCTACCCATCAGAGCGTCTCCGCTTAAGCAAGATGTTCATCAATTCACTGATCGTTATTTTTGTGCTGCTGCTCGGATCCCTTCTGTGGTGGGGACTTGAAGGAGCGCCGCCGCTTAGGACAATATGGTGACCGTCTGGCTGCTTGGCATTCTAACGGTTTGTGTTCTGCTGCCTATTACGGTTGGAATGCTCATGCTGACGGCTGCTTTCAGAAATCATATTATTGCCGAGGAAATATTCCTGGAGTCTCTTCCGCAGGGATTTGACGGCTTCCGTATTCTGTTTATCTCGGATATCCACCGCCGGCGGCTTCCTAAAAGGCTGCTTGAGCCGATGAAGGGGAAAGTGGAAATTGTGCTCCTGGGCGGCGACATGACGGATAAGGGCGGCTCCATCAGCCGGCTAAGCGATAATATGAAGCTGGCAGCATCGCTTGCCCCGGCTTACGCGGTGCATGGCAATCATGATTACCGGGCGAATGCAGCACTTGTTGATGATGTCCTCCGTGGCAGCGGGGTACGGCTGCTGATAGATGAGAACATCATCATTGAACATGAGGGAGCTGAAATGCTGCTGACGGGTGTAGACTTTCCCTCAAAGGGCGGGAAGAGGGCTTACGCGCCTTTACCGTCACCGTCCACCTCGGAAGCTCAATTGTTCCGGATCATTCTTGTTCATGATCCGCTCTGGCTGACGCAGCAAACTGAGCTTCCCGCTGATCTTGTCCTGGCCGGGCACACTCACGGCGGGCAGGTTGTGCTGCCCTTTATCGGCCACAGGCATGTGGACCCCTTCTACCGCGAATACAACGCGGGGCATTATGTGCTTCCAAGAAAAGACGGCTCAAAATCGGAAGTCGGGCTGCTCATCAGCCGCGGCTTCGGCACCGCACATCTTCCACTGCGCTGGGGCAGTCCCGCTGAAATGCATGTGCTGACCCTTCGCAGTGGAGGGAAGCAGCAGGACATGCCGGAAGCCCGGAGATAAGCGGCTTAGTGAACAGACAAAAAAGGTATCCCTCATGTTGCAGGGATACCTTTTTTTGCTGCGCCTTCGAATCAGCGGGCGCTTATTCGCCGCTTAACGAGCTTTCAACTCGATGCTGCGCGGATCGACAAAGCTGTAGCCTTTGCCTTCCAGCGTAGTAAGCAGTGTATCGAGCGCATCTACAGTCCAAGGCAGCTCATGCATCAGGATGTTGCTTCCGGAGTGAAGCTGGTCGGTAACATTCTTAATCAGCTTTGCTGTTTTGCCGCTTTCCTTCTCCTTCATTTGCCAGTCGAGCGAGCCTACGGACCAGGTCATATAGAGCAGGTTGTTCTCGGCGGCAACCTTTTTGCCGACATCACCGCCAGCGCCATGCGGCGGACGGAAAAACTGCGGGGTTTCGCCGGTAACTTCTTTTACGATATTCTGTACGTCTTCGATCTGCTTCTTCACTTCGGTGTAGGACTTGCCTTTAAGCACAATATGATCCCAACTGTGATTGCCGATAATTCCGCCGCGGGAATGAATGAGCTTAAGCAGCTCGGGATGCTCCTTCACCCTGTAGCCGTTCACGAAGAAGATGGCCTTCGCGTGATGCTTATCCAGCGTATCCATCAGCGGATTGATCATGTCCGCATCCTTTGGACCGTCGTCGAAGGTAAGCAGGATGACTTTTTTGTCGGTACTGGCTTCATTCGGGACAACGTCATAATTTTTGTTCATATGGTACAGGAGCGGAACTTCTGCAGAGGCGGCGTTGTTTCCGGCTGCCTTCCCGTCTGTACCGGGAGTGCTGGAAGGTGACGCATCAGGTGAAGCGCTGGCCTCGGGACTTGCGCTTTCCTGTACCGCAGGGGCTGCTGTTGCCGTTTGCGTAGCAGCCCCTGCAGGCTGTTCTGTGCCGGCAGCTCCTGCATTTTTGCTATCGCCGCTGTTGCTGCAGGCTGTCAGCAGCAGTGCGGCGAGCAGCAGCGCTGATGTAGCTTTACCCACTTTTTTCATCTCGCTTTCTTGTTGTTTGACTGCATGAGCCGGAATCTTTCCGCGAACACTAAGCATGATTTTACCATACAAGGAGGTTAGAGTTATGAATACTTCGTCATTTTTATGCGGAATGCTGCTGGGTGCGGCTGCCGGCATGATGATGTCCAAAAAACGAAGTGCCATGATGTCCTCACTGCTCCGGTCGAATGATTCGATGTGCGGGGCCGGGGAAAAAGCGAAGGACAAAATTATAGGCATGGCCAAGACCGGATTTGGGAGCACGGCAACAGGAGCGGAGCATGATCACAGCGCTCATGCCTCGCATGGCCATGACGAGCACAAGGAGGAGTCTCCGGTTAAATCCAAGGAGTCCAATCTCAAAATGCTGAAGGATTTCATCCGCAGCAATCCTGATGTGAAGCAAGAGGTCGAGCAGATTCTCAAGGATACCCATACCGTTATACCGGGGCTGTAACCGCTATATGCTAAGAAGAATCATTTTGCGGATGTGTGTCCGTAAAATGATTCTTTTTCAAAAATATAAGAAAGTATAAGTTTCACGATATACTTTATCCTTATATTTCTCGCTGAAACTGATACCGTCCTTTTATGGACGGTGTAGCCGTTTCTACTTGCAGCAACAAATCAGTCAAGAATTATTTTTTATTTACGTGCATTTGCCGTGGCAAAATGATAACATACATACATAGTAACCATTTTTGGCTCATTACTCGGGACTCATCATACATTATAATAAATGAGCTTGCAAAAGGAGGATCCTGTCATGAGAATAGAGCGATTAAGTCAAGATAAGATACGGATTTTCCTCACTTTTGACGACCTGAGCGAGCGAGGCATCCAGAAGGAAGACATGTGGCAGGAAGTTCCCAAGGTGCATGACTTGTTTACGGAAATGATGGACCAGGCGTACAGTGAACTTGGGTTCGATGCTACCGGTCCGCTTGCCGTGGAAGTATTCGCTTTGCCAGCACAAGGTATGGTCGTTATAGTGACTCGGGGAAAATATGATCACCATCAGTACGGTGCATCCGGGGAAGAAGAATTGCCTGAAGAGATTTATGAAATGGAAGTTACTCTTGAACAAAGCGACTCCATTGTATATGCATTCCGCGATTTTGAAGCTCTGGTTGAAGCGGCACATGTGCTCATCGGCAATATTACTTCTCAAGGAAAGCTGTATTCTTATAATGATATATGGTATCTCTACTTCGATCCGAAGGAATTTGAAGAATCCGTTTTGTCCGGCCTAGTTGGGGTGCTCTCCGAGTTCGGAGATTCATCTCCGGTCACTGAAGCTGTTCTGTCGGAATACGGCAAGACAGTAATGCCGGAGAATGCAATTGAACTGATATGCACTCATTTCAAACGCCAGCAATGACGGCAGGGATAGGCCCTGGAAGTGTGAATTCCTTGCGCCTATCCTCGTTTTTTCCATACTAAAAAGTTAAGGCGGGGAGGGTATTCGGTGCTTTTGTTATCGGTAATTACGTCAGCAGTGGCACCGGGACTTGCGCTGCTGACTTTTTTCTATCTGAAGGACAAGTACGATCAGGAACCGCTTCATATGGTCATTAAGGTATTTTTGCTTGGCCTGCTGATAGTTTTTCCTGTAATGATTATCCAAAGGGGTCTTGCGCTTGGCTTGAACGGCGGACCTTATGTGGATTCATTCCTCATCTCCTCTGGTGTGGAAGAATGTCTGAAGTGGTTTGTGCTGTACCATATGATTTACAATCATACCGAATTTGACGAGCCTTATGATGGGATACTATACGCCGTGGCAATTTCGCTCGGCTTCGCAACAATAGAAAATGTAATGTATGCCTGGTACAGCCATGCTTCAATAGGCACTATGTTCGTTAGGGCGCTTCTTCCGGTATCGGGACATGCGATGTTTGGTGTAATTATGGGATATCACATGGGCAGGGCCAAGTTTTCGGGCGGCGTCAAGACAAGGGGGATTCTGCTTATTTCCCTTCTGCTGCCGTGGCTGTGGCATGGGATCTATGACTTCATTCTTACGACTATGGCCAATTACTGGATCTGGTTTATTGTGCCTTTGATGGCTTTATTATGGTATGGAGGCATGGGAAAGGTGAAGCTGGCCAACAGCCGTTCCCCGTTCCGCTTCCTGAAGCGTGAAGAAGAGGTTAAGCTATAACAGAGATGGACACACTTATTCTTGAAGGGCAGTTCCGTAGCAAGGAATTCCAGAAAAGAGCGAGGTGTCTTTTTTTTGCGTGTAAAAGTACGGATTATCTGCAAGCAGTGCGGTGAAAGCTACATTTTGAGAGGAAACAAGGAGCAGGGAGTCATTCAAACAGGCTTTAAGCAATGTCTGTGCAACAGCAGCAGCGGCTTTGAGATTGAAGAACGGGCATGAAGCGGCTGCTTCTGAAACGTTCTTTTTTATTTTGCTGGCCGGTCCGGTGCATAAGACTTCTCAGTTATTGTCAAACTAACGGCAATAAGCTACCGAAAGGAGTCTTGCGGCCCTATGTACAGAAGATTAAGTGCCATAATGTTCCCGCTCACTGCTCTGCTGCTTGTCGGAGCGCTGCTCTGGGGGTATCAGGAGAACCAGGAGAAAAATTCAATTCTGATTAAGGCGGAGAACCAGTATCAGCGGGCTTTTCATGACCTCTCTTATCACGTGGAGCGGCTTCATGGAGAGCTTGGAAATACCCTGGCGGTGCATTCCGGTTCCAGTGGGATGCACCGGAAAGGACTGGTTAACGTGTGGCGGCTGACGAGCGAAGCACAGAATGAAATTAACCAGCTCCCGCTTACCCTGCTGCCATTCAGCAAGACCGAGGAGTTCCTCTCCAAAATTTCTAACTTTTCCTACAAAGCGGCGGTGCGCGATTTCACCAAAAAACCTTTGACCGCAAACGAAATGGGCAATTTGAAGGCACTTTACAAAAACTCCGGTGAAATTTCCAAGGATCTGCAGGAGGTTCAGCACAAGGTCATCAGCAACCGGCTGCGCTGGATGGATGTAGAGTCGGCGCTCGCGACTGAGGAGAAAGCAGAGGACAACACCATTATCGACGGCTTCAAAACAGTGGATAAACGGGTTGCAGCCTATCCCGAGCTGGATTACGGCCCTTCCGTAGCCAGTATTTATGACAAGCGGTCTGTGAAAAAGCTGGGCGGCAAGCCTGTCACTGTGGAAGATGTGAAGCGTAAAGCGATCAAGTTCGCCGATCTCGGCGGAAATGCAAGTGTGGAAATCAGGGAGAACGGCAAGGGGACCGAATGGGCTTCTTATACCGCCACTGTAACCAGCCAGAACCATAAGCATCAGATCAGTATGGATTTTACGGTGGAGGGCGGACTGCTGATCTCCTATAATGACAACCGTGAAGTCGGGCCGGCTAAGGTCACGATGAAGCAGGCTGTTGTGAAGGCGGGGGAATTCTTGAAGAAGAAGGGATATCCCGGCATGACGGCGGTCAGCGCTGACAGATATGACAATCTGGGTAATTTGACCTTTGTAACGAGCAAGAACGGCGTGCTGATCTATCCGGAGAAAATGACGGTGCGTGTCGGGCTGGATACCGGTGATCCAACCGGCTTCCAGGCCAGTGACTATGTCCGCGAGCGTCAGGAGAAGCGGCAGATTCCGAAGCCGGTGTTGTCTCTGGCCGCTGCCAGAAAAAAACTCAATCCTGAATTCAAGGAGCTGTATAACCGGCTGGCCTGGATCAAAAATGACAATGCCGAGGAAATGCTGACCTATGAGTTCGGAGGCAGAATCAACGGCGCGCAATACCGGATATATTTGAATGCTGCAGACGGAAACGAAGAAGCTGTCGAACAAGTCAGAACGTCTTCAAGGGCCCAGAATAAATAAATACGGCCGAGCTTCAAGATATAGCTGGAAAAGGAGGGTGTTCCATAGGGATACCCTTTTTTTGTTGTATGCTTGCCTGCACAGAATAATATTTTCTCACCGGGTGCTGGGCCTCCATGCTATAATTAGCTCTAGCATATATTACTAATCAAGTGGCGGTGACATGTTTGTATCCCAAAATCAACGAATATCTATACATACAAGTTGCTTCAAGCGATGCCGCTGAAGCCGAAGTAGAATATAGATCGAGAATTGCAGAGACTGAGGATGACGCTTTTCTTATTGAAATCCCCATGCAGGAAAGCAGCGGGCGGCTGAAAAAGCTGTTTATCGGAGATGAACTCTCCGTGTATTTTCTTACAGAAGGCGGAATCAAAAATTATTTCAATACGCATGTGATCGGCTTTAAGGAAGATGTTATCCGTATGGTCCGGGTCCGCAAACCGGAGAAGGACGCAATTTTCAAAATTCAGCGCCGCAGCTTTTTGCGTGTGAATGCCGAGCTTGAGCTGGCAGTAAAGGATTCTCTGGGAGGCCGCTTTTTGGTGCACACAGAGGATATTGGCGGGGGCGGCACATCGTTCCTAAGCGATGCCAAGACGAGCATGAAGATGGGGGATAGGCTGTCTTGCTGGGTGCTCATCAATTACCGCAACGGCAGCACCGAGCATGCGAACTTCGAAGGTGAGATTGTGCGGATTAAGAAGCTTGAGAACGGCCGCAGTCTTGTAATGCTGAAGTTCGCAGAAATTTCCGATACCGAGCGGCAAAAAATAATCCGTTACTGCTTCGAGCGCCAGTTTGATTTCCGCAACCGCTGAAAAGGCATAAAGAGACACTTTTTTCTGTATAAAAAACTCTGTGCGCTTTTGCACTGAGTTCTAAACTGTGGTATAATTTTATAAGTCGCAGGCAATGCCTGCTTTTTTCTTGATAATATCAGCAAGTCTAGGTGTTTTGAGGAGGAATGCCCCGTTGGATAGGCAGGGGACACATACTTACGACAGAATTAACGTCGCCATCGACGGACCTGCCGGGGCAGGCAAGAGCACTGTAGCCCGATTGGTAGCCCAGAAGCTGTCTTACATTTATGTTGATACGGGTGCAATGTACCGGGCAATTACCTGGTATATGATCCGTGAAGGCATACCGGCTGAAGATCATGAACAGGTGGATCAAAGGGTCCGCGATATGGTGATTGAGCTTATTCCGGAGCAGGATGTGCAGAAGGTGCTGATTAATGGGGAGGACGTCACTCCACATATCCGCAGTCTACAGGTCAGCGGCCAAGTGTCGCAGTATTCGAAGATAGAAGGCGTAAGATCCAGACTGAGTCATTTGCAGCGTCAAATGGCGCTCCGCAAGGGAGTGGTGATGGATGGCCGCGATATCGGTACGACCGTGCTGCCGGATGCCGAAGTGAAGATATTCATGACGGCAAGCGTGGAAGAGCGGGCTCTTCGCCGTTACAAGGAACTGAAAGATGCGGAAACAGTGACGCTCCAGCAGCTTGAACGTGATATTGCCGCGCGGGACCGTCTCGATGAAGGACGGGAGATTTCACCGCTGCGCCGTGCCGAGGATGCCATTCTTCTGGATACGACGCATATGGATATCCAGCAAGCCGTGGAAGCTATTGTCTCCCACTGCAGATCTCATGTTTACGGGGAGAGAAATCATTTATGATTTATGCCATTTGCGTTGGATTGCTTCGCTTGATTTATGCCGTTTTGTTTCCGCTTAAGATCATAGGGAAAGAGAATGTGCCGAAGGAGGGCGGAGTGCTGCTGTGCGCCAACCACATCAGTCTGCTTGATCCGATGACCATCGGAATCAAACTGAAACGCCAGGTCAAGTATATGGCCAAGGCGGAACTGTTCAATGTTCCTGTACTGGGCTGGCTCATTAACAAGCTGGGCGCTTTTCCTGTCAAACGTGGCGGCGTAAGCAAGGAATCCATCAAAACGGCCCTTAATACGCTTCGCGGCGGACATGTTATGGGCATCTTTCCGGAAGGAACGCGTAACTCAGATTCCGGTGTGGCCAAGAAGGGCGCAGCAAGTTTTGCGCTTCGCAGCGGCGCAGCAGTTGTTCCGGCCGCTATTGTCGGGTCTTACAAGCCTTTTCGCCGGATGACCGTTATTTATGGGGCTCCCATAGATCTCAGCTCGTTTGACGGCGCGGGGAGCGACTCTCTTGATGAAGTCACCGATGTTATTATGGGACGTATTCATGAGATGATGAAGACCGGGAAGCCTACTGCGAACTAAGCAATGGCAGACAGGCGGATGTTCCGCTGATTATATAATGGCATAATCGCTATTTTTTGGAACATACTAACCTGAAAGTGCAAGTGATATCATTAAGCAATGCTTGTTTTGAACTCTGCTCTACGCGGGTTTAAATAAATGGGGTTTTGAATCGAGGAGGGTAATCACATGTCTGAAGAAACTAGAAATCAGGAAGCTGCGGCAAATGTTGACAACAATGAAGCCGTGGAAGCTGTGGAAACCGCAGCAGAAGCAGTTGCCAGTAGCGAAGAGGAAGTGACTAGCCAAGAAGGTTTGGAAATCATTTCTCTGAAAAAAGGCGATACCGTGAAAGGAACAATCGTCAAAATCGAAGATAACCAAGCTTATGTAAGCATTGGATATAAATACGACGGCGTGATTCCGATTCGCGAATTGTCTTCCGTTCAACTGGACAACGCTGCAGCAGCGGTTGAAGTTGGACAAGAAGTGGAATGCAAGGTTGTCAGCATCAACGACAACAAGGAAAGCCTGGTGCTTTCCAAACGTGCAATCGACAGCGAAAAATCATGGGAAGATCTTGAAAAATACTTTGCTTCCCAAGAAGTGATTGAAGTTACTGTGGCTGACGTTGTCAAAGGCGGCCTCGTGGCTGATGTTGGCGCGCGCGGATTTATTCCAGCTTCCATGGTTGAACGTCATTTCGTTGAAGATTTCAGCGACTACAAAGGCCGCACATTGCGTGTGAAAGTGAAAGAACTCGACCGCGAGAACAGCAAGGTTATTCTTTCTGCCAAAGAAGTGCTGGAAGAAGAATTTGAAGCCAACAAGCAGAAAATTATGTCTGAGCTGTCCGAAGGACAAATCATCGAAGGTACTGTGCAACGTCTGACTCAATTCGGCGCATTTGTGGATGTTGGCGGCGTTGACGGTCTGGTTCACGTATCTGAAATCGCTTGGACTCACGTTGATAAACCTTCCGATGTAGTATCTGAAGGCGATAAGGTTCGCGTAAAAGTACTTAAGGTTGACCCTGAAAAAGGAAAAATCAGCCTCAGCATCAAAGCCGCCGCTCCAGGTCCTTGGGACTCTGCAGCCGGCAAAATCAACATCGGTGACATAGTTACAGGCGAAGTTAAACGTCTTGTGAACTTCGGCGCCTTCGTTGAACTGCTTCCAGGCGTGGAAGGCCTTGTGCATATCTCGCAAATCTCCCACAAGCACATTGGCACTCCGCATGAAGTGCTTAAGGAAGGCCAAGAGGTACAGGTTAAGGTTCTGGACTTCAATCCGTCCGAGAAGCGCGTTAGCTTGAGCATCAAGGAAACCGAAGAAGCTCCGGCTCCTGTGGCTAGACCGGAACGCACCAACAACAGAGACAAAGCTCCAAAAGAAGTGCTGAACAATCCTAATGTGTCGCTCAGCAATGAAGGACTCAGCTTCACCCTTGCTGAACGTTTCGGCGACAAGCTGGACAAATTCAAGGGTAATAACTAATCCCTTTGTATTTACACTCATTAATGGGTAAAGTAATCGGCGAACCCTCGATACGGGGGTTCGCCGATTGTCTTTTACGGAGAGTTGATTGTTACAGAGCGGCCATCCTTTAAGGGTGTTAGCCAATTTCATGGTTTTTTGCTATGATGAGAAACGTAAGAAGGACAGGAGGAATGAATATGGCAAGACCCGTTGTGGCCATTGTTGGGAGGCCTAACGTCGGTAAATCGACGATATTTAACAGGCTGATCGGAGATAGACTGGCCATTGTAGAAGATAAACCGGGGATTACACGGGACCGGATCTATGGCGTTTCCGATTGGAACGGCAAATCCTTCAGTGTGATTGATACCGGAGGGATTGAAATTGACGGTGAAGATGCGATTCTGAAGTCAATCCGCGTTCAGGCGGAACTGGCGATTGAGGAAGCGGATGTCATCGTTTTTATGTGTGAAGCGAAGAGCGGACTGACGAATGCAGATGAAGAGGTAGCGCAAATTCTTTTCCGCTCCGGCAAGCCAATCGTACTGGCGATCAATAAAGTGGACAACATGAGACGGGCAGAAGATATTTACGAATTCTACAGTCTCGGAATCGGTGATCCTATCGGCATTTCCGGAAGTCATGGCACGGGCATCGGCGATCTTCTGGATGCGGTAACTGAACGCCTGCCGGAGAAGCTTGACGAGGAATATGATGATGACGTCATTCGCGTGGCTCTGATTGGCCGTCCGAATGTAGGCAAATCTTCCCTGGTTAATGCTATTTTGGGGGAAGAACGCGTAATTGTCAGCGATGTCGCCGGTACTACGCGCGATGCTATTGATACGCCTTTTGAACGGGATGGACAACGTTATGTATTGATTGATACTGCGGGAATGCGCAAACGCGGCAAGGTATATGAAACTACAGAGAAGTACAGCGTTATGCGGGCAATGCGTGCGATTGAGAGAGCCGATGTTGTGCTTGTTGTGATTAACGGTGAGGAAGGCATTATCGACCAGGACAAGCATATTGCCGGTTATGCTCATGATGCAGGCAAGGCTTCGATATTTGTGGTGAATAAATGGGATGCCGTCGAGAAGGATGACAAGACGATGCAGAACTTCGAGAACACGATCCGCGACCACTTCCTGTTCATGACCTATGCTCCGGTCGTGTTCTTGTCTGCACTCACGAAACAGCGCTTGCAGAAGCTGCTGCCGGTTGTTCAGCATGTGGCTCAGCAGCATGCGCTGCGCATTACGACACATCTGGTGAATGATGTGGTATCCGATGCAGTCGCGATCAACCCTCCGCCAACGGATAAAGGGCGCCGTCTGCGGATCAACTATGTGACGCAGGTTGCCGTCAAGCCGCCTACGATTGTGGTGTTCGTTAATGACCCTTCGCTGATGCACTTCTCCTATGAACGGTATTTGGAGAATAAGATCCGTGCAGCGTTCGATTTCGAAGGCACACCAATTCGACTGTTTACACGGCGCAAATCCGAAAACGAAGGTTAGGGGAGAAGATCAGTGGCGTTTGAACTTCTGGTTATCGTTGTAAGCTATCTGCTTGGCTCTGTCAGCTTCAGTGTCCTCCTGGTCCGGCTCCTCAAAGGTGTTGATATCCGCCAATATGGAAGCGGAAATGCCGGAGCTACCAACACACTGCGCGTATTGGGAAAAGGGCCGGCCATTATGGTGCTGGCTCTGGATGTACTGAAGGGGATTGCCGCAGTCTGGCTCGGAACCTGGGCCGGCGGCTGGGGGACCTGGGTGGCTGTTGCCTGCGGTATCGCTGCCATTATCGGGCACAACTGGCCGCTATATTTCCACTTTCGCGGAGGTAAAGGTATAGCGACCACAATTGGCGTTATGGCTACACTCTGTTTTTGGCCTGCGCTGATTGCTGGCATCATTGCCATTGTGTCTATTGTGATCACGAAATATGTCTCTCTGGGCTCGCTCCTGTTCGTGGCGCTGACTCCGGTGTTCCTGATCTTTTCCGGGTTTACTCCGCCTGAGCTGTGGGGCAGTATTGTTATTGCCATTTTTGCCTTTTGGCGGCACCGGAGCAACATTGTGAAGATCATAGAGGGCCGGGAGAATAAAATAGGCTCAAAGGTCAAGGAGGGGAACCGCGTTGTCTGATAAAGTAACCGTACTGGTCGCGGGCAGTTGGGGAACTGCGCTGGCTACAGTGCTGGCGGCTAACCACTCGGAAGTTTATCTGTGGACACGGAAGCCCGAACAAGCGGCCGAGATTAATACCTCGCATACTAATGAACATTTTCTGCCGGGAATTACCTTGCCTGCGAATATTGTTGCCACCACGGATATGGGAGCGGCTGTTGCAGGGTCCAAGGCCGTTGTCATTGTGGCGCCTTCTTCCGCAATGCGGGAGGTAGCCCGCAGTCTTAAGCCGTTCTGGAAGGAAGACATGCTCTGCATTCATGCGACCAAGGGATTCGAGACTGAGACGATGAAACGGATGTCAACGGTTATTGCCGAGGAGCTTGGCTGCACGGAAGGGCAGATTGTTGTGCTCTCCGGGCCAAGCCATGCTGAAGAAGTGGTGCGGCTGTGTCCAACTACAGTCGTTGTGGCCTCGCCGGATGACGTTCGTTCGGGAGCGGCGCAGGAGCTGTTCATTAACAATGATTTCCGCGTGTATACCAATCGGGATCAGGTTGGTGTGGAGCTGGCTGGAGCGCTTAAGAACATTATCGCCCTCGGTGCCGGATTGTCTGACGGTCTGGGCTTCGGCGATAATGCCAAGGCGGCGCTGCTCACCCGGGGCTTGGCCGAGATTTCCCGCGTTGGTGTGGAGCTTGGCGCGAACCCGCTAACCTTTGCAGGATTGGCCGGACTAGGAGACCTGGTTGTAACCGCAACCAGCAAGCACAGCCGCAACTGGCGAGCCGGCTCGATGCTGGGTCAAGGCAAACCGCTGGCTGAGGTGCTGGACTCCATGGGAATGGTGGTTGAAGGAATCCGCACAACGGAAGCCGCCTACGCCATTTCGCTGAAGCTGAATGTGCAGATGCCGATTACGGATCAGATTTATCATGTGCTGTTCAAAGGCAGATCGCCGCGCAGAGCGGTTGAAGCCTTGATGGGGCGTGACCGCAAGACAGAGATGGAAGCCATTTCCCAGGAAACTTGGGAGCAGTGGCATTCCTGATGACTGTTCACCTTTTTCCGGAAATTCTCATATGTTGTAAGGGGATTGACGGAGGAGGGATGAAAAGTGAGCAGAGATTTTTCCAAGGATGCATTGAACGCCATCAACAAAAAGGCGGGCAAGAACATTACGGAAGGTGCCGTCAAAAAGCTGGCCGCTACGGTCAAGCCGGGAACAACGCAGAATGAAGCCCAGCTCCGCCAGTTAATCAAGCAGGTATCATCAATGGCGAAAGTACCGGTCAGTGAAGCTACTGTGCAGGAAATTGTCAACGCGGTCAAAAAAGGCGGCGCCAACACAGGCACAATGGAGTCATTAATGAAAATGATGCTGAAAAAATAGTGTGAGTTATCGCGGTGCAAAGAGCAAAGGTTCCGGAGTCCCCCTGATTCCGTGAATGTTTGCTCTTTTTTTCGTTACCATGATGCTATTTCTGGCTGAAAAGGATAAAATTCATGCTATAATGATCGCAATCCAATTGGCTGAACAGGGGGAGCTCTGACATGGACCCGATGACGAAGATGTGGTTGTCTTTGATTGCGATTCTGATTATGGGATTGTCTGTGTTTCTGATTACCTTTGCACGCAGCAAGACGAAAGGCCTGTTAAGAGCGGTATTGTCCGTTGTTGCTTTCCTCGTTATGTTAATCGGACTGCTTAGCGGAGCGGCTTCAATCATGTAAGCATTTACATTGAAAATCTGGCAGAGGGCAGAACTTAGGCCCAGGGAAGGAAGGTGCATCATGAAAACACAAAAGGGATGGACGGTCACCTTTCAGCCGGGCGGGCGTAGGGCTGTAGTTAAGCACGGAACCTCGCTGCTGGAAGCCTCGCGCAAAGCCGGTGTAGCTCTGACCACCCGCTGCGGTGGCAAGGCAGGCTGTCTGATGTGCAAAATAAAAGTGGAAGATGGCTGCGCTGCGGCTCTAAGGCCTCCGGAGGATGTCGAGCGGCGTAAGCTGGGCGGTTTGCTGGCAGAGGGAGTTCGTCTGGCCTGTCAAGCTGCTGTATGGAATGATGTGACCGTTCATATCCCGGAAGATCCGCTTAAAGCCGCTGTACGGCGCAGGCTGGAGGCGGCAAAGCGCGGGGAAGAAGATGAGCTGTGGTAGCGAATACTGCGGCAACTACTGTAAAAAGCGGAGGGAGGCGGGCTTAATGAGCTGCATCAGGAGGGTGAAGAACCTGGAAATGAAATGGCGTTCGGCTACGCTGGCTGTGTTAATTCTGCTGTCATGCTCCCTCTCAGGCTGCATGTATTCCGAGGCACAAAAGCAGTCAGGAAGCAATTACCGCGAAAGTGTGAAGCGTGTCCAGGCAGCCGTGGACGATTACCAGCGGGAGGAAGGGCTGCTTCCAATACTTAATGCGGATGAAGCTACACCAAGATACGAGAAATTCGTTATCAATCTGGAGAAGCTGCATCAGGAAGGTTATCTGGATGAAATTCCGGCGGCTGCCTTCGAGAAGGGCGGCAGTGCTAATTTTCTAGTATTGCATGAAGAAAAGGCGCCCTTGGTCAAACTGATGGATCTGGTTACGGTTCAGAAGGTCAATGATGTTCAGCGCCAGGTGGACCGCTATAAGTCCGCACACGGAGGTAGATTGCCTGAGGGGCCGGAGTTGTATCCGGGCCTCTTTGCTATTGATTCTAAGCAAGCAGGAACAGGCTCCATCACATTAAGCAGCATCTATTCCGGCCAGCCGCTGGAGTTCATCATGGACATGAACGGCGCTGTATACGCTGACTATAGTTTTGATATTATGTCTGCCATTGACAAGACTGGCGGCTCTCCTGAAGCAGGAGATGACCTGCGGCATTACTTGGAGGAGGCCTCTTATTATGTGCCGGTGAAATCTTTGCCCTATCTTTGGCAAGGGGGTCAGCCGATCCCCCAGCCCCCTCAGCAGTAAATCCCATTCTCTTTCCAAAAGAAAGTTCTATCCCCACATCCTCCCTCATATGCTAGCTGAGAAGGCTTCCGGGCGTCGTGACGCTCTGCGGTGCGCAGTGGCAGATTTTATGAAATTTCGATAGAATTGCGCGGGTAGCGGGTCATAAATCCGTTCTGGATACATATGATGATACTAGTCCAAATGCATGTCCGAGCATTCGGAGTTTAGCTTCGGGGCAGAAGGTTCCGCCCTTAAGGCAGGCTAGGCTCCCTGGCGGGCAATGTCAAGTCCGGTGGATGTCCTGCAAGGGTCAGATAGCCGGCGGAACGCGAAGTCGATGCTCTTCAGGCATTTTTTCTTCGGAGTACTATGAGGAGGGGATCTCTTTTGGAAAAAGTGGATATTTTCAAGGACATTGCCGAGCGTACCGGCGGAGACATTTATCTTGGCGTCGTCGGCGCGGTTCGCACGGGGAAATCAACATTCATCAAACGTTTCATGGAAACCATCGTCTTGCCGAACATTACGAGCGAGGCGGACCGGGTAAGAGCGGTAGATGAGCTTCCGCAAAGCGCGGCAGGCAAAACAATCATGACAACGGAACCGAAATTTGTGCCGAACAACGCGGTGCAGATCAAGGTTGCTGAAGGGCTGGAGGTCAACGTCCGCCTGGTCGATTGTGTAGGTTATGCTGTTGAGGGGGCAAAAGGCTATGAGGATGAAAATGGTCCTCGCATGATCTCTACACCTTGGTTTGAGGAGCCGATTCCATTCCAGGAAGCGGCAGAAATTGGCACACGAAAAGTCATTCAGGAGCATTCCACGCTGGGTGTGGTTGTGACTACAGACGGCACCATTGCTGAAATCCCGCGTTATTCGTATGTAGATTCTGAAGAGCGCGTCATCGCTGAGCTGAAGGAGGTTGGCAAGCCGTTTGTGCTTGTGATCAACTCCACCCGGCCGCGCAGTGAAGAGGCTCAGCAGCTCCGCAGCGAGCTTGCCGCCAAATATGATATTCCGGTAATGACGCTCAGTGCAGCGAGCATGACTGAGGAGGACGTGACTGGCGTCCTGCGCGAAGTACTGTATGAATTCCCGGTTCATGAGGTTAACGTGAATCTGCCGAGCTGGGTGATGGTGCTTGGTGAGAATCACTGGCTGCGCAGCAGCTATGAGAATTCCGTCCGTGATACCGTGAAGGATATCCGCCGGCTGCGCGATGTCGACCGGCTGGTCTCCCAGTTTACGGAATACGATTTTATTGATAGAGCAGGACTCAGCGGAATGAACATGGGCCAAGGTGTGGCAGAGATTGATCTGTATGCGCCTGAAGAGCTGTATGATCAGGTTCTGATGGAGGTTGTCGGCGTTGAAATCCGCGGCAAAGATCATCTGCTGCAGCTCATGCAGGAATTCGCACATGCCAAACGTGAATATGACCGCTTCTCGGAAGCGCTGGAAATGGTCAAAACTACAGGCTACGGCATCGCTGCCCCGTCGCTTGCCGAAATGGCGCTGGATGAACCGGAGCTGATCCGCCAGGGCGCACGGTTCGGGGTACGGCTGAAGGCTACAGCGCCATCCATTCATATGATCCGCGTAGATGTGGAATCGGAATTCTCGCCGATCATCGGCACGGAGAAGCAGAGCGAGGAGCTGATGCGGTATCTGATGCAGGATTTCGAGAACGACCCGATCAAGATCTGGGAATCCGATATTTTTGGCCGCTCCCTGCACTCCATTGTGCGTGAGGGTATTCAGGGCAAAATCGCCATGATGCCGGACAATGCCCGCTATAAGCTGCAGGAAACGCTGGGAAGAATCATCAATGAAGGCTCGGGCGGATTAATTGCTATCATTTTGTAAATTAAAGCTATAGGTAAAAAGAGAGTAGGGCGGGAGAAATCCCGCTCTCTTTTTGCGTAAATGAAGACCATGAGCAGGATGCTTTGCGGACAAAAAATGCTACTTTCTGCTCCTTTTTTGTGTAACGCCTTGAAATTATGAATGGGCTGTATTACTATAAGTTTGTTGCGCTTCTAGGAAGAGTGGCGCTAATATCTAGTAAAAAACGGGATTATCACGTATATTTTGCGTTGAAACGGAAACAGTGTATGATACCGGAAATTTGCCCAGGGAGGTGAGAAGACATGAATAAATCAGATTTGATCAATGTGGTAACAGAAGCAACTGAACTTCCCAAGAAAGATGCTACTAAAGCGGTAGATGCCGTTTTCGAAGCAATCACAGGAGCTCTGCAAAACGGAGATAAAGTTCAGCTGGTTGGCTTCGGAAACTTTGAAGTGCGCGAACGTTCCGCACGTAAAGGCCGCAACCCGCAAACTGGTGAAGAAATCGAAATTCCTTCGAGCAAGGTGCCTGCATTCAAACCAGGTAAAGCTCTTAAAGACGGAATCAAATAGAGATTTCTACATATCTATCCCATAATCTTTTTGAGTAACTACGATGCCGCCCGCAAAGGCGGCATTTATTTTTGAAAACTTTTAGGAGGATTGAATATGACTGAGAAGAATAATGGCGATCATTCCACTCCGGCGGACAGCGACTACGTTGTAATCAAAGCCAAAGAGAACGGCGTTCAGGTCATCGGGCTTACCAGAGGGCTCGACACGCGTTTTCACCACACGGAGAAGCTGGACAAAGGCGAGGTGCTCATCGCCCAATTCACCGATCATACCTCAGCTATAAAAATCCGCGGCAAGGCCGAAATATGGAGCAAACACGGACAAATGGAAAGTGAAAGCTGAAAAGCAGGCATAGCCTGCTTTTTTTAACAATATAACTAAGGATAGCCGAGTCTCAGTTCCCCGTATATTCGCACTACGAGGCGGCAACGATGGAGGATAAGGAGGCTTGTCATGAACCGGAGCTGGCTGATGGGAACAGTAATTCTAATATCCGTGGGTTCCGCCCTACTGCTGCCGCAGCTGGCGGCGGTCGAGCCTATCGTTGCCGGGAAGCATGTAGTGCTTGAGACCTTGGGCGGGAGCGGTACGGTTCTGGGGAATGACAATCTCGTAGACAGGCTGGCGGAGCTTCCCCTGACCCTGTCCATTGACAGGGTAGGCTGGAAGAGCCAGGTTCTGACTCTGGATCTGAAGTTGACTGCGAATGATTCAGAGCCGCAGGAGCTGTATCAGAATATGGCTATGGCTATTTCCTTTGCCTTTCAGGATACCACGAACGTGGATCAACTGCTGCTGCGGATCGTTGCGGAGGATAAATGGCTGGACAGCCGCCGGCTGCTGCTTGCAGGCGATATCCGCCGGAGCGAATGGTCGCTGGAGCTGCAGGAGGCTCTGCAGAATGCCGGGAGCAGGCCGCTGCCGGATGACATCAAGAAAGGCTTCCGCATAAGTGAAAGTGAGCTCTGGAAGAAGCAGTTCATTTATCCCTAATCTGGGTAAAAGAAACTAGGACGGTCCAGAGTGCGTGACAAAAAAACATGTGATATAATAGACAAGATTGTGAACAAAGATATTGTCAAAACGTCAATGGCTTCGGAGGCTGAAATGAAACCGTACCGCATACCCCAACTGGCTAAACCTTACACCGACTATGATATGATTCAGCGGCATGCGGAATTGCCGCCGTTTTCAGACGGGCGGGGTCATTTGCTATATATTTTTCTTAACCACGGTTCATCTGCCGGTCCGCAGAACGGAGAGCTGTTTACGCTTGTAACCGGGCTCGTACAGCTTGGACTGGATACCCATGAGAGTATCGACCGGTCGCAGGATGAGCCGGGTGGTGATCCTATGCGGTCCCGTCAGCTCAAGGTGCTGGCCGGAGATTACTTCAGCAGTTGGTTTTACCATTTGCTGGCTAAGCGCGGGCAGATTGAGATGGTGGGCGTACTAAGCACGGCCATAGCCGACTTTAATGTGATGAAATCGAATTTGTACAGCAAGATGAAAGGTATGCTCCTATCGGCAGAACAATACCTGCGCCACACAGTACAGCTCAATATGAGGCTGTTTCTTTCTTTTACACCGATGATTGAGGAGTCGCTTGCAGAGCTGTGGGAGATGCTGCTGGCCGAATTCAGCCAGTGCGAGACCGCTCTTCTGGAGCTGCGGCGCGGCTCGGATATGGCAAACGCCATTCAGGGCTATTGCTACTGGAAAGTGCTGGAGACCGCGACAGAGGATGAACGGCGGCTGCTCCTGGAGCAGGACCTTGATCTCAAGGATTGGAAGAAGCTGAAGCTGAAATCTAAATGTGACTCCCTGCTGATGGACAAACTGCACGGGTCGCTCCAGTCTATACAGGGCCTGCTGCAAGGCGTTAAGGACGAGAACCTGATCAGCGAGCTTAGTGCTGCGCTTGACCGCCTTCTCCTGCAGATGAAAATTTCCGGACAAGCAGCCGTGGAGGGTTAGGAATGACAATAGAGAAAACTACAACAATGGGTGATAAAGGCATCAAACCTAAGGAACAATTTGTGCATTCCGTATTTGAGAGTATTGCCGGCAAATACGATATAATGAACGACATTCTGAGCTTTCGCCGCCACAAAGCCTGGCGCAAGTTCACCATGCGCAAGATGGCGATGAAGCACGGAGATTCAGCGGTTGATTTATGCTGCGGCACCTGCGACTGGAGCATCGCCCTCGCTGATGCAAGCAAGACCGGCAACGTCATAGGGCTTGATTTCAGTGCAGGGATGCTGGAGGTCGGCCGCCGCAAGGTGGAAGCGCGGAATCTTCAGGACCGCATCTCTTTAGTTCAGGGCAATGCCATGGAGCTGCCGTTCGGCGACAATTCCTTCGATTATGCAACGATAGGCTTTGGGCTTCGCAATGTGCCAGACCCCGTTCAGGTATTGAACGAAATGAAGCGTGTGGTGAAGCCGGGGGGAATGGTTGTCTGCCTGGAGCTGTCCAAACCGATGAAGCAACCGTTCAAAGGCATCTATTATTTTTATTTCCAGCGCGTGCTTCCGCTGCTTGGCAAATTGTTTGCCAAACGCTACGAGCAATATAAATGGCTTCCCGAATCACTGGCCCTGTTCCCGGACAGAGAGCAGCTTGAGGTGATCTTCCGTGAAACCGGACTGCAGAAAGTGGAATCCTTCCCCTTGACCGGAGGCATCGCGGCACTACATATTGGGCTCAAGGAGAACGCAAATGTTTAAGAAAATCGGCATCTTTCTTCAAATGATCAAGTTTGAGCATACGGTTTTTGCATTACCTTTCGCATTTATGGGCGCATTGCTCGGTTCAGTTGTTGTGTCTCACGCCTTGCCCTCCTGGGGGCAGATCGGCTGGATTGTGGTCGCCATGTTCGGCGCACGCAGCGCGGCTATGGGGCTTAACCGGCTGATTGACCGGATCAGTGACGCCAAGAATCCCCGCACAGCGGGAAGAGCGATTCCGGCGGGATTGCTCAAGGTTGGAGAGGTTTCCCTGTTCATCGCGTTTTCATTCTTTTTGTTGTTCTGGGCGGCATTTAAGCTGAATCCTTTGTCAGCAAAGCTGCTGCCAATCGCTGTCTTCCTTCTTGTTTTTTATTCCTTCACCAAACGCTTTACCTGGGCCTGCCATTTAATTCTGGGGCTAACCATCGCTCTGGCTCCGCTGGGCGGCTGGGTTGCCGTAACAGGAACAGTGGACTCTGTGGCTATGGTATTCTATTTCACCATCGTATTTTGGACGGCAGGCTTCGATATCATTTACTCTTGTCAGGACGTTGAGTTTGATAAGAAGGAGGGCCTCTATTCCATTCCTGTCCGTTTTGGAGTTGCCGGTGCATTGACCATTGCCAAGGTGTTCCACATTCTAACGGGAATCGGCTTTGTCTCGCTGCTCTTTTTGACCGACCTGAGCTGGTGGTATGTGGCGGGAATGATCATAGCCTATATCATCCTTTTTTATGAGCATCATATTGTGTCTCCAAGTGATCTCAGCCGGCTGCAGACAGCCTTCTTCACGATGAATGGTGTGCTGAGTATTGTTGTGTTCTCCTTCACTCTGATTGACCTGGTGGTGCAGTATTACAAATGACAGAACGAAGTCCGAAAAATTTTGTGGTTGGCATTACCGGTGCGAGCGGCAGCATTTACGGTGTCCGTTTGATAGAAAGTCTGCTCTCGCTCGGTCATTCGGTTCATTTGGTGATCAGCAGTGCGGGCTGGCGTGTGTTCAAGGAAGAGCTGGGCTTTACCGCCTCAGACCGGGAAGGCTTCTTGAACGAACAGTTCAGGGGCTATCCCGGTTCTCTTCATTATCACCCTGCTGCTGATATCGGTGCATCCATTGCCAGCGGCTCCTTCCGTACGGAGGCAATGATCATTATGCCATGCTCGATGGGAACCCTGTCTGCTGTGGCGCACGGAAGCTCCGACAATCTGATGACGCGGGCTGCGGATGTAATGCTGAAGGAAGGACGTTCCCTTGTGCTTGTGCCCCGCGAGACACCGCTGCATGCGATTCATTTGGAGAATATGTTGAAGCTCTCCCGGCTCGGGGTGAAGATTATTCCGGCGATGCCCGCATTTTATTTTGGCCCGACATCTATGGATGATTTGATCAACTTTATGGTGGGCAAGGTGCTGGACAGCTTGAATATCGAGCATACGTTATTTCGCAGATGGGGGGAAGAGGCATGAGCCGCCCGGAAAGTACTGTTATCGGTAAAATCAGTTATACCAACTCATGGCCGGTATTTCACAATTTCGATCCTTCTTTGCTGAAGTACCCGGCGAAGATGGTGAGTGAAGTGCCTGCTTTTCTTAACAAGGGCATGGCGGAGGGAAGCATTCATGTAGGCGCTTTGTCTTCCTTCGCTTATGCCGCCGCCAGCGACCGGCTGCTGTTGCTGCCGGATTTGTCGGTCAGCGCCGACGGTCCGGTGAGATCCATTCTGTTATTTTCGCAGGCGCCGCTGGAGCAGATTTCCTCAGGCCGGATTGCCGTAACGAACACCTCCGCGACCTCGGTCAATCTGCTGAAAATATTGATGGAAAAGGCGTTTGGCGGCAAACCGGAGTACGTCAGCGCCCCTCCTGATTTGGATTCGATGATGGCTCAGGCTGACGCCTGTCTGCTTATCGGCGATAATGCGATCAGAGCCTCATGGCAGGATCAGGGCTACATCGTTACCGATCTGGGCCAGCTCTGGAAGGAGTGGACGGGCCTAAGCATGACTTTTGCCGTCTGGGCTGTGAACCGTGAAGCTGTGAGAGCTAAACCGCAGGCGATAGCCGAGATTGCCGAAGCTTTTGTAGAGAGTAAGAGACGCGGCCAGCACGATTTGGCACCCATTATCCGTGAGGCTTGCAGGGTTATCGGGGGAACGGCAGCCTACTGGGACGGATACTTTCGTAATTTGTGTTATGACTTTGGGGAAAGGCAGCAGGAAGGTCTGAACCTCTATTTCCGCTATGCCTATGAATTGGGCCTGCTGCCGCAGGAAGTGAAGATGGAGCTTTGGAGCCACAATCTGCTGACACGGGTGAAAGAATGAAACGAATGCAAATGTTCGGCTTGCTTAATAAAGATATGGACCAGATTGAAAAGGAGCTATACCGCAGTGTGCAGGGAGACGACGCTTTGCTGACCGAGACCTCCCTTCATCTGCTGAAGGCAGGCGGCAAAAGGCTCCGCCCTGTATTTGTGCTGATGGGCGGCAAATTTGGGCAATACGATCTGGAGAAAATGAAGCGTGTGGCGATTCCGCTTGAGCTTATTCACAGCGCTTCCCTCGTTCATGATGACGTAATCGACGATGCGGAGCTGCGGCGCGGCGAGCCTACCGTCAAAGCGAAGTGGGGCGACAAGATCGCCATGTACACCGGCGATTATATTTATGCTAAGGCGCTGGTCATGACCACAGAGCTGAAAAATCCCCGGATACACCAAATCCTCTCCAAAGCCATGGTGGAAATGTCAATCGGAGAGATGGAGCAGATCCGAGACTTCTTCAATACCGAGCAAACCGTGCGCCACTATCTGCGGCGGATCCGCCGCAAAACGGCGCTGCTTATCGCCGTCAGCTGCCAGCTTGGTGCGCTGGCTGCGGATGCAGAGCCGGAGACGGCACGGCTGCTCTACAATTACGGCTATAACGTCGGTATGGCGTTCCAGATCCGTGATGATCTGCTCGATCTTTCCGGGACGGAGAAGCAAATCGGCAAGCCGCCGGGCAGTGACATGCGGCAGGGCAACATCACGCTGCCGGTGATCTACAGTCTGGAGGATCAGCGTCTGCGCGGTGCGCTGCTGGAGGAGCTGGCTTCCATCCGTGAAGAGCACAGCGGGGTCGGCCGTGCCATTGAACTGATTCTCTCTGGTGAAGGCATCGCCCGCGCAGAGGAGCTGGCCACACGGTACATAAACAAAGCGCTGGCTGCGTTGGATCAGTTGCCGAGCAACCGGACGAAGCGCAATCTGCGGGATATTGCCCATTTTGTAACAGGCAGAGCTTATTAAGCTTCCGAGGGCTCAAAATATTAAGCGTTCACAGATGGCGAGGTTTCTGATAATATCAGAAAAACAGCTTATTTTTCATACGGAACAATAAAAAATGGAGAGTGACTCTATGGAGAAAACGTATCTGATGATCAAGCCGGATGGAGTGCAGCGCGGATTGATCGGGCGGATTGTCGCCCGTCTGGAGGACAAAGGATTTAAGCTGGTAGCCGCGAAGCTGATTACTGTTACAGAAGAGCAAGCGAAGAGACATTATGCAGAGCATGAGGGTAAGGATTTCTTTCCGGAATTGGTGGGGTTCATTACCTCCGGTCCTGTATTTGCCATGGTGTGGGAAGGTGATGATGTCGTAGCATTATCCCGCTTGCTGATCGGCAAAACGAAGGTAGGGGAAGCCCTGCCGGGTACAATCCGCGGTGATTTTGCCAGTCATACACCGCTTAACCTGATCCACGGTTCGGACTCTCCGGAAAGCGCAGAACGCGAGATTGCGAATTTCTTCGCTCCGGCTGAATTGGCAGATTACAATAAAGACATCGCAGCCTGGATCTAGCAGCCGGGCGGGAAGCAGGGGAGTAATATGGCTGAAAGAGATGAAGTGTCAACGATTGCGGACCCGGATTACACCGGCTTTATTCATAACGTCAACAAAAGCACCGGAATCGATTTGTCCCAGTATAAAGAAGCACAAATGAAGCGCCGGCTCACTACGCTGCGGACGAAGAACGGTTATAATTCCTTTAGTGATTTTTTTGCCGCGATGATGAAGGATAAGGCGCTGTTCTATGAATTTTTGGACCGCATGACCATCAATGTCTCGGAGTTCTGGCGCAACCCTAACCGGTGGGAGGTGCTGCGCGACGTTATTCTGCCTGAGCTGCAACGCTCAGGCCGCAGGCTGAAGCTCTGGAGCGCCGCCTGTTCAACCGGTGAGGAGCCCTATACGCTGGCGATGATCCTCTCAGACAAAAATATTCTGACGCAGACTGGAATTCTGGCAACGGACATTGATGACGGCGCGCTGGCCAAAGCCAAGCAGGGACTCTATTTGGAGCGTTCTCTTAAGGATGTGCCTAAGGATGTAGCCGAACGTTATTTTACACCCGAAGGACCGGTGTTCAAGGTCAATGAAGGTTTGAAGAAAAATATTGATTTCCGCAAGCAGAACCTGCTGCTGGACAAGTTCGATGACGGCTTTGACTTGATTATCTGCCGCAATGTTATGATTTATTTTACGGAAGAGGCCAAGAACAAGCTGTATCACAAGTTCTCGGCAAGCCTGCGCCCGGGCGGATATTTGTTCGTGGGCAGCACGGAGCAGATCTTCACACCGGCACAGTATAATTTCGAATCCACAGAAACCTTTTTCTATCGCAAGAAATCATAAAATCCATATCCATGTTCCATAGGCTCACCGCATGTCGTAACGTATACTTTTGTAAATTTTCAGTGATACTGATAGTAGATTAGATTACGTGCGCCATGCGAAAGGTCGTTAATTCAGATGGACAAAAGCAAGGTCTTTGAGGCTTACAAGCGGGGCTTTCTGACAGTCCGCGAATGCGGGCAAATCCTCGGCATTGAAGAGCGGCAGCTCCAGCGTCTGCTTGCGATTGAGGAGAGCAAGGCAGACTTCGATCCGCCGAGCCGGCGGATCGGCGGCTGACTGGAGCATTTGCCCGGGGCACACAGTAGCGCCGTCTTTACTCGAAAGAGTAGGGGCGGCGCTGTTCTTTTACAGGCTGGTGTTACTTAATTGAGCCGTATCCCTTTCTTGTCAAAGCCGATTCGCTATACTATAATGAGCAAAGACATTTAACATTTTAGCGGTTTACAGTTTAAAAGTGTGAAGGGGGAACGCAGCATGAGTTTACGCTATTTGACAGCGGGGGAAACGCACGGCCCCCAGCTTACAGCTATTATTGAAGGACTGCCCAGCAATTTGACACTGAATTTCGAAGAGTTGAATTTCCAGCTCCAGCGGCGGCAAAAAGGCTACGGACGCGGTCGCCGGATGCAAATTGAGAAGGATACCGCACAAATTGTCGGCGGTGTGCGTCACGGCTCCACCACAGGAGCTCCTGTAGCTCTGGTTGTTGAGAACAAGGACTGGACCCACTGGAAAAATATTATGAACATCGAGCCGATTCCGGGCAGTGACGAAGAGAAGCGGCGGGTGAACCGTCCGCGTCCCGGGCATGCGGATTTGAACGGCGGGCTGAAATACAATCTGACCGATCTGCGCAATGTGCTGGAGCGCTCCAGCGCGCGTGAAACGGCGGCAAGAGTAGCCGTAGGCGCGGTTGCCCGGCAACTTCTTGCAGCGTTCGGTGTGAAGATTGCCGGACAGGTGATCCGCATTGGCGAGATTGAAGCGCCTGCGAATGTTCTTCCGATTGACGAATTGATCGCGCAGACTGAAGCGTCTTCTGTGCGGGTCGTGGATAAAGAAACCGAGCAGAAGATGGAAGCTTACATAGACAAGATCAAGGAGGAAGGCGACTCCATTGGCGGCATCGTGGAATGCATCGTTGAGGGTCTTCCGGTTGGTCTGGGAAGCCATGTCCAATCCGACCGCAAGCTGGATGGCGCCATCGCCGGAGCTGTAATGTCCATCAACGCCTTCAAAGGTGTTGAAATCGGCATTGGCTTTGAAGCGGGCAAGCTGCGCGGCTCGCAGGTTCATGACGAGATTATGTATGAAGCCTCCAAGGGCTACTACCGGGCAAGCAACCGTCTGGGCGGCTTCGAAGGCGGAATGACCAACGGCATGCCGGTTGTGGTTCGCGGCGTAATGAAGCCCATTCCTACGCTCTATAAACCGCTGCAAAGTGTCGATATCGACACGAAGGAGCCTTTCACCGCCCAGGTGGAACGTTCGGACGCATGTGCTGTTCCGGCAGCTTGTGTCGTGCTGGAGAATGTGGTGGCCTGGGAAATCGCCAAAGCCTTCCTTGATAAGTTCGGCGGCGATTCCCTGGAAGAAATCCGGGCGAACTATGCCAACTACCAAGCCCAATTGGAGAGCTACTAATCATGCGCAGCATAACAGTAAGCTTAGGTGAACGCTCCTATCCGATTCATATCGGCAGCGGCCTGCTGCGTGAAATCGGCAGCAGATGTGTGGAAGCCGGATTTCCGCTCCGCAGTCCGATCCTGGTTGTCAGTGACAGCGAAGTTGGCCCCCGCTATCTGCCGGTGGTCGAAGCTTCGCTCCGGGAGCGCGGATACACTGTCGTCAGCCATGTTATCCCGGCAGGCGAAGCCTCCAAATCGCTGGCTGTGTATGAAGAGGTCATTACAACCGCAATCCAGGCCGGTCTGGACCGCAGCTCGGGGGTTCTGGCGCTGGGAGGCGGCGTAGTAGGGGATTTAGCAGGTTTTGTAGCCGCATCCTATATGCGGGGAATAGGCTTTATTCAGATGCCTACAACTATCCTTGCCCATGACAGCAGCGTAGGCGGTAAGGTGGCGGTCAATCATCCGCTGGCGAAGAATATGATCGGCGCCTTCTATCAGCCTGCAATGGTGCTGTATGATCTGGACACCCTGAGCACGCTTCCACCGCGTCAGGTCGCTTCGGGACTGGCAGAGGTAGTAAAGCATGGTCTGATTCTGGACCGTGAATTTGCGTACTGGTGCCGCGAGCATGCAAGCGAGCTGCTTGCCCTGGACCCTGAGGCGCTGGGCTACGCCCTGGAGCGCGGCTGTGCGATCAAGGCCGCAGTGGTAGGCAATGATGAGCGCGAGCACGGGCAAAGAGCGATTCTGAACCTGGGACATACGATTGGTCATGCGATTGAGGCGGTTGGAGGGTACGGCGTATTTCTCCACGGCGAAGCCATTGCCATCGGAATGGCCGGTTCTGCGCTGCTCGCAGCCAAGCTTGGCCGGGACCAGGCGATTTATGAGGATACCGTTTCTATGCTGTCTGCACTCTCGCTGCCGGTAAGACTGCCTGCGCAGTACAGCGAGGATGAGCTGATGGAAGCGATGATGCATGACAAGAAGTTCAAGGAAGGCAAGATGACCTTTGTCGTACCGGATTCCATTGGGGCCGTCAGCATCGTGAATGAAGTGCAGCAGAGTGCTGTGCGTGAAGTCCTCGCGCAGCTTAAGAAGGAGGAAAGCCCGTGGTGAACCGGGGAATACGCGGTGCTACTACCGTAGTCCATAACGAGGAAAACGAGATTTTGCGTGAGACGGTTGTGCTGTTGCGTGAGATTGTTGAGCGCAACGATGTGATCGCCGAGGATATTTGCAGTGTATGGATAACTGTGACGGGCGATTTGGATGCCACCTTTCCGGCAAGAGCCATTCGTGAGATCGAAGGCTGGGAATGGGTGCCGCTGATGTGCTCTGTGGAGATTCCTGTCAAGGGCGGACTGCCGAAGTGCATCCGGCTGATGGTACAGGTGAACACAGAGAAATCACAGCGGGAGATCCGCCATGTCTATCTGAATGAAGCCCAGAAGCTTCGTCCTGATCTCTCACAGAAGAAGTAACAAATTCATTGTGCGGGGTTGCCATTATCTATCGCCATCATGTATAGTGTAGTTAGCCGAGTGAAGCAGAGTTTAGTTAAGCTGAGATGAGTATAGTTGAGCAGAGTGCAGGATTTTTAGTTGAGTACAGGCATACCATATGTAAGGCAATTCTCTTTGTTATGAATACTCTCTAGTGTTGATTTGCGCTATAGCTGTATTCTTTTATGGGAGAAGTGTACCTTTGATGATGGTTTTGTGCCGCTCATACGCGCTTTTTCACATTACTTATTTACATTAACCTCTACTTCGGTAGAGGTTTTTCTGTGTTTCGGACAATATAAACAATATCCCAAGGAGGTATCCCAAGTGACGAATCCAAGAGTAGAAGAAGTATTGTCGCTATCGCGGGAATATAATCTGATTCCTGTAGTGAAAAGGCTGCTCGCCGATATGGAGACGCCGATCCGGTTATTCCAGCGTTTTGCTGAGCAGGACCGGGCATTTTTGCTGGAAAGTGTAGAAGGCGGGTTAAAGTGGGCGCGGTATTCTTTTATCGGCAGTGATCCGTTCCTGATGATCTCCGGCAAAAAAGGCGTAATCCACGTCGAGGTCGGCGGTGAGAAGAAACGTCTGCTCGGCAAACCCGTCGAGGAGCTTAAAGCGCTGCTGCGCTCCTACCGCAGTCCCAAGCTCGACGAAATGCCTCCTTTTACAGGCGGCGCCATTGGATTCTTCGGGTACGACCTCCTGCAGTATTATGAGAAGCTGTCCGCGCATGCGGTGGATGATTTGAACATGGATGATATCCGCTTTATGTTCTGTGACCGCATCATTGTATTTGATCATGTGAAGCAGCAGATTTTGCTGGTCGGCAACCTGCACATCAAGGACGGGGATACGGATTCCGATATCCGCGCGGGATATGAGGAGCTGAGCAAGCGCTTAGAGAATATGGCTGAAGAGCTTCAAAAGGAAGGACCGAAGGAAAACGTCAACCGGCGCAGCATTCCCCAGGACATTGAGCTTGGCGAGATTCATTCGAACCTCACCAAAGAACAATATATGAGCAATGTGGAGCAGGCCAAGGAATATATACGGGCGGGGGATATTTTTCAGGTGGTGCTGTCGCAGCGTCTGCATATTGATACCGAAGTCTCTCCCCTTCATGTGTACCGGATGCTGCGGACCCTGAACCCTTCACCCTATATGTATTATCTGAAAATGGATGAGGAGATCATCGTCGGTACTTCCCCGGAGGCACTCGTCAAGGTGGACGGAAGCCGGGTGGAGACACGGCCGATTGCCGGAACGCGGCCACGGGGCGCGAATGAAGCGGAGGACCGGGCGCTGGTCTCAGAACTGCTGGAGGATGAGAAGGAGCGGGCGGAGCATCTGATGCTGGTCGATCTGGGCCGCAATGACCTGGGTCGGGTATCGAAGTTCGGTACGGTCAAATGCGATTCTTTTATGGAAATTGAGAAGTACTCGCATGTGATGCACATGGTCTCCAATGTATCAGGCACCCTTGACACAGGAAAAGATTTCTTCGATGCCTTCCTCTCGTGCCTGCCAGCCGGTACCGTCTCTGGTGCGCCCAAGCTGCGGGCAATGGAAATTATCGCCGAACTGGAGCAGGAAGCAAGAGGCGCGTATGCCGGAGCGATTGGTTATCTTGGCTTCTCGGGAAATATGGACTCCTGCATCACCATTCGGACCATCATTTTCCGTAAAGGTCGGGCTTATGTGCAGGCTGGAGCGGGCATTGTCTGGGATTCGGTTCCAGAGAAGGAATATGAGGAAACGGTCAATAAGGCCAAAGCTATGCTGAAGGCCATCCGGATGGCGGAAGCCATGTTCCCGGCTGAAGTGAAAGAGAAGCAGGTCATCAACCAGGATTACATGTACGAATATACCCCTTGATTATAATCGTTAGGAGGAGACAGCAATGGATGCAAGCCAATTGATACAATCGGGTATCACAAGTCTGATTGAGGGACGGGACCTTACCCGTCCGCAGGCACGTGAGATTATGGGGACGATTATGGAAGGAGCGGCTTCGCCTGCGCAGATTGGTGCGCTGCTGACTGCTCTGCGGATCAAGGGGGAGACCGTTGAAGAGATCACCGGCTTCGCTGAAGCAATGCGGGGATTCGGCACGCATGTGGTTACAGAGCGCTCACAACTGCTTGATACTTGCGGAACCGGCGGCTCCGGCATTCATAAGTTCAATATTTCCACCGCCTCGGCCATTATTTCTTCCGCAGCTTCCGTAAGAGTGGCGAAGCACGGCAACCGTTCCGCTTCCGGGCGGGCAGGCAGTGCCGATGTGCTGGAAGCGCTTGGCGTCAATATTCATCTGAATGCGGAGCAGGCCCGGCAGTGTCTGGACAGCATCGGCATCTGCTTCCTGTTCGCACAGATCTATCATCCGTCGATGAAGCATGCGGCAGCTCCGCGGAGAGAGCTTGGCGTACGTACGGTGTTCAATATGCTCGGCCCGCTGACGAATCCGGCAGGGGCTGACCGTCAGCTGATGGGAATCTACGACAGAGACAAAACGGAGATTGTGGCAAGCGTCCTGAAAGAGCTCGGGTCAAAGCGGGCGATGATTGTCAGCAGTCTGGACGGTCTGGATGAAATCAGCATTTCGGCACCCACACAGGTGTCCGAATTGAAAAATGGTGTAGTAACCACATACGAGATTACACCGCAGGCGCTGGGACTCAGCACGCATCCGCTGGAGGATGTGCTGGGCGGAGATGCGGCGGAGAATGCTGCGATTATTATGGGGGTTCTGCGAGGGGAGCTTAATCCTTACCGTGACATAGTGCTGGCCAATGCGGGTGCGTGCATTTATGTTGCCGGACTAGCCGACACCTTAAGAGAAGGTGTGGATAAAGCGAGAGAAGTAGTGGATTCCGGTGCTGCGCTGCAGAAGCTGGAACAGCTTAAAGCCATGACGAAGGAGCTTGATTATGTATCTTGACCGGATTGTCGCCACCAAAATCAAAGAAGTTGAAGTCTTAAGCCAAACCTTCTCTTTGGAGGAGGCCAAACGTCAAATTGCAGCACTGCCGCCTACAAAAGGGTTCCGCAATACGCTCACGCAATCGCGTAACAGGTCGATGGGGCTGATCGCCGAGGTGAAGAAGGCCTCGCCTTCCAAAGGTCTGATCCGTGCCGATTTCGATCCGGTATCCATTGCCAAGGGGTATGAAGCGGGCGGAGCCGATTGCTTGTCTGTCCTGACGGATAAGGATTATTTTCAAGGCAGCGGCGCTTATTTGCAGCAGGTAAGAGCGGCGGTAAGCCTGCCGCTGCTGCGCAAGGATTTCATCATTGATGAGCGGCAAATCTATGAAGCGCGTCTGCTCGGAGCCGATGCCATACTGCTGATTGCTGCAATTCTGACGTCTGAGCAGTTGATTTCATTCACGGATACCGCAGCAGCGCTGGGACTCGATATCTTGATTGAGGTTCATGACCGAAGTGAGCTGGAAACGGTGCTGGCTACCGGAAAAGTGCAGCATCCTGGCGTGCTGCTGGGCATCAACAACCGCAATCTGCGGACGTTTGAAACATCGCTTGCCACTACAGCGGAGCTTGCCGCATTGCTTCCAGCGGGTGTTCCCGTAATCAGTGAGAGCGGAATAACCGGACCGGCAGATATCGACTATCTGAGAACTACCGGTGCTGCCGGTGTCCTCGTCGGAGAGTATCTGATGCGCAAGCCGGATGTGGAAGAGGCTGTGAATCAGCTGATGGGCGCGCTGCCCGCAGGGAAGGATCGTGCCACTCATGGCTAAGACAATGGTAAAAATCTGTGGACTTCAGGACGTTGAAGTGCTAAAATCTATGAAGCGATTACCTCTGGATGTTGTCGGATTTGTGTTTGCAAAGAGCCGCCGCAAGGTAAGCCCTGAGCGTGCGGCAGAGCTTATTGCCGAGCTTGCCGGCTGGGAGATCGGGAAGCCTCCGCTTGCCGCAGGAGTGTTTGTGAATCCTGCCCTGACAGAGCTAGAGGAGCTTCTATCCACCGTAAGGCTCGATGTAATTCAGCTACATGGTCAGGAAAGCGCGGAATATTGCCGGGCCGTTAGGGAGGCTTTTCCACAGGTTCAGGTATGGAAGGCTCTTTCTGTAGCCGGAAGTGCAGGAGAGGCCGCTGCAGGCAATCCTGATGATCTGAAGCCATATGCCGGGGCCGTCGACGCGGTGCTGCTGGATACATACGATCCGTCAGGCAGTGGCGGCTCCGGCCGGACCTTTGACTGGGAGAAGATTCCGGCTTATCAACAGGCAGCCGCTGCGTACGGCCTGCCTTTATTTATAGCTGGCGGATTGCACCCGGATAATGTGCGTGAGCTGCTGGAGGGCTATGCACCGTATGGAGTAGATGTCTCTAGCGGCGTAGAGAGCGATGGAATTAAGGATATCGTCAAAATCACAGCTTTTGTGGAAAGGGTGAAGCAATCATGATACAAGTACCGGACAAGAATGGACGTTTTGGTTCTTTTGGAGGCCGCTTCGTTCCTGAAACATTGATGAATGCGCTCATTGAGCTGGAGGAGGCCTACCGCAAATTTTCGGCTGATCCGGCTTTTCAGAAGGAAGTAGATTATTTGCTCAAGCAATATTCCGGGCGGGAGACACCGCTGTATTATGCGGAGCGCCTCAGCAAGCGTCTGGGTGAAGCCAAAATATATTTGAAACGTGAAGACCTCAACCATACAGGTGCGCATAAAATCAACAATGCAATCGGCCAGGGCATTCTCGCCAAAATGATGGGCAAAACCAAGGTCATCGCCGAAACCGGCGCAGGCCAGCACGGCGTGGCGACGGCTACAGTGGCAGCGCTGCTGGGGATGGAGTGCAAGGTATTCATGGGTGAAGAAGACACGCGCCGCCAGGCGCTTAACGTCTTCCGCATGAAGCTGCTGGGAGCAGAAGTCATCCCGGTAACCTCCGGCTCCCGGACCCTTAAGGATGCAGGAAACGAAGCGTTACGCTACTGGGTCAGCAACGTGGAAGATACGTTCTACGTGCTCGGTTCTGCAGTGGGACCGCATCCGTATCCGATGATGGTCCGCAATTTCCAGCGTGTAATTGGCGATGAGACACGCCGTCAGATTCTTGAAGCCGAAGGAAGGCTCCCGGATTTGCTGGTAGCGGCAGTAGGCGGCGGAAGCAACGCCATCGGCATGTTCTATCCGTTCATGGAGGATGAACAGGTCGCCATGATCGGAGTAGAGGCTGCCGGCAAAGGTGTAGATACTCCGTTCCATGCGGCTACAATGAGCAAAGGCACACAGGGAGTGTTCCAGGGCTCGCTCAGCTATCTGCTGCAGGATGAGCATGGACAGGTTCAGGAGGCGCATTCGATTTCGGCGGGGCTGGACTACCCGGGGGTTGGCCCTGAGCATTCCTATCTCAAGGATATTCACCGGGCGCAGTATGTGCCGGTCACAGATAAGGAAGCTTTGGAGGCGCTGGAGCTGTTGTGTGTTACTGAAGGCATTATTCCGGCGCTTGAATCCGCTCATGCGATTGCCCATGTCGTGAAGCTTGGACCTACCCTGACGAAGGATGATATCGTGGTTATTTGCTTGTCGGGACGCGGAGACAAAGACGTTGAATCGATCATGGCCTACACAGAAAGGGAGGGTAAGTGATGACAACCGAAACAACGAACCGGATGGACTTAACCTTTCGTAAGCTTAAGGAAGAGGGCCGGACAGCGCTCATTCCTTTCCTGACGGTAGGGGACCCTGATCTTGAGACAACACTTGATATTATCGCTGAACTGGAAGCGGCTGGTGCAGATATTCTTGAGCTGGGCGTACCTTACTCCGATCCGCTTGCGGACGGCCCGGTCATTCAGCGCGCTTCTTCCAGAGCGCTGCGCGGCAACATCCATTTGCGCACCTGTATGGAAACTGCCCTGAAGGCCCGGCAAGCGGGCAGCAAGCTGCCTTTTATTCTGTTCACCTACTACAATCCGGTCATGCAGATGGGGCTCGACAGCTTCTTTGCTGCACTTGATGCCCATGAGATCAGCGGCCTGATTATTCCCGATCTGCCTGTGGAGGAGTCGGAGGAGATGCGCGAGCGGAGCCGCGCTGCAGGGGTGAATCTCATTCCGCTTGTAGCGCCTACCTCCAGCGAACGCATCGCCAGAATCGTATCCGGCGCCAGTGGTTTTGTATACTGTGTATCCTCGCTGGGTGTAACAGGGGAACGCTCCAGTTTTCATGCCGGAGTAGAGGAATTTATCGCGTCTGTCCGCCAGGCTACGGACCTTCCTGTGGCGGTAGGCTTTGGCATTTCCACCGGGGAGCAGGTGGCGCGTTTTGCCCGTATCTGCGACGGCGTAGTGGTAGGCAGCGCGATCGTCCGCAAGGTGGAGGATGTCATTCCGCTGCTGGACAATCCTGCCACCCGAAGTGAAGGACTGTTGCAAATTCGTGAATTTGTGGCACAATTAAGACCATAATGCTCTGCTGTCAGGACTGAAGCAGTTCTAATATTTATGGAGAGTGAGGACCGTTCATGAATCCGAAACCGAATATCGTTAACCTCCCTGTATACAAGCCTGGGAAACCTATCGAGGAGGTCAAGAAGGAGCTTGGCTTAGACGAAGTCATTAAGCTGGCCTCCAATGAGAACCCATATGGGTCTTCACCGAGTGCAAGAGCCGCCATCGTAGCTGAGCTGGGCAATCTGTATCTGTACCCGGACGGTTCGGCTGCCGAATTGACGGCGGCAGTGGCCGCTCACCTTGGAGTGCAGAGCGACAACATTATTTTTGGCTGCGGCTCCGATGAGGTCATTGCCTTGATTGCCCGTGCGTTCTTCCTGCCGGGAGACGAGACCATAATGGCGGATCAGACCTTTTCCGTATATAAAAGCAATGCCGAAATTGAAGGTGCGGTCTCGATTGAAGTACCGCTTGCGGAGGGTACGCATGATCTGGACGCTATGCTGGCCCGGGTTACCGACCGCACCAAAGTAATCTGGATCTGTAATCCCAATAATCCAACCGGAACCATTGTGCCCGAGGAGGCGCTGATCAAATTCCTGAACGCGGTTCCTGCCGGAGTGATGGTTGTTCTGGATGAGGCTTATTCCGAATACGTGACCGATCCTTCCTATTCGAATGGCATCAAGCTGCTGGATGCTTATCCAAATCTGGTCGTACTGCGGACATTCTCTAAAATCTACGGTCTCGCTGCACTGCGAATTGGCTATGGCGTGGCAAGTCCGGAGATTATTTCCTTGATCAACAAGGTTCGTGAACCGTTCAATACTACACGCTTGGCGCAGGTTGGCGCCTTGGCTGCGCTGGCAGACCAGGAGTATGTGCAGGAATGCCGCCGCCTGAACAGTGCGGGCATCGTGCAGCTTCAGAATGAATTCAAACGTCTGGGCCTTGCTTCTTTCCCGGCACATGGCAATTTCATTATGGTGGATGTGCGGAAGCCGGCTGTTGAGGTTTTTGATGCCTTGCTGCGTCAGGGGATTATTATCAGAGCGGGACATCAGTTGTACCCGACTTATATTCGTGTCACTGTCGGATCTGTGGAGCAGAATAAGGCATTTATTGCTGCTCTGGAGCAGGTGCTTCAGGAACAGGGAGTACAGGCCTGAGGGGCAGCCCACAAGACGAATCCATAGAAGGCAGGTAGTTCAAAGAACATGACGACAAAAATAGCAATTTTCGGTGTCGGTCTGATCGGAGGCTCACTGGCCCTTTGCTTCAAAGGCAAGGAGGGCCTGACCGTTGTAGGCCATGCCCACCGTCCTGAATCGGCAATAAAATACGTCAGCAGAGGTGTGGTCGATCAGGCCACACTTTCTATTGAGGAAGCGGCGCTGGACGCCGATTTCATTTTTTTATGTGTGCCTGTCGGCATGCTGGAGGACTATTTGCAACGCCTGAGCAAGCTGCCGCTGAAGCCCGGCTGCATTATTACGGATGTTGGCAGCACGAAGGCCACGATTGCCGCTTGCGCGGTGGCCCTGGATCTGCCCGGGGTGCATTTCATCGGCGGCCATCCGATGGCCGGCTCCGAGCGCTCTGGTGTGGAAGCCGCCTCTTCGCTGCTGTTCGAGAATGCTTATTATGTGCTGACACCTCCGCCTGGAGTGCCGGAGGAAGCTTATCAGGCACTTGAAGCGTTGCTTCTACATACCAAAGCTCAGATCGTCCGGCTGCAGCCGGACCGCCACGATGAGATTGTCGGAGCAATCAGCCATTTGCCGCATATCATTGCGGTGGCTCTGGTCAATCAGATCCGGGCCTATGACGATACGGACTCATTGTACAGTACACTGGCTGCCGGAGGTTTCCGTGACATTACGCGGATTGCCTCCAGCGATCCGATTATCTGGCGCGATATCCTGCTGAACAACCGCCCGGTTATGCTTCGTCTGCTCAAGGATTGGAATGAAGAGGTTTCTTCATTTGTCCAAATGCTGGAAGAAGCCGATGGCGAAGGTATTGAGGCTGCATTCCATGAGGCGAATGATTTCCGCAGCCAGTTGCCGGAGCGGCGCAAGGGGATGATCACACCGCTGTTCGATTTGCATATTGATGTTCCCGATCATCCGGGGATCATCGGGCGTATCGCAACAGAGCTTGGGGATCAGGGCATCAACCTCAGCAACGTGCAGATTATCGAGAGCCGCGAGGATGTTCCGGGCATTATGCGCCTGTCCTTCCGCCAGGAGAACGATATGGAGCGGGCCAAGATACTGCTGCAGAACAACGATTATACGGTTTACGTGTAACGCAGGATAATTTCCCCTTTAAGCAGATACTTCTACAAGCCTTGTGTCACATAAGGAAAGGAGTGAGCTTGGAGGGGATTTTGTCTGTGGAATCGTTTATTTCTGCACACGCTGGGGATAAATTACGAGCCTGTCCCAGTTAGGGGTAGGAATGTCGGCACGCTTCTTCAATTCAGTAAAGGCTTGATGTAATGCAGACACCTCGTCAGCGGACACTGCCTTATCGCCCAGAAGCATTCGGCCAACGGGTGTGGACAAGACAAGCTTCAGCACAAGGTGGAACATCCTCCGTTGTTTCCGGGCCAGCTTCACTTGGCTAGCAGGCGTAACCGTATAGCCGAGATGTTCCAGTACTTGATTGCCTTCATCTACAGCAGAAATGACATGCATAAGCAGCTTGCTGTCTTTTGCAGCTTTGCGCAAATCGCCGTCATAGGAAGACGCAATGAAATTCAGGGGAAGAATCATTATATAGTGGCTTTTCAGCCATTCATCCATATCGTGATGGTAAGTCAATGTATAATTGGCGTTAACAAAAGCCTGGTCAATCACTGCCCTCCAAGGCAGCTCCTCACCTAAACCGCCGATAATCATTTGCACCTTATAACCCCGTACGTTGATCATCCGGCCGCTTTCTCTCCAACCACCGTTCACTTGAAATCCGAAGGCAACCTTTTTCTCCACTGGACTGTTCGCCTGCAGATAGTTCTGCATCGCTTGGGGAGCTGCATTATTCCCTACGAGTATCACATGATTGCTGTGATTCGCCGCAAGAGCAGGCAGCACGGACTGGAAGTCCGGATATTTCATCACTACAAAAATCAGGTCATAAATATCCTCAGGCCGCAGCTCATTGATAACAGCTACCTTATCGGTTGTTGTATAGAGCTGGAAATAATGGCGGATTACATTACCGTTCTTTTGCAATTCTTCGAACCGCCGGCCTCTGGCCAGTATAGTTACATCGTTCCCGCCGCGCACCAGCACATGGGCTAAATAGCTTCCCAATACTCCGGCGCCATACACCAATATTTTCATGGATAATCCCTCCCAATAATGCTTGCCCATACGAACTGAATTGAATTTCTTCCTTCCAGTCTTCAGAGCAGCTGCTATGTAAAGTTTTTTAATATCGCTCCTGATATTTAAAAACTACTACTGCTTGATTCTAGCTCTGCCGTAAAGTGCCTGTCAACAGGTTTTTAAATAATGATGATAATATTTAAAAACCTAATCAATCATGATATTATTAATCTTATTTATTCATAAGGTGGGAGGGAGCGCAGCGCTATGAACAAATTCGAAATCAGAACACAAAATAAGAAGGCAGCAATCGTTGCAGCAGCACTGAAGCTTTTTGAAGAAAAGGGCTTCATCCATGTCAGTATAAAAGACATTGCTGCTGAATCCGGCGTTTCTTCTGTATCGCTGTATAACTATTTTGGAAACAAGGAAGGGGTGGTCAGGGAATGTGCGGATATGCTGATGCAGAATACCGTCCGTAAGGCCAAGGAGCTCATGAGCTCAAACATCGATTATAAAGATAAAATCCTACAGATCCTGGAAATTTGTACTGATCAGGATTATCAGTTACTGAGCTCCCCCGGGGCCGTAGAGGATCAAGTGTTATCAAGCCTATACAGTGCGAATACTAACCGGATCAGGATCGAACTAATACAGGAGTTCATTGCGCTCGGGAGGAAAGAGGGGGCAGTTGATCGTTCGGTTTCTCTTGAAACCATTTTAGACTTATTAAATGCAATCGGGTCGCTCCAAGTATCCTGGGCAAGAACCGGTAATTACAAAGAAAAAATGGCTGAGCTTAACCAGCTCCTCTTGTTTGGATTAATTGGAAGGCCATGAATTCCAGCATCTGTATCAGGTAACCATACGAAAAATAGAAGTGTTTATAACTATTAGATAATGGATGCTAAAAATGGACAAAAAAAAGACCGCTTACATAATAAGCGGTTACAGTCCACAATTTCTTGGAACTGTGTAGTTTTTGGATAGGAGTGGAGAGAAACCATACTGTACTTTTATTATATGTATCCGTTTACATTTTGTCAACACTTTATTCAAAAGTAAATCGGATAATTTTTGTTTGTTTTTCGACCTCAATCCGGGGCTTAGAACGCTATTCCTGACGGCTCAAGTCTACTAATGTCATCCAGTTGGAATATATGTTATACTAGCTTAGTATGTTTATAGACTTCCAGCAGGTACATACATAACGACCCGGTGATCTGTTGCGTGGAAATCAGTGGATATGCATGCCTTATTTTTCGGGTGCCTGAATATACATAGGAAGTATCTGCGTTAAAATGCTGCGAATTTGGAATAGTACCGCAACTTTTTGAGCCCGGCCCGGTATAACGAAGTATGGACCGGACGGGATTAAACGTGCAAGGGCGAGGAGGGCCGATCTCACCATGACGGATTCCCAGTTGATCCAGCTAATCAAGCAAGGAAATACAGAAATATATTCAGAATTAATGCGGCGTTACCAACGTAAAATACTGGCTTTTGTCTATCATATGCTCAAGAATTCCCATTTGGAGCTGCTTGCCGAGGATCTGTGCTCGGAGACCTTCTATAAGGCTTTCCGCAGCCTTCATTCCTTCCGGGAGGTGGACGCATCCTTCTCGACGTGGCTGTACACAATCGCCCGGAATACGGTGCTTAGCGAGCTGCGCAAGAACCGTGCCGGCAACGTGTCTCTGGAAGAGAGCGGATATACGCCTGTAGCCCCGTCCGAAGTGGCTCCAGAGCAGGCCGCGCTACGTAAAGAACGGATGAATCTGGTTCGTGAGGCGATCAATAACCTCCCCGAGAAGCAGCGCTCGGCGCTTATTCTGAGGGAGTACGATCAGATGGATTACCAGGAGATTGCTGTGATTTTGGATCAGAGTGTAAGCTCCGTGAAGTCACTATTGTTCCGTGCCAGGAGCAGTGTGAAGCTCCAGCTCGAATCCTATTTTTATGAGCCTGAGGCAGAAGAGCAGGCTGAGAGGGTGTAAGGCCAATGAATTGCAGGGAAGCGCAGGATTCCTTTCCGCTTCTGTGGGACGCTCCCCCCACCGACCCGAGGCGGATTGAACTGGAAAGGCATATTGCGGGCTGTCCTTACTGCAGCGCTGAGTGGGCGCTCTGGCAGGAGAGCAGCGAGCTGATGCAAGAAACAAAGATTGAAGTCAGCGAAGAACGTGCGGAGGCTGTCAATCTTCGGGTGATGGAGCGGATTTACCTGGAAAGCCCTTGGCTGTTGCCGGGGGACGGTAAGTCTCCTGGGAATTCTACCGTTTTCCGCCGTCGGCTGAGCCTTTGGATCGCCTGCTTTTTGGCGGTTTTTATATCCAGCTTTCTTTATTTCACAATGTTCAGAACTCCTGATAACACCACTTCAGCCCAGAGCGGAATTGTGGACACGGGTGTAGCCGGTACGTCTTTGGACTGGTCATCCTCCTATCCGGCTTCGGAAGCGGGAGGCGGCATTATTGAGCCGCTCGTCGTAAGCATGGGGCCAACCCACCCGCAATATTGGATGATGCTGTCCATGCTGGGAGTAGGGCTGTCGATATTTTTACTGTTCAGACTGAACCGTTACCGCAGACATTAGGAAGCTCACTTACCTTTAGGGTAAAGCGGGCTTTTTTTGTTTTTCCTTTTTGCGCGGAGACTGAATGTATATACATGATTAATCTTCAAAATGAAGACATTTGTTTTCATTCGTGTTACATTAGTAAGCAAACATAAAAGAAAGGGCTGGGTGATAGGCGATGCTGATCGGCTTAATACGCCATGGGCTGACGGATTGGAATGTGGAGGGAAGAATACAGGGGCAAAGCGACATTCCGCTAAATGACGAAGGCCGCAGGCAGGCTGACATGCTGGGAGACCGGCTTCTGCAGGAGCCTTACCACTGGGATTATTGCATTACCAGCAGTCTTTCCCGCGCAGCAGAGACAGGCCGGATTATTGCCGGTAAGCTCGGTATTCCACTTCTTGAGCCGGATGACCGCATCCGTGAGCGTGCCTATGGCCAGGTTGAGGGAATGACAGCAGCGCAGCGCGAAGAGAAATGGGGCAAGGATTGGAATAGGCTGCCGCTCGGACAAGAGACGGATGAACAACTGCAGGCACGTGCCTTGGATTTTATGGAAGAGATTGCGGCGCGTCACCCGGAGAAGAATATTCTCGTCATATCGCATGGCGGGTTTTTGGCACAGCTATACATTGCATTGTATAAGGATAAATTTTCAGAGCGTTTGGGCAACCTCTCACTTACCATTTTGGAGAAAAAAGATCAGGACTGGAATCCGCTGTTGTACAATTGTACTCGGCATATCCTGCAAAATCAGCATTAACCCGAACCTTCGGGTTATTTTTTTTTGAGAAATAAGGAATAAAAAGGGCTGTATTTCCCATAATGGTAGTAAAACGGCGAGGCGATAAAAGATGAATCTGGCGGATATGCTCACTTACGCGGACATTGGTCAGCTTACCGCCATAGCGGGACACTACCAGTGTGATTGCAAACGAAATTCTAAACATGATTTGATTCAAAGTATATTAATCACACTGGGAAGCCGGGATTTCATGGAATCCCATATCCGTGAATGCGCCCCCGAGGAGCTGCGGTTTCTGAACACATTGCTGTTCGATGAGCGCAGCCATTACAGTCTTGAAGATTTGCTTGCTGCTGCGAGGCTTGCTTCGTTCGATGCCGTACCCGGCAAACATGGGGGCTACCGTGAAATGATCAGCCGGTTCAAAAACGGCGGTTGGCTCTTCAGCGGCGCTTCTCAGCAAAACAGGTATTTGTTCCAAGTGCCCCAGGATCTGAAGAACCGTTTCCGTGAAGAAATGGGCGAATATCTCAAAGAACGTATTCCCTTAAGCTCCGAGCCTGCAATATACCGGGCCGAAGGGGATATGCTGGCCGGCGATCTGCTGCTGCTTCTGCGTTATGTCAAGGAGAATGAGCCGGAGCTGAACCAGGAAGGCGCGATGTATAAAAGATATCAGCAGGGGATTATGAATGCCCTCCAGATTCCTGAACCCCTTCTTGGCAAAGGCGGCTGGAGATTCGGCTATGGCAGAGCGTGTGAGCATTATCCGCCCAGGCTGGCCCTTATGGTTGATTATGCCCGTCACCGCCGCTGGACCTCGGAAGAGGGCTTTCGCTTAAAGCTTACCGTGGCGGGAGAGAAGCAGGTGTCTGAGGGGAATGCGGAAAGGCTGATGCAGTTATATTCCTTTTGGTTAAAACTGTATAAAGGCGCTGTTCCCAATCTCTCATCCCTCGTATACTGGATTAGTGTAAGCGCGGGGAAGTGGGTCACTGTTTCCTCATTGCTTGCGGGAATCGGTTGGCTGATTAAGCCGTTTTATTACGATGATGCCGCTTCGATTCTGGAACAGCGCATACTGCGGATGATGCTGCATCTTGGGATGCTGCGGTTAGGCGAGACCTCTGAGGGTCCCGCAGTCATGATCACTCCTTGGGGAGCGGAGGCAGCTATTCCGAAGCAGCTTAGGTAAGGGGGAGAAGGATGCGGATAGCTTATGGGAACTACATACCGCAGATTGACGAATCTGTATTCGAAGCCGAAGGGGCGAAGCTGGTAGGAGATGTAAGAGTGGGCCGTCACTCCAGCATTTGGTTCAATGCAGTGTTGCGGGGAGATCTTGCTCCGGTCATTATCGGGGAGCGCTGCAACATCCAAGACGGAGCCGTAGGCCATGTGGCGGAAGGTCTGCCGCTGGTGCTGGCTGATGATATTTCGGTCGGCCATTCAGCGATTATCCACGGGTGCAGGATAGGCAAAGGCACATTAATCGGAATGGGTGCGATTGTGTTGAACGGAGCAGAGATTGGTGAATATGCTTTAGTAGGAGCCGGATCAATTGTAACCGAAAACAAAATCATACCGCCCTATACCCTCTCCCTTGGTTCACCGGCTAAGGTGGTCCGTGAATTGAATGAACAGGATCTGCTGAGGATGTCACGCACAAGCGCGAGTTATGTGAAAAAAGCACAGGAATATGGAATTATCTAGACAGCGGAGGTGTATCGAATGGACAAAATGAAGGCTACCTATGAAGTGATGCTAGGACTTATGGCAGAAATGGTGTGGGATGAAGCGCTTCGAAAGCGCCGTACCGACATCTTGTACCGGGAGATCGACACGGCGCTGGCTGCCGGTGATAAGGCGGCGTTTCGCAATTTGACTGAAGAACTGAAAAGTTTGGCATAAACTAAAGGGAAATGCGCCTGGCGCATTTCTTTTTTTGTGGCCGCTCTCATATGTACAAAGAATAGCTCATGTCCGTCCATTGTCTGTAACGCCGCCTGTACCTTATAATAGCTGAAGCTTAACTGATAATAATAAGGGCACGATAGGTAGACGGGAGACCGTTTCGATTAAGGGGGAGCTATTATGAAATTCAGTGATTTCACTACAGATAGCTGGACAGAAAACGGCAGATTTTATGATACTTGTCTGCTTCCGTTAACGGGTCTGAGCGGTACAGAAAGCCCTGCCGAGGTGACGGCGGCGCTGGAGCGGCTGCGGGATTTTCTTGAGCTGGTTGAAAAACCATTCCAGGGCCGCATCGTAACCTATCCGGCAGTGCAGTACATAGAAGCTAATTCGGCCGAGGTAGTCAACGAGATTTGCCGAAAAGTCAAATCCAAAACCTTCCAGTATGTGATTGTGCTGACGGCGGATGTTTCCTTATCGGGAATGGGAATTGCTGAAAGCGATTTACTCCTTTCCCTGACTGATATTCAGGCCTCTCAAGCTCCTTCAATAAGCAGCTATATCAGTGAGAAAATACAAGCGATGTGGCAGCAGGGAAGATAAGATAAATGTGACAGAAAATCAACAATTTATTGAAAAAGGCAAAAATACGCCTGTCACAATTTAGACAATATTCTTGACGGGTTATGGAGCCTGGGCTATGATTAGGTTGAACTTATGTTGTGTGACTATTGTCATTGAAAACAGTTAATTTACAGAATATGTATTACTATCTAATCTGCAGGTGCCTTCTCCATTATTGAAAAGGGGGTTACACACCGTATGAGCAGCCATAATGAGGAGCATGAGCCGATTCCGCAAGGACCTCCCAGCCGAAAAGAAATGTCACGCAGACAGTTCTTGACGTATACGCTTGGTGGTGCAACCGCTTTCATGGGAGCGGGAGCCCTTCTGCCCATGATCCGTTTCGCCGTAGATCCGGTATTACATAAGAAAGGTGCGGGAGAATTCATTAAGGTTGCCGAGACGGCCAAAATCACCGGTGTTCCGCAGGAATTTACCTTTGAGCTGGCGCAGCAGGACGGCTGGTATGCCAGTACAGCTACGCTGACCGCGTGGATACGTAAGGACGAGAACGGAGAAATTTATGCACTCTCGCCGGTCTGCAAGCATTTGGGCTGCACGGTGGGCTGGAACAATGACAAGGCATACCCGGATGAATATCACTGCCCCTGCCATGGAGCGAGGTATACCAAGCTAGGTAAAAATCTCGCTGTAGCCCCTAAGCCCCTTGACCAGTACAAGATCAAGATTGACGGAGAATGGGTCTACCTAGGCGAGATCGTTCCCAATACCGAGGTTAATAAGGAGGCGTAGATCTGATGTTTAAAAATATCTACAACTGGATTGATGAACGTCTGGATATTACGCCGATCTGGAGAGATGTGGCAGACCACGAGGTTCCCGAGCATGTCAATCCGGCCCATCACTTCTCGGCATTTGTGTACTGCTTTGGCGGGCTAACTTTTTTCATTACGGTCATTCAGATCCTGTCGGGCATGTTCCTGACCATGTATTATGTTCCTGATATTATAAATGCGTATGCCAGTGTGGAATATTTGCAGACTAAGGTTGCCTTTGGGCAGATTGTGCGCGGGATGCACCACTGGGGGGCCAGCCTGGTGATAGTGATGATGTTTCTGCACACGATGCGCGTATTCTTCACCGGCTCCTACAAGGCACCGCGCGAGATGAACTGGGTGGTCGGGATGCTGATTTTTTTCGTGATGCTGGGTCTGGGGCTTACCGGCTACTTGCTTCCGTGGGACAACAAGGCCTATTTTGCCACCAAGGTTACGCTTGAGATTGCCAATTCCGTACCGGTCATGGGGCCGGTGCTGAAGGAGCTGATGCAGGGCGGCAATATCGTCGGTGCGGAAACGCTGACCCGCTTTTTTGCGCTCCATGTATTCTTCCTCCCGGCGGTCCTGCTTATTCTGCTCGTCGGACACTTTATCATGATCCGCAGACAGGGTATCTCTGGTCCGTTGTAAGCTTGGTCCACAGCAAAGGAGGAAATGCAATGGCTCACGGCGACAAGTCCAAAGAAAAGGTTGTATATGTGGGGGATTCCCGGGTCCGCAGGGGCAATGGCTTCATCACACCGCCGGACTATACAGCATATCCCGGCAAATCGGAAGCTTTTATTCCCAACTTTCTGCTCAAGGAGTGGATGGTCGGTGTCGTGGTGTTGGTGGGCATACTGGTGCTGACGATTTCTGAGCCGGCTCCGCTCGGGTTTCCCGCGAATGCCAGCGCTACTGTTATTCCGATTCCGGACTGGTATTTCCTGTTTCTCTATCAATACTTGAAGCTGCCCTATGCATCGGGCGATTATATCGTGCTGGGAACGCTGGGCGTTACCGGGGTGGCCTTCGGTTCGCTGCTGCTGGCTCCGTTCCTTGATACAGGGCGTGAGCGCCGCTTCTACCGCCGTCCGATTGCTTCTTCTCTGATGTTCCTCTCCCTGGCCGCGATCATCTATTTAACCAATACCGCCTGGACAGAATATAAGCATGAAATGGCTGAAACAGGACAGATCCCTGAAGATGTGCAGCGTGAGGAGAAGGCGGCCGAGAACAAAGCCAAGGGCTTGCCAGCCACAAGCGCGGTGAAGGCCAAGGAGGTTGCCATCGTGGACAAGGATGATCCGGCAATGGCGCTGTTCAAGCAGGCCACCTGTGTGACCTGTCATGCGGTGGATCTGAAAGGTGCCGGAGGGCCGTCGCTGCGGGGAGTGGGGGATAGGCTGGATAAGGAAGCTATTCTCACGATCGTCAAAAACGGCCGGGGGCAGATGCCGCCGATGGCAGAGACAGCGATGTCGGCAGGACTGAGCGAGCAGGATATCGACAGCCTGGCGGGCTGGCTTGCCAAACAAAAAAGCGAACAGTAAAATAATAATGACGCACTAGCCTGATCGTATTTGCGGTCGGGCTTTTGTATGCATTCATATTAAGCTGCCACATTCGGGAGGTAAAGATTGTATATGCCGTTTCAATGGTTCGACAAGCTGTTCAAGCACCGGGGAGTCATGTGGCTGCTCTTTATTGTGAATTTTCTCGGTACGATTTACGGGTACATATGGTATGCCAATCAATTGGAATTTACGGCAAAAAATTATCCTGCCTGGCTGCTCCCCTTTGTCCCTGACAGCCCGACGGCAAGCCTGTTCTTTACGCTTGCTCTGCTGCTGCTGCTCTATCCGCCTAAGGGGTTAAAAGGAACGCTCATCCGTGAGCTGATTGAAGCGCTGGCGGTTGTCACGTCGGTGAAGTACGGGATTTGGGCGGTTGGCATAATTTTTGCCGGAGGCTATCAGGGCAATGAATTAGGCTGGAAGGACTGGATGCTGGTGGTTTCGCATACCGGAATGGCGGTTGAAGCGCTGATCTACGCCCGTTTCTTCTCCTTCCGCAGAATGCTGCCCCTGGCGCTGCTCTGGACCTTTGCCAATGATATGGTGGATTATTCTGAAGGAGTGTATCCTTGGCTCCCTTCCGTTCTGGAGGATGATGTGACAAGTGTGCAATACGCCACTATTGGGCTTACCTTTTTCAGCGCAGCCGCCGCCTGGCTGTTTGGAGGGAGGTCTTCCCTGGACAAGTCCCGGAGCCGGTACTGACAGGCTGTTCTAACTCTTGTCCTCCTGCCATACATTTAGGGTAGGGGGGATGTCTCATGCCACGCAGAAGGTATGTTGTACTGACAGGTTGGGTGCTGTGCTGGCTGCTGGCCGGCATGAGTGCAGGAAGTGTTCATGCGGAGGCTGAGGCAGCCGCACAGGATTCCGGCAATGGGGTGTCTCTGCATGCAGGAACTACTGCGGGCAGTGTTGCACCGCCGCTTACCGCCAAGAATGCTGCGCAGAAGCTGGAAGAGTCGGCTGAAGCCTTGTATGGATATGTGGAGGAAGGCGATGTGGTCAAGGCTAGGGAGGAGAGCGGGAAGATTTCACAGATCTTTATCTCCTCATCCTTTGAAGGGCTTACCTCTGTAGAAGGGGTGAACGCATTGTCCTCGGTCATTATAGATCTGAAAGGAACGCTGGCCGCAGCGCAAATCTCCCCGCAAAAATGGGAAGCCGCTGCCGCGAGACTCCGGCTTGCCGTCAACAGTCTGAACCATCCGCGCCAGCCGATGTGGCTGCAATATTATAAGCTGATCCGAGAGGATCTGAACGATATGGAGCAAAGCGCTGCGACGAATGACCTCAAGGGCTGGCAGACAGCCCTTGACCGGCTGCAGGGGAGATATGACAATATCCGGCCCGCAGTGATCATTTCCCGCACACCGGAGAGTGTGAACGCCTTTGATTCCTGGCTGTCCTATGCAGCAGGTATTCCTTCTTCATCGCAGCCTATACAGCGTGCCAGACTGCTGGAGATTATCTCCTACGGCCAGGACGCGGCCCGGGTGCTGTTCGGAAAAGAGCGGAACGAACCGGCACTCACGCTGCCGCTTGCCCCGCAGGGGTATAGTATTTGGGGCCTGCTGGCTGGAGGATTCATCATAGCCTCGCTGGTCTACGTTGCCTACCGGAAATACCGGGGGGAGAATGAGGAATGGAAGCCGGTGTAAAGCTGGGAATAACGGCAGAAACGCCGTTAATTCAGCCATAGCCTGGCCTGGAGGCGGGAATAACGGCAGAAATGCAGTTAATTCGGCCGCAGCCCGGCCTAGAGGCCGAAATAACAGCAGAAATGCCGTTATTTCAGTCATAGCTGGGCCGGGGGTGGTAGTGTCAAGAAGTTTGTGTAAGAGTAGAGTATCTCATCGGGTGTATCTTATAGGGTGTAAGAGTGTGTAGTGGCGGGGGAACCCCGCCACTACACACTCGCGAACACCTAATCTGCGGCCATTGTTTCGACCGTGGGGTAGCGTTCTTCAAATAACTTGCTTAACTGCTCTTTCACTGTTGGTGCGCCAAACCCTGGGACCATCCGATCCGCAAAACGTTCATTGTAGTCTATCGCCTCCAAGTACACGATTTTTTCTGCCGCATCCATATTGGTCAGACTGTTCATCGGTTTGAGTCGCTTGCGGATTTCCTTGTTCATTCGCTCAATCGGATTCGACGTGTAGATCGCTTTACGGATATCTGCAGGGTACTTGTAGAATGTCAGTAGCGTGGACAGCTGTTCTTCCCATGAATCCATTTCCTTCGGATACAGTTTGCTCCACTTGGCTTTGACGGTATCGAATGCGGCCCGGGCCAACTCTTCATCGGACGCCGTGTACACCGTTTTGAGCGCTTCAATGACGTCCGTCTTGTGTTTGACCCGGATTTTGGGGAACGTGGCACGGACTTTGTGAACGACACAGTGCTGTACATCGGCCTTGGGGTACACTTCTTTGAATGCGGCATCCAGTCCGGGTAGACCGTCAAATACACCGAG